>NZ_DATFAO010000044.1:0-306137 GCF_035254505.1 Aromatoleum sp. | reverse complement strand
CGGCTGCGCGCCGCCGAGCAGGATCAGAATGTGGCTGACGGAGTCGGCCCCTCCATCCTGCGCGACCGCCTGCTCTCCGGCCTGCGCTTCCTGCTCGTCGACGAATACCAGGACATCAATGGCGACCATTACGAGCTCATCAGCGCGGTCGCCGGCCGCACGCTGCAGACCGAGGAGGATCGGGTGTCACTGATGGTGGTCGGCGACGACGATCAGAACATCTACGCCTTCGACGGCGCGAGCGTGCGCTATATCCGTCAGTTCGAGACTGACTACGCCGCGCGCCGCTATGCGCTCATTGAGAACTACCGCTCAACGAAGCACATCATCCATTGCGCCAATCGTGTCATCGAACGCGCTCGCGACCGCATGAAGGCAGGGCAGGCGATCCGCGTGAACCACGCGCGGCGCGATCAACCCGACGGCGGCGAGCAGACGCTCGATCCGCTCACGGAAGGCCGCGTGCACGTCCTCGAAGTGCTGCGCAACCCGTATCAAGAAGTGCAAGTCGCGCTCGATGAACTGCAGCGTGTGCATGACCTGATCGCGAAGGACGGCAGCGCAGGCCAGTGGGGTCACTTCGCGGTCATCGCCCGCCGATGGGAAGACCTCGAACCGATGGCCGCGCTGTGCCGCCTGCGCGGGATCCCCGTTCGGCTGCTGCGGGACGGCGCCGGCGTCAGTCTGCACCAGACGCGCGAAGGCGATGCCCTCGCGACCTTGTTGCGCGGCCAGTGCCGCAGCGCGAAACGCCGACGCGTGCTGATCCGCTCCGGCGTCCTGTCTCGCTGGTTCCGCCGCCGCTTCCACGCCCAACCGGACGGCCTCATCGAGCACCCCCAGCGTGCCGCGCTCGCGCAGTTCATCAATGATGCGGACTCGACCGCCCCCGGCCGAGAACTCGTCGTAGACGACCTCATTGAATCCCTCTACGACTTCGGCGCGATCGGCAAACCCACCGCCGACGCCCGCCCCAATGCGCCGCTGGTGCTGATGACCGCCCACCGCGCGAAGGGCCTGGAGTTCTACCACGTGCTGATCCTCGATGGCGGCGGCTGGCAGGGGCGCGGGGATGACGAACGGCGGCTCTTCTATGTGGCGATGACGCGGCCGCGGAAGTCGCTGACGGTGTGTGAGGTGGTCGGCGGGCGGCATCCGTTCGTGCGCGATTTGGAGGGACTGGTGTTGCGCTCGCGGCCGGGGGCGTTGCCGCCGGAGCCGGGCGTCGCACATCGCGTCTGGTGTGCCGATCTGGAGAAGGTCGTGCTGTCGTGGCCGGGGCGCTTCGCGACCTCGGCGCCAACTCATCGCGCGCTGGCGGCGCTCGATATCGGCGATCCGCTGGTGCTGCGTCCGCGGAGCGACGGCAAGACCGGGTGGGAACTCACCGATGCGTCGGGGACGATGGTCGGGCGTATGTCGTCAAAGTTTCAGCTGCCGCAGGGCGAGATCGTCGCGGCACGCGTGGTCGCGATGCTGGTGCGCCATGCGCGGGAAGACGAGCAGGGCTTGCTGTGTCGGTTGTGGGAGCTGGCCTTACCAGAAATCGAGTACATTCCATGCAGATTTGGCTTGAATGGCGACGAAAGCCTGCTACTGCCACAGCATTAACGCGCAAGGGTACGAACGGACGCCGGCAGCCATTACGAAACAGAGTAGTGTAGGTCTTTAGCCGAACATAACATAAACATTTAGAACAAAAAATGCATCGTATTCAGAATCTTCCAGGTAAATTTCAGGTCGAAAATCTTAACAAATTTGTGTTCGGGGAGGCTGATGGAAAGGATGATCCTCTTTTAGAAACATGTGCTTTGGTCATTTCTCCGGTTAAAGAATTTTTGGATGAAAACAAATCCATTTTGGTTGGAGATAGAGGCGCTGGAAAGACGGCAGTATTTCGGCTCTTATCTGAGAGAAAGATAAAATTTGTCAATCGTGAGAATCTTAAGCAGGTCTACATCCCAATCGATGAAGATCTCGGATACAAGACTTTGCGAGAGCACGTAATCGCACAAATTAAAGATCCGACCAGCCAAAGTAGTGCGCAGCACAGAATTGTCTGGGAGTTATATATATTCAGTCGGTGCCTTGATGGACTGAAGGAAAGTTTTTCAGGAAATCAGGCATTTGAGCAAATACGGGATTCTTTCTATGACATCTCCGGATGGAAGAGTCAAAGAAAAGTAGGATTGCTTGATCTGTTAGTCAATACAAAAAAATCTTTCGGCGTCAAGCTTGAGGGAGGGCATCTTGGGCATGTCGTTCCAAATTTCTATACGTCCGTTGAACCCAAATCCGCCGCGGATGACTTGTTGCTGCAAACAAGTTATATCGATCTGCCGCGTCTAAAAGGTGAGCTGAATTCACTTCTCTCGAAGTCAAAATGCGTGTCATACGTCCTAATAGACAAGCTCGATGAATTTGTCTCGGATGTTGAGTATCAAACACAGCTGGAAACGTTACAGGCCCTTCTGCATTGCTGGCGAGATTATCAGTCTTATCCGAAAATAAAGATAAAACTATTTCTTCGGCGAGATTTGTATGAACGCCTAGATTTCTCTTCGATTGGCAAGGATAAGATAGACCCGAGAAAGGTCGATCTGAAGTGGACGGCGGAAGATATTCGGCAATTGATGGCCTCCAGAATATTTCATAACTTGGCACCTGTTTTGAGGGGAAAGGCCCTGAGGTTTGAGTGTAATGAAGAGGTTCTAAAAATTGACCGAGCATTTCTACGCGAGATAAGGGCAATTGACTCAATGCCCGAAAGCGAGAAGTCAGTTGGGGCGAGACTGCGGCGCGCGATTTTGATGATTCGAGCCAAGATTAGGCAGAGAAAGCGTGACGAGTATGACGCAAGAACAACTAATCTTCATGACTTAGTGAATAGAGCTGTAATCACGGTTATTTTTCCGCGCTCTGTTAGTCATCAGAATAGATCGAATAAAACAGAGCAGATTGAAATTGCGCATTTCATCGAAACGCACTTTCAGTTGTCGAACGAAGGTACTACACCTCGATCGGTACTGCTCTTTATGCAAAAAGGCTTGGAAATTGCAAGAAATTACTACAGTAGTAATCCTGAAAAGGAGATTGCGCAGAATGAGAAGGGCGAGTATCCGGTTTTTTTGCGCGATCACTTATGCGAAGCATATAACGAAATACGACGACTTTCCCTGCAGACAATTATCGGGCTGCACCATCAGTGGAGTCGGCCTGCAACGTTGTTGATGCAGGCGATTCAAGGTTCAAAGACGCCTGATCAAATCCAGTTTCGCGATGCAAAAAAGGTGATTGGGAAGGCGCTGGGCGATAAAACGAACGATGCTCTAGCTAGTTTCTTTGCGTTTTATGAGCATGCAGGCCTATTCCGTTGCATCAATAGAACTCAAAATCTGGAGGCTCGCGTCTACTCCGTTCCTATCTTCTTTCAACGAGTCTTGATCAACAGCTAATCAAAGGACGTGTAGGTGATCTGGTGACGCGCTCACTAGTGAGGGCAGATTATCGGTATGGTCAAAGGACGACCTAAGTCCTCAAAACGCTGTATCGCTTGAATAACACCACCGGCAACGCCCGTTCCAGCCGCCACGTGATCGACAGCGGCCGATCCCCCTCCACGCGCTCCAGCGTCACCGGCCCCAGGGTCCGGTACGCCTGCCCGCGCGCCTCCCGGACGAAGAGCTGAAACTTCCATCCATTGCGCGGCGATTCGCAATAGCGGCGCCCTGCCGGTGTGTCCGACCCGGCCGAGTTCTGTGACTGCCAGTGGAAGAGCTCCGGACTGATCGCGTAGTCGTGATAAGCGATGCGCTCGTTGAAACCGTCGCGCTTGTCGAGGGTGACAAACAGGAGTTCGGTCTTGTGCGCGGGTAGCGCGAGGACGCCGGCCTGGAAGGGAGCGCGGCGTTGCGGCGTGATCCAGCCGACCGCGGTGAGGATTTCGCGGATCTGGTAGGCGGCATGCAGGGTGAGCGGCCAGTCGGCGGGCGCGCCGGGGAGGGGCTCCGGGTCGAGGTCGGCGCGCTCGTCGAGGCAGGTGGCAAGTTCCCCGAGTTCGCGGCGCATCGCGGGGTTGTCGGCCATGCGGGCGAGGAAGGCGGGGACGTCCATCAGGGCGCTACGGTCGCTGAAAAGCTGGTAGGCGAGCATTTGCACACGGCCCCGCTCGGTGGACGCGAGTTGGCCGGCGAGGTCGCACGGGTTTTCTGCGACGCGGCGCAGGACCCGAAGGTGCTCGGGATCGTCGATATGCAGGAGCGCCGCGAAGTGCTTGCCGAGGTAGGTTTCGTCAGGATCGGGCGCGGAGTGTTCGAGGCCGGCGGCGCGGCGCAGCGCGGTCCAGCCGGGTTTGCCGTCATAGAGGTCTTCGAGGTCCAGGCACTGGTCGCGGACGAAGTCGGCGAGCGTCAGGGGTGCGTCGCGGCGGGTGGTGGCGTAATAGCGCAGTTCCGCGGTGAGGCGACGCCAGTTCTGGTTGCTGATCTGGCGCAGGCGCCGCAGGACGGCATCGCGCGCGACGCGGTCGAACTGGATGTGGCAGCCGGGTGGCAGCGTCGTGAAGCCCTGTTCAACGGCTTCGATGAGCTGCTGGCGGTTGAGGCCGGTAATCGAGCGATACAGCAGGTCGAAGCGGAAATCGTCTTGTAGCTGCCCGACGAAATCGAGGACGAGGCAGCTCTCCTTGCCGTCGGCGAGACGGAGGCCGCGCCCGAGTTGTTGCTGGAACACGACCGGGCTTTGGGTCGGGCGCAGGAGCAGCAGCGTGTTGGCCTCCGGGATGTCGACGCCTTCGTTGTAGAGATCGACGGTGCAAAGCACTTTCAGCGTGCCGGCGGCGAGGTCTTGCGGGGCGCGTTCGCGTACGTCGCGCGGCGTCTGGCTGGTGATCGCGAGCGCCGGGAGGCCCGCCTTAGTGAGCCGTTCGGCCATGAAATTCGCGTGGGCGATGTCGACGCAAAACGCGATCGCGCGCATCGCGCTGTGGTCGGCGACGTATTGCTCGATGGCGTGGATTACCAGACGGGCGCGTGCGTCGTTGCCGCTGATGACGTTCGCGAGCTGGGCGAGTTCTCCAGGCTGATTCCAGCGAATGCGGCTGAGGTCCGTGCTGTCGGTACTCGCGTAGTACTCGAAGGGCGCGAGGAGTTGCTGGTCGAGCGCGTCCCAGAGGCGCAGTTCGACCGCCGGACTGCCGTCGGGGCGCGCGTCGAAGTACTGCAGGACCGAGCGTCCGTCCGCGCGCTCGGGCGTCGCGGTGAGGCCGAGCAGGAAGCGCGGGCGGATCGTGCTCGCGAAGGCGTCGAACTGGCTCGCCGGCAGGTGGTGACATTCGTCGATGACGACGGTGTTCCAGTAGTCGACGCCGTGGCTTGCAAGCAGATCACGGGCGGCGACCGACATGATGGTTGCGAAGACGTGTTCGCTGCTGTCGGGCTGGCTGCCGTCGGCCAGGAGCTCGCCGAAGGCGGGGGTGCGCAGCACCTGGCGGTAGGTTTCTATGGCCTGCCGCAAGAGCTCGACGCGATGCGCGACGAACAGCAGACGCGGCTTGCCGCCCTGCTGCTCGCACAGGCGCTTGTAGTCGAACGCCGCGACGACGGTCTTGCCGGTCCCGGTCGCCGCGACGACCAGATTGCGTGTGCGGCCGTGGCGCCGTTCGGCGGCGAGGCGGTCGAGCATCGCCTGCTGGTAGGCCTTCGGCTGCAGGTCGAACCACGTGGGGGTGGCAATGGGTTCGGTGTTTGTGCCCTTGGCCTGCTGCAGCGCGCGGCGCAATTCCAGGCGATGGATGTCGTCGTGAGGATTGAAGCGTTGAAATTCCGGGTCGTTCCAGAGCGTCTCGAAATGCGCCTCGGCAGCGGCGAAGAGGTCGGCTTGTCCGGCCTGTGTGAACTTGACCGTCCATTCGACGCCACCGAGCAGCGCGGCCGCGGACAGATTGGCGCTGCCGACGAAGGCGGTGCCGAAGCCGGTCGCGCGGTGAAACAGCCAGGCCTTTGCGTGCAGCCGGCTGCGGCGCCCGTCGAGGGAGATGCGGAGTTCCACGCCCGGCAGGGCCGCGAGCGTCTCGACGGCGCGGGCTTCGGTCGCGCCGGTATAGGTGGTCGTGATGACGCGTAGCCGCGTACGCGGCTGGCCGTCCGCGTCGATCGCGGTGACGGATTCCAGCACGTCCAGGAGTTTGCGCAGCCCGCTCCAGGTGATGAAGCTGACGACGATGTCCACGTGATCGGCAGAACTGAGCTCGGCCCGAAGTTCGGCGAACAGCGAGGGGTCGGCGCGGCCGGCGGTGAACAGCCATGGTGCGAGCAAGCCTGTGGGAGGTTGTGCCGGGCGGGCATTGCCGCGATAGATCGACCGAAGCGCCAGTACCGGCGCAGTCCACTCCCCTGCGGGTCCGTAGCCGCTTCGAAGGTGGGTAAGCAGGCCGTTGACGAGCGCAAGTTCGCGCTGCTCGCGAGCGATGTCATCTTCGGCGTCGGCCGCCTCTTCGAGCAAATCGGGCAGCAGTCGAGAGAGCACTTCTACGAGCCGGCGGCGGCGGGCGTCGCCGGTGAGACGTTCAACGTCGGCGTGCCCCGCATCGCGTAGCTGCAGCGCAAGTTCGCGGATGCGCGCGTCAAGCAGCAAGTCGTAGAGGCCGTTGGGGAGGCTGGTCATGGGGGCAGGCTACCGTCTGTCGGTCAGATGCTTCGTTGGTATTGCGAAAGCATAGCCTGTACGTCCTTTAGGCGGGCGAGACTTCCATTAATCCTTTAACCTGTCGCACCCGACCGGGCTTCTGCCAAACCCTTGGCACAACCGCAGGCGCTCGTATGCCTACCGGTCCAGCCTGAAAATCAATGGAATCTCTTCGTCCATGACCCGCTTTGCCGAGCCAGAGGTGATTGCCTGTCCCCGGTGTGAGTCGCTGCTGCTGAGACAGCGGCTGGCCTCTTTTAACAACTTTGGCTCGGTTTACTGGTCCGACGGCTTTGCAAGCTTCCTAGGCGTTTCGCCTGTCGCGGCGCTCGGCTGTTGTGGGATTTGTGAAGGACTGTTCTGGTTTGACGATGTCGCCCGGCTCGGCGTCATGCCGCGGGAACCGATCTCGCTTCGGTGGCCAGGGTGGAAACGTTGCCTGGCTGGCTTGATGAGCAATCGGCTGATCGATTCTGAAGCTGCGTGGAAAGCCGTTCCGGACGCATGGCACTCGGCCCCGTACGTGGAAAGCCCTCGCGGCCGTGAACTGTGGTGGGCGCTTGAGCGCGGCCTTGCCTCTACGCAGGAGCGCGAAATCTATGTGCGCACCCGACTTTGGTGGGCCGGCAACCATCCACGTCGCGGGTCCCGTGCTGAGCAACCGATGAGCGACGAGCAAGTTGGCCAGAACATGGCCGCTCTCCTTGTACTGCTGCGTGCCCAGCCGGACGAGAAGCGCGACGCGGTCGTGGAAGGCGAACTGCTGCGCGAGTTGGGGCGCTTCGACCAGGCAATCACTGTGCTGCAGGATTCCGCCGCGCGAGGATCGGACCGGGCAGCGATCATTGTGGAGCGAGCTCGCGAGGGCAAGACGGACGTCTGCGTGGTCGAACGAAACGACTTCAGCTTTTGACTTCAGGGAGCTCCTGCGCTGCCCTGATTGCTAGGGTCATGAAAATCTCCTCGGCTGTTTCCATACGGAAATCAGCGCTTTTTTCATCTTATCCGGCCGGCAAAGAACGGCTGCTCGCGCGAATTGCTCTCAGTTCGAACCCGGAGACGATTCGCACCAGTTGCGTCGAGCCGTTATCCCCCCATCAGGGGAGGCGACACCGGCGCAGCCGAGGAGCGAGTCGAAGATCTCGCCGTGGCGCCTCGTTTCGCCGGACGTCTTTTTGAGCTGCTCGAAGCGGCCCCGGTTGTCGCCGTCCGCGAGCCAACGATCCGAAAACCACAGCAGGAAAGGCACGGCAAATTGTTCCTTCGGTGCGACGGCCTTTGGGGTGCCGTGCAGGTGAAGTCCGTCGTCGATCGATTCGCCGTGGTCTGAGACATAGAAAAGAAAGGCCTTCTTGTCCCGCAGCGAATCCATCAGCGAATGCAGTACGTAGTCGGTGTAGAGAATACTGTTGTCGTAAGAATTGATCAGCTGTTCGCGGCTGCACTCGGCGACGGAGCCCAGGCATTCGGGTTGTTGGGCGGCGAAATTCCGCGGGTATCGGTTGCTGTAGAGGTAATGGGAACCCTTGGTGTGGAGAATCACGAGATGCCGCCCCTTCTGGCCGGACTCTTCCCAGCGCTTGATGGAATCCTGCATCTCGCGCACGAGCAAAATGTCGTCGACGGGCTTGCCCTGGTTGTACGCCTCCGCGGCGATGACCTCGCGGATCTTGTAACGGTCGGCGTGCGTCTTGTTATAGAAGCCGACTTCGGCCTGCATCGCGAAGAGGTCGATGGAAAAGCCCAGGTGCTTGAAGACGGAAAACACGTTGTCTTCCTTCTGAATCTCGACCCCGTTTGCGCCGTTCGCGATGCTTTCCGGACGCACGAACATGCAGCGCAGCGACAGCGCCGTCGCCGTGTTGCACGACTCGCCGCGCATCGCCACCAGGCCGGGTTCTTTCGCAATGAGCGGCGTCGTGGGGCGCTGATACCCGAGCGCGCTCATGTGATCCCAGCGGGCAGACTCACCGATGACCAGCACGACGACGGCGTCGTCGAGGGAGGCGGGGGCAGACCAGGCGTGCTGTTCCGCCGGGTCGACCAGATTCCTGGCCTGGACTCGCTGCTGCCACTCTTCGCTGATGGACATGCCCAGCCCGGACATCCAGTTGGTCGGCAGGTAGCGATGGGCCGCGAGCGCGGCAGAGCCCGGGATGTCCCGGCCCCGCCTCGCTTCCGCCCGCTTGTCGACCGCCTTGAGTTCCTTGGTACAGGCGATCGCTACAAACACCGCTGCTATCAGCGCGAAGGCCGCAAACGCGCCGTCTTTCCAGGAATGCCGGAAGCGCAGCAGCGAACGATGCTGTGCCGAGAGGCGCCAGAGGAGCAACGCGGGTCCCAGCCCGAGCAGGAGCACCCAGACCCCCAGTTTGACGTCGAGGATCTCGCCGATCAGGTCCATCTCGGTCGTGAAGACCGACTCCACGATGCCATGACCGATCACGACGTTGTAGAAGGCGATGTAGTACGCGCCGGTGGCCGACAGGACGATCAGCAGCGAGGCGATGAGCCGGAAGATCGCGCGCCGATTGAACGAGGCCAGCAGGACGAACGAGAAGGTCGCAGAGAGGATTAGCAGCAGTTCGATCGCCAGCAGTCGCCAATCGACGTGGTCGCCGGCCAACCGCCGATGCACGATCGGGGCATTCAGCACGCCGCCAACGTAAAGCGCAGTGCCTGCGGCGATCGCAACGGAGTTTAGGGGCTTGCGGGGCGATATTTGCGCGGCTGTGCTCAAGGTCGGCTACGACGCCTGGCGGGCGTTTTTCTGAGAGTTGGCGAGACACGTCCAAGACCGGTCTCGCGTTACGCGGGGGCCAGGAAGCAGGGAGATGCGGATGAACGGCGGGGGAAGCCAGGTTCGATCGGGACTGGCAGGAGCCCTGCTGGTGCCCGGCGGAGGTATTTTGCCGTTCAGGGCAAGCATTGTAGCTGATGCCGAATGTGGATACTGGCTTTCGAAAGGCGCTGATTTCAGGCGGGTATCAGCGCCTTCCGGTGGAGCGGATCAGGCTGCCGCGCGGTAGCCCGGTTCGAACTTCTCGGCCTGCACGCTCAGCATGTCCGAAGCGGGCAGGCTGCCGAGCAGCGAGAAGGCGTGCTTGATGAGTTCCCGTGGCACGCGTCCCGCGAGATGCCTGAGGCGTCCGGCTTCGTCCGGGAAGACGTCAAAGATGCCGTAGCGGCCGTCGTCGAGGCGGACGGCGAACCAAGCGGTGGTCGCCGGTTCGGCTTCGACGAGCGGTTGCGCATCGCGCAGGAAGCGCTCGACTTCTTCATCATGGCCGGCCTTGGCCCTGAACGTGAGCAGGACGCCCTTGGTGTCCGCTCCGGCGGGAGTCGTTGCCGGAAGCTTGTCGGCCAGCACATCGAGCTTCTGGATCTGGGGCGGCTCGGCGAACAGTTCATCGGCGCGCTCCATCAGTGCTTGGGCGACGGGGCCCGTGAGGTGTGCCTCGCGCTCCGCTTCGCCGGGAAAGACGTCGAAGATGCCGAACTCGGAGTGCCCGCAACGGACGGCGAACCAGGCCGTCGTGCCGGTTTCCTGCCGGACGAGGGGCAGTGCCGACTGCAGGAAGCGCTCGACCTCCGCCACTTTTTCCGACTTGGCTTTCACTCGGACAAGTAATCCTCGATTCACCATGATTCCTCCTCAACTGTGGATGACGGTGATGGCGTGCTCTCGATCGGGTGAGCTCAGCGGGCGCACGCCGGAAAAGCCGGCGACACGGGCTGACGCACCGTGTCGCACAGTCGTGTTGCTTAGAACGGAGGGCGGAAACAGCAGTTCCTTGGATGACTGTCTGTGTCGGCGATTCGCAAAATCGGCTATTTTCAGGTCTCCACCCCTTGCCGCTCACCGCCTTTCCACGGAAGCCCCCGCCATGACCCCAGCACCCGCTCTTGTCCTGCCCAGCGTCGAAGTCGAGACCGGCCCGCAGCCCACCTGCACAGTGATCTGGCTGCACGGGCTGGGCGCGGACGGCCACGACTTCGAACCGCTGGTCGAGCAGTTCGATCCGGAGCGGCTGCCGCCGACGCGCTTCGTGTTTCCGCACGCGCCGATGCGGGCGGTGACGATCAACGGCGGCTACGTGATGCGGGCCTGGTACGACATCGTGTCGAGCGACTTCTCCGGGCGGCGCGAGGATGCGCAGGGCGTGCACGAATCGGCGGTGCAGCTTGAGGCGCTGATCGCGCGGGAGAACGGCCGCGGCATCCCCGATCGGCAGATCGTGATCGCCGGCTTCTCACAGGGCGGGGCGATCGCACTGCACACCGCCTTGCGCCATCCGCGGCGACTCGCCGGCGTGCTCGCGCTGTCGACCTACCTGCCGCTCGCCGACACGTTCGTCGCGGAGGCCCATGCGGCGAATCGCGACACGCCGATCTTCATGGCCCACGGCTATGGCGATACGGTGATTCCGTACGAGTTTGCCGAGCGTTCGGGCGCCTTCCTGCGCGCGCAGGGCTATGAGTTGGACTGGCGGCCTTACGAGACCGAGCATGGAGTCTGCCTCGAGGAATTGCGTGACGTCGAGACGTGGCTGGCGGACGTGTTGCAGGAGTAGCGACCGGTTCCTGAGCATCGGATCATGCTGACCCAGACCGCCTTCCTCCTGCTCGCCGCCGTGATCCTCGTCCCGCTCGCGAAACGCGTGGGGCTCGGCGCGGTGCTGGGTTACCTCGTCGCCGGCGTGCTGCTCGGCCCGTGGGGACTGGGCGTGATCCGGGATGTGGAGGCGATCCTGCATTTCGGCGAATTCGGGGTCGTGCTGCTGCTCTTCGTGATCGGGCTGGAGCTCAAGCCGTCCCGCCTGTGGGTGCTGCGGCGTCCGGTGTTCGGCCTCGGCAGCCTGCAGGTGGGGCTCACGGCGCTCGTGCTGGCGGCCGCCGCAATGGGCTTCGGGCTCGACGCGAAGGCGGCGGTGGTGATCGGGCTGGCGGGCGCGATGTCCTCGACGGCGATGGTGCTGCAGTCGCTCGCCGAACGGAATCAGCTCCCCGACCGCCATGGCCGCGACGCCTTTGCGATTCTGCTGTTCCAGGACATGGCGGTGATCCCGGTGCTGGCCGTGCTGCCGCTGCTGGGCGATGGCGGAGGCGATTTCGCGCCGCTGCGGATGCTGGGCGCGGCCGCCGCGATCGCGGGTGTGGTGCTCGCGGGGCGGGTGCTGCTGCGGCCGGTGTTCACGTGGATCGCGACTCTCGGCAGCCGTGAGACCTTTACCGCCGCGGCGCTGTTGGTGGTGATCGGCACCACCCTGCTGATGGAAGCCGCGGGGCTTTCCGCCTCGCTCGGAGCCTTCCTGGCGGGCGTCGTGCTGGCGGATTCCGAGTACCGCCATGAACTGGAAGCCGACCTCGAACCGTTCAAGGGTTTGCTGCTCGGCGTGTTCTTCATGGCGGTCGGGATGGGGGCGAACCTGGGCCTGCTGGTGGAGGCGCCCGCTGTCGTCGTCGGGCTGGCGATCTGCCTGATTGCGCTGAAGCTCCTCGTGGTGTTCGCCGTCGGCCGGGTGGCGGGCCGCGCCGCGGGCAGTGCCCGCAAGCTCGCGATCGCGCTTGCCCAAGGCGGCGAATTCGCTTTCGTCGTCTTCCAGCTCGCGCGCCAGCAGGGCCTGCTCGACGCGGACGTTGCCGACACCGTCACCGTTGCGGTGACGATCTCGATGCTCGCTTGGCCGCTGCTCTTCCTGTTCGAGGAGCGGGTGCTCGCGCGCGTCTTCCGCAGCGCGCAGCCGCGCCCCTTCGATCGCATCCGCGCGCAGGGCAATCCGGTGATCATCGCGGGATTCGGCCGTGTCGGGCAGATCGTCGCCCGCGTCCTCGCGCTGAAGCGCATTACCTTCACCGTGCTGGAGGCGGATCCGCAGCAGGTCGACTACGTGCGCCGCTTCGGCAATGAAGTCTATTTCGGCGACGCCTCGCGCGAGGACCTGCTGCGCGCGGCGGGCACCGCGGACGCACGCCTCTTCGTGCTGGCGATCGACGACGTCGAGGCTTCGCTGCGCACCGCGGCGGTGGTGCGCCGCCACTTCCCCGACGTTGCCATCATCGCGCGGGCGCGCAATCGCTACCACGCATACAAGCTGATGGATCTCGGCGTCGAGACCCCGATCCGCGAGACCTGGCATGGCAGCCTCGCGCTGGCGGAGGATTTGCTCGGCCGGCTCGGCGTGGGGCAAGCGGAAGCTCGCCGCACGATTGAGCGCTTCGCCGCCCACGACGAGGCCAGCCTCAAGCGACAGCACGCGATCTACCAGGACGAGGCGAAGCTCGTCGCGAGCATCCAGCAGGCGCGGGAGGAGTTGCGCAGCCTGTTCGAGCGCGACGAGGCGGAACTCGATGGAGGCGAGGCGCGGGCCGGAGCCAAGGGGTGAGAGGCGACGAGCAGGGATTCCCTTCTCGTGCAGAGAACGGTTGTTTCACTTTTATTCATTGGCTGGAAAGTTTCGGATCGGGTGTAATGAGCCTTCCTTGCCGAAGGCCCGCTGCCATGAACAAGCCCGATACCCCACGTCCGACCCCGCAGGGCTTCGGCCCCTCGACGTCCGAGCGCCTGCCGATTCCCCAGCGCGGCGCGATGAGCGAGGCGCAGCGCGCCGCCGCCGATGCGATCATCAACGGGCCGCGTAAGGCCATCTTCGGTCCCTTCGTGCCGCTGCTGCAGACGCCTGCGCTGATGGAGCGCATCGGCAAGACCGGCGAGGCGCTGCGCTTCGACGGCACGTTGCCGGAGCGCGTCCGCGAGCTCGCGATCTGCGTGGTCGCGCGCGAAACCGGGAACCAGTTCGAATGGCAGACCCACGCGCCGCTGGCGGTGAAGGCGGGCGTGGCGGCGGAGGCCATCGACGCGCTCGCCGCGGGCCGTCGCCCGCCCGGGCTGGCGGATGACGACGCCTTCGTCGTCGATTTCGTCACCGAGCTGATGCGCCGCCATGGCGTCTGTGATGCGAGCTATGCGGATGCGACCGCGCGTTTCGGGGAAGCGGGCACGGTCGAACTCACGGCGCTGGTCGGCTACTTCGTGATGATCTGCTGGATCATGAACGTCGCGCGCACGCCCGGGCCGGCCGGTACGACGGCCGCGCCGCTCGGCGCCTTCCCCGGCTAGCTCACTTCACCGACACGACGCGCACATTGCCCTGCTTTTGCGTCACGTGCACGGTCACGTCCTGCCCGTGCCGCGACAGGACGAGATCGACGGAGCCGTCGGCGACGCGCAGACCGCGCAGCCTCACGTACTCGAGAAAGTCCGGCAGCACGGCATTGTCGAAGACGATTTCGCCCCTCGCCGGACGGAAGGACAGGCCGAGGCAGGCCTGGAGCAGATGGAAGACCGTCGAGCTCGCCCAGGCCTGCGGCGAGCACGCGACCGGGTAGAGCGTCGGTCCCTCGCCGGGACGCTGGCCGAAACCGCAGAAGAGTTCGGGCAGGCGGTACAGGTCCATGAAATTGCTCGTCTCGAACATCCCCTCCAGCACCCGCAGCGCCCCCTGCTTCAGCCCGTAGCGCGCGAAGCCGGCCGCGATCAGCGCATTGTCGTGCGGCCAGATGGAGCCGTTGTGGTAGGACATCGGGTTGTAGCGCGGCTCGCGGGCGTCGAGCGTGCGGATGCCCCAGCCGGAGAAGGAGTCTTCGGCCAGCAGGGTTCGCGCGACACTGGCGGCCTTGTCGGGAGCGGCGATGCCCGAGAACAGCGCGTGGCCGGCATTCGACGCCCGCACCCGGCACGGCCGCTTGGCGCCGTCGAGCGCGAGCGCATAGCTGCCCATCTCCTCGACCCAGAACGACTGGTTGAACTTCATCCGCAGTGCATCGGCCTGACGTTCGAGCGCCGCAGCGCGTTCGGGATGGCCGAGCAGGGACGCGAAGTGGGCGCCGTAGCGCTTCGCCTCATAGACGTAGCCCTGCACTTCGCACAGCGCGACCGGCGGCTCGATCAGACGCCCGTCCTCATAGAACACCGAGTCGTCCGAGTCCTTCCAGCCCTGTTGGCGCAAGCCCTTGCTGCTGTGGCGCGCGTACTCGACAAAGCCGTCGCCGTCCGCGTCGCCGTAGGTATCGATCCACTGCAGCGCGCGCTCGATGTTCGGCCATAGCGCGGCGATCAGGTCCAAATCCCCGGTGCGTTCCCAGTAGGCGCCGGCCAGCACGACGAAGAGCGGGGTCGCGTCGACGCTGCCGTAGTAGCGCTCGAACGGGATCTCGCCCAGGTTGGCGAGCTCGCCGGTGCGCGTCTCGTGCAGGATCTTGCCCGGCTCCGCGTCGCGTTCGGCGTTCTCTTCCTGCGCCTGGGTTGCGGCGAGGAAGCGCAGCACGCCGCAGGCGAGATCGGGATTGACCCACAGGTACTGCAGCGCGGTGATGATGCCGTCGCGGCCGAAAGGCGTGCTGAACCACGGCACGCCGGCGTAGGGGTAAACGCCTTCGGCCGTCTTGGTGGTCAGCATGCGCAGGTCTGCCGACGAGCGGCTCACCCAGCGGTTGAACTGGTCGTTCGAGCTGTGGATCGTGCAGTCCTCTTCGTCGGACGCATGCAGTTGCGCCTTGTTCCGCTCGTAGGCGTCGATGTAGGCGCAGGGCTTGTTGTCGCCGTCGATTTCGCACGCGATGGCGAAGTTCAGATCCTGGAAATGCTTCGGCTCCAGACGCAGCTCGAAGTGCGCGCGCTCGGCGGTGACCTCGCGCGGGGCGGGATCGAAGCGGATGCGGGTGCGCCGGGTCACGGCGTCGCGGCCGCGGTAGGCGAGGATCGCTTCGCCGTCGGCGATCGTCGGCGCCAGGTATTCCCCGGTGCGGGTACGCGCCAGGCCGCGGACCTCGAAGATGTCGGCGTAATCGGCGCCGAATTCGATGTCGAGCGTCAGTTCGACCGGCGACAGCCCGTAATTCATCACCCGCACGTGCTCGTACATCACCGCTTCCCACAGCAGCATCGCGCGGAAGACGTGGATCGAGCCCTTCTCGATCTGCACGTCGTCGCGGGTGATGTCGGGGTTGGCGAGGTCGACCGCGAGCAGGCTGTTGTCCTCCTTCATCGTCGAGTTCAGCAGCAGCGGCCGCTGGCCGTTGACCCGCAGCCGGTACTGCGACAGAAAGCGCGTACCGCCGTGGTACAGGCCCTGCTCGGCGATGCCCACGTTGCGCACGTCGCCGTAGCTGTCGAAGAGCGCAAAGGTGTCGCCCTGCTTGAGCACGCGCGTGCGCTCATTGGTCCGCGACGAAGTCGCGAGCACATACCATCGGTTGTCGATCTGGATTGCGTCCTGCATGACTGTGCTCCTCAGTTTCCGACGGAGTCGGCAAGCTCCGGCGTGCGCTGCAGGTGACGGTAGATGCGAAGGTAGTTGCGCGCCATCGCCTCGGCCGTGAAGCGCCGTTCGAAGGCCTGACGACACGCGGCGCGGTCGATCGACGCAATCGCCTCGACGGCGGCTACCGCCTCTTCCAGACTGTCGACCACGAACCCATCGACACCGTTCTCGATCACTTCAGGCACCGAACCGTGCCGCCAGGCGATCACCGGCGTGCCGCACGCAAGCGATTCGATCATCGCGAGCCCGAATGGCTCCTCCCAATCGATGAGAAAGAGCAGCGCCATCGCGCCGCCGAGAAACGCGGCCTTGTCCGCGTCGCCGATCTCGCCGATGAACTCGACATGCGGCTGAGCGAGCAGCGGCTCGATCTCCTGCTCGAAGTAGGCGAGGTCTGCGGCGTCGACCTTGGCCGCGATCCGCAGCGGCAATCCGGCCCGGCGGGCCACCTCGATCGCCCGATCGACGCGCTTTTCGGGCGAGATGCGCCCGAGGAAGGCCAGATACCGCCCCGGCCCCGGCGAAAACGGCAGCAGGCCGGGCGGCAGGCCGTGGTAGACCGTGCCCTGCCAGTTCGCCCACAGTAGCGGAAGGCGCTGCCGGTCCGAGATCGACGCGAGCGGCACGTCGTCGAACTCGCGGTAGAGCGGGACGAGATCCGGGAGATCGAGGCGGCCGTGCAGCGTCGTCAGATGAGGGACCGGCAGGCGGCGGGTATAGGCGAAATGCAGATAGTCGACGTGGAAATGGATCAGGTCGAAGTTTCCCGCCTCGGCGAAGACATGTTCGAGCATCAGCACGTGGTGCGCCAGCGGCGCCACGCAGCTCGGATCGAGGCGCAGGCTGCGCGGGGCCATCGGGCGGAGCGTCGCGCGCGTGTGGGAGTCACCGCTCGCGTAGAGCGTGACCGAATGTCCTTGCGCGACGAGCTCCTCGGTGAGGTAGGACACGACCCGTTCGGTGCCGCCGTAGAACTTCGGCGGCACGCTTTCGAACAATGGAGCGACTTGTGCGATTCTCATGAGTTGCGCGACATATGTCGCCCTCCGTTTCAGTGGAAGCGAGGAGCGCGAAGCGGTCAGCAATGCACGTGCCCGGGCCGTCGGCTGGGACTGGGGCCGCGATCTGCGCGGAAGGGCGGAAATTTGTGCCGTGGGCGACGGCAGGATTACGAAATTATTACCGCCCGGCGTGATTTACACCCTGAAACTTCCTGTTGCGGCGGGAATTCCATCCTGCTCACGTGGTCTTCTGGTCAGGAAAGCACGAATCGGCCTTGGCCGCCTTGCGACGAGGAGAGCGCCATGAAATGGATCAAATGCGTGATCGCCCTGCTCCTGCTGATGGGGCTCGTGATACCGGAGGTCGCCTCGGCTGACCGCGGTGGCCGCGGGCACGGCGGCGGTGGCCACGTCGGACTCTTCGTCGGCGTGCCCCTCTACTGGGGCTGGCCGGGACCCTACTATGCTTACCCGCCTTATTACGGATACCCGTCGTACTACTATCCGTATCCGCCCGTCGTGATCGAGCAGCAACCGCCGGTCTATATCGAGCGCAGCGACGACGAGACGTCTTCGCGTTCGTCCGCACGGCCCGAGGGCTATTGGTACTACTGCGACCGCCCGGCCGGCTATTACCCGGACGTCAAGGAATGTCCGGACGGATGGCAGCGCGTCGCGCCCCGGCCGTCGCGCTAACAAGAACCCAGGGAGAAACGCCATGTCCCTCAGGATAAAGATCGTCCCGCTTGCCGCCGTGCTCGCGCTCGCCGGCTGCGCTTCTATTCCGACCGGCCCGAGCGTGCTGGTCCTGCCCGGCACCGGCAAGAGCTTCAATGAATTCCGCGCCGACGAACGCGACTGCCGCGAATACGCCTTCGAATCCATCGGCGGGCGCAGCGCCCAACAGCGCGCGAACGAGGCCGGCGTGCGTAGCGCCGTCGTCGGCACCGCGATCGGCGCCGCGGCCGGCGCCGCGATCGACGGCGGCCGCGGTGCGGCAGTCGGCGCCGGCTCAGGGCTGCTGATTGGCAGCGCCGCCGGCTCCGACACCGCCCAAGTCTCGGGCTACGGCGCGCAGCGCCGCTACGACAACGCCTACATCCAGTGCATGTACGCAGCGGGCCACCGCGTGCCGGTCTCGGGCAGCTACGCTGCCGGCCGCGCCGAGCGCTCCCGCAATAGTCCGCCGCCTCCGCCCGCGGGTTCGCCACCCCCGCCGCCGCCCGGCGCGCGCTAAGCGGGCGAAACGCCAACGAAGTGCGATGCAGGAGCCGGCGCAAGAAGACCGGCCCGCGGGCGCGTTGAACCGGGGGATGCGCAAAGGGGAGGAAGCAGATGAGGATTCATCAGCTTTCGGCCAGCGAAGCCTTGGCAAGCCTGCACACGGGCCCGCAAGGGCTGGCCGCAGCGGAGGCCGCGCGCCGTCTTCGTGAATATGGCCTCAACCGCATCGAGGGATTTCGCCGCGCGCATCCGCTGGCCGATCTGCTGAAGGCGTTTACCCCGTTCTTTTCGGTCGTCCTGTGGATCGCATCGGGCCTTGCCTTCTTGCTCGAACGAGAGATGCCCGGACAAGGCATGACCCGTCTTGGCTATGCGATCGTCGGGGTCATCGTCGTCAGCGGACTCTTCACCTACTGGCAGGAGTTTCGCGCCGAGCGGACGCTGGCCGCGCTGCTGCAATTGCTGCCCGATCGCGTGCGTGTGCTCCGTGACGGGTGCGTATCCTCCCTCGGTGCCGAAGCCCTCGTGCCCGGCGACGTGATCCTGCTGCAGGAGGGAGACCGAGTGCCGGCGGACTGTCGCGTCGTCGAGGCCTTCGGCGCACGCGTCAATACCGCAACCGTCACCGGCGAATCGCTGCCGCGGCCGTGCGAAGCGGAGCGGTCGAACGCGGAGAGCCCGAGCCGCTCGCCCAACGTGCTGCTCGCGGGCACATCGCTCGTCGCGGGAAAGGCCCGCGCCGTCGTGTTCGCGACCGGCATGCGCACTGAATTCGGCTCCATTGCGCATCTCGCGCAAGCGGGTGGCGAGGCGCAGTCGCCGCTGCGGCGCCAGATCACGCATTTGAGCCGGCTGATCATCGGCCTTGCGCTCGGCCTCGCGCTGCTCTTCCTCGCGATCGGGTGGGGCGTGGGAATTCCGCTGCGGGAAGACCTCACGTTCGCCGTCGGCATCATCATCGCGATGGTGCCGGAAGGACTGCTCCCCACGCTGACCCTTGCGCTCGCGCTCGCCAGCCAGCGCATGGCAAAGCGCCAGGTGCTGATCCGTCATCTGCCGGCGGTCGAAGCCCTCGGTTCGACGACCGTGATCTGCACCGACAAGACCGGCACGCTGACGCAGAACCGGATGACGGTCAATGCCCTTTATCTCGGCGATTCGCTGGCGTTCGAGACCGCCGGAAATCCGTTGGCGCAGTTGCAGCCGCAGTGTCCCCGGTTCTTCGAGGTCGCGGCGCTCTGCCACGATCTGCCCACCGGCGAAGACGGCCTTCCGTCAAAGTCTGCGCTCGGCGATCCGATGGAAATCGCGCTCGTCGAACTCGCGCGTGCAGCACCCGGACCGACGCCGAAATGGCGCCGACTGGATGAAATTCCGTTCGATGCGTCACGCATGCGCCTGACCACCTTGCACGACGCACCGCAGGGGGCGATCCTCTACTGCAAGGGCGCGCCGGAGACGGTGCTGCTGCTATGCACGCGGAGCTTCGTCGACGGCCGCCTCGAACCGCTCTCCGAAGCCCAGCGTGAAGCGGTGCGGAAGGCTCAGACGGAGATGGCCGGCCGCGGGCTGCGCGTGCTCGCCTTCGCCTGGCGTCCCCCCGATTCATCGTCCGCAGGTGAGCGCCTCGGCGACGTGGCAGCGCTCGAACGGGAACTCGTCTTCGCAGGCCTCGCCGGCCTGGAGGACCCGCCGCGTCCCGAGGTCCCCGCGGCGATCCGCAAGTGCCGCGAGGCCGGCATCAAAGTCATCATGGTCACGGGCGACCACCCGGGTACCGCCGTCGCGGTCGGCAGGGCGATTGGCCTCGTGTGCTCGGAGTCGCCCGTTGTCGTCACCGGTGAGCGCTTGCACCGGCTGTCGGACACGCAACTCCAGCTCGCTCTCGACGCGCCGGAAATCGTCTTCTCGCGCGTCGGGCCGGACCAGAAGATGCGCATCGTCGAGGCCCTCAAGCGCAAGCGCGAGATCGTCGCGGTCACCGGTGACGGCGTCAACGACGCGCCGGCCCTGAAAAGTGCCCATATCGGCGTCGCGATGGGGTGTGGCGGCACCGACGTCGCGCGCGAGGCCGCCGACATCGTGCTGATGGACGACAATTTCGCCAGCATCGTTGCGGCGATCGAGGAAGGGCGCGCCGTCTTCGACAACATCCGCAAGTTCCTCACCTACATCCTCGCGCACAACGTGCCTGAACTCGTGCCCTACCTGGCGTTTGCGCTGTTCAAGGTGCCGCTCGCGCTGACGCCGATCCAGATCCTCGCGATCGACATGGGCACAGAATCGCTGACCGCCCTCGGGCTTGGCGTCGAGGCGGCAGATCCGCGCATCATGCAACGGCCGCCGCGTCGGCAGAACGAACGCCTTCTCGACCGCCACGTCGCGCTGCGGGCCTACCTCTTCCTCGGCCTGATCGAGGCTGTCGCGGCGATGAGCGCGTTCTTCGTCACGCTGCTCGCTGGCGGCTGGGCCAATGGTGAGCCGATCGGCACCGACGACCCGCTCTACCTGCGGGCGACGACCGCCTGCCTCATTGCGATCGTGATCTTGCAGATGGTCAATGTGTTCCTGTGTCGAAGCCCGGACCGCTCCGTACTCGTCACGCGGCTGGGCGGCAATCGGCTGATCGCCTGGGGCATCGTGCTCGCAGCGGTGCTGATCCTGATGATCGTCTATTTGCCTGCCGCCAACGCCTTCTTCGGTACCGCCGCCGTCGGGCCCGGCGCCTGGCTCTTCGTGCTGCCCTTCGCGGCCGCCCTGGTTCTGCTCGAGGAACTGCGGAAGTGGATCGTCAGGCGGCGGCTCGTGCCGAAGCCCGAGAGCTAACGAATGGCTGCGCGTTGTGGCGGAAGGATTCGCAGCCCGACAGGGCGGCGGCGCACAGCAGGAGGCCGAGCGACACTTTCTTGAACTGCACGGAAACTCCTGGTCTATTTATTTGTCGTAAGTGAGTGGCAAAAACCCATATCGGGTTCGCAGAATGGTAACCGAATATTTCAAACCGCATATTCGTTGTGAAAACAGTCTGCTTCGTGGATTTTGGGCGATGGGTGTAATTCCCCACTTGCGTTCGCAAGTGCATGTGACATAATGCCTTTCGCGTGAAGGTGCGCCGGCGCAACATCCGTTTGCATCCTCTTTGCGATCCGAATATCGGGGAGGCATCAGAACGATGAAACCGGCCGGCGAATACCTTGCCCTGCTATGGACTGGCCCCCTCGCGCCGCGCCTGCTCGCCCTTGCGCTGGCCGTCGCCAGCACGCCGGCGATGACCCCGCTGCAATCGACCTACCGCTGTGTCGACGCCGGCCGCGTCATCTACGCGGATACCCCCTGCTACAGAACGCTCGCGCAGACGAGCCGCACCCCCAGCTCCAACGAGAGACCCGTCACCCCCACCGCCAACGCCGCCATCAAGCACAGCACCATCGGCGGCTGAGGTGGTGGGGAGACGCTTTCCCCTTTTCCGCGAAGTTTTCCACTTGTGTCATATGTGTGCGAATGTAAGATGCACACACAAACGCCATCGACATGAACACAAAGTCATCGTCCGAGCTGTCCGTTGACTCCGTGCTCCATCCGATCGAATGGCGACGGACGACAACGGAGAACGGACTCGCGACATGGCCAAATTCCTCAACACCAGCGCCACCAACTACTTCCTCGAAGAACTGATCAAGAACGCCAAGGATCGCCTGATCCTGATCAGCCCCTTCCTCAAGCTCAACGACCGCATGAAAGAACTCTTGGCCGACAAGAACCGGCTCAAGATCGACGTGCGCATCGTCTACGGCAAGAGCGAATTGCAGCCCGAAGAAATCAACTGGCTCAAGGAACTCACCTACATCCGCACCAGCTTCTGCAAGAACCTGCACGCCAAGTGCTACCTCAACGAAGAGCTGGCCATCATCACCAGCCTCAACCTCTATGAGTTCAGCCAGATCAACAACAACGAAATGGGCGTCCTGATCCGCCGCAACGACGACGGCGAGCTCTACAAGGACACCTACGAAGAAGCCCAACGCATCATCCGCATCAGCGACGAAGTCCGCATCACGTTGGAGCGCGTGACCACCGACGCGCCCGCCGACGGCAACGGTAAAGCCGACAGCGAAGACGCCGCCGACAAGGCTGACCGGGCCGACAAGCTCACCACCTCCAAACTCGCGCAGAAACTCGGCGTCCGCACCGCCGACGTCCTCGACCGCCTCGTCGCCGGCGGCCTGCTCGAACTCCGCGACGGCAAGCACTACATCACCACCAAGGGCAAGGAAGCCGGCGGCGAATTCAGGATGAGCCCGAAGTTCGGGCCGTACTTCCTGTGGCCGGAAAGCGTCGGCCTCTGAGCCCGCACCATGACCACCATCGACATGACTTCGGTCCTGGCGCCCCTGTGGACTGCCGCCTACGGCCTCATCATCCTCGCGGTGATCGCCGGCCTCCTGCGCTCGCCCATCGTCAAAGGCTGGTTCGGCGAAGCCCAAGGCGCGCTCGCTAAGCACTTGCTGCTCAACAAGGACATCTACAGCTCCCTCAACAACATCACCATCCCCACATCGAACGGCACGACGCAGATCGACCACGTCGTCGTTTCGAAGTACGGCATCTTCGTCATTGAAACCAAGAACATGAAAGGCTGGATCTTCGGCGACGAAAAAAGCCGCGAATGGACGCAAAACCTCTACGGCCGCAAATTCCGCTTCCAGAACCCGCTGCACCAGAACTACCGCCACATCCGCGCGCTCGCCGAATTCCTGAAACTCGACGACACCAACTTCCACTCCGTCGTGATGTTCTGGGGCGACGCCCAATTCAAGACCCCGATGCCGGACAACGTCATGACGTCCGGCTACACCAGCTACATCAAGAGCAAACAGAAAGTCCTCTTCTCGGACGACGACGTCCGCTCGATCGTCTCCGTGATCCAGTCCGGAGCGCTGCCCAAAACCTGGGCGACGAGAACCGCCCACGTCGAATCGCTCAAGGCCAGACATTCCAGCACCACGACCTGCCCGAAGTGTTCGAGCGAACTGGTGTTGAGGACGGCGAAATCAGGCGCAAATGCGGGCAAGCAGTTTTATGGGTGTTCGAAGTTTCCGGCGTGTCGGTACATGCGGAATGTTTGAGGGGATTTCGATGAACTCGACGCGCAAATCGGCATTCCTGCGCTTACTCACCGCCACGCTCGCGATCATCACCTTGCCGACAATCGCCTACGCCCAGGCAATCTACCGCTGCGAGCAGGGTGGCCGCGTCAACTACACCGATTCGCCCTGCAACCGGCCGCTGATCCAATCGGGTAACGCCGCCCCTGCGTCGGCCGCCAGCGTCAAACAGACCGTTGTAGGAGGCGGCTACGAAAAGCCGAATGGTCCGTGGCAGGGCGAAGCGCAATATCAGGTGATGAACTCAGGCTTGATCCAGGGCGGAACCCATTTCGTCGTGCCCTTGAGCATCGAAATCTCGGAAGGCGGCAAGTTTGTCGGGTCGAGTCCGGAGAACAACTGCAAATTGCTCGGGATTGCGTCGCCAGGATATACGCCGAAGATTCTGAATCTCGATGTGACGTTATCGAATTGCGCAGCGGGCGATTTGAATCAGCGGTATCAAGGGGCGTTGGTTTTGAATACTGCGGCGCGGACGGCGCAGTTGAGTTTGCATGCGCAGAAGATCGGCATTGGGATGGCGTTGATTGCGGATGTTAAGGGGACGATGCGGAGGTGATTGTTGACTGAAGATGCGAAGATGAGCTCGGACGGGCAGCAATCGGCCAAGTGCAGACAATCAAACTTGCCTCGTGATAGCAGACGTTGCTGCCCGCAGAGCGCGACGGTGCGTGCGCACCTTCGTCGTCCAAACATGCCATCCGCACTTTCAGAATGCTGGTATATGATTCACGTATAAATGAGGCACTCACGAAAAGGGCCATAAAATCATGGTCATTTTGATGATTCGCATTCAGACTTGCATAGTATTTCATATACAGCTATCAATGCGGAGAACACCATGCCGGATGGGGTGATAGTTGCGGTTATAGCCGGGGGAGTCGCCCTTGCAGTAGCGTATGTAAATAGCTTTCTTGCTGAGAGCTATCGCAGGTTTCGAGATGGTTCGGCACTCGCCGCAAGTCTTGCAGGCGAGTTGGCTGCGTATGAACCGGCATGGCCACCTATCGTCCATGTGCTCGACTCAATCATCGCAGCCATAGATGCCAACGAACGAAAGACAACATTTCTACGTCCCATTGAACGACCTAGAGATCTTGTTTACGAGGATGCCGTCAAAAAACTTGGCCTGCTCGGGACTGACCTGTCGGAAAACGTAGTTTTCGTCTATAGCAACATCGGGGCATTTCGAATTGCTATGGAGATAATTGCGCGGAACGAGAAAGAAATGTCAGACGAGGAATTAAAGCTAAGGTGTATTGCCTGTAAAGACGCCATGACACGTGCAGTCGCAAGGGGGGCAGATCTAATTGGAGATCTTCGGGAGAGAGCAAACAAGCCTTTCGCTCCTGAATGGCCATGGGCAGCTTGGATCGCGCTGCTAAACCGCTACTCTCTTTAGGTCATGCCGTCAATGAGCGCCCTAAACTGCCTGAGTTTGCCTTTCGCCCTAACCGGGCGCGCAACCCCTGGGGCAGCAACCTGCACTTTCCGGTCCCTCCGCGCTTCGGGCTCCGGAGCCTCCTGAGCTCAAACGTTATACCTATTCGAGACACGCATGAAACTCGTCACACCCTCCTTAGTGGTCGAAGATTCGGACGGATTCAGGAACGACGTACTCCAACGCCAACAATTTGGCGATGCTCTGTCAAATCTAGTCGCTCGCTCTACGGATGAACTTGTAATCTCGCTTGATGGCAAATGGGGTGAGGGAAAAACGACATTCGTAAAGATGTGGCAGGGCCTTTTGAAAGAAAAAGGCATTCCGAGCATCTACATCGACGCGTTTCAAAATGACTACACGGGTGATGCATTCATTTCAATTGCGAGCGCGATCACTTCGTACGCAGATCAGCACACCGCCGAAGGTCATAAGAGTTCGGACTTTAAGGATAAAGCAAAGAAAGTCGGGGTTCGTCTGCTGTCATGGACTACGAAGGTCGGCATCAAAGCAGCAACGCTCGGAATTATCAAGGAATCCGACATTGAGGCCTTATCAGAGATAGGTGAGGAAGTTGCCGCAGACACTTCCGAAACAATCGCAGACTTGGTCAAGGAGCGCCTGAGCGCGCACGGCAAAGAGACTGAGGTTATTCGGTCATTTAGAGAGTCTCTGTCCAATTTACCAGCGACCTTAACGGATAACACCAGCGGTCGGCTTGTTATCGTCATCGACGAGCTCGATAGATGCAAGCCCTCCTTTGCCGTTGAGGTCATTGAGAAGATAAAGCATCTTTTTTCCGTTAAGAACGTTGCCTTCCTTCTTGTAATGCATAAACAGCAACTGGAGGAAGCAATCAAGAGCGTATATGGAAACAATATTGACGCCCACACCTATCTTCAAAAGTTCATTAACGTTGAAACAACTATTCCAAAGAGAGTTAGCGATCGGTACGGCAACGACATAGAGTTGTACAGCAAGAAGCTGCTTCAATTGCATGAAATTACAACTTGGGGCGACGATCGGAATATCGTTGATTGCTTGGTTCCTCTTGCTCTGCATTTCAATCTTTCGCTGAGACAATTGGAGAAAGCCTTTACCAACTTGGCGATCATCTACAGCACGTCAGGAGAGAATCACCTTCGACTCGTTCCTATCATCGTTTTCATCGCTGTCGTGAAGGTGGTCAACCCGAACGTGTTCGGTAACCTCCTAGTGGGAAAAATATCGTTCTCGAGTCTTTGCGAACAACTTGGATTTCGGGAGCTTAATGAGGAAGAGGAAGGCGAACGCAAGTTGTTGCGGCTGCTGAGATGGATCCGCTTTTCAGTGCTCACAGAATCCGAGTATCAAGAAATCGACGCGAACGATCCGATTAAGGGATTCGGGCAGTCGCTTTGGCAGTACAACGTGGATCGAAAAGGCTTACTTCCAATATTCTGTCAAAAGCTGAGCATGTTTATCGTGAACTAGCCATGTATAACCTGGAGTTCCAGTGAACTTCGGCAGGCTGCGCTTGCCTCCGCTCCTGAACTACACGTTGAGGGGGCGCTTTCCTTCAACTCGACCGACCGCTAAGGGTCGATTTCGGTCATCGATGGCCACGAACATCAGTTGGTCGACGCTGTTCTCCACACGCTGATGGCTTACCGGGCGAATAACCCCGTACACCACTGCTGCTCACACGGCACCCCGTCGTGATTGCCATCCATTTTCACATCCGGACAGTTCTTCAGAAAGAACGTCGCCTCGGCGCAGGAAGTCATCTGGGAGCAATACGTCCGTCCATCGCAGTGGAAGGGCGGGGCGGGGCTCTCCTTTGCCGGAACACTACTTTCGTCCGATAGCTCGACCGGCGACGGAGACTGTGTGAGGCGGGGTTGGATTGCCTTGTAACCATAGACAGCCAGCGCGCCGACGACGAGCAGTCTTCCGATCGACGAAAACCAACTCGGTCTGGCCGCGGGGCGCGCTTGGGGACGAGGGCGTACGGGCGCGTTTCGCGGGGCGCCGGGGCGGGTGATGTTCACCGCCCGTTTCTTTCCTTCCTTGTCGAACCCGATCTCGAAAGAAAGCGCCTCACCGATTTGCGGGCGACGGCCGTCGCGGGGGAAGGCCGAGATGTGGGCAAAGACTTCGGGACCGCCGTTCGTGGGGCTGATGAAGCCGAATCCACGGTCGTCGTTCCATTTGCCGAGCGTGCCGTCGATGCGCATGGGGAAGGTCGAATGTCATGTGATATGCGCATGATACGGGCGGCAGGCCGGTCTTGCAGGAAGCAGCTACCGGAAGTGGTAGTAACGATCGTTCAGGAATTTCACAAGGCTCTGCATTTCCGTCGGCGAAAAGTCTTTCTTCGCGTTATGGCTGCAGGCCTGCAATTGCTGCTTGAGCTCATCAAGCGAACGAACGGTCCGGTCCTTGCGGGTATAGACGCCGGAATCGTGGCAGCTGGTGCAGTTGGCGGTGTGCAGACGTTGGCCTTCAGCACTGTCACCTGGGACCGCAGCGAAACCTGGCGCTGCCGATGATGCGAAGATCATGAGTAGAAAAGCGGTTTTGCTCACGGTCCCGGCCCTCCACAGAAAATGCGTCCTGTCTGCAGAATAGTGCCGCGGTCGCCTGCAATCAAATTCGCGTCAGGCGGGACGTGGCGGGTTGCGCCCAGTCCCGCCTGCTCAGTTCCGCTCAGTTGGCCATGCTCGGATGGTCCGTCGTGAATTGGTGCTTGAGCCAGGCGTCCGACACGGGGGCGGTCGACATGTCTCTCTCGGTTGGACCGGTACGGCCCGCGACGCCTTCGGTCGATACGAAGGCCATGGGTTTGCCCGTGAATTGGCGATCGAGCCAGGCCGTGGCGAAGGCTTGACCGGATTCGTCCGAGCCGCGGGCAACCGGGGCACTCATGGCGCTCCTTGCGGTGTCGGACATCGAGGTGCCGTCACGGTGCTCGGTGCTGAGTTGCCGCAGCAGCCATTCGGTCGAGTCGGCAGCGGTAGCGGGAGTTGCCGCAAGGATTCCGGTGCCGAGAGCGGCCAGAATCAGGGCCTTTGAGTTTGTTCTCATGATCAGTTCCTCCAGTGCGATGTTGGGGGGAGGGTGGCGAGCACACTCGTAGTGATTTAGTCGCGCGATGCGTGCTGTTTCTTACAGTCGGACTGATTTCCACGTCAAAGCCGCCACAGACCTTAGACGTACGGCGACGTCGAAAATTGCCCGAGGACACGAATTGCCTGCCGGCATGCCCCTTGCTGAAATGCTTCGGACGGAGCTTTCCGGGGCCAGAGGTGTCGCGAAAAAGAACGCCGGCATCCTGGTTGTGCCATTTCGGCGCAGCCCGGCGACGGCTTTCAGGACAGGGAGGACGGCATGGCGCGACAAGCTCGGGGATCGTGGCGGTGGTGGCCGCTGGCGCTCTTGCTGTGGGTCTTGGCGGCGTCGGCCGGGGAGCTGACGCAGGCCGATGTCGTGCGGCGCTTTCCGCCCCCGCTGCAGGTCGGTGCGAAGCTCGGTACGAACCTCAATGGGACGCCCGCCTGGCCCTTGACCAACGAGCTGACGCCCGAGGCGGGGCCGGTCGGCTATGTCTTCGAATCGATCGATCTCGCCCCGATCCCCGGATTCGAAGGCACGCCCTTCAACCTGCTGATCGCCGTCGATAACCGCGGTGACTTCATGGCCGTCGAGGTGCTGCGCCAGCACGAGCCGGTGTTTCTGTCAGGCCTTGGCGAGGCGCCTTTGCACGCCTTCGTCGCCCAGTACGTCGGCAAGAACATCAAGCAGGCGATCACGGTGTCCAGCGCCTACGGGCGCAGCAGCGACGCAGGCGGCAATCGCGTGGTGCTCGACGGGGTCGCGAAGGCGACGGCTTCGATCCGGGTGGTCAATCAGACGGTGCTCACATCCGCGCTCGCCGTCGCCCGGGCCCACCTCGGCCTCGCCGCGCCGGGTCGACAGAGCGCGGTCGCCGAGGTGCGCACCGATCTGCGCGAGGACAAGGATTTCGCCGCCCTGCTGCGCGACGGCGACCTCATCCGCAAGCGCTGGAGCAACCGTGAAGTGGAGGCGCTGTTCGCGGGCACCGAGGCGGCGGGTCTGGACGAATCCGCGCTCGCGGCTCCCGACGACACGTTCTTCGAGCTTTACGTCGGCTATCTCAATGCGCCCACGCTCGGGCGTGCGCTGCTCGGCGAGCGCGGCTATGCGGAGCTGATGCGTCAGCTCGCACCGGGGCAATCGGCTTACTGGCTGGCGGCGCTGGGCCGTCAGCGGCTGCTGGGCGCGGACTTCGTGCGCGGCACCGTGCCGCCGCGGCTCACCGTCAGCCAGGACGGCGCCCCCGTGGAAGCGCGTGACGCGGACCTCGAACTGCACCCGCCGGCCGGCGCGCCGTCTTTCGACGCGATGGTGGTCCTGAAGTCGCCGCAATTGTCGGGAATGGACCCGGGGCGGGCGGTGAATATCGCGTTGGAGGTGGTGCGCGAGAAGGGGCAGATTTATCCGGTGCTCACCCGCAAGAGCCTCGATCTCGATTACACCCCGCCCGCACGGTATTTCACGTGGCCGCCCGAGCCGCTGCCCGAATGGCTGATGGCCTGGAAGGCGCGTTGGCCCGAACTGGCGATCATCGTCGCCGCTCTGCTGACACTCTCCGTGGTACTGGCGAGGCCGCGTTGGGTGGCGATGGATGAGCGCCGCATGCTTGCCTTCCGCCTGGGATTCCTGGCCTTCACGCTGGTCTTCGTCGGCTGGTACGCGCAGGGCCAGCTCTCCATCGTTCAGCTCACCGGCGCGGTCAAGACGCTCGTGGCGGGGCAGGGCTTGGGGACTTTCCTGTACGACCCGGTGTCGCTGTTGCTCATCGCCTTCACCGCGATCTCCTTCGTGCTTTGGGGGCGCGGCACCTTCTGCGGCTGGCTGTGCCCCTTCGGCGCGTTGCAGGAATTCGTGGCCGTGATCGCCCGCCGCCTCGGCGTGAAACGCCGGCGCCTGCCGCCGCGACTGGAACGCCTTCTCGAACGGGGGCGCTATGTCGTCCTCGCCGGCTTGCTGCTGGCCGCTGCCGTTGCACCGGGGGTGGCCGAGCGCATGGTCGAGATCGAACCCTTCAAGACCGCCATCACCGTCGGTTTCGACCGCAGCTGGCCCTTCGTCGCCTGGGCGGTGCTGCTGCTCGCGCTGGGCGGTGTCTATTACAAGTTCTTCTGCCGCTTCGTCTGTCCCCTCGGCGCGGCGATCACGCTGGGCGGGCGCCTGCGCCGCTTGGACTGGCAGGCGATCCGTCCGGAATGCGGTCGCCCTTGCCAGACTTGCCGTGCCCGTTGCGAATACGACGCGATCGGGCGCGACGGCCGCATCATCTACGACCGCTGCTTTCAGTGCCTGGACTGCGTGGGCGTTTACCACGACGCCCGCCGCTGCGCGCCGCTCGTCTTTCACGCGCGTACCGGCCGCGAGTGGCGGCTGCATCAGGCGCCGGCGGAGCAGCCCGCAGACGCTTGATCGCGCCTTCAGGGAGGGTGAAACGCACGAGTCACTTCGGCGTCAGATCGCCATGTCCCTGGCCATTGGATAGAATCCATGAGTTGAAAGCGGATATTTCGGGCGCGGACCAATGGAAGGCAATTCGTTAGCAAGTCTGGGGGCGCTGCACTTTCTTGTCGTCGACGACGACCCGTTGATGGTGTGTGTCGCCGTCGAACACTTCATTTCGCTGGGCATTGACGTGGAGGCGGTCAGCAATGGGGCGGATGCGCTGCGCAAGATGGAGGCTCGTCTGCCCGATCTGGTGCTGTGCGACCGCAAGATGCCGGAAATGTCCGGCGCCGCGCTGCTGGAGGAAATTCGCAGCCGCGGACCGGAGTGGCAGCGTCCGGCTTTCATCTTTGTCACCGGGCTCGTGGACCGGCGGGATCGCTACGCGATGATGCCGCTTCATCCGGATGGCTATATCAACAAGCCGGTCGATTTCGACAAGGAAGATGCGGTGATCGCGAAGATCCTGCGCGAGAAGCGCGCGGCAAATGGCGCTGGCTCGCAAGGACAATCGTGAATAAACCCTCCGGCCGGGTTTCGGCCTATATCACCGGCTTGAGCCTGGTGATCGCACTGACGATTGCAATCAGCCTGCCGTCGCTTTACTGGGTACTCAAGCATCAGCAGCTTGAAGCGGAAGTCGAGGTCGAGAGCGCGATCAATGCCCGCGAGATCGTGGAACTGGTGGCCGCCGATCGGGAAAACTGGCAGCAGGAAGCGACCCTCAAAGAGAAGATTAAGGAGGATCAGACCTCGACGGATCTTCCCGAGTACCGTGCCGTGATGGATCTCGAGGGCAAGGTGCTTGCCGAGACCGAGCCGCTCGAAACACGCTGGACCGTCGAGCATCGGACGGCGATCGCGGATGACGGCAAGGAGTACGGGTCGATCACCGTCGCACGCGACCTGCGACCCGTGTTGCTGCATACCGGCATCGTGGCGCTGCTGGCGTTGCTGCTCGGCTTGAGCGTCTTCGTCGTGCTGCGCATCGTGCCGCTCCGGGCGCTGAATCGGGCGCTGCAGGATCTGCAGGATCTGAACGACGAGCTCGAGGAGCGGGTGACGGAGCGCACGCGTGCGCTGTCCGCGGCACAGCAGGAGGCGGAGGCTGCGAGTCGCGCCAAGAGCGCATTCCTCGCCAACATGAGCCATGAAATCCGCACGCCGATGAATAGCGTGCTCGGCATGGCGCACCTGCTGACGCGCACCCCGCTCACACCCGTGCAGCACGACTATGCCGAGAAGATCATGCTTTCCGGCCAGCACCTGCTGCGCCTCATCGACCAGATTCTCGATCTGTCGAAGATCGAGGCCGGCAAACTGACCCTCGAAGTCGCGCCCTTCGATATCCGGCTGGTGGCCGCCAACCTGTGCAGCGTGATGGAGGAGCGGGCCGGCGCAAAGAAACTCGATTTTGCGTGCCATCTGCCCCCCACGCTCGACTGCATGCTGCTTGGCGACTCGCTACGTCTCGCCCAGATTCTGATCAATCTGTGCGGCAACGCGATCAAGTTCACCGATGCCGGGCGCGTCGAGCTGCAGGTGTCGATCGACGAGGAGAGCGAATCCGACATCGTTCTGCGCTTCGAGGTACGGGACACCGGGATCGGTTTGAGTGCGGGCGATCGGGAACGGATCTTTCGTTCCTTCGAACAGGCGGACGTATCGACCACGCGCAAGTTCGGCGGAACCGGGCTCGGTCTTGCGATCAGCAGACAATTGGCGGAATTGATGGACGGAAGGCTCGACGTGTCGAGCAAGCCGGGCGAAGGCAGCACGTTCTGGTTCACGGCGCGGTTCGCGAAGGGCGAGCGCTTGTCCAATGACGTCGCGGTCGCCACGGCAGGCAAGGCGAGCCTGGACGCGGAAGTCTCCAAGTATCGGGAGCTGCTGCAAGGGCGGAACATCCTGTTGGCCGAAGACCACCCGCTGAACCAGATGGTCGGGCGCGCCTTGCTCGAGGACGTCGGCTGCGTCGTGACGATCGCCAGCAATGGCAAAGAGGCGCTCGATCTGCTGCACGACAACAAGGCGCGCTTCGATTGCGTGCTGATGGACGTGCAGATGCCGGTCATGGATGGCTACGAGGCCACGCGCCAGATCCGCGCCGATGCGTCGCTGGACGAGGTGTTTGTCGTCGCAATGACCGCCAATGCGACGCGGGAAGACCACATGAGCTGCATCGACGCAGGCATGGACGATTTCCTCACTAAGCCGGTCGACCCCGTGAAGCTCTACACGATGTTGGCGGCGATGCTCGCGGACGCACCGCCCGCGCAGTCGTCGCTCGGGAAGGGCCAGGACGGGGCTCTGCCTGCCGCTCCGAAACCGATCGATCCCGAGCTGCTGCCCAACTTTGATCGGCCGACGCTCGAAAAGCTGTCCGGGCACAATCGGGAGAAGCAGGTTTACTTCGCCGATATCTTCAAGACCTCGACGCAATCGGATCTGGAAAAGATCGAGATCGCTTTGGATGCGCGGGATTTTGACGAAGCGTCGCTCATCGCGCATCGCATCAAGGGATCGGCCCGGACCATCGGAGCGTTGCGGCTCGGCGAACTGAGCTTCGTGATGGAAAGGATGCGGCGGTCGAACGATATCGAGAAGGCGCGCGAGACGCTGGAACGGATGAAAGCGACGTTTCAGGAGACCTGCGCGGAACTCTGTAAGAATTGATCGGTTCGCGCGACTAACTGTCACAGATACGAGGAGCGCTGCGGAAGACGGACTTCCCGCGCTGCGTATCGTTGATGGGGAAAGTCATGAATCGACGTCAATCGCTGAGTTCTCTTTTGGGTTTGGGCTTGTTCTCATTCGGCGGCCATCGTGCCGCCAGGGCCGCGGAGGGCGCCGCGCCGGCACTTGTGAAGTCGCGCGCCGAGTGGGCCAGGTTGTTGCCGGTGACGAGCTATCGGGTGCTGTTCGAGGAGGCGACGGAGCGCCCCGGAAGCAGTGAGCTGAACCACGAGAAGCGCGCCGGGACTTATGTGTGCGCGGCCTGCTTCCAGCCCCTGTTCGACAGCGCGACGAAGTTCGAAAGCGGCACGGGCTGGCCGAGCTTCTGGCAGCCCTTGCAGGGCGCGGTCGCGACGAAGACCGACTACTTGTTGGTGGTGCCGCGCACGGAGTATCACTGCTCGCGCTGCGGCGGACATCAGGGGCATATCTTCGACGACGGGCCCAAGCCGACGGGGCTGCGTTACTGCAACAACGGGGTCGCGCTGAAGTTCGTTGCGCGAGGCGAGCCTTTGCCGGGGCTGCGGACATGAAAGCCAAGCTAGCCGTGGTCGCGGGACTGGCGCTCGCACTTTCCGGCGGCATGGCCGCGAACTTCGCTCACGGCGCCGGCGCGCCAGCTTCGTCCTCCGCACCGGCCGCCGCGATCTTTGCCGGCGGCTGTTTCTGGTCGATGGAGGCCGCGTTCGAGAAGCTGCCGGGGGTGATCAGTGCGGAGTCGGGCTATACCGGCGGACAGACGGCGAATCCGAGCTATGAGGAGGTGAGCTCGGGGCGCACGGGGCACGCGGAGGCCGTGCGCGTGCGCTTCGATCCGGCGAAGGTCAGTTATCCGCAACTGGTCGATTACTTCTGGCACCACATCGACCCGACGGTGAAGGATCAGCAGTTCTGCGATCACGGCCCGCAGTACCGGACCGGGATCTATTTCGGCGACGAGGCGCAGCGCAAGGAGGCCGAGGCGAGCCGGGATGCCTTGCTGAAGAGCGGCCGCTTTGCGCAGATTCGTACCGAGATCGTTGCGGCCGGGCCCTTCTATCCGGCGGAGGAGTATCACCAGGATTTTGTGAAGAAGAATCCGCTGCGCTATGAGGCTTACCGCATCGGCTGCGGGCGGGATGCCCGGCTCGCGCAGGTGTGGGGGACGAAATAGGAGGGGCGCGGTCGTCATGGAGCATTGCTTTACCTATGGTTCGCTGATGTGCGAGGACATCATGTCCGCGGTGAGCGGCGTACGGAGCCGCTTCGCGGCGGCGTCGCTGGAGGGGTTCAGGCGGCAGCCGGTGTCCGGGCAGACCTATCCGGGAATGGTGCCGACGGCGGGCGCGCGCGTGCCAGGGGTGCTCTACCTGGATCTGCCGGCATCGGCGTGGCCGCGGCTGGACCGCTTCGAGGGCGAGGAGTACGAGCGGCGGCAGGTCGTGGTGCGGCTCGCGGACGGCCGAGCCGAGCCGGCATGGACCTACGTCTTCCGGCCGGAATTCGCGACGCGGCTCGTGGAGGGGGAGTGGGATTTCGAGCGCTTCCTCGCGACCGGCAAGGCGCGCTTCATGGCGCGGTACGTCGGCTTGGGCTTCGCCACGATCCGGGCGGATTGAAGAACGCGCGCTACCTGGAGTCGCTGGCGGACCTGAATATCTATCTGGACTGCGGTGCGGGCCTCGGCACCCCGATCGCCCGACCTGGATTCACCGCGGCTGATCCTGCCCTTTGCGCCCTGCGGCCCATGCCATCGAACGCATGGGCCGCAGGGCGGTCGACCATTTGCATACTTCAACTGTAGATCGGATTTATCCCATGAATGCGTCGACTCTCAACGCCGGCCCGGTCCGGACGGAGCCCGTCAGCGGCCTGAGCTACCGGCTGATGCAGCCCTTGCCCGCGCAGCCGCGCCGTTGCCTCGTCCTGTTGCATGGTGTGGGCGGCAACGAGATGTCGATCGCGGGCCTCGCGGCGGGCATCGACCCGGACACCGTCGTCGTGCTCGCGCGCGGTCCCTTGCAGTTCGGGCCGCAGCAGTTCGCATGGTTCCAGGTCGGCTTCACGTCGGAGGGGCCCCGCATCGTGCCCGAGCAGGCCGAGCAAAGCCGTCTCGTGCTGATCGAGTTCCTCACCCGGATGCAGCAGGAGTTCGCGATCGCGCCAGCGCACACGGCCATCGCGGGCTTCAGCCAGGGCGGGATCATGAGCGCCGGCGTGGCCCTGACCTCACCCGAATCGGTGGCCGGCTTCGGGTTGCTGTCGGGACGCATCCTGCCCGAGATCGATCCGCGGGTGGCGAGCCGCGAGAGGCTGACCACGCTCGAAGCCTTCGTCGCCCACGGTGAAGAGGACACGACCTTGCCCGTCGACTGGGCCCGTCGCGCGCATCGGCAGCTCGACGCTTTGGGTGTGAAGCACAGCCTGCACCTTTACCCGACCGGGCACGGCATTAGCGCCGCGATGCACGAAGATTTCTTGCGATGGTGGGCGGACCGGGCCTAGCGGCCAGTGTTGTTGCGCCGCCTGCGATTACTCGCGGGCCGGATCTTCCTCGAAGGCGTCGATCACGGCCGTTGACGAACGCATGATCTGCGCGCGGCAGGCCGGACGGATGTCGCACATCACCGCCTGCACGAGCGTGGCCGCGAACGCGAGGTCGCGCGGTGGGGTGAAGAGGGGGATCGTGATCGTGCGGCTGCGCAGCAGATCGGGCTGCTCCTGGATGGTCTTGACGATCGTCGGCAACGGGCCGCGCTTGGGGTAGAGAGAGCGGCGGGAGCTTGTCCGGTCAGCCCCTTTGGCGCGCTGGTCGGCATATTGCGCGCGGATTTCGGGAGGCGTGTCCGGCGCATGGGCGAGGCGGCAGCGGAAGGTGGAATCGTGGTTGTACCAGCACAGCCAGAGGGTTTCGCTCACGGCAGCGTCCCGCGGGCGCTCCGCATGCCCGAGCGGAGGGAAGGCGACGACGGCGACGAGTGCCGCGCAGGTTCGGAGGGCGGGTCCTAGCTTGGGCATGGATAAGGCTCCAGAAGCATCGCAGAGCGAGCCGCGTGTCTTGCAGACGGAGAATAGCCATGGTGGTTGGATCATGCGCGCCGCCGCGGGCGTCCCGGACGTGTCGTTGCCGGGCTGCCGTCGGGGCCGCAGGCACGTGGCAGGCACGCATGATCACTATAGACAGCGCGGGTGCCGGCGCGATCCGTAACAATTTATGCAGAGGGCGAGAGGGCGAGAGGGCGAGAGGGCGAGAGGGCGAGAGCCGGAGGCGGAAGGGGCTGCCGAGCATTCCTTTTCGATTTCGAGGGGTGCCCTGCAACGTGTCGAGATGGTAACGTAATGTTACGGCTCTCTTGAGCTCAGCGCCGCATCGCGCACATTCCTTCGTCAGCAAGCCCCTCTTGAATATCCCCGCCTTTCAATGACCTTGATTACGCGCAGCATCCGAAATGTCGCCGCCATCCTGCTGACGGTTTCCATTCTCCCTGGCTGTGCCCGCCGCGCAGTTGAGAACAGCGAGGTGGAGATTGAAAGACCGGCGGTGAAGAAGATCGCGCTGGTGCCGATCATGGAGCCCCGGCGCTTCGTGATCGAAAATCGCGGCAGCGTTTCGAATCTCTTTCGGGGACGATCGAAGCTTCTGACGGCTGCGCTGCACAGCCAGTCTCTGAAGGTCGGAGAAGAAATGACCTCGGCCCTCAAGGAGGAACTCGCCGGCAGAGGCTATGAAGTCACGGTCGTCAGCCACGTCACGCGCGATGAGGACGAACCGGATGAATTCGACTATGACAGCATCGAAACCGATGCGGACGCGATCATCTCCGCCCGCTACACCGATGCGGGCCTGCTCTCCGGTTTTTCCACTCTCAGCTATTGGCCACGCCTCAACATCGAGGTCATGATGGTCAGCAGAGCCGACGAGGAGAAACTGTATTCGCAATCCATCGGCTACGGTGCCGATGCCCGCAAGCCCGATGACGACTCGATTCCGTCCGACCCGAAATACGTCTTCGGCACCTACGACGAAGCCATGGCAAGGCAACAGGAAATCGTCGAGAGCATGCACATCGGCGTTCGCGCCCTCGCGGCCCGGGCGGCGCAATTGATTCGCAAGAGCGGCAAGTAGGTCAGAAGCCTAAGGTTGCCCCCGGCGCGAGGCATCGGCGGGCGGCGAGCGCGTCAGCCGGTCGCGCAGATCGAGCTGCTGACGGCCCGCGCGCACTGGACCAGTGAGGGGCCGAGCCTGTATTCGGCTTCTTCGCGGGACCAACGTCCCGTCGGCGCAACGACGTTGAGGGCGCCCAGCGGGCGTCCGTCCGCGCCGACCACGGGAGCAGCGAGGACCATGTCACCGAGAAAAAGCTCCTCCTGGTTCACCGCGTAGCCGCGTTCGCGGGCGATGCTCAGTTCCTCGAGGATGTCTTCGATGTCCGTGCGAGTGTGCGGCGTGTGCTGCACGCGATTACAGCGCTCGATGATGCGGAGTGCGTCGGCGTCGCTCAGCGCGCTGAGATAGGCGCGGCCGGAGCCGGAGCAATAGATCGGAATGCGAGTGCCGATGGGCATGTGCACGGGCACGAACTGCGAGCTGGCGAAGCGGGCGACATAGACCATCTCGTTGCCGTCAGGCTCCGCAAGGCAGCAAGTCTCCTTCGTCAGGTTGGTCAGCTCGGACAGGAAAGGGTTGGCGAGCTCGATCACCGGGTTCGTCGCGAGGTAGTTGAAGCCGACCTCCATGACGCGCGGCGTGAGCTGGTAGCGTCGGGTCTGCGGGTGTTTGCGCAGGTAGCCGAGCTGTTCCAGCGTGAACACCATGCGCTGTGCGGAGCTCTTGTTGATCCCGGTGGCCTCGGCCACTTCGGCGATCGTCATCGTGCGCCGCTTCCGGCAGAAAGCCAGCAGCACGGCCAAGCCTTTTTCCAGGGACTGGTTGAAGAGCACCTTCTGCCGGACGTGCTCAAGAGTGTTCGGCATCGTGTCGCTCATGGCCGGTCATCTCCATGTTCGAAATATTGATGCGAAGGAATCGATATGTGATTTTATAGCATCGATTTGGCCTCTTTCGCGTGCGGCGGTCGAGCGAGTGTGCGTCAGAATTTTTCCGACCAGGGGCGCAGATCGAGTTCCTGGGTCCAGGCGCTGCGCGGTTGGCAGTGGAGTTGGTAATAGGCCTCTGCGATCGCTGCCGGGTCGAGCGTGCTGGCGGAGGCTTCGCCGCCTGCGGGCCCGATGCGGCCATCGATCACGACATGCGCAACGTGGATGCCTCGCGGGCCCAGTTCGCGCGCCATGCTTTGTGCGAGCGCGCGCAAGCCGAACTTGCCGACCGCGAGGTTGTGGAAGCCGGCGCTGCCGCGCAGGCTCGCGGTCGCCCCGGTGAACAGGATCGTGCCGCCTTCGCCGCCCTGTTCGATGTGCGAGAGCATCGCCCGCGCCGCGGCCCGGCCGACCAGGAAACCGCCCAGACAGCCGACGCGCCAGCAGCGCTCGAATTCCTCGACGCTTGTGTCGAGCACGCTGCGCTGGACGAAGGCGCCGGCGTTGTAGACGACGAGCTGCGGCGCGCCCAGATCCGCTTCGACCAGGGAGAACAAGCCGTCGACGGCAGCCTCCTCGGTGGCGTCGCAGACGTAGGGCCGGGCTGCGTGGACGATGCCGCAGCAGGCCGACGCGAGCCCGTCGAGACGCGAGGCGTCGCGGGCGGCGAGGGCGATGCTCATTCCGGCGTGGGCAAAGCGTTGTGCGAGCGCGAAGCCGAGGCCGGGACCGGCCCCGATGATGGCGGCGACTTTGGCGGCTTTCATGACAGGCTCCTGTCGGTCGGAAGGGGATGGATTCATCTTAGTCCGTCGCCCGCCGAATGCATTTGTGCTTGCAAATCGCAATCCTCGCCTCTTCCTTCTTGCTGTATTGTGCACTGCAGCAAATCGACGCGAAGAACGGAGGATCGTTGATGCTTCGAAAACGATGGTGGTCCGGCAAGCTCGGCCCGATGCCGGGGCTGAACCTGGCGCTTCAGGGCGGCGGCGCGCACGGCGCCTATACCTGGGGCGTCCTCGACCGGCTGCTGGAGGACGGCTGGCATCTGGAAGGCATCAGCGGCACGAGCGCAGGGGCGATGAACGCCGTCGCGCTCGCGCAAGGCTGGACGCGCGGCGGACCCGAGGGGGCGCGGGAGAGCCTGGCGGCTTTTTGGGAGGCGGTGGCGGACAAGACACCACCCGAGCTGGACCTGCTGCACAGCCTGAACCCAGGCGGCAATGGGGCGCTGCCGGGGCCGGTCCATGCGTTGATGCACGTCACGAAGGTGCTGTCGCCGTATCAGTTCAATCCCTTCGAGCTCAATCCGCTGCGTGACGTGGTCAGCACGCAGTTCGACTTCGATTATCTGCGACGTGCCTGCCGACTGAAGCTCTTTATCGCCGCAACCCGCGTGGGGACGGGCAAGGTGCGGCTCTTCCGCACGGCCGAGCTCACGGCCGATAGCCTGCTCGCATCGGCCTGCCTGCCATCCATCCACCATGCCGTGGAGATCGACGGCGAGGCCTACTGGGACGGCGGCTTTAGCGCGAATCCCGCGATCTATCCGCTGATGTACGAATGCCGCACACCGGACATCCTGCTCGTGCTGCTGAATCCCTTGAATACGTCCGACGCGCCGCGCAGCGCCGATGCGATCGCCGGCCGCGCGACCGAACTGGGCTTTTCGACGACTTTCCTGCGCGAGATGCGGATGATCACGCACGCCCGCGCCTACATCGCGGAGGGCCCCCGGTGGGTGCCGCGCGGACGGCTGGAGCGCAAGGTCATGGGACTGCGCTTCCACCTGATCGAGGCGGAGGAGCTTGCCGAGACGGGTAACGGCAGCAAGCTCAACGCGGCGCGCGCCTTCCTGCACGAGTTGCGCGATCTCGGACGTGTGCGGGCCGCGCGTTGGGTTCGCAACAAGCGGCGATTTGTCGGCAAGCAGGGGACGGTGGATCTGCCGAAGCTGTTTTCGTGAGACAGCATCCGCTGAGGATTTCGGCACGTTCCAGGATGTTTCATCGAATGCGCAACGGACATGCGCCTGCTAGGCTTTTTTTAAGGGGTCCCGGTTGCGGATCGCCCGACACGATTGGGGGAGATCATGAGAAAGCCCATCGCTGCTGCGGCCGTTTCGCTTTGCCTGCTCGCCGGCTGCGCTTCGCAGAGCGCTTCGTTGCGAGAGGGAACGGTGCTGCTGGGCGAGGTCAGCCATACGGTGACCGAGAAGGATGTGGAGGCGAACCGCCTCGGGCCCGACACCACGGTTGCCGATCTTGCACACCAGCTGAGGCGATTGGGCTTCACGCAGGAGCAGATCGCCGCGGGACGCGTCGTCGCGGTGCGCGAGCGCATCTATTGGCACACGCTCGTATCCGGCATCAAGCACGAAGATGTCTTCCCGGCCCTCGTGCCCGAGGGGATGAGCGTCGAACGCGGAAACATCGTCGAGAGGGCGCTGCAGCACCCGCCGATGATCGTGCGCGTGCGCGCACGCAGTCAGCGGGAAGACCATTGCCGCTTCGAGCAGCCCCCGACAGCGGAGGGCAAGGGCGTCATGGGCATGCTCAGCCGGATCGGGCCGAGCGGCGAGGCCACCTTGTACTGTGAAGGCATCGAGAAGCAAGGCTGGGTGCGGCCGCGGGCGTACTGGCAAAAGCCGCCGGCGGGAAATCGGGAGCCGCAGCGCCCGATTATTTCGGCGGCAGGCTCCTGACGAAGACCATGCAGCGCTCGACCCAGTGCGCGAGATCCGCGTCGGACTCGAAGCCCGCTGGTTCGACGACCACGAAGCCCTTCATCGGCCGGCCGGTGAAATCCATCGGGTGCACGTGCCGCGCGTGCAGCGCGTCCTCGTAGCCTTCGGCGCCCACGCGCGCGAGCAGCGCGTCGCCGAGGATGCCGACGCACATATGCTCGCCCAGCATGAAGGCGAGGCCGCCGAACATCCGTTTCTCGACGACGTCGTGCCGCTCGCGGAAGAGGTCCCGCAGCCGTTCGGCGAGTCCTGCGTCGAATGCCATCGTTTCCTCCACGCGAGCCCGCGCAGTGTCAGGGTGCCGTCAGGGAAACGCGGGGATCGTCGGTTCGGTGCCTTCGATGTCGGCTTCGGGGTGGTGCAGCCGGATCATGTCCTCGAATTCATCCACCCGATCGGCCGGCACATCGACCATCATCAGCAGCATCCCCCTGTCGGTCGCCTCCTGAAAGCGCAGGAGATGCGAGTTCGGCATCCCGACTCCGATCATCGCCGACACCCAGGCGCCGAAGCCGGCACCGCCGAGCGCGCCGAACAGGATCGCGCCGCCCGCGGCGATCATCCCCACCGGCGGGAATGCGAGCGCCGCGAGGCCCGCCAGTGCGCCCACGGTGCCGCCGACCGCCAGCCCGCGCTCGATCGCGGGCACGAGGTCGGTTCTCTGGGTGATCCCGGCTTCGGGCAGTTCCTCGAGCGGGATGCCGCTGCTCGCGAGCACATGTATGTGTTCGTAAGGAATGTGTGCCAGGAGGAATTCATCGACGACCCTGCGCACCGTGTCGACGTCGGGCAGCAGGAAGTACAACCTCTTCAGGCCTTTCATGATTCTCTCCTTGTCGGGGTAGGCGGTTCCCTCTGTTGTTATGAAGTCTGAGACCGCAGTTTTCTTCCCAAGGTTTCGACCTTCCTCGCTGCTTTTTCGCCGGCCCGCGCGGCTACCGTGGATACAGTACTGTACAAATTGGCATGAATTTCAGCCCCGCAATCGTGGTCTTTCGTATAGAAAGGCACCACCCGGCTCTGCCGGGTCGCGATGAGGAGAAAAGCATGAAAGGCTTCAAATGGACGCTTGCGCTGGTCCTGGCCATGGGAGCGCTGTTGCCGACGGTTGCGTCGGCCGACCGCGGCCATTGGCGGGGCAGCGTCGGGGTCTACATCGGCGGACCGGGTCCTTACTACGGGCCGGGACCCTACTACGGACCGTATTACGCCTACCCGCCGCCCTACTACGTCTATTCGCCGCCGCCGGTCGTCGTGCAGGAGTCGCCGCCGGTGTACGTGGAGCGGGGTGAGGACGAAGCCGCGCCGCCGCGCAGCAAGAACTACTGGTATTACTGCGATCGCCCCTCGGGCTACTACCCCTACGTGAAGGAATGCCCGGGCGGCTGGCAACGTGTTGCGCCGACCCCGCCGCGCTGATGGAGAAACTGCGATGACCGCGATGAAGATCATTCCGGTGTCGGGCCTGCTGATGGCCCTGCTCGTGACCGGAGGCTGCGTCTCGCTGCCCACCGGCCCGAGCGTGACCGTGCTGCCGGGCACGGACCGCAGTTTCAGCGAATTCCGCCGCGACGACGCCTCGTGTCGCGAATACGCGTACGAGCAGATCGGCGGGCGCTCGGCCCAGCAGCGCGCCAATGACAGCGCCGTCAGCAGCGCCGCGGTCGGTACAGTGGTCGGGGCGGCCGCCGGCGCGGCCTTGGGCGGCAGCCGGGGCGCGGGCGTGGGCGCCGGGACGGGCCTGCTGTTCGGCAGCGCCATCGGCGCCGATGCGGCGCAGAGTTCGGCCTATGGGTCGCAGCGGCGCTACGACAACGCCTACGTGCAGTGCATGTACGCGAGCGGGCACCGCGTGCCGATGTCCGGCCGCTACGCGCCAAGCCGGTCTGACCGCTACTACGATCGCTACGATGGCGGCTACCGGGATCGCGATTACCGCGACCGCGACTATCGCGGCACGCCGCCGCCTCCGCCCGAGGGCATGCCGCCTCCGCCGCCGCCGTACTGAGAGCTAGCGCTCCATCTGCTGCTCGTTCTTGCGCTTGCCGCGTTCCTCTTCCGGCGGGTGCTTGCGCCCCTGCGGTTGCTGGGCGCCGCCTTGCGGTCCGTGCGGCCCCCGTTCTTCCATTCGCGGGCCGGGCATCTGGCCCCGCTCGCGCATCTCGCGTTCGCGCAATTGCTGTTCGCGCCGCGACTCCATGTCCCGCCGCTCCATCTGGCGGCGTTCCATCTGCACCGGTTCTTCCCGGCGATGGCGCGGTTCCGCATCCCGGGCGAAAGGCTGACGACGCTGTTCGTCCACGGGCGGGGTGTGCTCGGAGCGCACGGCTTCGCGTTCCCGCCGGTCCGGTCCCTTCATCCGTGATGAGGGCTCGGGCACGACTTCGCGCGCAACGGCTTCACGCGGCCGATAGCGGTAGTGTTCGCCGATCAGTTCCCGCTGCTGGCGGATTTCGCGCGGATAGCGCTCGCCCGAGTATTGCCGCTGATAGATCGGCAAGGGCGCCGGCCGCGGCGCCGCGCGACGGTCCCAGTGATCCCAGCCGCGATGGCGCTCCGCCCACTCCGGCCCCCAGTGCTCGTGCCAGCGCGGCGGACGATCGCGCCGCCAGTCGCGGAAATACACCGGCGGGGCGCGGTAGTAGCGCACCGGCACGCGCAGCACGAAGAGCGGCACGGCCGCCGGCGACACGACCGTCCACGGGCCGTTGTACCACGAGCTCATGTACCAGTCGTCGTCGTAGAAGACCCAGTACAGGCCGTCGTAGAAGAAGAAATTGCCCGGCACCGAGGGTGCGTAATACACCGGATAGCCGGGCACGGGTACAAGCTGCGGATACACCGGCACGTTGATGCCGATACTCACCTGCACCGCAGCCGTCGCCGACGTGATGCCGGCCAACAGCAGCCACAACACCATCAATAGAGTGCGCATGGTCGTATCTCCCTCGGGGTCGCCCACGTGAGATGCTATCGCTATTGCTGGCGTCGTGGATGAGATCCCGTGTGCTGTGCGGGCCCGGCGAGATGTCCGGGCCCGCGCGGCCTCCGCTAAGTGTTGCGATCAGCGCTTGATGCGCGAGATCTTGGTGCCTTCGATACTGAGGCTCGCCATCAGCCCCTGCTGGTCGAAAATGAACGCATACGCATCGTCGCGCATGGTCGTCGACGACAGGTTCTTCGCGACGCCTTCATTGACCGCCACGACGGTGGGGCCCACGCCGATTTCCCAACCCTTCGACTGGTCGAGGTATTTGACGGCCTTGTCGGTCATCAGGAAGACGACGTAACCGTAGGATTCGGCGCCGGCCTGCCAGCCCCAGGATGCGGACACGGAATTGTAGTAGCCCGCGACCGTCGAGCCCTTCATCAGCACGCCTTCGCCGTAGCTGCCGCCGAAGACGAGGCCCGCTTTGATGATCTTCGGAAAGACCAGGATCTCCTTTGCCTTCTTCGAGATGGTTTCCGCGGTCGGATTGGACTTGTAGAGCGCCTGCAGGGCTTCGGCTGCCTCCCGGTTCAGGTCTTCGGCGGTGGCGCCGATCGCCTGGCTGCTCAGGGTGCCGAGCGACAAAGCCGCTGCGGCGACGAGAATCGATTGGTGGAATGTGCGTCGTGTCACGGTCATGGTTCGTTCCTTCCGCTACGTCGGGATGGAAGACCCGACCTCGGTGGAGGTCGCGTGCACCATGTGAACGGGATGAATGCGACAGCCCGTTCGCGGGTGCCCTTCGGTCGTTCCAGTCACTTTATAGGACGATGAAACGAGCCATGCCAAGGCTTTCTGTTACGAACTCCAGCGAAATTGCAACGAAATGCTGGCTGTCCGTGCGCCTTTGCACGGATTTGCCATGCAATATGGCAATGCTGAAGGAATGTCTCAGCCTTCGTGGCGGATATCGGACCACTCGACGCCGGTGAGGCGGGCGAGCTCCGCGGGCGTGAGCGGGAAGACGGAGAACGGCGTGCCCGCTGCGGCCCAGACGCGCTCGAAGTGCTGCAGGTCGGTGTCGAGCAGCAATTCGACCGGCTGGGCGTGGCCGAGCGGCGCGACGCCGCCGATCACATAGCCGGTCGCCTGGCGCACGAAATCTGCATCCGCGCGGCCGAGCGCTTCGCCGACGAGACGGGAGACCTTCTTCTCGCACACCCGGTTGTCGCCGCTCGCGACGACCACGACGGCGCGGCCGCTGTCCTTCGCGCGGAACACGATCGACTTCGCGATCTCCGCGACGGTGCAGCCGATCGCCGCGGCCGCTTCGGCGCTGGTGCGCGTCGGCTGTTCGAATTCGACGACCTGCGCGGTGATGCCAGCGTCGGCGAGCCGTTGCTGGGTCTTCAGGGCGGTCGGGTGCTGGGCGGGTTTCATCTGGGGGCAGTCGGGGGGCTCGAAAGGAATCGATGATAGCCCACGGTCTGCTCAGCTTCCGCTCATCGTCTCCGAAACGTAGCGACGGATGCGCGGCGCCTCGCTGCCGATGTGGAAGGCGAGCCGCCGTTCGCGCAGTCCAGCGTCGGCCGCGGTGAAGCGCTCGAGCCGGCGCTGGTGCTCGATCCAGTTCTCGTCGACGAAATACTCGATATAGCGCCCCGGCAGCGAGGTGTCGCGGAAGAGGCCCCAGGACATCGCGCCCTGGCGCAATCGCGCGCGGCGCGTCTCCCGCATGATCGCGGTGAAGCCCGCAGCACGCGCCGGGTCGATCAGGTATTCGATCGTCACCATGACCGGGCCCTCGTCGGGCTGGATGTCGACCGCGGGCGGCGGAATCGTCGAGCTCACCGTGGTGGGCGTCAGGTCTTCGTCGGTGGCGTGGACCTTCACGTGGCGGCGAGTGACGACCATCACCAGCGGCCCGACGACCGACGCGATCAGGATGCTGACGGTCACCGTCGTCAGATTCGCGACGTAGCCCCACAGCGCCGCGCCCGCCGCGCTGCCGCCCATCAGCGCCATCTGGTAGATCGCCATGCCGCGCGCCCGCACCCAGTTCGGCAGGCCCATCTGCGCGGCCACCGTCAGCGAGTTCGCGGTCGAGATCCACGCCATGCCGCCGACGACCATCGCCGGCACCGCGAGCCACAGCGTCGGCACCAGCACGACGACGACGGCGCAGGCCGCGTGCGTGAGCGTGCCCCAGCGCACGAAGGCTTCGCGCTCGAGCTTCTGCCGCAGGCGCGCGAGATTCAGCGCCGCCACCACCGCACCGCTGCCCATTGCGGCGAGCAGCAGCGTGTAGCTTCCTGCCCCGCCGCCATGTACGTTGCGCGCCACTAGCGGCAGCAGCGCCGTGAGCGAGGTCGATTGCAGGAAGAAGAGGAAGATGCGCGCGAGTACCCGGCGCATCGGCGGCGACTGCAGCACGTGTTGCAGCCCGACCCGCATCGCGGCGAGGAAGCGCTCGCCGGGCAGGGCGCCGATCTTCGGTTCGGTGCGCCAGCGCATGATCTGCACGAAGGCGATCACTGCGAGCAGCGCGTTGAGCATGAAGACGTAGGGACTGCCGACGCTCGCGAGCAGCGCGCCGGCGACGACCGGGCCGATCACGCGTGACATGTTCATCGCGACGCCGTTGAGCGCGAGCGCCGCCGGCAGGTCGTGGCGCGGCACGATGTCGGGGATGATCGCCGCGAACACCGGCCAGCGCATCGCGAGCCCGATGCCGTTGGCGAAGGTCAGCGCGAGCAGGAGCTCCGCGTTGAGCGCGCCGGTGAAGGACAGCGAGCCGAGCACGACCGCGACCAGCGCGACCCACAGCTGCGTGGCGGCGAAGTAGCGGCGGCGATCGACGATGTCGGCGAGCGCCCCGCTCGGCAGCCCCAGTACGAACACCGGCAAGGTGGACGCGGCCTGCACCATCGCGACCATGAAGGCGCTCGTCGTCAGCGAGGTCATCAGCCACGCGGAGGCGACGTCGTTCATCCACATCGTGACGTTGGCCGCGAGCCAGGCGAGCCACAGCATGCGGAACACGGGCAGGCGGAGCGGCGCGAGCGCGGAGGGCGCTTCGGCGGAATCGAGCGGCAAGGCTTCCTCCGTGGGGTGAGGGGGATCGGCGTCGATGTGCAGGGCCCGCGAATTTTTTCAGTATAGCGGGGTCAGTTCGACGGAAAACACATCCGCTTCCCCGATTCCCGCACGCGCTATCATTGCGCTTCGCGTCAGCCCGACGCGGTCGCGCCGCGTTGTTCCGATGCGACGCTCCTCCCTCCGAAAGCATGAACGCCTCACCGAAACTCCGTTCCCTCGCCGTCCTCCTTGCCCCCAGTCTGATCGTCGTCGCCGGTTGTGCCACCGGCCCTGCGCCCGTCGCCGTGCAGGCGCCCGCGCCGGTCGAGACGCTGCCGATGCCGGGGACGTCCGGCGGTCCCGTACCGCCTGCGCCGTCGACGCCCGCCGCGACCCCGCTTCCGATCCCCGGGCAAGAGATGCCGCGCGGGGGCAGCCGCCTTCCGCCGCTCGGCGTGCCCGCACCCGTGACGCCCGCGCCTGTTGTACCGGCAACGCCGGTGCCTGCTCCCGTCGCGCCGGCTCCCCGCCCGCCCGGCCCGCGCGAGCTCGAGGCCCGCGCCCGGCTGCAGGCGCTGCTGCCGCCGAGCGTCGTGCGCGACCGCGACGAGTGGGCGGCTGACATCGCCGCGGCCTTCGGTGCGCTGCAACTCGCGCCGAGCGCCGAAAACCTGTGCGCCTCGATCGCCGTGATCGAGCAGGAGTCCGGCTTCCAGGCCGACCCCGTGGTGCCCGGCCTGTCCCGCATCGCGTGGAAGGAGATCGAAACGCGCCGGCAACGTTACGGCATCCCCAAACTCGCGCTGGATGCGGCGCTGTCGAAGACCTCGCCCGACGGCCGGAGCTATCGCCAGCGCATCGACAACCTGCGCACCGAGCGGCAGATGAGCGTGCTCTACGGCGACATCGTCGACGAGGTTCCCGGCGGCAAGCTGCTTTTGAGCGGCTACAACCCGGTTCATACCGGCGGGCCGATGCAGGTCAGCGTTGCCTTCGCCGAGGCGCACGCGCGCACCCGGCCCTATCCCGGCATGGGGCGCGGCAATATCCGTGAAGCGGTGTTCTCGCGCCGCGGGGGACTCCACTTCGGCATCGCCCACCTGCTCGACTACCCGGTGAGTTATCCGAGCCCGCTCTACCGCTTCGCCGACTTCAACGCCGGCCATTACGCCAGCCGCAATGCCGCCTTCCAGCTGGCGGTCGCGCGCCTGACCGGGCAGACCCTCGCCCCGGACGGCGACCTGCTGCGCTACGAGAACGGCGAGCCGTCGCGGACCCTGAGCGCGACGCAGAAGGCGCTGTTCAAGCTCTCGATGCCCTTGCGCCTGTCCCGTGGCGAGATCCTGACCGCGCTGGAGCAGGAAAAGAGCGATGCCTTCGCCCGTACCGCGCTCTACCAGCGCCTCTTCGCGCTCGCAGACCAGCGCGCTGGCCGGCCCGTGCCGCGCGAGGCGCTGCCGCGCATCAGCCTCAAGAGCCCGAAGATCACACGCAAGCTCACCACCGCCTGGTTCGCCGAACGGGTCAATGGCCGCTACGCGAGTTGCATGGGCCGGGCGCAGCCGGTGATGCTGACGCCAACTGCGGGGCGCGCTCGTCCGGCGGGCTGAAGTAAGGTCCGATTCCGCCCGACCTCGTGTTGCTCGACATCCTGATGCCCGCCATGGACGGCTATGCGACAGCGACACGATCGCCCGCCTCGGCGGCGACGAGTTCAACATCATCCTCGAACACAGCGAGGACATGCCGATCGACCTGATGGCGCAACGCATGATCGACGCCTTCGCCGAGCCCTTCGTCGTAGGCGACCATTTCCGGCCGACGGCGCGAGCGCGGAAGTGCTCCTGAGCAGCGCCGACGCCGCGCTGCACCAGGCGAAGATGCAGGGCCGTGGCATCCAGCGCTTCTTCTCGCCGGAGATGACCCGCCGCGCGAAGGAACGTGTCGCGCTCGACGCCGGCCTCGAAGTGCTGGTGCGTCTCCACCGTGCAGCTGAGCCGCGGCAACCTTGTCGGATCGGTCCGGAGCGCGCTCGCAGCGAGCGGCATTGCACCCGAACAGCTCGAACTCGAAATCACCGAGAGCTTCGTGATGGCCGACCGCGAGAAGTCCTTCAAGACGCTCGCCGAACTGAAGGCGCTCGGCGTGCACCTGTCGATCGACGACTTCGGCACCGGCTATTCCTCGCGGGGCTACCTGCGGCAGCTCGACGTCCATACGATCAAGATCGTCCGCTCCTTCGTATCCGACATGACGAGCTGACCGTCATCGCCGAGGGCGTCGAGGAGGAAGTCCAGGCGCACGTCCTGCGCTCGATGCGCTGCAACGTGATGCAGGGCTTCCTCGTCAGCCGCCCGCTGCCCGTTGGGCGGATGACCGAGTTCCTCGCCTCATACCGGCCCGGCCATGCGACCTGATCCGGTTCGACGGCAGCTGGGCCTCGGCGGAGGTCTGGACGGGGCGGATTTCGCGTTCGCGCGCAGTCCTTCCGTGCATTTGCAATATTCACGGTCTACGCTGATTGCATGACGTATGTCGCGTCGCATTCTTCTCTGTCATTTCCTCGATCCGCAACCCGCTCCGGAGCATCGCCATGGAACAGATAGACAGCTACCGCCAGCTCATGATGACCTACGCGACCGACATCGGCCTGAAGATCCTCGCCGCGATCGTCTTCTGGATCGTCGGCCGCTGGCTGATCGGCCTCGCCGAGCGCCTGCTGCTGCAGGCGATGGCACGCCAGAAGGTCGACCCGACGTTGATGCGCTACGTCGGCAGCTTCCTGGCGGTGACGCTGAACATCATCCTGGTCGTCGCCATCCTGGGCTACTTCGGCGTGCAGACCACCACCTTCGCCGCCCTGGTGGCCGGCATCGGCGTCGCGATCGGCGCAGCCTGGGGCGGGCTGCTCGGCAACCTCGCCGCCGGGATCTTCCTGGTCGTGCTGCGTCCGTTCAAGGTCGGCGACTTCATCTCGGCCGCGGGCGTCGTCGGCACGGTCAGGGAAATCGGGCTGTTCGCGACCACGCTCAACACGCCGGACAACGTGCTGACCCTGATCGGCAACACCAAGGTGTTCGGCGACACGGTGCAGAACTTCACCGCCAACCCCTACCGCCGGGTCGATCTGAAATGCCAGCTCGCCGGCAGCGCCGACCATCTCGCAGCGATGCAACTGCTGCGCGAAAAACTGCTGGCGGTGCCGAACGTGCTCGCGAGTCCGGCCCCCGAAGTCGACATCCTCGAATTCAACCTCGTCGGCCCGGTGCTCGCCGTGCGCCCCTTCTGCCACAACGACCACTACTGGCAGGTCTATTTCGACGGCAACCGCGTCATCCGCGAGAGCCTCGCGTCGGCCGGCTTCCCGGCGCCGGTCCCGGCGCAGGTGATGATCATGCAGCAGTCCGGGGGCTGAGTCGCCGGGGCGCTCAGCGCGCCGTCGCACTCGCCGTGTTGGAGTATTCCGAACTCCCCGCAGTGTTGGTGGCGCGCAGGCGGTAGGAATACGTCGATTTCGACTTCACCTGCGAGTCCGACCACGAAGTCGCGGTTGCGGCAAGCTGGGCGACGGGGGCGAAGGCAGTGCAGGCGCTTCCCGCGCAGCGCTCCACCATGATCGAGCTGGCGTCGCTGGCGGTATTGCGCCAGACCAGGTCGATCCTGCGCCGCGTCGTCGAACTCGCCACCAGGCTTGCCGGGGCGGTCGGCAGGGGCACGATATCGGGCGGAGGCGTCACGACATTGGCCGGCACCGACCAGCACGTGACCAACGCATCGTAGCCCCCGGTGGCGCACACGTCGCCATTCGGCAGTGCTGCCGCCCAGATCGTCTCCAACGTCGAGAACGCCACCCACAGCAGTTGTCCGCTCGAACTGTAGCCCGCCGTCACGCCGGGGATGTAGCCGCCGGCAAGGTTGGGCCCGCCCCGGCCCGTGACCACCGTGGTGCCGTCCGGCATCACCAGCACCGCCCGCGGGATCTCGTCGGTGTTGAGCTTGCCGTCGCGGACCGCTTCCCAGCGCACCGTACCGGTAGTCTCGAGCGCGACCGTGTACCAATCGAGGAATCCGCGATTCGTCTGCCCGGTCACCGCCAGGCTTCCGTCGGGCGCCATCGTCATCCGCAGGCCGAAGGCATCGTTGCCGTCCGCGGGCTTGCGGTCGGTCCGCCACAGGCGCTTTCCGGTCGCACGCTCGTACGCAACCACCGTGAGGAAGTACTTGAGTGCGGGCGTTCCCGCGCCGGTCGCGCCTTGGCCGGTCACATAGACCCGTGTGGCATCGACCACGACATCCTTCGCGGTCGTGCCTTCGGCGGCGGTCACCTGCCACTTGCGGACGCCCGTCGCGGCGTCATACGCGATCGTGTTCCACGACGCGCCGCCGGAGATCCCGCCGGTCACCACCACGTCGCCGCCGTCGGGGCTCAGGGCCAGCGACGAGGCGAGGGCGTAGCCGCTGCCCGTCAGATCCCGCTGCGACCAGAGCAGGGTGCCGGAAGGGTCGTACTTCTGGACGAACATGCCGCTTCCCCGGCCGCTCAGCGCCAGATAGGCGTTGCCGTCCGCATCGACGACGAGCCGGCCGACGGTCGGGAGGAATCCCACCGCCGGCTCGACGCGCCACAGCAGTGCTCCGTTCATGTCGAAGCGGAGCAGGGTGGTCTGGATCGGATTGCCGCTCGAATTGATGTTGTGACCGACCGCCAGGAAATCGCCGTTCGGGGCCGCAACCACCCAGTCGCCGACGAAGGTTCCCGACGCCGGGCTGACGGTGTTGCGCCAGCGGAACACGCCGTTCTCGGTGTACGAGGTGACGGCCAGATCGCGCCCTTGGGACGGCCCCGACACGATGGCCACATTGCCCCTGGCATCGACGGCCATCCGCGCCGCCTGTCCGGCGCTGTCGATCCCCGCGGAAAGACCTCCCGCTGTCCACTGCAGCACCGGCTCGGTGATGGCAGCGTCGGCCGGTGGGATCATCCCCGCCACGAGCATCAGGACGGCCGTCGCCGTGGCCATTGCCCGGCCGCTTCGGCATGCCTTGATCAGGGATTGAGCGTCGAAGTACCCTTGCATGATCCGATCTCCTGCAGCCACCATCTGGTGCAAAAAGTATAGGAACGGCTGTCGCCGCTCGCGGACGCGAACGGCATTGGTTTGATGGCCGTCAATAAAATCGCCGGGTGCTCGTGGGAGGACGTTCGGGCGGGGGTTTCGCCGATCGACACACGCCTACCCCCTTTGCCGTATGATCACCCGATGGAGATCCATCGCATCAGCCTGCATCGCCTTGTGCAGGTGCCGCATGATTTCGACACCGTCGTCGTGATCGATGTGTTGCGCTCGTTCTCGACCGCGGCTTACGCGTTCGCGGCCGGTGCGTCGGAAATCCGCCCCGTGCAGACCGCCGCCGAGGCCCAGCTGCTGCTGAACCGGATGCCGCACGCGCTCACCGTCGGCGCACTGCCCGGCGGCCGGCCGATGCCCGGCTTCGAGCTCGGGAATTCGCCCTCGCATGTGCAGGCGCTCGCATTGGCCGGCCGCCCGGTGATCCTGACGACCGCCGCCGGCGTCCAGGCCCTGATCCGCTTCGGCCACGTGCCCCGCCTCTTCGCCGCGAGCCTCGTCTGTGCGGGCGCGACGCTCGCCGCGCTGCAGGCCGTCGCGCCGCAACGCATCGCGCTGCTCACGACCGGTGAATGGACCGACCGCGACGGCGACGAGGACATCGCCTGCGCCGACTACCTCGCCGCGGGCCTGCTCGGCCATCCGATCAGCCACGAGGTCCTCAGCCGACGCGTGCGAGACTCCGACTTCGGCCGGCGCTTCGTCGCCGGCACCGACCCGGCACTGCCGCTGGCCGACCTGGAGCTGTGCGCGCTCGTCGATCGCTTCGACTTTGCGATGCCGGTCGTGCGTGAGGACGACGGGCCGGTGATGCGGGCGCTACGGGCGACGTCGTAAGAAGGTCTGTCGGCGCCTTCCGCCGCTGTAAATCTTTCCGCGGCTTCACGTCGATTTGTCGGATTTCGACCGCTCCGGCCGCTCCTCCTCGGACTCGGGCTCGATCGTCAGTCCGCCCGGATCGCGCACGATCGCGTCGGGTAGGATGTCGTTCGCCTCGCGGCTCGTGTCGTCGCGGCCCGCGCTGCGCCGCTCGCCGGTGCCCTCGGCATCGGTGTCGCTGTCGAGGTCGACGTCGCCGACGTCGGGGCCGGCTCCGCGGCCGCGGTCGACGTCCGACGTCGTGCCTGCGTCATTGTCGAGACCCGCGTCGTCCGCAAGGCCGGGCGCGCCCGCGATATCGCTGCCGCTGTCGGAACTGTCGCTCGGCCCCAGATCGCCGGTGCTGTGTCCCCGAGGCGTGACCGGAACCGGGTCGCCGCCCAGAATGCTGCTCTTCGCCATGATCGTTCTCCTTGGGTGAGAGAAGCGGGCGCTGCATTCCTTGTTCCCGGCTCAGGCCGAGCTCACCGTCGCTTCGAAGAAGCGCCATGCGAGCTTCAGCGCGTCGGGGCCGTGCGGATCCGAGAACGCTTGTCGGGCTGTTCCGCCGCTCCACGCATGGCCGAGGCCCGCGATGCGGATGAGCCGCACCTGCGTGTGGCCCCCATGCTTCCAGTCGGTCACGGTGTAGGCCCGGCGCTGGCCGCGTTGGGCCTGCCGCGGGCGGGCCTGCGTGATCTTCGCGGGCGAGTGGAGGTCGAGCCATAGGCGCACCGAGGCGTCCGCGTTCGCATCCGCGACACCGTGGTCCGCGTCGCCGTGGATCACGAGCAGCGGCGGCAGGCGGCGACCCGCGAGCCGGTGGCGCAGCGTGTCGTGATGCGGCTGGCGCCGTCCGCGCATCGCCTGCCCTGCCTGCAAGGGACTCGACGCGCTGTGGGGCACGGCGCCCGAATGCGTGCCGACCGCTGCGAAGAGCGACGGATAGCGCAGCGCGAGCGTCAGCGCCATCGCACCGCCGGCGGAAAGACCGAGGCCGAACACCTGGTCGACGCGCAGCCGGTGCGTGCTGCAGACGTGATCGACGATCGTCTTCAGGATCGCGGCCTCGGTCGCGACTAGCTGTTCGTGGCCGAACCAGTTCCAGCATCGATGGGGATTCGCCTCCTGCGCCTGTTCGGGCAGCAGCACCGCGTAGGAGCCGGCGCGCGCGTTCGCCGCGGCGCGGGTCGTGGCCGCGAAGCTCGCCGAATCCTGGCCGCAGCCGTGCAGCAGCACGACGAGCGGCAAGGAGCGCCGCAGGCCGGGCGGAAGGTAGAGCCGATAGCGGCGCATCGCGAGCGGCCCGAGGCCCCAGCGCCCTTCCTCCCAGCGGCCGCCCGCCCGCGTCGACGGCGCCCGCGTGGGCGAGGCGACGCCGGTCAGCATCTGCGCCGCCGTCTTCTTCAGGACGGGCGCGGCGCGTTTCGCCGTGGCCTTGCCGGCCGCGCGCTGGATATGCGCCGACGCGCGCGCGGTACTGCGCGCCAGGTCGAACCAGGCGCCGATCCATTTCGACCGCCGTGCGTTCATGCCCGCAAGCTGGCTGGACGCCTTACGCGGGCGCGCGGACGGGCATCGCGGCCGTCGGTGCGAGGCCCGTGCTGACGGCGATGCGGTCGACGGCCTGCGCGATCTCCGCGCTCATGTCGTAGTGAAGCATGTGCCCCTCGCCCGGAATCATGTGCAGCGTGCTGCGCGCGATTTCGTCGTGAAGACGCAGCGACTGCTTTTGCTGCTTGGCGTGCTTGTCGTCGATGCCCGCGAAGATCTCGACCGGAACCGAAATCTCCCGGTAGTGCCGGGACAGCTCGGCCGTCGCCGGCACCATCAACGCGCCGTCCTCCGCCGCCGCCCTGAGCTGCCAGGGCCGCAGCATCAAGGACTGCGGCACCGACGCGACGAAGCGCGGATCGACTTGGCGCGGCGAGAATTCGTTGCGCAGCACGGGCCGCATGATCAGCTTCCCGATCAGCGGCGACACGGTGTAGCGCATCACATCACCGATCAGCGGAATGGCCGGTCCGGCGCCGAGCAGGCTGTCGAGGCGCAGCGTTGGAAAATAGTAGCCGGACACGAGCACCAGCCCGCGCACCAGCGACTCCCGGTCGAGCGCGAGCGCCAACGCGACCAGAGTGCCGAAGGAGTGGCCGACCACGATCGGCCGCTCCGCGCCGAGCATCTCGCAGGCCCGGTCGAGGAGTCGCGCTTGGGCCGCGGGCGTCCACACCCGGCTGCGCGGCCGCGTGCTGAAGCCGAATCCCGGCCGGTCGAAGGCAATCACGCGATAGTGGGCGGCGAGGCGGTCGAGCAGCCCGCAGCCCGCGAAATCCTCCGCGCGCGTGCCGTTGCCATGCAGCAGCAAGACGGGCGCGCCCGAGCCGCGCTCGATATAGTGCAGCCGCACCCCATCGACTTCGACAAAATTTCCAGCGGGGGGAAATTGCTTCTCCGCCCGTTTCGCATTGCGTCGTGACCACCACGCGGCCGCCGACAGCGCGCCGGCAACCCACAGGCCCACACTCACACGCCTGTCCCGAGTAGAAAGTTCCATTGCAGATTCCTCGACGTAGAAGGCTCCGGGTGCAGTCGCCCGGCACGTCGAATCAGCAATCGATATACCTTGCGCCAGCGGGTGCGGACTCGACGTCCTGTCATGCGCATCGCATTAACTACGTGAAATAGATATTCCGGTAGTCAAAATACTTACATTCCGTAATATCGCCGACCGATCAGGGCTCGTACCATCGCGTCTTCCAAAACAAGCGGGTGTGGGCCGGCGATCCCGGGAAGCACTCGATAAGAACGGTAAGAGAGTGGAGGGACATTCGATGCGAGTTACATTGCTTGAAGGCGGTGAGGTTTCCCGCCTGGTATTCGAAGGAGACATGACGTTGGAGTTCTCCAACGAAATGGAGGATCGGATCCTCGGCGCGATGCGCCGGCGCAAGCCGGTGCAGGTCGATCTGTCGGCGGTCGAGGAGATCGACCTGTGCGGCCTGCACATGCTGGGCATGATGCAGACGATGGGCAAGGACAAGATGGATATCGTCGCGACCTCGCCCGCGGTCGATCGGCGCTTCAGAACGCTGCTCTCCAACTAGCGGCGCGCAGTCGTCGCAGGGAGAAAGCAGGCCCGGGCAATGAGGAGGGGGAGATGCGCAGAGCGCCACAAGGTGCCGCGCCGGATGTGCGGGGCTGTGCCGACCGCGGTGCAGCCCCGCGTTCCGATGGCTGTCCTCCGGGCCGAGTCGGCCGCGCCCGAAAGCCTTGAGCCGCGCGCTTGGCGAATGAACGGCAGAAGTCTATCCTACGCTTCACTCGATCCGGAACAAGGGTGGTGCGATGGATCAATGCCGGATTCCTCGCGGCACAGGCTTCCTCAACCATGACTTCGAGGAAATCTTCGACGCGATTCCGGTTGCCGTGTTCATCAAGGATCGCGACAGCCGCATCGTGCTGATCAACCGCGCCTGCGAGGCGCAGTGGGGTGTGCCGCGCGAAGCGATCTGCGGCACCGACGGCGCGCAGTTCTTCCCGCCGGAGCAGACGCAGGCCTTCATCGAGAAGGACAAGGAAGTCTTTCGCAACGGCGCGCAGATCGAGTTCGAGGAGGAATTCTGGAACTCGACGCTGCAGGAAAACCGCATCGGCCACACGGTCAAGAAACCGATCTACGACGCCGCCGGCGAGCCGGCCTACCTGGTCGGGATCACCTCGGACATTACCGAGCGCAAGCTCGCCGAGAGCGCGCGTCGCCAGATCGAGGAGTCGATGAAGCTCGCGGCCCAGATCTACCGCTCGAGCAGCGAAGCGATCATGGTCACCGACGAGCACAACCGCATCGTCGACGTGAACGACGCCTTCACGCGGCTGATGGGTTACGAGCTCTCCGAGATCGAGGGCAAGGACCCCAAGATCATGCAGTCGGGCCTGCACGACAAGGAGTTCTATCGGCAGTTCTGGCAGGCGATCACGGAACACGGGCGCTGGCAGGGCGAAGTCTGGGACCGTCGCAGCGACGGCCAGTTGATCGCGAAGTGGGTCACGATCAGCGTCATCCGCAACCCTGACGGCAGCGTCTTCCGGCACGTCGCGCAGTTCTCCGACATCACGGAGAAGAAGCAGCAGGATGAGCTGATCTGGCATCAGGCGAATTTCGATCCGCTGACCGACCTGCCCAACCGGCGGCTCTTCCGCGACCGGCTCGAGCAGGAGGTCAAGAAGGCGCACCGCACCGGCAAACCGCTCGCGCTGCTCTTCATCGATCTCGACCACTTCAAGGAAATCAACGACACCTTCGGGCACGACAAGGGCGACCTGCTGCTGGCCGAGGCGGCGCGGCGCATCCGCCTGTGCGTGCGCGACACCGACACCCTCGCTCGCCTGGGGGGCGACGAGTTCACGGTGATCATCCCGGAGTTCCAGGGGGTGGTCGCGGTCGAGCGCATCGCGCAGCAGATCATCGCGGAGCTCAGCACTCCGTTCGAGTTCGGAAGCGATCACGGCGAGATCTCGGCGAGCGTCGGCATCACGGTCTATCCCGACGATGCGGAGAGCCTCGAGGAGCTGATGAAGCTCGCGGACCGCGCGATGTATCTCGCCAAGGATCAGGGCCGGGGCCGGTTCGCCTACTTCACCGAGAGCATGCAGCGCCAGGCCGAGGAAAAGCGCGTGCTGACCAGCGACCTGAGGCACGCGCTGACGCGCGACGAGCTGATCGTCTATTTCCAGCCCATCGTCGACGCCACCACGGCCCGCATCGTCAAAGCCGAGGCCTTGCTGCGCTGGCGGCATCCGGTGCGCGGCATCGTCAGTCCGATGGACTTCATCCCGCTGGCGGAGGAATCCGGCTTGATCCTCGAAATCGGCGAGTGGGTGTTCCAGCGCGCGATCGACGCCGTCGCCCACTGGCAGGAAGCGTTCGGCCGGCTGATTCCGGTCAGCGTGAACAAGTCGCCGCTGCAGTTCGCCGAGCAATCGGCCGGCAATCGGTGGATGGAGCGCCTGCGCACCCTGTCCTTGCCCAGCCACAGCATCACGGTCGAAATCACCGAGAGCATCCTGATCAAGGATTCGCCGACCGTGAAGCGCCGCCTGCTCGACTTTCGCAATCGCGGCGTCGAAGTGTCGATCGATGATTTCGGCACCGGCTTTTCCTCGCTGTCCTACCTGAAGCAGTTCGACGTCGATTTCCTGAAGATCGATCGTTCCTTCATCGGCAATCTGGCCGAGGACGCGGCCGACAAGGCGCTCACCGAGGCGATCATCGTGATGGCGCACAAGCTCGGCTTGAAGACCATCGCCGAAGGGGTGGAAACCGAAGCGCAGCGCGACATGCTGGTGCGCTTCGCGTGCGACTATGCGCAGGGCTACCTCTTTTCCGAGCCGCTGCCGATCGAGGGTTTCGACGCGCTGCTGCAGGCCCAGACCGCCTGAGCTAGGAGGCGCGCGACACCAGCACCGTCAGCGCGTGCAGCGCGAGCCCGATGCCGCCGCCGACGACGGTGCCGTTGAGGCGAATGAACTGCAGGTCGCGGCCGACGGCGAGTTCCACTTCGCGCACGAGGTCGTCGTCGTTCCAGCTCTTGACCGTCGAGGCGATATGGAGGGACAGCGCGTCGCGGAAGTCATCCGCCAGCGCGACGACGGCGGATTCGAGGTGGTCGTCGAGCGAGGTGCGCAGCGCGGGGTTGTCGGCGAGGGTTGCGCCGAAGGCGCTCGCGGCGCCGGCGAGGCGTTGGCGCAGGCGCGATTCGGGGCGCTCCAGATCCTCGTTCAGCCAGGCTTTCAACTCGTCCCACAGGCCGTTGAGGTAATGCGCGAGCACCGGGTGGGTGAGGATCTCCAGCTTGGCTGCGTTGATGCGGGCGGCGAAATCCTCGTCGGTCTTCAGACGCTCGATGAACTCCGCGACCATGTCGTCGAAGGCGCGCCGCCGCGGGTGCTCCGGGTCGTCGCCGATGTCGTGCATCCAGCCATTGACGCCCTTGACGATGCTCGCCGCGATCTTGAGCGCGAACTCCTCGGTGTCGGTCACGAGTCCTACCGCGCGCAGCGTCTTCGGATACTCCTTGCCGGCGATCTCGATGATCATCGTCGCGAAGCTCGCCTGCACCTCCTCATCGTCCAGCCAGCGCGCGAGCCGCCGCAGGCCCAGGTCGAGGAGTTCCTGGTGGCGGTTATCGACGGTCAACGTGTCGAGCACTTGTCCGGCGACGCGCGACACGTCGATGTCCTTGAGACGCTCTCGCACGCCCGCGGCGATGAGGCTGCGCACTCGTGCGTCGTCGATGAAGTCGAGCCAGCCGGCGAGCGCGGCCGCGAGCTTGTCGGCGACGAGCGCCGCGTTGTCCGGTTGCCGTAGCCAGGCGCCGAGGCGGTCGGCGGGGTCGAAGGCGCGCAGCTTGTGGACCAGCGTCTCGGTCGCGAGGAATTTGTCGCGCACGAAGGCGGCGAGATTGTCCGCGACGCGTGCCTTGTTCGACGGGATGATCGCGGTGTGCGGAATCGGCAGCCCGAGCGGCCGCCGGAAGAGCGCCACGACCGCGAACCAGTCGGCGAGCGCGCCGATCATCGCCGCTTCCGCGAAGGCCGCGACCCAGCCCCAGATCCCCGCCCCGTGCTGCAGCCGGGCAAGCACGAACAGCGCCGCGGCAGCCGCGAGCAGTGCGCCCGCGAGCCGCTTCATCTTCGTCAACTGATGCGCCTTGGCGTCGCGCGCGGTGAAGGCCATCATCGCTCCTCCTTCATGAAGGCATGAGGAACTGCGTGCAACGCAGCAAGGGTAGCCTGTGACGAGGGATTGAGTAAGATGGCCAGTGGGGCATTCCGATTGCTATCGGGTAACAAACCATATCCCCGGAGGCCTCGGGCATGAGACCCTCCCCCCTTTGATGCCTGGAACACCCGAATTGGACGAGAATTTCCTCATCGACCCCGAAGCCGTCATCCCGGCCGGACCGGACGCCGAAGCGGATGACGCGCTGCTCGACGTCGCGCGCGAGCTGCATGCGTATCTGCAGGGCTTCAACGCGCGGCTCGTGCATAACGAAGGTGCGGTTGCGATCGAGGTCGCCGGCGAGGTCGAGGCCGGCGGGCGGCGACAGCTTTTCCGGCTGGTGCCGGAGCGCTGCGTGCTCGCGCGCATCCAGAAGTGGCGCAAGCTCACGCCCGACCGCCATCTCGCGCTGGTGCGCGAGCGTCTGCACGCGGGGTCGATCGCGGAGTTCGAGGCCGACGTGCGCGGCTTCGTCGCGAGCGTCGTGCGCCGGGCCGAGTCCGAGGGGCTGGACGCGGCGCGCTTCCTGCGCGCGCTGGAGACCGGCAAGGAACTCGCGCGCCGCCGTTTCCAGATCGTCGAGGACCGCCTCGCCGAAGCCGTGGGGCATCGCCGTGTCGAAGCGCAGGCCGAGACGCTGCGCGGCACGGTCAAGCTGACGCGCTACCCGGAATCCTTCGAGACGGCGTTCATGATGCGCCGCCGCTTCATCGCGATCCTCGGGCCGACCAACTCGGGCAAGACCCACGCCGCGATGGAGGCCCTGGCGAAGGCCGAGAGCGGGGTCTATCTCGCACCGCTGCGCCTCCTGGCGCTGGAGAACTACGAGCGTCTGCTGGATCGCGGCGTCGCGGTGAGCCTGATCACCGGCGAGGAGCGTCGCCTGACCCCCGGCGCGACCCACGTCGCGAGCACGATCGAGATGCTCAACACGGCGCGTCCCGTCGAAGTCGCCGTGATCGACGAGATCCAGATGCTCGAGGATCTCGAACGCGGTTCGGCATGGACCGCGGCGGTCTGCGGGGCGGCGGCGAAGACGGTGTTCCTGCTCGGAGCGCTGTCGGCGCGTCCGGCGGTCGAGGCGCTCGCGGAGCGGCTCGGCTGCGAGCTCGAAGTGCGTACGCTGGAACGCAAGTCGCCGCTGGAGATGGCGCCGCGCGCCGTGGGCAGCATCGGCCAGCTGAAACGTGGCGACGCCGTCATCGCGTTCTCGCGCCGCGACGTGCTGAACTGGGCGACCAACATCGCGGAGGCGGGTTTCCGCGTCGCGACGATCTACGGCAACCTCTCGCCCGAGGTGCGCCGCGCGCAGGCGCAGCGCTTTCGCGACGGCGAGGCCGACATCGTCGTCGCGACCGACGCGATCGGGATGGGCCTCAACCTGCCGGTCGCGCGCGTCGTGTTCTCGACCGCGAAGAAGTTCGACGGTATCTCGGAGGACATCCTCGCGCCCTGGCTCACGCACCAGATCGCGGGCAGGGCGGGGCGCTTCGGCATCCACGACGCGGGCCTCGTCGCGGGCTTCGACGACCACACCCACCGCATCATCGGCCGCCTGATGAAGACGCCCGCCGACTCGCTATCGAACCGCGGCTTCTACGTCACGCCCTCGCTGCATCACGTGAAGAGCATCTCGGCCGCGACCGGCGAGCGCGGGCTCGCGAAGCTGCTGGAACTCTTCTCGCGCAACATCGACCTCACCGACGACTTCTTCCTGCCCGGCGACCTCACCGAGCAGATCGAGCGCGCGCGCTGGCTCGACACGCTGCCGCTGTCGCTGGAGCACCGCTTCACGCTGTCGCTGGTGCCGGTGTCGACGCGCGTCGAGTCGCTGAATCAGGCCTGGCAGGCCTGGGCCCGGACGCTGTCGAAGGACAAGAGCTCGCACCTGTCGATCGAGCCGATCGGCGAAGGGCGCTACGCGCTGCAGGCGGCCGAGGATGCGTGCAAGAAGTATTCGGCCTACGCCTGGCTCGGCTACCGGCTGCCGGACTACTACCCGGATGGCGAGACGGCCGTGTCGCTCGCGCGCAGCATGTCCGAGACGGTCGACCAGATGCTCGCGCGCCAGCACGGCCGGCGGCGCGACGCGAAACGGAGCTCCGGCCCGCGCGGCAAGACGCGCAGCGCGGCGCCGGGCGCATACGGCGATCGGCGCGGCGGGGGTGATCGGCGCGGCGGCGACGGCCGGGCCGGGCAGGGCGGCAAGAAGGGGCCGGAAGGGCGCTCGGAGCGAAGGTCCGACAAGCGCTCGTAGGCCGTCAGCGTCCTGCCGGAAGCATGCGGACGATTCCAAATTCGTGCGCAATCACCGTCAGGCAAGGCGCGAATCGCAACCGGGTCGAACACCCGGCGCGGATTCGCAAGGTCACGTGGCGGCAAGTGCGCACAAATTCAGGTCGTCGCCTCGGCGCGGCGCGCTTCGAGCAGCTTCACGATGCTGTAGAGCACGCGATTGACCGGCGTCGCGACGCCCAGCTCCTCGCCCCGGTGCAGCACGTAGCCGTTGAGGTGATCGATTTCGCTGCGCTTGCCGCGCGCGAGATCCTGCGCGGTCGAGGAGAACTGCGACGGCATCGTCTGCGCGATGCGCTGCACGGATTCCCAGCAGTCGCCGGGCACCGTGACGCCCTCGGCCCACGCCACGTCGAGGCATTCCTGCACCGCGTCGCGCATCACCTTTTCGATGCCATCGCCGGCGACGATCCGCCCATACGGCAACTGCGTGATCGCCGACAGCGCGTTGTAGGCGCAGTTGAGCACGAGCTTGCGCCACAGCGCACCGGTCACATTGTCCGAGACCTCGACGCGCACGTCGGCTTCACCAAACAGCGTGACCAGTTGCGTGCTTTCCTTCGACGGGCCGATCACCAGTTCGCCCCGGCCGTGGTGCTTCACGTGTCCCGGACCCGCCATCTCGGTCGCGACATACACGACCGCCGCACCGACTTCCCGCCCGAGCTGGGCCTGCAGGCGCTCGGCGTTGTCGACGCCGTTCTGCAGGCTCAGCACGATCGCCTCCGGGTCGAGGTGCGGGCCCATTTCGTTCGCCGCGATCGCCGTATCGGTCGATTTCACGCAGCACAGCACCAGTTTGGCGCCGCGCACCGCGCTCGCATCGGTGCTCGCCTGCACGGGCACGTGCTCGCGGAAGGTTTGTGCATCCAGATAGAGCCCGTCGCGCTGCATCGCCTCGACGTGCTGCGGCCGTCCGATGAGGACGACTTCGTGTCCTGCCCGCGCCAGCATCCCGCCGTAGTAGCAACCGACGGCTCCGGCGCCCATCACCGCAATCTTCATCTTGTCCGCTCCTGCTCCGGTCCTGCAAATGTTCGACGGGGATGATTTGACATCCTCGATGTGCCTTTTACAACGCTTCAGGCCGATCGCGGTGGGGACAGTGGCGCCAGGCCGTCAGGAACGGCGTTTGCACGGCTGACCCGAAGCGGGGTTCAGGCCGCCGCGACGAGGCGCCGGCCCTGCGGCAAGTCCAAGGAGCAGTCGATGAAAGCACTGTGCTGGCATGGCAAGAAGGACGTTCGCTACGACAGCGTTCCCGACCCCCGCATCGAGGATCCCCGCGACGTGATCGTGAAGGTCACGAGTTGCGCGATCTGTGGTTCCGACCTGCATCTGTACGATGGGTTCATGATGGGGATGGAATCCGGCGATATCCTCGGCCACGAGTTCATGGGCGAGGTCGTCGAAGTCGGCTCCGCGGACCACAAGCTCAAGGTCGGCGACCGCGTGGTCGTACCCTTCACGATCTGCTGCGGCGAATGCGAGCAGTGCCGGCGCGGCAATTTTTCGGTGTGCGAGCGCAGCAACCGCAACCAGGCGCTCGCCGAAAAGATGTTGGGGCATGCGACGGCGGGGCTCTTCGGCTACACGCACCTCACCGGCGGCTACGCCGGCGGCCAGGCCGAATACGTGCGCGTGCCCTTCGCCGACGTCGGGCCGGTGAAGGTGGACAACGGGCTGGCGGACGACCAGGTGCTCTTCCTCGGCGACATCCTGCCCACCGGCTGGCAGGCCGCGGTGCAGTGCGACATCCAGCCGACCGACACCGTCGCGATCTGGGGCGCGGGTCCGGTCGGCCAGTTCGCGATCCGTAGCGCGGTCCTCCTCGGCGCGCGACAGGTGATCGCGATCGACCGCGTCCCCGAACGCCTGTCGATGGCCCGCGCGGCCGGAGCGATCACGATCGACTTCGAATACGAAAGCGTCCTCGACCGGCTCAAGGATTTCACCGCCGGCAAGGGGCCGGAAAAGTGCATCGACGCGGTCGGCATGGAGGCCCATGCGACGCAGTCGCTCGACGCGCTGTACGACCGTGCCAAGCAGGCGGTGATGCTGGAGACGGATCGGCCGCACGTGTTGCGCGAGATGATCTACGCGTGCCGCCCGGCGGGGATACTCTCCGTGCCGGGCGTGTATGGCGGCTTCATCGACAAGATGCCCTTCGGGGCGATGATGAACAAGGGTCTCACGCTGCGCACCGGCCAGACCCACGTCAATCGCTGGACCGAGGATTTGCTGAATCGGATCATCGAAGGCCAGATCGACCCCTCGTTCGTCGTCACGCACACGGTTTCGCTCGCGGACGGTCCCGAGATGTACAAGACCTTCCGCGACAAGAAGGATGGCTGCGTGAAGGTCATCCTCACGCCCTGACCCTGACCCCGCTACTGGAGGATGAATGCGATGGACACTCCCAGAACTTCCGTCAGCCGTCCGCGCCTTGCCCGCTCGGCGGCCCGCCGGCTCGGCTGGCTGAGCATCGGCCTCGGCGTCGCGGAACTGCTGATGCCCCGCGCCATCGCCGGCATCGCCGGGATGCGCGGACGAGAAGGCATGGTGCGCGCATGCGGGGTGCGAGAGATCGTCACCGGCATCGGCATCCTCACCGCGCGCCGGCCGGCCCGGTGGATGTGGGTGCGTGTCGCCGGTGATGCGATGGACGCCGCCGCGCTGAGCCTCAATCATGGTCCGCGGCTCGATTCGCGCACCGCCATTGCCGCGATCGCAACCGTCGCGGGGGTCGCCGCGCTCGATGCCGGATGCGCGACGGCCCTCGGACGCATCGAGCGCCGCGGCCGGCCGCTGGGCCGCGATTACAGCGATCGCCGCGGCATGCCCTTGCCGCCGTCGACGATGCGCGGCGCAGCGCGGAAGGACTTCGGGACGCCCGCGGACATGGCAACCCCGGCGCTGCTCGCCCCCTGGCCGCCGAGCGCGAGCCGTTCCTAGCGGCGGCTTTCAGCGCACGCTCACCGTCTGCGCCTTCCACACGGGGTCCTGCCAGCGATAGAACGTGCTGAGGTTGTTCACGCGGTCGGCCTGCTTCTTCGTCTCCAGCGTCGCGAGCGACAGCACCTCGAAGCGCTGCGCGTAGCGGCCGTCGAGTTTCGCCTCGCGCGCGGCGAGCATCTCGGCGTTGCCCGGCACCCAACCGGCGAATTCGACGTAGCCGAGGCGCGGCGCGTCGAGCGCGGGCGGCAGGACTTCGACGTGCCAGCCGTCAGTGTCCTGACGGAACACCCACATCTCGCGCCAGGTATCGAGCGGCTGCACCGCGAGCGCGAGCGCCGTGCCCTGGCGGTTGGCGGTGGCGGACGCCGGCCAGACGATGCCGTAGGTGCAACGGCTCGCGAGCGCGTGCTGCGCGTCGTGCGTCGCATCGACGAGATGCACGCAGGTCTCGCCCGGCTGGCCGGTGCTGAGGACGACGTCCAAGCTCGCTTTCGTCGTTCCGGCCGGCACGCCCGGTTCCGCTGCCCAGCGCGACGCGCCCACGCGGATCGCAGCGTCACTGTAGGCCGTGGCATACGTTTCCATCAGTTCGGACTTGTTGATCGCGGCGAGCTCGTCGATCGCCCGGCGGCCGGCTTCCTGGACTGCACCGGCCCCCGCACCCGCAGCCGCAGCGCCACCCGCAGCCCCACCCAGCTCGGCGCGCCGTGCGCGCTGCCATGCGAGGCTCGCCCACACGCCAGCCTTCCTCAAATGGATGCGGTTCTTCGTCATTTCCGGCAAATTTTCGAGCTTTACGCGATCGAGCATGTCGGCACGCCACGCGTCGAGCGCGTAGCGTTCGACCGGCGTCAGCGTGGGTGCTACACAGTCGTGGCGCGTCAGCGCGAGCGCCGCCGCGGCCTTGCGCGACTCGGGCGCAGGCATCGCGAGCACGCGCCGATGCGCCTCGCCGTCCGGGCAGAGCTGCATCTGTCCGTCGCGCTCGAAGCTCACCATATTCACGCCGTAGTTCGCGGCGACTTCGAGCTGCGCCGCAACGATCTCGCCCGCCTTGCCGGGCCGCCCCGCGCTCGCCCGGCGCGCGAGCCGCTCGGACATCGTGCCCAGCGCATCGAACACTTCGCTGTCGATCGCCTGAGCGGGCGCCGCCTTCAGGTAGGCCGCGGCATAGCTAATCCCGAGCGCCTCGGACCCCGCCGAGTCCTTCAGGAAGCGCACGACCGTCAGCAGTTCCGGCGCCGCGTCCGGCGCGAGCGACTGCACCCGCACCTGGCTCGCCGGAATGTAGCCCGCGCGCTCGCGGCGATGGTCATACACCTGCAGGTAATCGCCCTTTTCGCCGCGGATCTCGAGGCTGTCGCCCGCCCACAGCACCGCCTGCTGCGCGGCCGATTCGCGCGGGGCGGCGCGCAGCGCGGCCTGGTCCTGGGTGACGATCGCGATGATGGTGAGTGCGGTCGCGAGCATGATCATTCCCCTTCCTGCACGTCTTCGATGACTTCGGTGTGGCTCGCGGGCTGCGCGCGGCCCGCCGTGCCCAGCAGCGTCGAGCCGATGAAGCCGCCGTCGGCCGGGGGCGGGGCGATGATCACCGAGATCTTGTCCGAGAGCTTGTCGGCGAGCGTCTTCTGGATCAGCAGCGGGTTCTTCTGGATCAGCGCGCCGTCGCGGGCGAGCTGTTCGCTCGCGATCTTGCCCATGCGCTCCTGGCGGTAGGCTTCGGCGTCCGCGAGCTTGCGGCGCGACTCCGCCTCGCCGGCGGCCTCGATCTGGCGCGCTTGCGAGGTGGCTTCGGCGCTCTTGATGCGCGCGATCTTCTCTGCCTCCGCTTCCAGCCCGCGCTGCTCGATCTGCTTCTGCTTGAAGGGCAGCACATGCTTCATCGCCTCGGCCTGCGCCTTCGCGGCGATGATCTGCTCCTCGCCCGCCGCCTCCGCCGCCGTCTCGCGCCGGGCCTTGTCCGCGAGCGCCTCGAGTTCGGTCTGCTTGACGCGCTTCTCCTTCAATTCGAGCGTGTAGCGCATCTTCTCGGTCGCGAGCTCCTCGGCGAGCAACTGCTCCATGCCCGCCTTGTAGTCCGGCGGCAGATCCACCTTGCCGATCAGCACCCCTTGCAGCTTGATGCCGTCCTTCTCAAGCAGCGGCTTCAGCTCGCCTTCGACCGCCTCCCGGATCTCCTCGCGCTTCGTCGAGAAGATCTCCCGCACCGTGTAGCGGGCGAGCGTCTTGTAGAGCACGCCCTGCACCGCCGGCTGCACGACCTCGCCGCCGATGTCCTGCGGCAGGTCGCGCGCCATCGCCGCGAGCCGCGCCGGATCGAGCGCATAGCGCACCGAGACATCGACCCCGATCGACAGCCCCTCAACGCTCTGGAAGGGTGCCGCCCCGCCCGCGCTCTCGGCCCCTTCCGGCCTGTAGATCTGGTCGCGCAGCGAGAAGCGGTGCAGTTCGTGGATGCCCGGGATCAGTACGACCGCGCCCTCGCGCACCTCGCGCACGCCGCCGGTAAAGAGATTCACGCGCACCCCCGCTTCGCCGCGCTCGACGTGCTGGACCGGAGGATGGGTGTAGAGCGCATACCCGCCGATGCCGGCGATCGACAGCGCGAGGATGCCTATCTTCGCGCCATGCGCCTTCCGTGCGACCTCGCCGGCCGCGGTGCCGACGCCCGACGACAGCTTTCCGAGCGAGTTGCGCAGGTTTTCGACGATGTTCTTGATCCGTTCCGACATGATTCGTCCTCCTCTCGATGATCTTCCGGGATGGGGCCGGAGCCCCTCGGCCGCTGCGTGAAGATCGTTCCGCACCGCCGTCTTCCATGGATGCCATCGTCCTCCGAGGGACGTGGAGCGCTCCATGCCGCGGCGGGGCGACTTCGGTAAGGGGGAGGGGGTGGAGGTTCCGGGGTGTGAACAAACCTTCACGCCATCCGCATGCCGGCCGCGGCGAAAACGCGGATACTGGCGGCACTGTAAGAGGTGGAGCGCGCCATGACCCGAGTCGCCGTGATCGAAGACGACATTCCGACGAGCAATCAGCTGAAGGAATGGATCCTGGCCGCGCGTCCCGGCATCGCCGTCGACCAATGGTTTACACGCGACGACGCGGAGGCGGCGATCACGCGCGAGGACTACGCGATGGTGGTGCTCGACATCGAACTCGGGCGCGAGCGTCATGCGGGGGTGGCGATCATCAACGCGATCAACAAGGGCGCGCGCGGCACACCGGTGCTGGTCGTGTCGGCGATGCCGGCGACGATCTACCGCAGCATCATGAAGGCCCTCGACGCCTGGGATTACCTGCAGAAGACGACCTTCGAGGAATCCGATTTCATCGACACCTTCCTCGAAATCCTGCGCGCCTCGCGCGACCGCGACGCGGACAAACCTGCCGCCCCGGCCGGCGACGAGCTCTCGCTCGACCCGCTGCGCCAGAACACGCCGCTGTGGCGCGGCAAGCGCGTGAACCTGCCGCTCACTGCCCAGCGCATCCTGCTCGCGCTCTACCAGCGGCGCGGCGAGGTCGTGTCCTACGACGAGCTTTTCCAGGTCGTCAAAAGCGGACGCAACCGCGACAACATCCGCAAGCACATCAGCACCATCCGCGAAGCCTTCCGCGAACTGGACGAGGACTTCGACCGCATCGAGAACATCCCGATGCGCGGCTTCCGCTGGTCCGATCTGGCAGCCGCCGCGCGCAGCCGGTGAGGACGGAGTGAGGGCCGCAGTGAGCGCTTCCGTGCGCGCCTCGACGGGCGCCTTCCTCGCATGGCTGGCCTCGTTCCGGCTGCGCATCCTCTTTCGGACGGCCTTCCTGTTGCTCGCCGTCGCGGTGCTCGCCATGGCGATCGCCGTGTTGCAGGAGGAAAAGCAGCGCAGCTACGACAACTACCAGGCGGGCTTCACGAAGACCAAGGCGCAGATCGTCGCGCGCCTGCGCCATCCGTCGGGCCAGCTCGCACTCCTCAATCCGCGCTGGGATGCCGCGGCGGCCTCGCACGGGCGTCCCGTCGTGCTGCCGTATTCCGCGATCGACTTCGACGACCAGACCAAGGTTCGCACGGCCGTCGAGATGGCGGGCTGCCTCGTGCAATACAAGGATGCGGGAAGCCTGTGCGTCGCGATCGGCAACAACCCCTGGGCGGGCGGCTTCATCTATGCGGCGGGCACCTTCGTCAGCGGCCCGCTCGAAGCCCACCGCATCGGCGACGAGTTCCTCGACGGCGCGCACCGCCTGCGCGTCACCGTCAGCCTGCGCGGGCAGACTTATCGCTGGCTCGCGCCTTTCGAGCCGCTCGCGGGCAACGGCGGGCGAGGGGAAGGCGTGCGCGGCCGCTTCACCGGTTACGTCGAATTCGACGATCGCGACTACACCGGCGCCCGGCCTGTGAAGGAATTCCGCGGCTGGGTGTGGCAGGGCGGCAAGTGCCTGGACGCCGCCCGCGACGACGAAGCCGACTGCGATCGAAAATCCTTCTTCTCGCTGCGCCTGCCGGTCGAGGTGCTGCGCGATGCGCTCTTCCAGCGCGACAAGCCGACCTGGCCGCCGCCTGACCTCGACGAATTCCAGGTCCGCGTCGAAGTGCTGCCGCCGGGCGACGGGCTCGCGCTGTTCGACAGCCACGACGCGGGCGCAATGCCCGCGTTCGCGCTCGACGACCTGACGACGCTGCTGCTGCCCGGCGAGACGCTGACGATCCGCAAGGCCGGCAGCGCAGACGCCGAGACGGTCCAACTTTCGGGCAAGGATGAAGCGCTGGACGAGACCTCGCCGCTGCTGACGCGCCTGATCCGGCGGCTGCCGGTCGACAGCCTCGACGCGCCGGTCGTCGAACTCGCCGACGAAGTGGCGACGCCGATGGGCAGTTACGAACTGCGCCTGAAGGGCGACGCCCGCAGCGTCAACAAGGTGCTGTCGGCGGTCGCAACCCGCGTGTCGTGGTTCGTCGTCGCGATGCTGGGTGCGATTGGCCTCGCCTGGCTCGTGATCGAGATCGGCATCGTCCGCCGCATCGGCAGGCTCACCGGCCGCACGCGCGGCCTGTCGCGCAGCGTCCATGCCGACGGCGGCCTCGAACGCTTCGAACTCGCGGACTTGCGCGGCCGCGACGAGTTGGGTCTCCTCGCGGCCGGCCTCGACGACCTGTTGCGCCGCGTGAAGGAAGACGCCGAGCGCGAGCGCATCCGCGCCGAGCAGGAAAAGGACATGTGGCACGCGGTCGGCCACGAGATCATGTCGCCGCTGCAGTCGCTGCTCGCGCTTCATCGCAGCGAGGACGACGCGAGCCACCGCTACATCAGCCGCATGCAGCAGGCCGTGCGCGTCCTCTATGGCAGCGCGAGCCCGAGCGAGGCCTTCCAGAGCTCCAGCCTGCAGGTGCAGGCGCTCGACGTCGCCGGATTCATGCAGAACGTCGCCGAAAACGCCGGAATCGACAACGTCCGCTGCGCCTGGAGCGACGGCCCGGTGCTGGTGCGCGCCGACGAGTACCCGCTTGAAGACGTGTTCTCGCACATCCTGCGCAACGCCGACCGCTATCGCGTGCCCGGCACGCCGATCACGCTCGGCCTCGAAACCGGCGACACGACCGCGACCGTCACGATCCACAATAGCGGGCCGCAGATTCCCGCAGACTTCATCGACAAGATCTTCGAATACGGCGTCTCGGACCAGGCCGAGGCGGGCGCACACGGCAACCGCGGACAAGGCCTCTTCGTCGCCAAGACCTACATGGCGAAGATGGGCGGCACGATCACGGCACGCAACGTCGCGGACGGCGTGATTTTCGCGCTCGGACTGCAGCGGTCAAGGGGATAGCGCGACGCCCGAAGGTCCTACCATTTCACGCCGAGTTCGAGCGAAGCCCAACCGTTCGTGTAGTGACCGACGTGTGGCAGCGCGCTCAGGTCCGCAAACAGCCCCTTTTTTTCGCCGATTCGCAGCACTGGCAAGGGCAGACAATAGACCCGCATCTTGTCGCTGCCATAGTCTTCGCCCTTATAGGTGCAGGTCAGCCCAAGCATCGGCGTGAAGAGGCCGTAGCGGAAATTCTCGTGGGAAACGTTGCTGAATATGGCGTAGCTCCGCTTGCCATAGGTATCGACATAGGTCTTTATGCCGGTATCGAACTGGTACGGCCCGGAGTGCAATTCCTTCGACAAGCCGAACAGGTCCATTCCGCCTTCATGAGCCGTCGGCTTGGGGTCGGCGTGTTTCAGATAGCCGTAAAAATAGATACTCCCATATTCCTCGGCATGCAGTGGGGAGCCGAAAAGAGAAGAAAGCAAGACGGTCCCAACGAATCCGACACGGCCGACGCAACGCTTAAACATGTTCATTCCGAACGATTCAAAGACTTTTATTCTATTAAAATTGACTCGTGCGACGCTCAAGTTTTTTCCCGGACGCGTGAGATGCATCCGGACAGCGACCTGGCCGGCTCCCTTGTCATCCTGCCTCAATCGGCTCCTCGCTCGTCATGTCATGCAGGTAGGCCTGCAGGGTCTCCATGTCGAGCGGCTTGTGCAGGACCACAATGCCGCGCGCGGCCATGCTGCGCATCAGTCTCGGGTCGGTGTCGCCGGTGATGATGATCGACGGCAGATTCCGCTTCAGCAAGGCTCTCGCCGCCGTGATCACGTCGAAGCCCGTTTCGCCTTGCGCGAGCCGGTAGTCGGAGACCACGATGTCCGGCTGGAAGGCCTCGAGTTCCGCGCACAGTTCCGCCCCTGTCGCCACGGCGAGCACGCGATGGCCGACGTTCTGCAGCGCGCTCGCCATCGCCTCCCGCACGAGGAGGTTATCTTCGACGAGGCCGATGCCGAGCGGCCGGTAGCTGAAGTCCCCGCCGTCCGTTTCCGCCTGGAAGACTTCATACACGAGCGGCAGTTCGATCGCGAAGACCGAGCCGCGACCGGGCCGTGAGCGCACGCTGATTTCGAGGCCGAGCAAGGCGGCGGCCTTCGCGACGATCGCAAGACCCAGGCCGCTGCCGCGCGTGCGCGCCTCGTCGTGCAACTGCCGGAATTCTTCGAAGATTTCGCCGGTCTTGTCCTCGGCGATGCCGATACCGGTGTCCCAGACTTCGATCCAGGTCTTGCCTCGGCGTCGGCGACAGGCCACGAGCACGCCCCCCTGGTCGGTGTAGCGGATCGCGTTGTCGATCAGATTGCCGAGAATGCGCCTGAAGAGCACCGGGTCGGTCCGCGCCATCCTGCGTGCGGGCCGGCAATCCAGCCGCAGTCCCTTGAGGTCGGCTTCGGGCGCGTGCATCGAGATCTGGTCCGCGAGCAGCTCCGCGACCGAAAAGGTGCAAGCATTCGGGGTGATCACGCCGGCTTCGAGCTTGCTGAGGTCGAGGAGATCGGTCAGCAGTTCGCTCAGGCTGCTCACGCAGGCCTTCATGTTGGTGGCCACCGGCAGGTCAGCCGCCGAAAGCTTGTCCTCGAGGACCGTGATGTAAAGTGCCAGCGCCGACAGCGGTTGGCGCAAGTCGTGGCTCGCGGCCGCGAGGAAGCGGGATTTGGCGTTGTTCGCGCGCTCGGCCTCGGTTCTCGCGGTCGTCATGGCGACTTCCGCTTCGTAGCGCGCGGTGATGTCGACGAAGGCGGAAATCGCGCCTCGCGGCCGACCCCATTCGTCGAGCAAAGGCGTCGCGTTGCCGAGTAGGTGCCGGCTGGTGCCGTCGGCGCTCACGAGCTGATATTCGTAGTCCCGCACCTCGAAGCCCGCAGCCGCCCGCTTCAGCGGCAACTGGGACACGGGAATGTCGACGCCGTTCTTGAGCAGCCGGATGTTCGACCGCTTTCCGCCGTAAGGCAGATAGGGCGCGATATTGATCCCTTCGGGTAGCTGCAGCCATTCGTACAGGACCTTGTTGCCGCGCACGTCGGCCGCCTCGGCGTCCAGGGCCATCCACACTGCCGCCGGCGCCGCGTCGAGCAGGGTCGACAGGTCGGCCGCGCGCATGCTCTCGCGCTTTTCGCTGGCCCGCAGTGCCTCCATGACTTCGCGTCGTTCGGTATCGTCGCGCAGGATCGCCGTAAGGTAATGCTCGCCATCGACCTGGACATGCGCGAGCGAGGCTTCGATCGGGAACTCCTCGCCGTTCGCGCGCACGCCGACGATCGTCCCGACGCGCCCCTTGCGGCCCATGGCATCGTTGGCGAAGGCGCCGACATGCTCCCGGTGGGCCTCACGAAAGCGCTGCGGCAACAGGATGTCGAGCGGCGCGCCCAGCACGTCGACCGTCGAGCGCCCGAACATCTCTTCGGCGGCCGGGTTGAAGAGCACGACGCGCTGCGTCGAGTCGACCATGACGATCGCGTCCATCGCGGTTTCGATGATGCCCGCGAGCTGCGACTGCTGTTGGCGCCGTTCGAGTTCGGCCGACAGCCGTCGGTGATCCGAGCGGCGCAGACTTTCGGCCGTGTGCCAGATCAGCGCCGTAAACAGCACGACGTAGATCAGCGAGAGCAGGGCGATGCCGAACCGTGCGTCATACAGCCCGGCCGCTTCGCCCCGGATGGACAGCCAGCCGAGCAGGAAGGGCGCGGTCACCGCGAGCGGAAGGAGGCGGCGCGCCATCACGCCGCCGACGGTCCGGCTGATGAGGACCGCGATCGGCCTCCGACGCGGTCGTGCGTGGAGAATGCCGATGTTGATCGCCACCAATGCGACCGCGGTTGGCAGCGCCACCGCGGAATACGGGTCGGCCTGGAACAGCGCCGGAACGCCGAAGACGTAGCCCATCAAGGCCAGGACGCCGATCACGCTGCTGCCCAGCGCCGCCGCGCAGGATGCCATGCGCGCGCGGCTGTCCAGCCCGAGCAATGCCAGCCCGGTCAGGATGAAGGATATCGACGTCGCGAAAGCCATGCGCGGGGTCGGAATGAAGCCATGTGATCGCTGGGCCGGATCGTAGAGCAGCGTGTCGAAGCCCAGATTCCAGTCCGTCAGGTGTTCGATGCCCGTCAGCGCGCCCAGGACGGTCAGCGCCCCGGCGAGCGAGAGGTGGAGCGTGCCCCAGCCCGAGCCGGGTTTGCGGCGCATCGAGGCCAACAGCGACAGCCCGGCGAGGATGAAGCCGAGTCCGGTATTGGGTTTGGCCGGAGGGCGACCCTGGACCGCGCCCGTCAGCACATCGATCTGCAGCCACCATCCGAGCAGGACGGCGATTCCGATGACCATCACGGCGATCGCACATCCGCATGCGACGCGTTCGCAACGCGCGATCAGGGCAGGGTCGATCGTTCCATTCAGCATGACAAACGGTAAGTTTTCGCGAGCTCTCGGGATTGCGGAGATGATAAATCTTTAGGCGGGGGAAGGGGCATTTGAATGGATGTACGCCGCGCGGGAAGGAATGTCGGCGCCTGCGTCCGCGCGGCGAAACGTCCGACAGGGCATGCGGGTAGAATTCGATCCCCCGGCCTACCCCTTCACGATTCCTGCCATGACTGTCTATCCTGAACGCACGCTCAAGGCGCTGCAGCGCGCGAGGACCCAGCTAGCCGCCGGTAAGGCCCAGGACGCGATCCGCGAGTTGCAGAAGGTGGTCGCGAAGGTCCCGAAAGGCGAGGAAGCCTGGATGTTGCTCGCGCAGGCCTATGGCCAGCGCAGCGCCCACGGTGAGGCATTGGACTGCTATCAGCGCGTGACGCGGATCAGTCCGAAGAACGCCGTCGCATGGTTCAACCTGGGCATGGCGCATACCACGCTGCGCCGCTACGCGGAGGCCATCAAGGCGTACGCGGAAGCGATCCGGCACACCGGGGGCGACTATCCGGCCGCCGTGATGAACATGGGCCGATGCTTCATCCAGCTCGACCAGTACGACATGGCGCTGCAGGTCTTCGAGGCCTACCTGGAAGACTTCTCGCCTAACGCCGACGTGTATTCGCTGACCGGCATCGCCCGACAGGGGCAGCAAGACAGCGCGGCGGCCGCCGAAGCCTATCGCAAGGCCCTGGAGTTCGGGCCCGGCGGCTACACGCTCCACCTGAACCTCGGTTCCTGCCTCCACGTCCTGCACGACTACCGCGGTGCTGCGGATCACGCCGCGCGTGCATTGGACTTTCAGCGCGACGATCCGGTCGCCCGTTTCAATCTCGGCACGGCCTTGTTCGCCCTCGGCGAAATCGACAAGGCGCGCGAGACCTGGAAGGGCGTGCCGCGCCCCGAGGCGACGCTGTCGAGACTGGCGGCCTTGAGCTATCTGGAGCCCTTTGACGGCGAGGGACTGTTGGCGGAGCATAGGACCTGGGGGGAGGCGCTGGTCGCGGCCTGTGCGGCGGAAGCTGCGCTTGCGCCGCCGATCCCCCGACCCGGCCCGCGCGCCAAGCTGCGGCTGGGTTTCGTTTCGCCGGACTTTCGCGAACATCCGGTGGCCTTCTTTCTGGAAGGCCTTTTGCGACACCTCGACCGCGAGCGTTTCGAGCTCTTCCTCTACTTCGACGCACCCAATCGCGACGAGGTCACGGCGCGCTTCCAGAGGCTCGCCGACCGCTGGGTCGAACTCTACCCGACGCGCGACCCGCGTGCGGCGGCCGAGCGAATTCGCGCCGATCAGGTCGACGTCCTCTTCGATCTGGCGGGGATGACCTCGCCTCGGGTCGAAGTGTTCGGACGCAGGATCGCGCCGGTGCAGGTGTCCTATCTCGGCTATGCGTCGACGACCGGCCTGCCGACGATCGACTACGTATTGAGCGACGCCCTCCTCGATCCACCCGGACTCACCGAAGCGCACTACAGCGAGAAGCTCGTCCGCCTCGGCAACTGCTTCGCGACTTATACGCCGCCGGCGGGAGCGCCGCTGCCCGCGGAGCGGCCGATGAAGCGCAAGGGCTACCCCGTCCTCGCTTCGGTCGCGCGGCTCAACAAGATCAGCGACGGCGCGCTCGATCTGTGGTGCTCTGCGCTGCGCAGTGTTCCCGATGCGCGCCTGCTGATCCTCGCGCAGGGCCTGCACCACGCGGGGATCCAGGCGGCCTTGCTCGAACGGCTGACGCAGCGCGGCGTCGCGCCGGAAAGGGTCGAGCTGCGAGGCTCGCTGCCGATGCGGGCGTACCTGGAGCTGCATTCGGACATCGACCTCATGCTCGATACCACGCCGTGGTCCGGCCACACGACGACCCTGCACGGACTGTGGATGGGCGTCCCCACGGTGACCTTCGAGCAGGCGCATCATGCCGGCCGCTTCACGACGATGGTGATGGAGAACGCCGGACTGCCCGAGTTTGTCGCGCGGGACGCCGCGGGCTTCTCAGAGCAGGTGCGACGCCTGCTCGCGGACGACGCGCTGATGGATCGCGTCAGGGCCGAAGGGCGTGAGCGCATGCGATCGTCGGCGCTGATGGAGCACGCGGCCTTGGCGCGGGCTTTTCAGGATGCCTGCCACACGATGTGGGCCGCCTATGCGGGTGAGTCCACGGATGACCATCTGCGGGCAGGCTGAGGCAGAAGCTCGCAAACGCCGTTTCGCTTTGATGCATTTTGTATGTTGCAGTGCAAAATAAATGGCGTTATGGTGGTTTCCGGCATCCTGTCGGGCGGGAAGGAGCGGTTGTCCGTGGATGCGACGCACCGGCGTGGAGCCGGACGCTCACCCTGACGATTGGAGGCTTTGATGTTGACGCTCGATGACCTCGACCATTTCAGCAGTCCGGCGATGGCGCACCTGTTTGCGCCTGCCACGCGCCAGCCGGACGCCGATACGCTGGCCCGCCTGACCCGCATCGTTGCCTGCCTGGGCTTCTGCCGCGACGTCGCGAGCGACGAGTTGGCCGAAGGCGGACTGCTTGTCGCCCGCCGTGCCCTCAGGTCGGCGCTGCGCGGTCAGCAACGCGGCCGCCGCATGCCTGCGGACGAGCTCAAGAAGGTGCTGGAAGGCCTGCTGCTCGCGGTCGGCGACCAGCCGTGGCGCGCAGGCGAGGCGCCCGACGCCGCCGAGGAGCGGCATGCGGTGGAGGCCGAGATCCAGAACGCCGCGGACAGCCTGATCACCGAGGATTCCGTCGACCTGGCACTCCTGGGGGCCTTGGCTCGCGGCGAGTTCGAGATCTTGCCCTCGTCGAATCTGATGGCGCTCGTCGAGACGCTGGGCCGGTTTTCCGGCGCTGCGGCGATCGACGTCGACCTCGCGATCGACGATGCCGGCCCGGTGCAACTCGTGCGCGTCCATCTGCTCGTCGAAAGCGGCTTCTGGCGCTGGACGGCGAAGGAGGGGAGCTGCATGAGCCGTAACGGCGATGCGGCCGTCTTCCTGCCGCCGGACGACGCCGTCGTCAAAGCCCTGCTGACCGGCCTCGCGCTGCGCAGCGGGCGCGCGATCACCTTCTGGGCCGACGCTGTCGGTGCCCGGGATGCGTCGATCGAGGCGCAGCCGGCCTAGCCCCTTAGGCCCCTTACGCCCGCTTCGTGCTCCACGCTCACTGGACTCAGGCCCCTCGGGGCCCCTCCCTCTCCCCGTGAGCGTTGTCCCTGCCTCCGGCATTCGCTGCCGGTTGCAGGGATTTTTTTCGCGTCCTTGCGGCGGTGCTTCCCGCATCCGTCGGGGTCGCCGCTTGCATGCGTTTTCTGCGATCCCGGACGAAAAGGAGATCGACATGATGGAAGAGGGCTCGAAGGCGCGCGCAAGGCGCAAGGCGGCTGTGTGGGCGCTGGTGCTGGCAGCGGTGTTGCAGCCCTGGGCGGCGGACGCTGCGGCGCATGCGCATGCGCACGCGCGGACGAGGACGCACGTGCTCGAGACGCGCGTGGGGCTCGCGTCGCATTACGCGCGCCGGCTGCAGGGGCGCGAGACGGCGAGCGGGGAGCCGTTCGACCGCCATGAGATGGTCGCCGCCCATCCCTACTATCCGCTCGGCACGCGCGTGCGGATCACCGCGCGCGAGAGCGGACGCGCGGCCCTGGTGCGCATCAACGACCGCGGCCCCGCGCGCAAGAGCTGGAAGAAGGGCGTCATCATCGATCTCTCGCCGGCCGCGGCGTCCAAGCTCGGCATCGTCAAGGAAGGACTGGCGCCGGTGAAGGTCGAGGTGCTCGCGTGGGGCCACGGCGCGCGCAAGTGAGGCTCAGTTTGCGGGCGGGGGCGGCGGCGGGCGGTCCAGGTCGAGCTCGGGCCGGAAGAAGCGGTAGGCGTTGCACTGCAGGCGCTTGGCCTCGTACATCGCCATGTCGGCTCGGCGGATCAGTGTGTCCACGTCGTTGCCGTCGCGGGGGAAGAGACTGATGCCGATGCTGGTCGCGAGCGCCACTTCGACGCCGCAGGCGAGATAGGGGCGGCCCAGATCGTCGAGGAGGTGGCTCGCGATGGCGCCGACGTCATGCTCGCCGTGGACATGCGCGAGGATGGTCACGAACTCGTCGCCGCCGATGCGGCCGACGAGATCTTCGCCGCGTAGGCGATGGGTCAGGCGCTTCGCGAAATCCTTCAGGACGGCGTCGCCCGCATCGTGTCCGTAGGTGTCGTTGATCGGTTTGAAGCGGTCGAGATCGATGAAGAGGAGGGCGGCCTTGCGGCGCCGGCGGCGCAGTGTGGCGAGCAGGTGTTCGGCGAATTCGCCGAGCAGGGCGCGATTGGGCAGGCCGGTGAGGGGGTCGTGCAGCGCGACCTGGCGGGTCATTTCCTCAGCGGTCTTGCGGTCGGTGATGTCGATATTGACGCCCAGCATCGTGTGTGGCCGGCCCGCGTCGTCACGGTGGACTTCGGCCCGCCCGGCAATCCAATGCACGCTGCCGTCCGGCCAGATCACCCGCCACTCCGCTTCGAATATTCCGCTCTGCAAGGCTTCGCCGACCAGGGCTTCGATGGCCGGGCGCTCGTCCGGGTGAATCAGGTCGCACCATTTGCTCAGCGCATCCTTGAAGGGCTCGACGGGCAAGCCGTAGAGCGCGGCGATCTCCGGCGACCAATGGACTTCGTTGCGGACGATGTCCCACTTGAAGGTCCCGATCCGTCCGATCTGCTGCGCAAGGCGCAAGGTCTGCTCGCTGTTGCGCAGCTGCAGCACGATCTCGGTGACGTTCTCGACGCGATGCAGCAGGTACGCGACTTCTCCCCACTCGTCGAGCATCGGCACGTTGAGCGGACTCCAGTAGCGCTCTTCGAATCCGCCGCCCTGCTCCGGCGGGCGACGCAGGGTGTAGCGCTGCATGGGCATCGGGTCGGGCTGGCGACTCACGAGCGCGCGTTCGAGCGAGGCGCGCAGGCTCGCGCCGTCCGCCGCGCCGGCGGCGACCGGTGGCGCGGGAAAGAGGTCGAAGATCGGGCGGCCGAGGATCTCGGGCAGACGGGTCAGCGTCTGCAGCAAATACGCGTCGTTGGCTCCGACGATATTGAACCGTCGATCCAGGATCAGGCAGGGCGTCGGAAGGGCATCGAACACCCGGCGGTAATCGGGCGCTGGAATCAGTGGGCCGGATGTAGCTTGATCTGGCGCAGGCATGATGGTCATGTACTTGCGGGAGGGGCAAGTGGGGACTGGACGCTTGGAGGTTAGGCCCAGCGAGACCGCGTGCGTTCCCTCAATCGCGCGACCGTATGCTGCTCGCGTAGCCTCCGCGGCCTTGTTCCTTTGCGCGATACATCGCGCCGTCGGCGTTGCGCAGCAGTTCGTCGGCGGTCTCGCCGTCTTCGGGGAAGCGCGCGATGCCGATGCTGGCGGCGATGGCCAGCGCGCGACCCCCGAGCACGTGCGGTGCGTCGAGTATGTCGAGGATCTTCTGCGCGACGATGGTGGCGTCGCCGCGGTGCGGCAGATCGGGCAAGATCAGGCAGAACTCGTCGCCGCCGAGACGCGCGACCGTATCCTCGGCCCGCACCGATCCCTGCAGTCGCTTCGCGACGCTCTGCAGCAAGGCGTCGCCTGCGGCGTGGCCCAGCGTGTCGTTGACCTGCTTGAAGCGGTCGAGATCGACGAAGAGCAGGGCGAGCCCTTCGGAATGGCGTCGCGCGCGGGCGACGGCCTGCTCCAGGCGATCGCGGAAGAGCGCGCGATTGGCCACGCCCGTGAGCCCGTCGAGATGCGCCTGACGCCACATATGCCGCTCGGCTTCCTTGCGCTGGGTGATGTCGCGAAAGATGCCGAGGAAGAGCCGATCGGCGCCTGCGATCGACGTGAGCGTGGTCTCCACCGCGTAGACCCGGCCGTCTTTCGTCTGGTGTTCCCCTTCCAGGCGCAGCGGCGTGCCGGAGGCGGCCAGCTGCGCCAGGAGCCGGACGTCGATCGCCGGATCGATCTGCGCGTAGCGGCGGCCGAGAAGCGCGGCGGGCTCATAGCCGAGGGTGCGGCAGGCTTCGTTGTTGACGTCACGGATGAAGCCTTGCTCGTCGCACAGGATCATTCCGTCCGAGGCGTGCTGCAACACGTGCCGGTAGCGGGCCTGGAGCGCCTGCTGACGGCGGATCTGGAGCAGTAGCAGGATGATCGACAGCGCGACGACGACGCTGCCGCCGAAGGCCGCCGTCAGGTACTCGCGGCGCTGTTCGACGAGGTTCGCGAAGGCGTCGGCTTCGTCGACCCCGACCATCACGACGAGAGGGAGTTTTTCGAGCTGGCGGTAGGTGTAGAGACGCGGGACGTTGTCGATTGGGCTGGGCGCATGGAAGTGGCCTTGGGCGGGCGCGCCGGGCGCGAAAGCCGGGAAATTGCGCAGGTCCTTGCCGAGCGCCTGTTGCTGGAACGAGGAGCGCGCCCGCAGGACGCCATCGGTGCCGGCGAGCGCCACGACGCCGCCTTTGCCGAGCTTGACCGAATCGTAGAAGCGGCTGAAATAGCTCGGATCCACGGACAGCAGGATCACACCGGCAAAGCTGCCGTCGGGGCCGGTCATTTTGCGCGCGAACTGCAGCGTCGCCTTGCCGGATACGCGGCCGACAACCGGTTTGCTGATGAAGAGCGTGTCCTCGGCCGACGCCTGCAGGAACTTGAAATGTTCGCGGTCGCCGAGATAGGTCCGGCCGGGCGGTGCAGGCAGGTTGGTATAGGCGAGATAGCCGTCGGGTCCGATGACCGCGATCTGTGTGATGCCGCCTTCTAGCAACTCGCGGCCGAGGATCTCGGCCTGCTCGTTGATGTCGTGCCGGTGGTGGCGGTATTCACGGCGCAGCAGGATAAGCGAGGCGTCGATGGCGCGCACGGCCGCGCCGACGTGCCCGTCCAACGCACGTGCGAAGCTCTCGAGATTTTCCTCGATCGACTCCTCCTGGTGCTGCCAGTCCCGATCGAGTTCGCGCAGGGCGACGACCCAGAACAGCGCCACCAGGAAGGTTCCGAATAGCACGCTCCACGCGGCGTACCAGCCGAAGCCCTTGAACGGACGGCCGTCGGAGCCGCGAAGCGTGCGGATTCGTCCGGAGGACGGCATTGCGGCAATATCTCCTGCAGGCTCAAGCGCCAGTGTAACGTTCGCTGACGCGCAGGCGCAGCACCGGCGCTGCCCGCGCTGGGTATCGGTCGTTGGCGCGAATGCTGTCGGCGTTTTTTACACGCTTCTGACAGCCATCCCTACCCTGCGGCGCGCCGCCGACGCCGTCCTTGCCTGCATAGATGCTGCACGCTCGGCCTCTCCACCCCCGCCGCGGAACGAGTTGCTGTCGGCATTTCTTACAGTGCCCGCCGGTCGGGTCGATCGGCCTGCATTTGCGGCGTCTTGCCTCCTCAAGTTCGCGGGCTGCGGCCTACCGGAAAGGGAGTAAAAGGCGCCGAAAAATGACGACGGTATTATTTTTAGGCGAATTTCCTCGCCCTGAGCCGCGCTTGTCGGCAGGCCGTCGGGATCGGGCTTTCATAATGAATATGTCAAAGTCATGAAACGCGGCCCCTTGCGGGAATCACGGTAGGTCGCTCGCCTTTGCTTACATTCCCGACGTCGCGGACGACGCGCGCCGCGGCCCGAGCGCATCATTTTTGCTACTTACGGTGTTCGTCCAGGATCTGCCGCTGGACCTGTCGCTATTGCGGGACTGCAGGGCAAAGGGTGCGCATGGTGAAACGCAAAGGATTACTGCTGGATCAGGTCGGAATCGTCGCTGCGGCCTTGGAGTCGTTGGACCTCAGCGCTTGGGAGTTCGAGCATGTCTCGTCGATCGAGGCGGCGCGTAGCGCACTCGTGCGCGGTGCGCCCTTGGTCGGCTTGGTCGCGTTCGACGCCGGACAGCCGTGGGGCGCACAGGAAATCATGTCGCTCATTGCAAGCGACGACGCTGAGTGGATCGCGATCCTCGGGCAAGACGCCGTCCACCATCCGGTGCACGCCCTGGCGACGTTGCGCTGCTTCAACGATTTCCACACCTTGCCCTTCGACCGCCAGCGACTGGACGTCACGCTGGGCCATGCCTACGGCAAGGCCTTGATGTTCCGGAACCTCGCCGGGCGGCCGGCCGCGAACGATGGCATGGAAGGGCGCTTCGGCATGATCGGGCGTCATCCGAAAATGCTCCAGCTGTATCGCAAGATCGAGAAGATCGTCGCCGTCGACGCGCCGGTGCTGATCGGCGGCGAGTCGGGCACCGGCAAGGAACTCGTCGCGAGCGCGATCCACCGTCATTCGGCGCGCGCGCGCTTCCCCTTCATCACGATGAACTGCGGCGCGATCCCGCCCAACCTGATCCAGTCCGAACTCTTCGGCCACGAGCGCGGCGCCTTCACCGGGGCGCACCAGCGCAAGCTAGGCAGCATCGAGGCGGCCAACGACGGGGTGCTCTTCCTCGACGAGATCGGCGACCTGCCGCTCGACCTGCAGGCCAACCTGCTGCGCTTCGTGCAGGAGAAGACGATCGTGCGCGTCGGCTCCACCGAGCGCGTGCGGGTGAACGTGCGCGTGGTCGCGGCGACGCACGTGGACCTCGGGCGGGCGGTCGAGGAGGGGCATTTCCGCGAGGACCTCTTTTATCGGCTCAACGTCCTCCACCTCGAAGTGCCGCCCTTGCGCGAGCGCGCGAGCGACGTCTTCCTGCTGGCGAACGCGATCTTCCGCCAGAACTCGCACCAGAAGAGCTCGCAGGTCCGCGGCTTCAGCTCGGAGGCGATCCACGCGATGGCCGAATACACGTGGCCCGGGAATGTGCGCGAACTGATCAACCGCGTGCAGTACGCGATGATCATGACCGAGAACAAGTGCATCACCGCCGCCGATCTCGGCATCCCGGTTCCCGGTCGGATCGAGGCGGACCCGACGCTGGACGAAGTGCGCGCCTCGGTCGAGAAGGAAATCATCGTCAACTGCATGCAGAAGTACCGCAACAACGTCTCGCAGGTTGCGCGCCAGCTCGGCATTTCGCGCGTGACCCTGTATCGCATGATGGACCGCCTGAGGATCACGCCATGAAAACCTGGGCCGGACTCGTGCTGGCAGCCTCCAGCACCGTTCTTCACGCCGCCGACGACGGGGGGCTCGACACGGGCGACGCGCTCCGGCAACGGATCGAGGCGCAGAGCGAGCAGATCGAGACGCTGAAGCGGGATCTCGCACGCCAGAAGGCGATGCTCGACGACATGCGCCGGGCGATAGGCCTGGATAGGATAAGCGGGCGGGGCAGCGTTGCCGGCGATGCAGGTCCGACGACGGCTCCTGCCGCGGCGACGAATCCGCCGGCGGCGACGCCGGTCCAGACCGTGGCACAGGCGCCGGCGCCGGTGGGCAAGGCGCCGGACCGCCCCGCCGACGGCCGTCCGCCGCAGGTCGCGCCGATCTTCGAGCAGCCGGGGGTGCTGACGCCGCGCGACAAGTGGGTCGTCGAGCCCTCGCTGCAATACGCGCATTCGACGAGCGACCGCATCGCGCTCGTCGGCTACACGGTGATCCCGGCGATCCTGATCGGCCTGATCGACGTGCGCGAGGTGCGGAGCGATTCCTTCATTGGCGCGCTGACGGTGCGGCGCGGCATCACCAACCGCTTCGAGCTCGAGACCAAGATCCCGTATGTCTATCGCAGCGATACCAGCGTCAGCCGGCCGGTCGGCGCGGGTGCGGCCGCCGACGAGGCCTTCGACGTCAGCGGCCACGCCCTCGGCGACATCGAGCTCACCGGGCGCTACCAGCTCAACGACGGCGGCGCCGAGAACCCCTACTACGTCGGCTGGCTGCGCCTGAAGACGCGCACCGGGCGCGACCCCTTCGAGGTCAAGGTCGACCGCACGATCCGCGGCACGACCGGCACCGGCCTGCAGACCGAGGTCGCGACCGGCTCGGGCTTCTATTCGCTGACGCCCGGGCTGACCGTGCTGGTGCCGTCCGATCCGGTCGTGTTCTTCGGCGGCGTCAGCTACCAGTACAGCTTCGAGCGCAGCAAAGTGAAGCAGAAGACCAACGACGGCGACATCGAGCTCGGCGACGTCCAGGCGGGCGGCGCCTTCGGCTTCAACTTCGGCATGGGGCTCGCGCTGAACGAGCGCTCGTCCTTCAGCATCGGCTACGACCACCTGTCGGTCGGCAAGCTGCGCGTCAATGGACGCACGCCGCGGAATTCGATCCGCAGCGAGTTGGGCACGCTGCTGCTGGGCTATTCCTACCGCCTCGATTCGGGCAAGACGATCAACCTGTCGCTGGGGGCGGGGCTCACGAGCGACGCCCCGGACCTGCAGATCACGCTGCGCGTGCCAATGACGCTGTGAGCGTGTCCCGCGCTCAGCGGATCATTGCGCCGCTGACCGCGCTGCGCAGCGATTCGCCGAGGCGGTTCGCGCGCATCAGTTCGAGGCTGTTGACGGTCGCGTTGATCGTCGTGACGGCCTGGATGCGCTGGTTGTCGAGCGAATTCTGGATCACGGTGGCGATGGCGCCGCTCGCGAGGCCTTCGGCGACGAAGCTGTTGTTCGGTCCGTTCTGGATCACCGCGAGCGTGCTGCCGATCGTCGGCAGCTGCGCGGGGTCGATACCGGCGCCGCGGAGCTGGCCGAGGTCGAGGACGTTGAGCCGCGTCATGCTGGTCAGGGCGCCGTTGATGTAGACGAGGCGCTCGACGCCGAAGGACATCACCAGGCCGCCGGGCGTCTCGAAACCGCCGCGCAGGCTGTCCAGCGCGTCGTCCTCGACCAGCGCGCCGGAGAACAGGACCGGTTCCGGATCGAGACGAGACGGCGGCGCGGGCGGGGGCGACACCGGGACCTCGATGTCGACCGGAGCGAGCGGCTGGAACTCGATGGCTGCTACAGGCGCGACCGCCGTCACGACGGTGTCGGGCATCATCACGGTTTCGGCCATCCCGCCGCTTTCGGCCGTCGAGCAGCCGCTGCCGGCCGGGTCCAGCGGCCAGTCGGCCAGCGCCAGCAGCTCCGCGGACGGGTGTCCTTGCGCGCAGAGGCCCGGCGAAAAGCCGGCGTCGCCCGCACCATACACGGGGTTCAGCACCCACCGCAGTGCGCCGTCGGGAAGACCGCCCGCTTCGACGAGGATGGCCGCGAAAGCCGCGGCGAGGTATCTCTTGGGCCGTCTGCTCATGGCCGTTGCCGCTCAGAAATCGCCCGGATTGCGCCGCAGCAGCATCACGTCCGCGTCGCGCAGGCCTGCCGCGGCATCCGCCAGCGGCGCCGCCGGCCGCACCCGCCAGTCCTCGTCGCGATTGAAGCGCGCCTGGGTCATGGCGTTGTTGATGACGAGCAGGATGTGGTTCGTCCAATAGCTTTCGAACATGGCGCGATCGAGCACGCGAGTGCCGAGCGCGGGGTCGCCGATCACGACGCGCCGGCCGCGCACGCCTTTGACCACGACGAAATGCATGTAGCCGTTTTCCTTGATCAGCGCGATTGCCGGTATGCCGACCGACGCGAGCTGGTCGAGCGTCGCCTGCACGCCTTCGGCGCGAAAGCCCAGCGCGTCGAGATAGAACTTCATGTCCAGCATCGAGAAGCCTTCGCGCCGGATCTTGGCCTGGTCGCCGCGCTCGAACATGAATCTGAAGACCTCGGCTTCGTCGACCTTGTGCCCATAGTGGTGCGTCAGCAAGGTCGCGACCGCTGCGGAGCCGCAGCTGAAGTCGTATTGCTGATGCAGCGTCGATGCATAGCGCGCGCCCTTCATCGTGACGACCGGCACCGAGTAGGTGCTGCCGGAGGGACCGAGAATCTGCGCCCTGTCCGCCGCCAGGGCGGACACGAAGGCCGCGCAGGTCACGACGAAGATCGAGAGCGCGATGCGGGACGGCGCATGCATCGTCATCGTCGTTCCATCAGCGCACGTCGACATTCAGGATCACGGCGTTCTGGATCAGCACGCCGTTGCCGCTGTTCTGGATGAACATCGGAATGCCGCTGGCGCCGCTCAGCGCGCCGCCGGCGATCAGGTTCTGGCCCGTCACGGCATCGGACACCGCCACTTCGCTGACCGAGCCGACCGCGCTCAGGTCGCTGCGGTGCGTATCGGCGCCACCGCGCTGCCCGTCGAGCGCCGCGTCGTCCAGTGCCGCAGTCCCCAGCAGCGTAGGCTGAGGCGCTTCCGCCACGATCGTTTCCGTTCCGTCCGCGATCGCGGCTTCACCGATCGATGTCGGATCGGCGTGAGCGCTCGGTATGAACATCGCCATGGCCAGCGCCACGGCGAGCAAGGGATAGAGCTGTTCCATTGCTTCACTCCTCGGCTGCAGACGGGCCGGGGACAGATCCCGCTCCCCGGCCCGGCGCGTGCCGCTTACCTGACCGTCAGGTTCGCCTGCACGTTTGCGCTCTGTTGCACCAGCGCGCCGATGCCGCTGTTCTGGGCATTGATGATGATGCCGGCACCATTGGTGAAGCTGCCGCCGATCGAATTGGACATGTTGAAGCTGCCCGCATCGACCGCCACGGCTCCGCCTGCGCCACCGGCGCCACCGGCTCCGCCCTGGCCTGCACCGCCTGCGCCCGCTCCGGCGGTGTTCGTGCCGCCGTCGCCGCCCGCGCCGCCGGTGTTGCCGCCGCCGCCTGCGCCGCCGTCACCGCCGTTGCCGGCCGTCGCGTTGCCGTTGCTCGCGCTGCCGCTGGTGGCCGTGCCGCCCGCGCCGCCGTTGCCCGCCACGTTGCTGGCTGCGCCGCCCGCCCCGCCGGTCGAGCTTGCGGCGCCGCCGGTGCCGCTCGAGGCGCCGGTCGTGCCTGCGCCCGCCGTCGCCGTTCCTGCGCCGCCGGTGCCGCTGCCGGCGCCGCCGTTCGCCGTCGTGCCGCCCGAGCTGCCGGCGCCGCCGTTACCCGATCCCGCGCCTCCGCTAGCCGTTGCGGCTTGCGTGTTGTTGCCGCTCGTCCCGTTGGACGGACCCGAAGTTCCACCGGCGAGCGTACCGCCATTGCCGCTACCGCCCGCGCCGCCGGTCGCCGTCGCGCTGTTGGTACCGCCGCTCGCGGTCGAACCGGTGCCGGTCGTCGTCGTCGAGCTCGGCGTGCCGGAACTCGCCGTCGTGCCGCCGTCCGAGGTCGTGCCGCTACCGTTGCCGCCGGCGCCGCCGGCGCCGCTGCTGGTGCTGCCGCCGGACGAGGCGCTCGCGCTTGCCGTGCCGGTCGTGCCCTGGCCATTCGCAGTCGCGGTGCCGCCGGTGCCGGTTGCAAGCCCGCCCGTCGCCGTATTGCCGCCGACCGCGTTGCCGCCGGTGCCCGTTGCTGCCGCGCCCGTGCCGCTCGCAGCTCCGCCGGTGGACGAACCGGTCGCCGAGCCGTTGCCCGCGCTAGCCGTCGTGCTGCCGCCCGCGCCGCCGGTCGCCGGACCGGCCTGGCCGCCCGCTCCGCCGTTTGCGCCCGCGGCCGTGCCGCTCGTGGAATTGCCGACCACCGCGGTGCCGCCCTGGCCGCCGGCGCTGCCGTTGCCGCCTTGAGCACTGCCGCCCGCAGCGCCGCTACCCATGGCATGGCCGCCGGATCCGCTACCGCCGTCGCCGCCGGATGTCGCACCGCCCCTGCCGCCGGTCGTATTGCCCGCATTCCAGGCCTGATTGCCCAGCCCCGTCACGGTGGCGTTGGTCACCATCCCGTTGAGCCGCGACAGCGCGACGACCGAGGTGTTGTTGAACGCGTTCGAGAAGTTCGACGTGGCGGTGCCGCCGTTGTTGGCGGCGGTGCTGCCGAGCGAGCCCGCCGCGGCGTCGCCGGTGTTGTTGCGATAGTCGCCGGCGCTCTTGTCGTTGTTCTGGTCGGAGGAGTTGTTCTGCTGCGATGACGAGTTTTCGTTGGCCTGCGGGCTGCCGCTGCCCGAACTGGTCGATGTGGTGCTCGACGTCTGCGTATTGTCGTTGGTGACGTCGCCCACGCTGTTTGCCGCGCTGGCGGCCCAGGCCGAGCCGGCCATACCGAAGGCAAGTGCGATCGCACTCGAGATCATTGTCTTTTTCATCGTCGTTTCCTCGAAGCCGGGCAGGGAAGGCATTCCGAGCCCGGCAGGTTTCTGTCGCTGGTCTGCTACGGATGCCGCCGCTCAGCGGACGCTCAGGTTCGCCTGCACGTTCGCGCTCTGCTGGACCAAGGCGCCGATGCCCGTGTTCTGGGCGTTGATGATGATTCCCGCGCCGTTGGTGAAGCTGCCGCTGATCGAGTTGGAAAGGTTGAAGTCGCCGGCACTGATCGTGACGTTGCCGCCCGGGCCGCCGCCGCCGCCGGTCCCGCCGCTGCCGCTGCCACCGGCGCCAGAGCCCGCCATGTTCGTGCCGCCGCTGCCGCCCGCTCCACCGCTGTTGCCGCCGCCGCCCGCGCCGCCTGCACCGCCCGCCGCGCCGGATGCGTTACCGTTGGTGGCGTTGCCGCTGGTGGCCGAGCCGCCGTTGCCGCCGTTGCCGGAGGTGTTGCTGGCCATGTTGCCCGCGCCGCCGTTGGCGCTTGCCGTGCCGCCGCTCCCGGACGAGGAGCCGGTCGAACCGGCTCCGCCGTTAGCCGTCGCGCTGCCGCCCGTCGTCGTCCCATCGCCCGCGGTCGAACTCGTCGCGGCGGTCGTCGCGGTCCCGCCGTTGCCGCTACCGACCCCGCCGCTGGCGCTGGCCTGCTGAGCGTTGCTGCCGCTGGTGCCGGAGGCGATCCCGCTGCCGCCCGTCAGCGTGCCACCGTTTCCTGCGCCGCCTGCGCCTGCCGTTGTGCGGTCAGTGTTGCTGCCACCGGTCGCGCTGGAGGTGCCGCCGCCGGTCGATGTGCCGGAGGTCCCAGCGGTTGCACTCGCTTGGCCAGTAGCAGCGCCACCCACAGCGCCGTTACCACTGCTCGTGCTGCCCCCGGCCTGGGCGCTGCCGCTGCCTGCGCCTGAGCTGGCCGTATGGGTGGCCTGGCCGCTGCCGCCAATCCCGCTGGCACCGCCTCCGGAAGCACTGGTCCCGGCACCGGCGTTGCCGCCCGTGCTTTTGGAGTCGCCCGCCGACGCCGTCGCAGTGCCGCCCGTGGAGCTGCCGCCCGCGTCGCCGTGGCCGCCGATGGCGCCAGCCGTTCCGCCGCTTCCGCCGCTCGCCGCGCCGGCGCTGCCGCCGTTACCACCGTTCGCGCCTGCCGCGCTGCCCGTGGAGGCGCTGCCGACAACGCCGCCACCGCCCGCGCCACCGGCCGCGCCGTTGCCGCCGGTCGCGGCGGCGCCGTTGCTGCCGGTACCGGTCGCGTTCCCGCCCGTGCCGCTGCCGCCGTTGCCACCGGAGGTGCGCCCGCCGGCCCCGCCGCTCACGTCACCCTGGTTCCAGGCGCGATTGCCGAGGCCGCTGACCGAGATCATCGTCACGGTGCCCGAGAGTTCGGACTGGGCGACGACCGAGGTCGTGTTGAATGCGTTGGAGAAGTTGGAGGTGGCGGTCGCGCCGAGGTTGGCGGCCGAGCCTCCCGAGTCGCCGGCGAGCGCTGCGCCGCTGCTGTCGCGGAAGTTGCCGGTGCTCTTGTCGTTGTTTTGGTCGGAGAAGTTGTTCTGTTCCGCCGTCGAGTTGCCGTTGGCCTGCGGACTGCCGCTGCCGCCCGTCGTCGTGCTTGCAGTCGCATTCTGCGTACTACTGCCGCCGACGGCACCGTTTCCGGTGTTGGTGGAATCTGCCCATGCGTGTCCGCTAAGGCCGAAGGCGAGCGCGAGTGCACTGGAGATCAATGTCCTTTTCATCACATGCCCCTTCGGATGGCCAGGCAAGACACCGTGCCCTGCCCGGTGGGTCACAAGGGCAAGAGCTGTGCCACAGGCCGGAAAGGCCTGTGACGCATGGAATGTGGACGCGCCTTGGCGCCGAGTCGCCTGTCGTCCGATGCGCGGATACGGCGAATTGTTCAGTCGCTGTACAGTCCGACGCCCGGAAAACGGCCGAGAGGACCGTGGTGTCGATTCATGTCCATGAAATTCAAAGAATTAATCAGCTCTTCCGCGGGCTTCGGACTGTTTCGCGGCTGATACACCTTCCTGCGGACAGGCACCGGGATAGTTCGTCGGCGCCGCGAAATAACCTATGATGACCAGACGGAAATCCCGTCGGGGTATCGTCCCCGGCTGGGGCGTCGGCACAGTTCACAGGGTGAGGCTGGGCGATGAGTGACGAACGGTCTGCAGAAGCGGTCTACGTCGACATACAGGAGCTGTCCATAGGCATGTTCGTGATTCTCGAACTGTCGTGGCTGCAGCACCCGTTCACGTTCAATAGCTTCGTCGTGCGCACCGAGGAGCAGCTGGCGACGATCCGCTCGCTCGGTCTGACGAAGGTGCGCATCGACCCCCGCCGCGGGATGACGAGGCCGTCCGCGCAACCCGAGGCCGCAAGTCCGGCCGGCCCGGCGGCGGGTCCCGTCGCTGCACGCGACGAGACGAGCGCCACGATTGCGGCCGCCAAGTCGTGGCGCATCGAGCAGAACCGTATCCTGCGAGCCAGCATGGGCGCCGCGGAGCGCAAGGCCGCGAAGGCGGCGACCGTGCTGCGCGACATCACCAAGAGCATCTACTCCGAACCCCAGCGCGTCGTCACGAGCGCCGGCGCCCTCGTCGACGAGGTGACTTCGGCGCTGCTTGGCAACAGCGAGGTCATGATCCACCTGCTCAACGATCATGCTGCGGGCGAAGAGGTCTACTACCACAGCCTCAACGTGACGATGCTCGCGCTGCTGCTCGGCAAGGCGATCCAGTTCGACGCCGAGATGCTTCGCATGGCCGGCGTCGCCGCGATCTTCCACGACATCGGCAAGGAGGAAATCCCCTATCGGGTCCGCAGCAAGACCGAACCCCTGACCCGTGCCGAAACGGATTTCCTGCGCCAGCACTGCGCGATGGGCGCGCGCCTCGCGACGCAGGCGGGCCTGCCCGAGGCCGTCGTCGGCGCGATCCTGCAGCATCACGAAAACATCGACGGCAGCGGCTATCCTGCGGGGCTCGCGGGCGACGCGATCACGCCCGTCTCACGCCTTGTCGGCGTCGTGAACGCCTACGACAACCTGTGCAATCCGGTCGATCCGGCCAAAGCCCTGACGCCGCACGAGGCGCTGTCGATGATGTTCGCCAAGCGCAAGGGCTGGTACGACCCGGCGATGCTCGGCAAGCTGATCCACGTGCTGGGCGTCTATCCCCCGGGCAGCATCGTGCGGCTCTCCACCGGCGCGACCGCGATGGTCGTGTCGATGAACCCTGCGCGTCCGCTGTTGCCGATGCTCCTCGTGCACGACCCCGCGATCCCGAAGGAAGAGGCGGTCATCCTCGAGCTCGAGAAGCAGCCCGATATCAGCATCAGCAAGGCCATCCGGCCCGCCACGCTGACGCGCGAGGTCTACGAATACCTGAGCCCGCGCAAGCGCATGACCTACTACTTCGACGACAAGGGCCGGCCGAGCTGAGGCGCGTCGGCCGCGGCGCGTCACGGCAGCGGCGGGTGATATTCGACGAAGCCGAACACGTTGCCGACGATTTCGTCGCCGAGCAGCTGAGGATTCGCATACCAGCGCACCGTGCTGCCGTCGTCTCGCAACACGAAGGTGCCGCTCGAACCCTTGTCGGGCACCGAAAGATGGGCACGGAAGGCTTCCGTGATCTGCTCCGGCGCGAGTGACTGCGCTGCGATCCATTCCAGCATCTTCACGCCGTCGCCGGCGACCAGCAGCTCACGCGGGAAGCGCCACATCGCTTCGAGCCGGTGGTTCATGCGCGTGAGCCGCTGCTCACCGTCGAGCACCAGCAGCCCCTCGGACGTGGCCTCCAGGATCGAGGCCATTTCGGCATTGACGCGTTCGAGCGAGGACTCGATCGCGCGCTCATGCTTCAGGCTGCACGCCAGCACGAGTACGTGTCCGTTCGCGCCGTCGGACGCGTTCGACGTCGTCTTGCGCACCGGCACCCATTCGCCGCTGCGGGTCAGGAACTCGGTCTCGACCGCCTGCATCGGCCGGAAGCCTGACTGTGCGATCTCGTCCCAGTAGTACTGGTCCTGCGGCAGCGGTTCGAAATCGGCCACCGATGTCCCGACGAGCTGCTCCGGTGCGATGTCGAGCAAGACGCCCGCCGCGGCGTTCGCGCTCACGACGCGCCGGGTCGCCGAATCGACCAGCATCACGGCGTCGGGAATCGCATCGATCATCGCCTTGTTGAGCGCTGCGAGCCGTAGGTTCTCGCTCTTCATCTCGTAATGGCTGAAGGCTTCCGCGATATGCCCGCGCAGCAGTTCGTCGTCCCACGGCTTGGTGAGGAACTTGTAGATCGCCCCCTGATTGATGGCAGTTGCGATCGAATTGAGCTCGGTGTAGCCCGACAGCACGATGCGGATCGTCTCCGGGTACAGCTCCTTGACCTTGCCCAGGAACTCCGAGCCGCTCATGTTGGGCATGCGCTGGTCGGTGACGACGACCCCGATCGGTTCGCGCGCGAGGATCTCCAGCCCCTCTGCACCGCCCGGCGCAGTGTGGATGACGTAGCGGTCACGGCGAAGCATCCGGCGCAGCGCAGCGAGGATGCTCTCCTCGTCGTCGACCAGCAGCAGGTGGCGCTGCGGGGCCGCTGCCGGAAGATCGGCGCTCATGACGCCGTCTCACTGACCGCGACTTCATCGGGCGGGCCCGCCACCGGCACGCGCACCGAGAACGCGGTCCCTTCGCCGACCTTGCTCGCGACGCTGAGCGTGCCGTGGTGCTTGCGGATGATGTCCCACGCGATCGACAGTCCGAGCCCCGTGCCCTTGCCGACCGGCTTGGTCGTGAAGAAGGGCTCGAAGATGCGTTGCTGGATGTCGGGGGGAATCCCCTTGCCGGTGTCCGCCACCGTCACGACGACGTCGTCGCCGTCGGTACGGGTGCTGATCGTGATCGTGCCCTTGGTCTCGATGGCATGGGCCGCATTGACCAGCAGGTTCATGAACACCTGGTTGAGCTGCGCGGCGACACAGCGCACCGGCGGCAGGGGGCAGAAGTCGCGGATCACCTCGGTCTTGTACTTCAGCTCGTTCCAGACGACATTGAGCGTGCTTTCGAGCCCCGAATTGAGATCCGCGTGCTGCCAGTCGGCCTCGCCCGCATGGGAAAAGTCCTTCAGGTCGGCGACGATGCGCTTGATGCGGCCGAGTCCGTCCTGCGATTCCTTCAGCAGTTCGAGCACGTCTTCGCGCAGATAGGCGAGGTCGGTGCGCTTCTTCATGTCGGCCAGACGCTGCTGCAGCGCCGGATCCTGCGGCAGCAGCGATTCGAGGCCGGCATAGGTGTCGATTACCTCGAGCAGGTCTTCGACATAGCCCTTGAGCGTCCCCAGGTTGGAATTGACGAAGCCCACCGGGTTGTTGATCTCATGTGCGACACCGGCCGCGAGCTGCCCGATCGAGGCCATCTTTTCCGACTGCAGGAGCTGGCTCTGCGTGAGTTCCATCTTCTTGACGAGGCTCGCGAGCTCGTCCTTGTCCCGACCCAGCTCGGCGGTACGCGCCGTGACCATGCTCTCGAGCGAGCGGTTCATGTCGGTGAGTGCCTGATTGCGGCTCGTGATGATGTAGTACAGGCTGGTCAGCGCGTCGAGCAGCGGTTGCAGCGCGGCCGCGTCCTGCTGCTTGAGGACCTGGCGATGCGCCTCGCGTGCCTCCACGCCGTCTTCCACGAGACGGATCTGCTCGGCCATCAGGCGGTCGGCGCTGAGGATATGGAAGCTCAGCCAACTCGTCAGAAACTGCAGCAGCGCAATCGCCTCGCGCCGTTCGCCGGTCGAATTCTCGCGCACGGCGGTGATTTCGCGCTCGAAGTCGCGGTGCTGGCGGATGTGGTTTGAGATGAAGGCCTTGTCGAGCCGGCGTTCGACCATCAAGGCTTCTTCGTCCGCAAAATGCAGCCGTGTGTACTCGATCAGCTCATCCTGCAGACCTTCCAGCAGTCTGATCGAAGCCGACTCGGGCGACGCGACCACCATCGCCGCATTGTTGATCAGGTCGATCAGCGCCCGGTGCTGTCCATCGATGTGCGTGAAGCCGGTTTCGAACACCGGAGACCATTGGAAGGCCGTGTCCATGCCCTATCTCCATCGAAATTGCTGTCGCCGCTGATCATTATTCCATACGCGCGCCGGAAGGGTTGTATTCCTGAATGACATATTTTTCGACGCAGGGGCGTCGGCGGTGGCAGGAATATCATCAAGCGTCGCGCGGGCGGGCGCGCAACAACAGGCTCTTTTCTCCGTGCAGGATCTTGAGCAGTTCGCTTCGCGCGACGTCGCGCTCCAGACCTTTGGTCACCAGCCCTTCGACCAGTTCCCCGAAGCGCGCCCGACGTTTGCGGCCGGCTTCGGTGTTGTCGCGGCGGTCGTTGAAACTGTCCATCAGCGTCGAGCCGCAGACGCAATTGCGAAAGAGATCCACGATCACGTTGCCGTCGTCGTCCCGGCTTTGCTTCAGCCCGCTGCGGCCGTCGCCGACGCGCTGGGTCTGGGTGATGTAGTCCTGGACGGTCTCGTAGCGTCGGCCGCACATCCGGCACTGTTTGGGAAATGCCCCGGCGGCAATTTCGCGGAGTCCGGCATACAGGGATTCGTCGGTCAGGCTCGGGGGCACGGTGATTTCCTCTGTCAGACGTGCGAGCGGGACGAGGTTCAGGATGGATCATAGCGCAGCCGGCCTGACGTGGCCGGCTGACGAGCGTATATTCCGGTCTCCGCCGCGGACTCCGGGCACCTGACGCGCTCGACGCAGCCCCCGGAACCGCACAGACCTCCGTACCCCTCGCACCATGCCCCTGCCCAGCTTCGATCCCGCCGAATATCCGTCCCAGCTCGCCGAAAAGGTCGCCCGTTTCACCGCCGACTTCGCCCCCCTCGGTGTTCCGGCGCCGGAAGTCTTCCAGTCCGAACCGCTGCACTACCGCCTGCGCGCCGAATTCCGCCTATGGCACCACGGCGGCCGCGTCGATTACGCGATGTTCGATTCGGAGGACCCGAAGACGCCGGTGCTGCTCGACGATTTCCCGCCTGCCGCGGCACCGATCGCCGCGGTGATGCCGCGGCTGCGCGAGCGGCTGCAGGCCGACGAGGTCCTCAAGCGCAAGCTCTTCCAGGTCGACTTCCTCGCGACGCTGAGCGGCGAGCTGATGGTGAGCCTCGTCTACCACCGCGCGCTCGACGAGGCCTGGGAGACCGCCGCATGTGTGCTCGCGGCCGAGCTGGGCGTGCAGCTCATCGGGCGCAGCCGCAAGCAGAAGATCGTGCTGGACCGCGACTGGCTGCTCGAGGAGTTCGAGCTCGACGGCCGTCGTCTGCGCTACCAGCAGATCGAAGGCAGCTTCACCCAGCCCAACGGCGGCGTGAACCGCCAGATGCTCGGCTGGGCGCGCCGCCAGGCCGCAGGCGCGGGCGGCGACCTGCTGGAGCTCTACTGCGGCAATGGCAATTTCACGATCGCGCTGGCGCCGCTCTTCGACCGCGTGCTCGCGACCGAAGTGAGCAAGTCCTCGGTGCGCGCCGCGCACTACAACCTCGAAGCGAACGGCATCGACAACATCACGATGGTGCGCATGTCGAGCGACGAGATCAGCGATGCGCTCGCCGGCGGGCGCGAGTACCGCCGCATGAAGGACGTCGGCCTCGCCGACTACCGCTTTACGACCCTCTTCGTCGACCCCCCGCGCAGCGGGCTCGACGAGGCCACGGTGAAGGTCGCGCGCGGCTTCGACCGCATCCTCTACGTCTCGTGCAATCCGCAGACGCTGCGCGACAACGTCGCCGCCCTCGCGGATACCCACGAAATCGCCGCCGCAGCGGTGTTCGACCAGTTCCCGTATACCCATCACCTGGAGTGCGGACTGGTTCTCAGCCGGCGTACTTAAGCAGAGCGGGGAATTGCAAATGCGATTCCCCGGTCTACGATGAAAAACCGGCCGGCATCATGCAGGGTGATGACGGCGCGCCGGACTGTGATCCGCAAACCTTCTTGAGGGGAGGCTCGCCATGGAATGGTTCGACAACGTCAGCCTGCGCGCCAAACTGCTGATCACGCTCGGTGTCTCCTGTGGAGCGCTGATCCTCGCAAGCGTCTTCTGCCTCTTCCAGCTCGACAAGGTCATCCGCAACTCGCAGGAAATCGCCGGCACCTGGCTGCCGTCGATCCAGCAGGCCGGGCGCATCAGTCAGGAGCGCCTGCGCTATCGCGTGCGCAGCCTCGAATTCATGCTCCCCGGCAGCGCCGACGAGAAGGCGAAGATCGAGAAAACGCTCGGCGAGCTGGAGGAGTCGGTCGAGAAGTCGATCAGCGAGTACGAACCGATGATCGTGTCGCCGAGCGAGCGCCAGATCCTCGACGAGATCCGGCAGACGGTGGGCGCCTATCGCGATGCGGTCAGGAAGGGCGTCGCGCTGACCAAGGAGGGCAAGGAAGACGAGGCTCAGGCCTTGCGCCGCGACGAATGGGTGACGCGCGCCAACGCCTTGCGCGACAAGACGGACGCCCTCGTGAAGTTCAACCGCGACGGGTCGGAAGCGTCGAACCAGGCCATCGCCCGCCATGAGCGCGATGCCTACGTCGGTACCGTCATCGCGGTGGCCATCGGGCTCGCGATCGCGGCGCTGGTGTCCTACCTGATCTCGCGCCGCATCATCGTCCGCGTCCAGGCGGCGGCCGACACCGCGCGGCGGATCGCCGGCGGCGACCTCCAGGGCGCGATCGCCGGCGGCGGCAAGGATGAAATCGGACGGCTCGTGGAGTCGATGCGCGACATGCAGGAGTCGCTGCGCTCCGCGATGGCGGAGACGCGCCACAACGCCGCCCGGATCACCGAGACCTCGCACGACCTTGCCGACAACGTCGGGCAGCTCGAACGCACTGCGGACGCGCAGGCGCAGGCCGCGACCTCGATTGCCGCCAACATCGAGCAGCTCACGGTGTCGATCAACCACATTTCCGAAGCGACGACCGACGCGAGCCGCCTCGCGGACGACTCGGACCGCCTCGCCGAGACCGGCCGCACGACGATCGAACGGCTCGTCGGCGAGATCCAGGACGTCGCGCTCACGGTCGAACGCGCCGCCGCGCAGGTCACCGAACTCGCCGAGCAGTCGCAACACATCTCGCAGCTCGTCGGCGTCATCAAGGAAATCGCCGACCAGACCAACCTCCTCGCGCTCAACGCCGCGATCGAGGCGGCGCGGGCGGGCGAACATGGGCGCGGCTTCGCCGTCGTCGCCGACGAAGTGCGCAAACTCTCCGAACGCACCGCGAATTCGACGACCGAGATCACCGCGATGGTCGCGTCAATCCAGAACGCGACCCATCAAGTCGTCGACGGCATTCAGTCGGGCGTGCACGCGGCGAATTCGAGCGTCGATCACGCCCGCGAAACGGGGGATGCCATCCTGACGATCCAGAGCAAGGCGAGGGAGGTCGCGACGGTCGTGTCCAGCGTGGCCGAAGGCTTGCAGGAGCAGACGGCGGCGGCGAACGACGTCGCCAAGCGCGTCGAGCAGATCGCGGCCAACGCCGAGGCGTCGAGCAGCGCGACCTCCAGCACCGCGACGTCGGCCCGCACGCTGAGCGGTATTGCCGACGAAATGCAGGCGATGGTGAGCCGCTTCCGCGTCTGAGCGCCTCAGTCCTTTTTCGACGGAGGATCGGGCCGATCGGCATCCTCGAGCGGATAGGAGTCCGCAAAGTAGGCTGGCCCTTTCATCACCAGGAAGATGCCGCAGGCGATCGCGAGCGTGCAGACCGCGGTCCAGGTCAATAGCGCCACGCTGATGCCAATGATGTCGGCCGTCGTGATGCTGGCGGTCGGGTCGGCACCCAGTCCGGCCGCGGCCATCGCCCGGGCGAGCAGCGGGGGCAGGCTGGCGATCATGCAGCCGCCGACGAAAACCAGCGGGAGCCGGCGGAGCAGCGCGCGCTCGAACGCCGTATTGGCGGCCTTGCGGCCGTGGGAAGTGGAGTTCATGGCGGCTCCTGTCGGGGTTGGGGGTGTCCGACGGTCCTTCGACTGCGACCTGCCGGCGTGATGCTTCGACGCTCCAGTCAGCGGATGATTCCACGTCCTTGCCGATCGATACATCGATTCGTGCATCCGCGCGACATTTCCGCTAGTGTTCGACCCATGACCTTCCGTATTGCCATCAATGGCTACGGCCGCATCGGCCGTTGCTTCCTGCGCGCCCTGCACGAGTCGCCGCTGCGCAACGACCTCCAGATCGTCGCGATCAACGAGCCGGCGGACATCGACAGCATGGCCTACCTCACGCGCTTCGACTCGACCCACGGCTGCTTCCCCGGCACGGTCGCGGTGCGCGACGACGTGCTCTACATTGACGACAAGCCCATCGTCGTCTCGCATGCGACCACGCCCGACGGCGTCGACTGGCAGGCGCTCGACATCGACGTGCTCGTCGAAGCCTCTGGCCGCTACCGCTACCGCCACGAACTCGACGCCTTCCTCGACGCCGGCTGCCGCCGCCTGCTGCTATCGCACCCCGGCCACAGCGCCGCGGACGTCGACCGCACCGTCGTGTTCGGCATGAACGAGAGCTCGCTCACCGGCGAGGAGCGCCTCGTCTCCGCAGGCTCCTGTACGACCAACGCCATCGTCCCCATCCTCGCGATCCTCGACGAGGCCTTCGGCATCGACCACGCACTCACCACCACGCTGCATTCGGTGATGAACGACCAGCCGCTGATCGACGGCTACCACCACACCGACCTGCGCATGACGCGCTCGGCGATGCAGTCGATGATCCCCGTCGACACCGGCCTCGCGCGCGGCATCGCCCGCCTGCTGCCGGCGCTCGCGGGGCGCATCGAAGCGAAGGCGATCCGCGTGCCGGTGCCGAACGTCTCGGCGATCGACCTCGTCGTTACGATGAAGCGCGCCGTCACCGCGGAGGATATCAACGCCCGCCTGCGCGCCGCCGCCACCGACGGCAGCGTGCCAACGCTCGCCTACTCCGATGCCCCGCACGCCTCGATCGACTTCAACCACGACCGCCACTCGGCGATCCTCGACGGCAGCCAGACCCGCGTGAGCGGCGACCGCCTCGCCAACCTGCTGATCTGGTTCGACAACGAATGGGGCTTCTCGAACCGCATGGTCGAAGTCGCCGCCTTCTGGGCGCAAAGGCTCGGCCGGCGCGTCGGCGGCGCGTAGACGCAAAAAGGGCCGGTGCAGCGCGGGGGCGCTGGCGACCGGCCAAGGGATGAGCGGGGGCAGGGGAACCCCCGCGAGCGTGATCAGTTCAACTGCTGCACGCCGGCAACGACCCAGCCGCGATTGCCGTCGGTCGGCTTCGTCAGGTGCCAGATCTCGTCGAAGCGTTCGGCGGGGCCGTTTACCTCTTCGCGGATCAGGCCGCCGAAACGCACGCTGACGATGTAGCGCTGCGCTTCCTGTTCAAAGTCGATGATCTCGGCGTGGAGATCCAGCACTTCGGTGTGCTGCTTCGCGCTGCCGCGCTCGGCGATCTGCATCTGCAGTTCGGCGAATACTTCCGGCGACACGAACTCGCGCAGGTCGGCCACGTTGCCGGCGTCGTTCGCCGCCTGCAGGCGGATGAAGTTCAGCTTGGCTTGGCGCACGAAGCCTTCGGCGTCGAAATCAGCGGGAAGGGCCCGTTGCGCAGCACCGCCCGTTGCAGCCGCAGTGGCCGCAGCCGGAGCCGAGGAGGACATCACCGGCTCCTCATGCGCCATCCGCGACATGCCGCCACCCGCGCCCATTCCCGCATACTGCATCGGCGACTCGGCGGCGCGCTTGCGTGCCGCGAACATCCGGACCGCCACGACGACAGCCATCACCAGCAGCGCGATCAGCAGCATGCTGCCCATCTCCTCGCCGAAACCGAAGTGCGACGCGAGCGCGGCGAGACCCAGACCCGCAGCGAGACCGGCCACCGGGCCGAGCCAGCTTCTACGCGGCGTCTGTGGAGCGGTCGTTGCAGCGCCGGGGGACTGCGTCGGCGTAGTGGCCGTGCGCGCCGGCGGTGCGGTCGGTGCCGTTGAAGGGGTGCTGCGCTGCATGCCGAAGGACTGGCTGCTGCCAAGGCGCTTCGCTTCGGCATCGGGTGCCGCAGCGCCAACGCTCAGAACGAGCGCAAACAGGGCCAACAGAATGCGTTTCATGATGTTCGTGACTCCTTGGGTTCTTCGAATGGACCTGCCGTAGCAGATCGGTACGGCAGGATAGACTATCCGTTGACTTCGAATGAAGCTGAGTTTTAAGTAGCGATACTACGAAAAAACGGAAATTACGCGATGCAGCCGCTCAACTATCGACATCTCTACTACTTCTGGGTTGCAGCGAAGGAAGGCGGCATCGCGCGCGCCGCCGAGCGGCTCGGCATGGCGGTGCAGACGGTCAGCACGCAGGTGCGCGAGCTCGAACGCGAGCTGGGGTATGCATTATTCCGTTCGGCCGGCCGCGGCGTCGAACTCACCGAGGCGGGTACGACAGCCGCGCGCTTCGCCGAGCAGATCTTCCAACTCGGCGAAGCCCTGCCTGCCGCCGTGCAGGACGCCGCCACAGCCCAAGGCCTGCGCCTCGCCGTCGGCATCTCCGACGCCCTGCCCAAACTCGCGGTGCGCCACCTGCTGCAGCCCGCCACACAGACCCCCGACCTGCGCCTGCTGTGCCACGAAGGCGACTTCGACGACCTCCTCGCCGACCTCGCACTGCATCGCCTCGACGTCGTCCTCGCCGACCGCCCCGCGCCGCCCAACCCCAACCTACGCGTCTTCAGCCACCGCGTCGGCCGCGCCTCCGTCGCGTGGTATGCGCCCGCTGCCGTCGCATCCGCCGTCCAGCGCCCCTTCCCGGCCTGCCTCGCCGACCTGCCGCTGCTGCTGCCCACCGCCGACTCGGCACTGCGCGGCCGCCTCGACGACTGGCTCGCCCGCCACGGCATCCGCCCGCAGATCGTCGGCGAATTCGAAGACAGCGCGCTGCTCGCCACCTTCGGCGAAAGCGGCTTCGGCGCCTTTCCTGCGCCGGAAATGTCGTCGGAGGAACTGACCGGAGCGCGCGGGCTCACATTGATCGGGCGCAGCCCGGATGTCGTCGAGCATTTTTATGCGATTTCGGCGCAGAGGAAAGTCGAGCATCCGGCGGTGCGGAAACTGCTCGATCAGGCGGGGGATCTTTCGGATGCAGTCGCATAGCCGATGATCCGGCTCACGGGCTCGGCCGCGGCAGCGAGCAGTCGCCGTCCGAGAGCCTCGACGGGGATGGCGTGGGCCGTCGGCGTCGCTGGCGGCAGGGTGCTCCAAAGCACGTAGTCCGTTTCGCCGGCCGGGCGCGCGAGTTCACGGTACACGGTCGGCATGATAGGCACATGGTCGCCGTACCAGCACAGCAGGCCGGGGCGGGCGAGCCGCACCAGCGTTTCGCGCAATCGCGCGACCATGCGGTCGGCGTTGCGCAGATGCCGCAGGTACACCGTCAGATCCTCACAGCCGGGCGGAGGCGCCGTCGTGTAGTGCGCGACGACATCCTCCGGCCCTGTCTTCTCGAGATGCAGCGGGCCGTGGTTCTCCATCGTGATCACGAAGACGAAGAGGGGCCCGGTCGCCGTGGCGAGAAGCTCCGACACCTTCGTCGCCACCGCTTCGTCACCGATGTAGGGGCCGCAGCGCGCCGCTTCGGGGAAGGCCCGGATGTCGATGAATTCATCGAAACCGAGCAGCGGATACACCCTGTCGCGGGCGTAGAAGCCGGCCGGGTAAGGATGCACGCAGACCGTGCGGTAGCCGCGTCGCCGGAGCACTTTGACGAGGCTCACGACGCCCGCCCGCGCCGCCTGGCGATAGGGATTGAAGCGATGCACCCCCAGGGTTTTCGCGTCGATTCCGCTGAGGAAGGCGAACTCGCTGCGCACCGTGTTCGCGCCCCAGGCGGGCACGGAGAGCTTGCCGTGCGCGACCGAGTCGCGCTTCAAAGCATCGAAGGCGGCGAGCACGTCGGGGCGAATGCCGTCGAACAGCGGACGCGGGTCGAAGAAGGATTCGCTCTGTACCGCGATGATGTGCGGGTGTTCCGCGCCGGGCGCGGGCGGCGGGAGGTCGGCGAATCGATCGGGTAGCGGCGGGACGCGGCGTTCGGCGCATCCGTATGCCCACAGGCAGGCGAGCAGCCCGAATGCGTCCAGGTCAGCGTCGGCGTCGTAACGCACCGCCGGCCCGCGCCGCGCGACCATCGTCAACAGCGTTCCTGCGATAGCCCAGGCAAGTAGCCCGCCGAACTGGCCGGACAACGCAAAGCGGTCGACGGGCACCGTTTCGAGCCACAAACCCGTTGCGACCGCGGCGACGAAACCGGCCGCTGCGCCCAGCGCGTTGCCCCAACCGAGGAAGGGGATATAGAGCCGCGGGTGGCGGATGGCGTCCGTGAAGTACTCGAAATCCTGGAACACGAAGGGCTCTTCGAGCGAGTGGTACTTCGCGTTATTCACGAGCACGATCAGCAACAGCAGCGCAGACGTCGCCGCGGCGGCAAACCAGGGCCGCCCGAGCACGAGGCACAGCGGCACGAAGGTCAGCAGCCACAGCCCGCAATGCAAGGCCAAGCAGCCGACCGGCCGGCGCCACACTGAGCCCGGCCGCGGCTGCATGGCCGCCTCGATGCCGAACGAGAGGGCCAGCCCGACGACGGGGGCGAGCACGATGGACGTCATCCGCGCCTACCCGTGGTAGCCGAACAAACGGACGAGCCGCACCGACAGGCCCGCCGGCAGCGCGGCCAGGAACCAGGTGCCGAGATTGAGCGGGAAGGGGAAGGTGATGCGCGCGCGGTCCCGTTCGAGTCCACGACGGATCGTTCGTGCCGCGCGCCCGGGCGTCCACAGGAAAGGTTTCGGCCCGGGCATCGCATTGCACATCGGCGATTCGACGTAGCCCGGCATCACGACATTCACCCGCAGCCCCTCCGGGCCCAGCCAGCCGCGCAGCGCTTCGCCGTAGGCCTTTACAGCCGCCTTGCTGGCGCTATAGCTCGGCGTCACCGGCAGGCCGAAATAGCCTGCGAGCGAACTGATCAGCACGATCTGGCCGTGACTGCGGCGGCGCATCGCGGGCACGAAGGCATCGACCAGCGCGACCACCGAACGCAGGTTCAGCGCGAACAGCGCCTCGCTGTCCTCCCAGCGTTCGCCGGCGCCGTCCGGGCCGATGTCGATGTTCATGCCAGCGTTGGCGACGAGCAGGTCAACCGCATGGCGCGAGGCCATGTCCAGTGCCCACTCCCGAGCCTGCATGACGTCCCCGAGATCGACACTGCAGGCAATCACGGATGCCCCACGCACCCTGCAATCGGCTGCGATCTGCTCAAGCTGCCCCGCGTTGCGGCCGTGCAGCAGCAAGGTTACGCCGGGGGCAGCGTATTCGCGCGCGAGCGCCCCGCCGATCGCACCGGTCGCACCGGTAATCAGGATGCTGCGCGGCGCGGTCACAGCAACTGCTCCAGCGGCGAGCATTCGGCCGTCAGGACACGGGCGCTGTTCTCCACCGCGAGCGCAATTCCCGGACGGCAGTAGAAACCGCCATTGACCTGCGTCGCGTGCATCACGACGCGCCGGAAACTGCCGACGAAATCCCGGTCCGGCGGTTCGCGGGAGGCCCAGAAATCGTCGAGCGGCGCCTGCGACGTCAGCCCGGGCAGGTTGTAGATCGGATCGCTCAGTGCGACGGTGGGAATACCGAGTTCCAGGGAGACGATGCCAACCGTACTGTTGACGGTAACGACGCCAAGCGAATGTTCGATCAGCGGGCCCAGATTGCCGTCCTCGAAGTAGTCCACTCGATCGGCGACGCCGAAGTCACGCGCATGGCGCCGGATCAGTGCGCGGTAAGGCACCAGGCCCATGTCGAGCGGATGGTTCTTGATCGCGAGCCGGGTGTCGGAGGGCGCGTGCCGGGCAAAGGACTCGAGCACGTAGGTGATCACCTCCTCCATGCCGTCGAAGCGCGAATGATCGCGAATCTGCGCGTCGGTGTTCAGTTGCAGCGGCAGCACGTAATAGCGCACGCCGGAGCTCGCGAGCGCCTCGACGCGCCGCCATTCGCGTCCGCGAATGACGCGCAGCGTCGCGAAACGCTTGAGGTATCCGGCGTATTCGACAGGCGCCGTGATCGACGAGTGGGTGCGATAGCGCGGAAACAGGACCGGATTGAGTGATCCGGCAGCGTGATAGGTCACGTCGTGTGCGGCGCGTACCCAGAACGGCGATCGGAACGTGATCGTTGCGGTGCTTGCTGGCAGACGATGGACCGCTTCGCGGAACCAGTCCGGATCCCGCGGCAGCAGCGAATGGCCGTTCACCCCTTCGCGTTCGAGCGTCACCCAGTGGGGCCGAAAATAGCCTTCCTCGAACACATGGGTGCGCACGCCGCACGCGTCGCCGTGATCGACCGCCGGCCGATGTGCGGGACGTCGATCGCCGAACAGGATCTGGTCGGTGATGCCATTACGACGATACTTGTCGTCGAGGAAATCGCGCAGTGCGTCCGGGGTGCCCCGAAAATTCCATGCCGGACGTCCGCGCCAGTAGGCGAGGTCGCCGCCGTTGAAATTGACGCGGAAGACACCGTGGCCGTCCACCGCCAGCCGATCGGCGAGACGGCCGAAGAAAGGCGTTCCCGGCCCTTGCAGCAGGAGGAAATTGCGTCGCATCGATCAGCGGATCCCGACCACTTGCCGCAACACCATGCGCATCAGCGGGCGCCACCACGGCTGGCGGCCTCCGCTCTTTCCGCGCCAGCTCCGCAGCTGATCGAGCGCCGTTTCGGGCGACACGAGGCCGGCCCCTTGCCGGTCGAAATAGACGGGATAGCGGATCAGCACCCCGGCCACCAGCTCGTCCAGACTCAGCCGTCGCGTACGGCGCGGGCATTCGATGCGGTCTGTCGTCAGCCCCCAGCCCGCGTAGAAGGGCATGCCGTGACAGGTGACGGCCTTGCCGCGCAACAAGGCCTCGAAACCGGCGAGCGAAGTCATGACGTGCAATTCGTCCACCGCTTCCAGCAGCGAATCCATCGAAGTGTCGACGGCAAGCTCGTCGCACCACGCGAGTGCCTCGGACTCGTTCTGTCCGGCCGCACGCAGGCGTGCGACGACATCCGGATGGGGCTTGTAGACAAGGTAAGCCTCGGGATGGGCGGCCCTGACCTCACGCAGCAGGTCCATGTTGCGCCGGATGCCCGGTGCCCCGAAAGCGAGCGACGCGTCGCTCTCCACCTGTCCCGGCACGAGGATCGTGCGCCGCGCGCCGCTCGGTCGCTGCCACGGCTTCGCCGCGAGGTTGTACTTGGTGATGCGCTCGTCCACGATGGCCTCGCCCAGCGCGCGCGCGCGCCGCCGCAGTGCATTGTCGAAGACGCTCGTTTGCAGCACATGTTCGAGGTCCGACACGGCGGTCGCGTCGTAATGCATGCCGCGGCCATCCACCACCCAGGACAGCGGACGCACGAGGTCCGCGCCCAGCCCGACCGAGCGCAGGAATCCATCCTCGATGCGCACCACGCGCACGCGCTGCGCAAGGGGGCCGGGTTCCCGGCGTCCCCACAGCACGAGGCACCCGTCGTCCGGGACCATCGACGTGTCGGAGACGAACTTCACGGTATTGTCGGGAAAACAATGACGGACGAAGGGGCGCTTCCAGTTCGAGAAGTCCAGGGCATGGATCACCGAGGGCAATCCTGCCGCGGAGCCGATTTCAAGCGCGTCGCGCATCGAGCTCCTTCATCAGCTCGTCGACGACCTCGAAGTGCTGCTCCCACGTCGGCGGGGCGAAACCTTCCATGCGCTCGCATTGTGCGAGGCGGGGGGCGCTGTCGGGCTGCGCATAGTCCAGGATCAGGCGCTTCCAGCCCAGGCCATCGATCGGATCGAGATAGTCCGGAATGTCCGCCGCGATCTCGCGGAACACCCCCAGATCGCTTGCGATCACGGGCACGCCCAGCATCAGTGCCTCGACCAGCGGCATGCCGAAGCCTTCCACGAACGAAGGGAAGAGCAGCGCCCGTGCATGCTGCAGCCACGCGGCGAGCTCGGCGTCAGTGCAGGCCGGCCGTTCGACCACGAATCCGCGCAAGGCTTCGCACCGATCGAGCAGGTCGACGATCTGTTCGCATTCCCAGCCGCGCTGGCCGATCACGACGAGACGAGGCGCCTTGTCGCCCAGGAGGTCGACCAGTTCCCGCCACAGATGCAGCAACAGCAGATGGTTCTTGCGCGGCTCGATCGTGCCGAGGACGACGAAATAGGGCTCCTGCAAGGGGCGAGGGGCAGCCGTTCGCGGCAGCTCGCCGGGGGCCAACGATGCGACGACGCAAGGCGGCACCTGGAGCCCCCGGTCGTGTGCATAGCCGTCAAGCTCGTCCGCCGTCGCCTTCGAATTGACAATCAGCCCATGGCCGACCGAAAGCATCGCTTCGAGACGGCGATGGTGCTTGTCCGCCTCGCCCGGCCGGCAGTACTCGGGGTGGGTGATCGGGATCAGGTCGTGCAGGAAGAAGACCGGACGCAGTGTGCGGCGACGGATTTCGTGCGGATAACCGGCGTTGTCCAGGCCGCTGTGTCCGGTATTCAGGATCAGCGAACCATGCCGGCGCCGCCACGAAAACGCATAACCGCGGCCGACGCAGCGCCGGATCCTTGCGCTCCGGTCCCGCATCGGGCTTAGCAAGGCGTCGAACACGGAGCGCGAGTCCCCCGCCCCCAGCTCGATCCAGCGGCCGGCGAATCGCACCAGTGCATGAGCACGGTGATGGAAGTGCCGGAGGTAGGCCAGGCTCACGCGGTCGACACCGGTCGGAAGCCGCCCCTGCAGCATCCGGTCGGCCAGACGCGTGACGTCAATCAGCATCGCGCGACACCCTCACGCGAGGCCCGACACGCGGCGAGCATCGGCACGTGGGCGCTCATGCGAATCAACGGACATTGCCGATCACTTCGAGCGAGCGGATCGAGTAGATCGTCGACGTCAGGATGTTGAGGAACTTGCGAAGTTCCGCTGCCGGAGCGTTCGACACATACATCACATCGTGGTCCCGGACCGGGAAGCCTTGGGCGACGAAGAAGCTGCGCGGATCCTTGAGGTCGACGCGATACACGACGGGGACTTTTCCGTCCGGCGTTGCGGCCGGTGTCTGGATTGCCGAACCGAGCGCGGACGGATCCTCGAAGCGGAAGATGAACACACCTTTCGCATCGGCGCGCTCGTCCTGCAAGCCGCCCGCACGCCCCAAGGCCTGCGCGAGGGTGATGCCTTGAGCTTCGAAAGGCACTTCCTCGTTCTTGCCGGTTGCGCCCAGCACGGTAAAGCTGTGCGTCTGGTGCACGGCGGTCACGACGTCGCCCGGACGCAGGATCACGTTCTGGCGCGGATCCTGGATGACGCGATCCAGAGGCATCGCCTGCACGCTATTGCCGCGGGTAAGCTGGATGGTGGTCTTGCCCACCGGCTGGCGCACACCGCCGGCCGCCGCCAACGCGTCGAGCAGCCGCTCGCCGGATGCCGTCAGCGGCATGCGGACGCTGTTTGCGACTTCGCCGACCACCGTGACATTCGACGTGTTGTTCCGCACCACGCGGACCATCACCTGCGCTTGATTGGCCTTGCCTTTCAGGCGCTTCGTGATCTCGGCCTCGATCTGCTGCGGCGATTTCCCGACCACCGGAATCGCGCCGACGAAGGGCACGCTGATCGTGCCGTTCGCTGCCACCATCTGCTCCGGCAGCGTCGCCGCGTGGTTGGTGACGGACGCGCCCGTTTCCATCTGCACGGAACCGAAAAGCGTGGCCGGAGGCGCTTCCCAGATGGAAATCTCGACGAAGTCCCCTGCGCCGACGGTGTAGGTCGGCAAATCGGTCCCGGCCATCGTTTCCGAGAAGAGCTGACGCTTCTCGGATGCGACCAGGCGACGGGCGACTTCGTTTGAAATGTCCACGAGCGCGATCGGGTAATCCGTCGGCACGCCAGCCGCATCCGCCACCTGGTCCTTCGAGGGCCCGGAGGTGGGCAGCGGGCCCGACATCACCGAGCAGCCGCCGGAAAGTGCGAAGACCATCGCGAGAATGGCGAATCTTGCGCCGAGAAGCGCGCGCTGACTTTGCAGACCTGACATATTGTCTTTACCTGTACGCCTGCCGATCGGCGAGCGATTTCTTGTGATTGATGTGTTTGATACAAAGCCGCGATTATATGAGGCGAGCGTCAAGCCTGTCCTCTTGCGTACCCGGTTCTATCGATGTCGAGATACGTCGAACCACCCCAACTGCCCATCGGCATCGGCCTCCACGAACTTCGTCCGTTCGATCCGGAAGGCCAGTGCGCGCGCATCGCGAGAGCCAGGCTCGACCTGGGCGGGCACGAAGCTTGGTTCCGTCGTGACCAGAATCGTCGACTGGCTACCTGTGAGTTCCCGTAGGTCGAAATCCAGGTGAAACGGGCCCGGGCTCTCCACCCTGCGGACGTCTTCCTTGCCCGAACTCGTCAATGTCCGCAGCGTGAGCGGCCGTTTCAACGGAGAGGCGTTAACGCAGCTCAGTCGAAGAATGCTGGCCGTGGATGGGGTCTTACGGATACGCAGCGCGAGTGTCGGAGGCGCCCAGCCATCCGGCGATACCGATGCATAGGCGCCGGGCAAGGCAAGGCGCAGCCGCGCGTCCTGCTCGTACGATCCCATCAGGCGCTCGTAGCCGTCGGGCGTCAGAAACTCCCGTGCTTCCTTTACGACGCCGAAGAATTCGGCAGCCAGATCCGGCACCCTTTCGTCGAACGGATACACCGAACACAGTTCCGAAAGATAGCTTTCGAGCCAGTGCGGGCGGGGTACCCCGACATGGCGCGCCAGCAGACGCATGGCTTCGAGCGCGACGGTGCGCCGCATCTTCATCGTGATGCAGTCGTCGTGAAGCCGAGAGTAGGCATGCACGCGGTCGACGTGCGCAACGCCCTGCGGGAACTGCTTGAAGACCCGCAGCCAATACTCGAAGTCGAACGCCGTTCTCAGCCCCTCGTCGAGCAGGCCGACCGCGTCGAGCACGGTGCGTCGCAAGAACACAGTCGGCTGGCAGATGTAGCAGCCGTCGTGAAACCCCTGGATCGATGCCGATGGCGGTCGCGTCGGATACCGGCCCAGCGGCGCCCCCTGCGCATCGACATGCTCACCCTCGCCGTACAGCATCATGAGCGACGAGTCGGCGACGAAGCGCTGCACCGCATGCGTGATGACGTCTGCCGCATACAGGTCGTCGGAGTTCAGCCACCCGATAATGTCGCCATCCGCCAACCGGAGCGCCTTGTTGATCGCGTTCGCCGCGCCACTGTCCGGCTCGGACACCCAGCGCAGGCGCTGCCCGAAGCGGCCCAGTCGCGATTCCAGAACGCCCAGCGTGCCGTCATTGGAGCCGCCGTCGACGACGATCAACTCGACGTTCGGATAGGTCTGCTGAAGAACGCTGTCGATGGCCTGCCCGATGAAGCGGGCCTGGTTCATCGACGGCATGACGACGGAAACCCGCGGCTCACGATCAATCAAGGAGTAGTGTTCCGGAAAATAGGAGAGTTGTTGCCTCGGACCCGCAATCAGCCGCGGAATCGATCCTGATTCTCGACGAACCATCCGTATGCATTGCGAAGGCCCGCCTCGAGCGAAATGCTCGCCCGCCAGCCCAAGGCGTCCAGACGCGACACGTCGAGCAATTTGCGCGGCGTGCCATCCGGTTTGCTTGCATCGAAGACCAACCGTCCGCGAAAGCCGGTTACGCGCGCCACCGTCTCGGCAAGCTCGCGAATTGTGCAATCGACGCCCGTGCCGACGTTGATATGCGAAAGCATCGGCTGCGTATGCGCCCGGTAGTTTTCAATTTCCAGTTCCATCACATGAACGCTGGCTGCAGCCATGTCGTCGACATGCAGGAATTCGCGCATCGGAGAGCCCGAGCCCCAAACAACCACCTCTTCGTCGTCGCGCTGAACCGCCTCGTGAAAACGGCGCAACAAGGCCGGAATAACGTGGCTGTTTTCGGGGTGGAAATTGTCGTGCGGGCCATACAAGTTCGTCGGCATCACGCTGCGGTAATCCCGTCCGTACTGCCGGTTATAGCTTTCGCATAGCTTGATCCCCGCAATCTTCGCGATCGCGTAGGGTTCGTTGGTCGATTCGAGCGTCCCGGTGAGCAAGGCCTCTTCCTTCATCGGTTGAGGCGCGTGCTTCGGGTAGATGCACGAGGATCCGAGAAACAGAAGCTTTTGAATGCCCGCCTGATGTGCCGCGTGAATCACGTTGCACTCGATCATCAGGTTCTCGTAGATGAACTCGGCCGGGTAGGTGTTGTTGGCGTGGATTCCGCCGACCTTCGCCGCGCCCAGATAAACCTGGCTGACTTCTTCCTCACGGAAAAAGGCCCCGACTGCCTCCTGGCTGGTCAAATCCAGCTCGGCGTGGGTACGAGTCACGATATCCCGGAAACCGAGCGATTGCAGTCGGCGCACAATCGCCGCGCCCACCATGCCGCGATGGCCGGCGACAAAGATGCGATTCGTCAGCTTGCTCATCAGTTCTCTCTCGACACGGCAACGTCGTATCCATGATGCTTGAGCAGGGCGTGACGTCGCGCTGCTTCGAGATCGTGAGCGACCATTTCCCGGACGAGTTCCGACAACGGCGTCTCCGGTACCCAGCCGAGCCTTTCCCGTGCTCGGGTCGGGTCGCCTAGCAGCGTTTCGACCTCGGCCGGGCGGAAGTAACGCGTGTCCACCGAAACTACGACGTCGCCCACTTTCACTTTGGGAGCCTTGTCCCCGGTGACTTGCGCAACGATGCCGCGCTCATTGACTCCCTGGCCTTCAAAGCGCAGTACGATGCCCAACTCTTCCGCCGCCATCCGGATGAACTCGCGCACCGAATATTGCACGCCGGTGGCAATCACAAAATCCTCGGCCTGCTCCTGCTGCAACATCAGCCACTGCATCTTGACGTAATCGCGTGCGTGACCCCAGTCGCGCAATGCATCCAGATTGCCCATGTACAGGCACGACTCGAGCCCCTGAGCGATGTTCGCCAGCCCGCGCGTGATCTTTCGCGTCACAAATGTTTCGCCACGGCGCGGCGACTCGTGGTTGAACAGGATGCCGTTGCAGGCGTACATCCCATAGGCTTCACGATAATTAACAGTAATCCAATACGCGTACATCTTCGCGACGGCGTACGGGCTGCGAGGATAGAAGGGGGTCGTCTCCTTCTGCGGAGTCTCCTGCACCAGGCCATACAACTCGGACGTCGATGCCTGGTAGAAACGAGTCTTCTTCTCCAGGCCCAGGAAGCGAATCGCTTCGAGCAGGCGCAGCGTGCCGATCGCATCAACGTCCGCCGTGTACTCAGGCGCCTCGAAACTCACGGCAACGTGCGACTGAGCGCCGAGGTTGTAGACCTCGTCGGGCTGAATCTGTTGAATGATTCGCGTCAGGTTCGACGTATCGGACAGGTCGCCGTAATGCAGAATGAAGTGCTGATTCTTGACGTGCGGATCTTCATAGATGTGATCGACACGCGCTGTGTTGAACAGCGAGGCACGGCGCTTGATGCCGTGCACCTCGTATCCTTTGGCAAGCAAAAATTCAGCAAGGTACGAGCCGTCCTGACCGGTTACGCCAGTAATTAGAGCCTTTTTCATTGCAATATCCTACCGGTAGATCAGTTCAACGTTGCCCTTATCGAATATTTCGCACGCGCCACCAATTGTGCAATCCAAAATCTCTCGACCATCTAAAGCGAACTCCTTTCTGGCAGCTTGATACGAAATTTCACTGTTTTTCAAATCCGGAAAATCCCACTTTTGTCCATGGCCAAAATATCCCGGGTGGAAATGGTCCTTGTCGTCGCCAGCAATTACAGACTCCTTGTTTTCCTGGCCTAGTACATGCTGGGAAAAACGGTGATCCATTCCAACAATATATACCTTGCTAAATCCCATGTAATAGATTATCTGCAGTGCAGCATGAGTAACCGTCCAGCCTTCATTTACGTACTGAACTATGTCACGACTAAATCGGGCACAAGGTTTTGGTAAGTCGACGGTGTTGAGATGAAAGGTCATCGGATCCGCCGGGATAATGTCAAAGTCAACACGGTTAGAGATAAACTTTGGAATAAGACATTTTCTGTAATCTCCTGCAGATTGCTCAATGACCTTCTTGTTCACTGCGACGATGTAGTTTGGCTTAATACCTAGGAGGTCAAAGCCAAGAAAAATCTTGTTCAATCCAAAAATAACAAGACGACCAGTGTCGACTCGCTTAAAGTCGACTTCCTTTAGGCTAGGTCCGTTGCACATGAGGACGCACTCTTTTCCCTTGTGCCTGTTCTTAAACCTAAGGAGTCGTTCGTATGAACTATGCGGAATAATTGCGTGCGTCATCTTCCCGTCTGCCGGATTTTGATTTTTCATCTTGCCTTCTGGAATAGAGCCCAATTCGCCTGTTGCTTGCAGTGCGCAAATCCGGTCGATTAATAATCTTTCAAGCTTGTTACAAATTTCCGGCGCCACGTGGCGTTCGGTCAATAACTCAAGACATCGCGGTAGAATCGCGTTGATCTTTTCAATCCATTCACTGTCCAAAATGCGAATATCTTGTAGAAATCCGCGAAAAGCGCTTTCCACCAGGGATTTGTCTATGGCCTTAAGTGTTGAGATCGCTGCGTGCATCTCCGGCGACCGCTCTGAAGGAGAGCCAATGTCTGAGGTATTCCATGCGCGCCAAAGGAGCCAACCCAAAGCTCGCTGACAAATCGACTTCTGATATGAAACATCATCCTGACGAGGGGCTCCAAATTCGCGAATAACGATTCCGATCACTCTGGAGATTGAAATGTGACGTTCAGCGTAACTTGAACTCAAATATCTTCTGTATTTGTAAACTTGGCTGCCGCAATTCACGAATTTGCCGCCGTTAGAAGACTTCAGTAACCTTGACATGAACCAGACGTCTTCGCCGGCAATTTCAGACGCCTTTGCCATGAAATCCCGCTTAGAGGCTGGATATGCGAGCTCAGTTAGAAATTTCCGCGGGATGAGTAACGTGCAATGATGTGGCCATCCAAGCCTGAGAGACTGCGAGTCAAATTCATTCGGACCAGGATTCTGAGACAATATGCCTTCATTTGAAAAAATTGTTAGGCCGCCGAAGGCGATAGAGTCAGGGTGAGTCCTTGACGCATTGACGCGGCGCTCCAGCGAGTCACCAGTTAGCAAATCGTCACCGTCAGCAAAGCATATCCATTCGCCGGCAGCAAGGGTTAATCCGACGTTTCTCGCATAATTTCGCTCAACATTTCGTTCAAGATGCACCGCGCGGAATCGCGAATCCGTACGGGAAAAATTTTCGACAACCCCCTTTAGTCTGCCGGTGCTATCACCGTCGATAACGACAATGCACTCCAGCGCTGAATAGGATTGCGTCCTGATTGATTCCAGGCACTCGGATAATTCATCGGGTTGGTTATGCGCAGTGACTACAATGCTTACGAGGTCACGAAGGTGGATCCAATACTCACGGCGATCGAGAATTGCATTGAAGTTCATGCAATGGTGCAGAACGTCGTGCCTTCTCCCGAGGTGCGTCTCCTTATAGCTGATCGGCGGAAAGGTCTTCTCCCACTGTTGAAGAATGCTTTCGCTCTCCGAATGCATTAGACGATCTGATGCGGTGCCGACAGCAGCATAAAATATAGTCTTGGGGCGATTTAGTAAGATAAATTTGTGCCCTGCTGCTCCAACTCGGAGCCAAAATGCATAATCGGCGCAGAAATCATACTTCTTGCTGTCGAACCATCCTAGCGAGGCGTGAAGCGATTTTCTCCAAACTGGAGCGCAGTGCGGAGGGTTTCTCTTCTTTGTAGCACCGTTTCGATCTTGGAAGACTAAGTCTTCACCGAAATATTCAAAAATTTCAACGCCATTAAGTCTTTCTGGCGGAAAGTGTGATTGAGGATGAGGGTTCGCTTCCGCGTCCCCAATCTTCGAAGTCATAATCGCGGTGCTGGAAAATACGGCCGCCTTGTGGGATTCGAGGAATTCTGCAGCTAGAGCGTAGTAGTCTGCCGAGACCCTGTCATCCAAATTCAAATTACCAACAAATGGAGTCTGTGCTGCTTTAATAGCTAAATTCCATGCGTCGTACAGTGAGCAGTTCGTCTCCTGTGGAAGATATACCAAATCCGGGAAACGCTCCAACTGCTTCCGCACGTGGATTGGGTCGCGATGAGAAAATGGAAAATCGACGGCGATCAATGTGCAGGTATTAACCATTGAATCGTGGAGCAGGCTGTCGATATACGACTCCACTAGCTCGGAGCCATTGAAGCAAGAAAGAAGAATTGAGATCTGTTTCATCTTGTTCGGATTGCTATGTTCGTGCCCCACTATTCGTGGAGTCGTTGTAACGTCCATGTTGGTACGAGACGTAAAATGCCAAAACCTACTGGGCTGGCACTGTCTTCCCGTTTACTTGTGGAAGGATAGCAAAATCTATATCGGAGCTAATGCCGTAACGCCTAGCGATCTTCACTAAGCAGGGCACTTGTCGAAGACAACTCTAGTGGTATCTGGTGACGTACAAAGGAAAAAAGATCATCCCAGCTTGCGTCGTCGCCCTTCCAACGATTCGACTCGGGGCCTTGGAACGGTCGAAGTTTGCAGACGAGCATATTTTCACATGCACGGGATTCCGGAATGCTTTCACTGGCGAGGACGTATAGAGCGCGTTGATCCGAATTCCTCGAAATCGCTGCCCGAAAGCGAGCGCACGCCGAGATCGGGTCGGTGTTGTGAGCAGAAGACGGCCATTCGTATCGTATGAAGACAGGAAACTCGGAATTCATGGCCTTAAGCGTCCGGTCTCGCAAGAAAAGATACTTGTCCTTAACGGATTGGCGGGCGCTAATAAAGTCGGAGGCAATGCTTCCTTCCGCAGTAGGAAAGTCATGTTGAAATTTCAAGCCAGACCAAGGGTCCAGCACACGAAGCCCTTTGTCCACCACACGACATGTCTCTGGAAGGAAGAGGTTGGCGTCAAATCCGTTGACGATGAGGTCGATTGCATCAATATTTTCAGTAATCAGCCAATCAAAGAAAAATGCCTGCTCATTGCGCGTATGTCGGCGGATTTGATATGCTGTTTGACAAGACACCCCGAACCCGATAATTGCGGTGGTGCTCATTCGTTGATTACCGGATGACTCGAGGGAAGCCGGATGCATTAGCGATCTCCAGATGTTTGCTTAAGGCGCATGACGATGATTGACCATGGGGAGCAACTTACAGTTGTCTTTAATGTTGCACCGGTGTCCGTTATCTGAACTGCCATCTTGCCGTTTAAGGTCCTCGATGTCGCGTCGTTAAGACCCAGGCCGGAAAGCGCATCCTTTCGGATATTTACCGTGTCGGTACACCGGTCCGTCAGAGCAGCGGCACTCTTGATAGGATGGATGATATGTAAGGCGAGCTCATGCGATTGGGAGTGACCCCGAATGACGATCTTCGCCCCAGGGTCGGATGAGTTGAATGTGACCGGCGAGCTCATCTGCAATTGAGCGTTATCAAGGCTGGACGCGGTCACAAGCGTAACCCCGGAGGCGCGAAGGTTTGTGATGGTGTCTTCGGCGAACTCGTTGGGGCTGTTCACGGAAATTAGCAGCTTGAGGTGAGCAATCCGCTTCGGATCGTAAGGAACGGATTCTCCTGTCGGTACGATGACAAAGGGGACGTGTGCGTCGTTCAGCCGACGAACGAGCTGCAAGGTTTCCTTTAGACGGTAATTCGTGGTCGGAGCAAGGATTCCAACGACCGGTAAGATTTCATAGTTGTCTAGAGCGTCTTGGTTGGTTCTGACGAAACGATATAGGTCGCCATAGTCCTCCGGTGTTCCGAAGAAGCGCGTGGGTTGGCGATCCGCTCCCTGATTCACATAGACGTCCCAGGGAATCAGCGGTTGTCCTCCAAGCGCATACAAGTAGGAAATAGCCGTGCGATTCTGGTCCTTGGAGCCAGGGGTGATCGAAGGCGTGTAGCCCATCCCCAACGCTCGATAGGTCGCTGCTTGGAGACTTACGAGATCCAGGTCGTCGATCTTCGTCTCGACCATGGCGTAATCGGCGTAGGGAACCAGAGCGAATTCATCCCGCTTTGCATCCGGCCCAAAAAGAGGAAGGTTCATCGAAATCGCGACTTTCCCCGGAGCGGCTGCCTGTAGTTCTTGCTTGAGTTTTGAGTAGTGGTTCAGAATTGACTGTTTGAGGTAAGCATTCCAGTAGCGGGAGTCAGGTATGTCACGTTGCCTTTCTACGTATTCGCTGTTTGTTTTGATGCCGTAGCGTTCGGAAAGATGCTTTTTGTAGTCCAAATTCGGCGAATCTAGTCCCAGTGAGCGAATTTCATCCTGATCTCTTTGCTGCTTAAGGAACTCACGAAATCCTTCCACGGAAGACTGGGAAAAGTCGCCTCCCCAGCGACGGGCCGTAAATTGGAGCAACGGGTCATCAAACTGGATAGATTTTGCGCCAAGCTCCAGATACCGTTTAGCCAGGCGAGTGATTGCGTCCCGCGTTACCGGGCTGGTTGTAGTAACCCATTTGGCGCCCCAGGATTTCATCCAGGGAGCGACAACGGGATTGCCCTCGAAATCGCGAGCAAGGCCGTCGTCCGACGGTAACGGAATGTTGGAGCTGATGGCTCCTCCAAACCAAGGTGCGCTAGCACGCAAGGATTGGATGAACTCAGGTTCGGTGGAGTATACCCACTCGATTCGTGTCGCCCCGAACGATCTAGCGACCTCAGGCGCCTCCGGACGTTTGAAGCGCGTAGAAAAAATTACATCCGATTTGCTTGGTACTGGGCCCTTGTATTCAGGATGAACTGCGGTGGTACTGATGAGATCCCATGCAGCTCGCAGTGTTGGCGGCCAAGCTAGAAAGACCGTTAGCAGCAGGGGTAAGAGGCGGGGCATGGCTGTCTCCTCAATCTGGATCGTGTAGTCTGGCGGCAATGCCGCCGCTCAAGGAAATACAAGAACCTTGGAGGAATCCCACACTGCCGTCGGCGACGATTCGCGCAAGCGTGGCGACTTCTTTCGGAAGGCCGATGCGTGCGGAGGGATGGGCCTTTTCGAGCTGGCTGTATAAGTCCGGTCTTCCAGCGAAACCCGCTTTCAGCATTTCGGTCTCGATCGCCGCAGGCTCAATGGCGTTGATACGAATCCGCGATCCCAGATCTACCGCCATGCTGCGGGTAAGGCCGCTTAGCGCGGCCTTGCTGGTGGCGTAAGCGACAAACCCGGGCTTGGTTAGGGATGCGTGAATGCTACTGATATTGACGACGCAGCCGTGAACCTCTTCCAAATGAGAAAGGAGGGCCTGAGTCCATACGAAGGGCGCCAGAAGATTGACGTTTATTGTTTGTTGCCAGTCGTCGACTGTGAGTGAGTCGGTTCCTCCGAGTACTTGAACTGCCGCATTATTTACAAGTGCGTGCAGCCCGTTCGATCCGATGATTGCCTTTACGGTTCCAAAGAAATCGTTTCGATATTCCGCGTCGGTTACAGTCTGAGCCAAGTCCGCGCGAAGGTAATGTTCGCAGCGCAGATCTGCCGGCATTGCTACATAGTCGGTAGCAATGACCGAATAGCCTGCGCCTCGGAATTCGTCGACGAGGGCCCGCCCGATGCCGCCGGCGGCACCGGTGATGAGGGCAAAACGGGCGGGCGTCGGGCTCATTTCGGTTGCACACCCAGGAAATCCATCAACTTCGTGATGGCGATCTCGCTGGTGCGAGCGACGGCGTCGGCAGTGTTCGACGCATTGTGGGAGCCGAAGACGCAGCGGGGGTGGGTGCGCAGGTAGGAGTCCATCGGCAGCGGCTCTTCCTCGAAGACATCGAGTGCCGCGGAATAGACCTTGCCGCTTTGCAGGGCGGCCACCAGGGCGGGTTCGTCGATCACTGGGCCGCGGCCGACGTTCACGATACGAACACCTTGCTTGGCGCGTGCCAGAACGTCCGCATTGACCATGTGGCGACTGCTCGCCGTCAGCGCACAGTTCACGACAATGAAATCCGCCTCCTCGACACGTTGCGGCCACGTGGCCATTTCGACGGCGGCGAGTTCGGGCACGGGCTGTGCAAACGGGTCGTAGGCGATGACACGCATGTCGGCGGCGAGAAGACGCCGGGCCGTGTTCTTGCCGATGTCGCCGAAGCCGACGAGCGCGACCGTTTTGCCGGCGAGGGAGATGCCTCGCGGCTTGGGCCATTGGCCGGCGCGCACGCCGCGATCGATTTCGAAGGTTTCCCGGGCGAGAGCGATGACATAGCCGACGGCGACGTCGGCAACTTCCCCGCCGAACATGTTGGGGGTATTGGTGATTGGAATCCCCATGTCCTTGCAGGCGGCGAAATCGACGTTATCCACGCCGATGCCCCATTTCACAGCGGCCTTCAATCGACCGGCCTTGCCTGCGGTGAAGACTTCACGGTTCGCGGGGTCGTCGCCAATGATCCAGCCGTCGTGTTGGGGCACGAGTTCAGTCAATTCCGCGACCGAAAGCGTCTGCACGACTTTCGCAGCAGTCAGTTCAACGCCGTACCTGGCGAAGAGAGGGCGAAAACTGTCGATCATGCCCAGCATCGGAGGGCAGGTCACAAGAATCTTCATGCGGTCATTTCCTTCTGCTGCTCTTGCTGAAAACGGGCCGCGACTACTGCAAAATCCCAGTCCTGCGGCGTGTCGATGTCGATGGATTCGAAATAGGGACCTTCGTACATCATCGGCTGCTTGCCGATGCGGGCCTTCGTCTTCGCGAAGCTGTCTGCGGTGAAGATGTAGAGATTGGAGTTCTCCTCGAACCAGGGCTCGAGATTCTGCGTCGGGATCAGGTTGTCCGGATCGTGGTTAACCGGGCTGCAGTCCTTGCGATAGAAACGGGTCTGGACCTTGTCGACGGTGAACAGCGAGTCCGCGTTGCCTTCGGCTTTCGCGGCACGGAAGGCGGCCAGCGCCTCGCGGACGGTGTTGGCGCTCATGAGCGGATTGGTCGTGTGGGTCATCAGGTAGATGTCGGCCGGAACATTCGCGACGTCGTCCGCGAGCACGAGATTCATCGACACGGCGTCGCCACAGATCTCCGGCTTGCGATCGCGAATGACGATGCGGTCGGTCTCGACGAGGCCGTTTTGCGCCAGGATGTGACGGGCGTCCGTATTGATGATGACCTGGTCGATTTCCTTCACTTCAAGCAAGGTGTCGAGGATCCAGCGGAACAGCGGCTTGCCGCAGAAATCGCGGAAGTTCTTGCCTTTGACGCGTTCGCTATTTGCCTTCATTGGGAGAAGGGCGACGATGCGAGAAGAGCCAGTCATTTGATTCGTCCGTTTCAGTTGAAGGGTAGTAGTAGATTTCTTTCTGGCGATGCGAGAGCTTGCGGTGTTCATGGTTTCCCATGTAGGCACCCCAGAACTGCATCGCGCGATACTGCAGGATTTCAAGCCAACGGCCCCCGAGCTGTCCGTGACGCCGGGCGCTGCGCCAATCCATCGAGACACTGCTGAAGAAATAGCGGAGCACGTCGAGGGGCGATATGTGCACCTCCGGCATGATCTGTTGGAGCGCGATCGCCTCGCGTTCGAAGCGTCGACGTACGCTGCGCCAGGATTCCTGGTGATGGTGATACACGAATGCTTCGGCGACGTAGCCGATCGGCCTGCCCTTTTGGACGAGCCGTTTGGCGACATCCATGTCCTCAAGACCCGTCAGTCCTTCGTCGAATGGCGTGTCTTCCCAGTCGGCACGGCGAAGTGCCGAATTGGCGTTATTGCAATAGAAGCCGCTCTGGGGAATTGCCGAGACGGCGGGGAAGTATTTGGCGAAGATGCGGCGCTCGCTGAAGTAACTATCGTCATCTCCGATCTGGCGACCATAGGAGTAAGCGACCTTGCCTTCGATGAGAGGCTGGCAAAGGGTCTGCAGCCAGTCCGGACGCGCCGGAACGCAATGCCCGCTGATGAAGACGAGAATATCCCCGCGACTCGCGGCGCAGCCCATGTTCAATGAGCGCCCGAACGAGAACTCCTCCCGGGTGATATGCAGTATGCGACAACCATGCCGCGCAGCAATCTCGAGCGTGCCGTCGGTTGAACCGGAGTCGACCAGCACAACCTCCCATTTCAGGCCAGCGGTTTCCTGCTGTTTGACGCTGATCAGGAGGTCGTCCAAGTGCCGAGCTTCATTCAGGGTACGGATGACAATACTTGCGAGCATTGAACGACTCACTCAAACAGATTGCATGGTGATGACAACAATACGAAGGGCGCCTGAGTTTTCCGGTGAATCAAGGAGATTTCTTCGGGATATGCATCATTGATAGCAAACATGTCCCAATGATAGGGGAAGAGCCTTTTCGTACCAAGTTCCGCTGCTAGCAGAAAGGCCTCACGAACCGACATGTTTCCGATGATTCCGCGCCGTGCCCGAAAGAAATTCTGCTCATTTACCGGCAGAAAAGCGGTTCGAATCGGGGTTTCGCGTGAAAGTGCGTCGAGCAGTTCTTGTGTGACACCGGTATCACCCGCGAAATAGGTTCGTTGCCCGCTCTGGGCAGAAAACAGGTAGCCAACGCAGGCTAGGCGGCCTTCGGGGTCGCGTTCGACACTGGGGTGGGCGGCGGGCACCGCTTTGATGCTGAGGCCAGGCAGAAGCGGATGCCAGGTCTCGGATGCTGTCTGGATTCTGTGCGGAGCAATACCCCATTCAAGGAGTTTCTCCGCGGCCGGCGGCGGGGCCACGAACCGGGCGTCGGGCGAGGCATCCGACAGGACCGGAAGCGTGTGCGGATCGCAGTGATCGATGTGGTCGTGCGTAATGAGCACCCAGGTCGCGTCGCGCACGTCTGCGGGCGAAACGGGGATGGCAACCTGGCGTATCAGGTCGGCTGAATCGAGTGCCCGCACCGAATCCGATAGATACGGGTCGATATATACCGTACCTTCGGCTGACGAAATTCTGAAACCGGCTTGGCCGAGAAAATCAACGGAAAAAGAGTTCACGATAATCGGCTTTTTCAAATGTCGGACACGCGCCATCCAAAGTGGCATCAATGATTCTTCGTCCCGCTCGCTGGAATTCGAGGCGCGCCAGCGCGTAGGATTCTTCGGAATGGGCCAGATCCGGATTGTCCCAGCGCTGACCGTGGCCGAAGTAGCTCTCGCTAAAATGATTGGGATCTGGGCCGTCCAATGTTCGCGCCTCGTTCGGTTTCCCCGAGAATTCGTAACGATGGTCCAGCCCGATCAGCACGACTTCCTGGAATCCCAGGTAGTAGGCAATCTGCAGGGCGGCGTGGGTGACCGTGAAGCCTTCATGCACTCCACGAGAAATGTCGTGACAGAATCGCGCTGGGGGCGTTGTAGTATTGATCAGGTAGGTCATCGGCCCTTCGCTGATCCTTCCCATTGCCCCCTGGCTTCCGATGAATTTGACGCAATTCATGGCTCCGATCTCATTGAGGGACTGCTCGATGACCTTGGCGTTGATCGCGACGTAGTATCGCGGGTAAAAGCCGAACTTGCGGAATCCCAGATATATCTTGTTCATGCCGATAACGGTCTCTGAACGGAGAAAACCGAGTTCCATCTTGTTAAGCGAGGGGCCGTTTGCAACGATTACGCACCGGCCTCCTGCATGGCGGTTATGGAGCATCCGAAGTCGAGACATGTCTTACTCGATGTCCAGACCGCTACTGGATGAAGCGGAAAGAAAGGGAAGGGCAGCGGCAATGTTCATTGCGATGACGAGCTCTTGTCGGTTAGTCAGTGCGTCGGATATTCCAGGGCATCCAGAAGTCGCCGATAGCTTTCAGATGCCTTTAGTTGGTCGGAGAGGTCATCATCAATCTGTCGCCGGGGTTTCTGTTCAAGGATGTCGCTGGTGCGCCCGCTGTCGCCCGTAAGATGGAAGGCAGAAAATAGTTCGAGAAATTGATCGAAGAACGGCAAGTCGAGATGCAAGGCGATTCTTTGCATCGTTGTTGATGGGCTGTCCACCAAATCTTCATACCTGACGACCGGCAGCCCCTGGTAGGCGTCGAGGAAGGTCAAGTAACGCTGGCTGTATTCGTCTATGGTTTGCGGAGCAAAATTGAGCCAGCCATTGCCCTTCAAGGAGAGGAAGCTGTCCAAGGGATGGCGCACAGTGAGGACGGAGAGTGTGGTAAAGCGTGATTCGAGGATCTGTCGAAGGTTCGGACGGTCCGGGATCCCGGGGCCACGGCAGTAATGGCTGTGTGCGTGGTCGCGAACGACCAGACGGAGGCCGCGAGAATCCGCATCTCGCTTTACGAGTTCGATGCTGTTGAGAAAGAGCTCAATGAGAAGCTCCTGTGACGCCCCTTGGGTACTCTGACGCATCTGCGTAATGATGTCGGTAGGTGCAAACCGGGGCTTTTGCTGATCCAACTGTGTGCTCAGAGGATCGACCTCACTGAGAACCTGGCTGTTGGGTGTTGTCGCGATGCACTTCGTCACAAGAGTGCCGCCTGTGCAGGCAAAATGATGTACGGTGCGAATCGGTTCCGAAGCCGCAGACCGGTATTGTGCGCAGAGATCGAGGCACTGACTTAAGAGATCGGAAGGGTTGCTGGTGGGCAACAGGGCGCCCGCATTGGTCTTCCGGAATCCATTCAGAAGACTCAATGCGTCATCAATTGCCCCCGTTAGGGCCTGTACTCCATCCGGCAGATGAGGTGTAGAGGGCGGCATGGTAACTTACCCGTTGTTTCCCAAGGACGTCACACGCGACGAACGCTGTTCACGGTGTGATTCAGTGTCGGCCGGGGGCGTTTGCGTGGAAAGAACGAGCTCCTGGGGTTGCGGGATTTGATGCAGGTAATCGGCAACCGCAGCGAGTCTTACGGAAAGCTTTTCGAGAAGATCTTGCTGGCTTTCGTAGTTTATCCTCAGGTCGCGATGGCGGGTCTGGAGATCCTGAAGCGCCGATTCGCGTAGCGATTGGAGCTTCACGCTAAGAGCGGCGGTGCGGCGCGCGTCCGTAGCTTCGCGGCGCTGTTCTTCAAATTGTTTCTTTAGTTCTTCGTGCGTTGCGGACAGAGCACGCAGTTTATTTTGCGTTTCCGTAACGAGTCGTTCGGCCTCGGTCTTGGCGTGGTTCAGCGTCTTGATTTGCTCTGCACTTTCAGCGGCATGCCTTGCTTGTTGTTCAAGGGCCGCTGTCTGCTCGGCTTTTTCGCTCGCAAGAGCCTGTTGCGCGTTACGCAGGGTGGAGGCTTCGTTCGCAAGACTGCTATTTGCCTCTCGCAATTGGGCCAGTTCTTCAATTCGAGGTAGCTTCGCTGCGAAGTCACGCTGAAGCTCGGCAACTCGCTGCAGAGCGCCGTCGCGCGCCTTGATTGCCTGTTCCAGCTCTGCCGAACGCTTTGCAGCCTCGTTCAACGCGGATTCATGTTGTTGAACGAGTTCTGCGTTTTGGCGCCGCAATTGCGCCGAATCTTGCTCTATGCTTTCCTTGCTGACGCGCAGCTGCTCCAGTTCTAGCGAGCGCTCTGCAGCCTCCTTCAATGCGGTTTGATGCTGTTGAATGAGTTCTGCGTTTTGGCGCCGCAATTGCGCCGAATCTTGCTCGATGCTTTCCTTGCTGACGCGCAGTTGCTCCAGTTCTAGCGAGCGCTCTGCAGCTTCCTTCAACGCAGTTTGATGCTGTTGAATGAGTTCTGCGTTTTGGCGCCGCAATTCTGTCAATAATTCCTCGGCGCTGTCCTTTTCTGCTCGCAGACGCTCAAGCTGCTCGGTGCGTTCCACTAGCAGTTGTTCCTGGACCGCGCGTGAAGCATCTTCCTGGTCCAGGCGCTCTGTCGCCGCACGCAGTGCTGCCTTATGGCTCAGCAATTCGGTCGCTGTCCGGGCATTCTCAACCTGATATTGGCGGACGACGGGTTTCCAGTTCCTCGCAAAAAGAGCGCTTCCAATTGCGGGCTGTCGTTCGGCATCGGTTGCGACGCAACGAAAACCGTGGCTTTCGAGAAACTCACTGATCTCGGATATCGAGGCGCCGACGATCGAACACGCCTCTTGGTCCATCAGGGTCCGTACTCGGATGACGTCGAGGCTGCCTAGATACCTTCCCGCTCCACGCAAAATTGGAAGTGCCGGGAGGCAGTCAACGACGGCCCAATTGACTTCCTCGGTCGATATGTCTGATTCTGATAGTAGGCTTTCCAGCGATCGCGCCGGAAGGGTGCGTCGATCGGTCGTCTTCAGGTTACGCCACAAGACGTTCAGGTTTTCGGGGGGCACCAGCCCGCTTTCCCTGGGGTTTGTGGCCACGTGAAAAAGCGACTCCCCGTCGCATTCGTCGACCAGTGAGTTGTGCGACGACCATCCGGGGCGGTCGGCAGTGGCAACCTCAAGCTTCTCATGCAGCCGTTCATCGGCTTCGACCAGAAGCACCCTGGGTACCGACCATTGAGCGTAATGTAGGCTCGTTGTGGATGATCCCGCCCCGACGTGAACCACGCCCAGTGGTGCGGCGAGTACGCGCAGATGCTCGATCCAGAATTGCATCGATGATTCGGCAGTCATTCGAGAAGCCTTCTAACGTGGGACGTCACTGAGACAGTTCTGCGTGGGTGAGCTTTACCGTGCGCAGACGAATGCCCAGAACGCGCTGATCGTCCGATCCGTGGTCTGCGGGTGAAATCATGTTCGGAAAGCGAAACTGGAGCGTCCATCCGAGCTGATCGCCGATGTCTCTCGTAGAGAAACTGGTGCGGACGACTGCCGGCAAGGAGGGGCCGGAGGTTTCGAGCGGCACCGGGTGGCCGTTCATGGCCAGTTCCATTCCGGTGAGGATCTCCGGTGCCATTGCATCGACAATATCAAGCTCGATTTCGTAGCGGCCGTCGCGCAGGCGCGGAAGCTTGAGCGTGCTGTAAGGTTCCGGGCCGGCCCACCGCCCGTCCTCTTCGGCGTAGTACCAGTTATCCCCGATCACGTCCGAGCGCATGTCCCACAACATCGTGCGTGGCTGTTGATCGCCCCAGAACGCTGGGCTCGATGTTGTTTGCGCTATTTCCGCATTCTTGACAAAGTAGTGTTCAAGCTCTTCTTGAACCTGATGGAGCTGGATCAGAAGCAGCTCGTTCTCCTGGCTGGCTTCCTTGAGTTTCGACTCAAGCGTATTGAGGTCGGCGTCAGAGGGGCCTGCCTTGGCCGCGTGGCGGGCTTCTTCGATGGTCTTGAGGTGCTGATCGCGTATTCTCGTAAGTTCATCACACTGACTCTTGAACTGAGCAATCTGGCGTTGTTGCTCGGCTGAGACTTTGGCCTGCTCGTCTCGGCTCTTGATCAGATCCTCACGCTCGTTCGCGCATCGCAGAGAATACTGTTCGAGTTCCTCCTGCGCCTGATGGAGTTGGAGTAGAAGCTGATCATTCTCTTTGCCGAGCTCGCTGAGTCTCGACTGAAGCGATTTGAGTTCCGCCTCCGAGGGCGCGGCCTTGGCTGCCTGGCGGGCCGCTTCGATGGTCTTCAGGTGCTGATCGCATACTCGGGAGAGTTCGCGGCACTGATCCTTGAGTTGCGCAATCTGGCGCTGTTGCTCGGCTGAGATTTTGGCCTGTTCGTCGCGGGCCTTGCGCAGTGCCTCACGCTCCTCAGCGTATTGCAGGGAATGCTTCTCCAACTCCTCCTGTGCTTGATGTAGTTGAGCCAGCGTGAGGTGGTGCTCCTGGGAAAGGCTCGCGTGGCTGTCTTCGAGAGCCTTCTGAGCCTGGGCTGCGACCTTCGATTGCAGGTCGAGCGCCGCGACGACGCGATCATGCGCACTTTGCAGTTCGCGCGCCGCGATTGTCGATCGGCGATATTGATTCCAGCCTCGGTATATTTCGGCACGTTCGACGTCGGCGCTTGCTGCAGCAAAGTGCGCTGAATTTTCCAACTCGTCGTAAAGCGTGGCTACGTCGTCCAAATCGGCAAGTAGTGGCTTCAGCAGTCGGGCGCCGAGACTGCGGACGTCAAGCTCTTCAGCCATCGCAGCTGCCGAGCCGCAATCGAGACGGAGTTCCCAGTCGGTGTTCACTCTTGCCACGAAATCGCAGGGCGACTGCATGACGGATGACGTGTTGGCGAGAATGCAGCGCTCGGGATGGCGGTGGAAGAAGGCCATCATCTGCGAGTTCGCATCGCACCAGGACTGAGCGGCTCGCTCGATGTTTTCGGGACTGGCTTCGCTATCCGCGAGCATCTGTGCGACCGCATACTCCGGCGCGGAGTAGACGAGGAGGAAACGGATCTGTGAGTCGAGCTGCAGCCAGAAATCAAGCAGTGACAGCGTGCGTGAGTCCGCCCAACCCCAATTCTGCTTGTCCAGGTTGCCCATCAGGAGATCGACGGCGAGGTTGTGCCAGACCTTCCCAGGTTGCACGGATTTGACGATGTCCAATGCATCTGGATCTAGTTCGTAGTACTTCAATATCTCTGTTTGGAGAGTCGTCGGCGTCATGCCCTCGCGTCGAGAGGGAGATGCATCGCCCAGCCCGGATTTCGCAAGGAATCCGTGTACCGCCTGGTAACTCGAGCGGTAGTGGCCGCATGTAAGGACAATCTTCACGTTACTTCTCCACGATGCTTTTAACGACTGTGTTTCCCGTTCGCGCTTGCCGCGCGAAAGAATTCGTTCCACTGGGGGAGGATGAGCGATGGCGTGTAGCGCCCCGAAATCTCCCTCCCTTTCTGCACGAGGCGAGCCCGTAGCGAAGCGCCGCCTTGCCGAATGGCGCTCTGAATGACTTGGGCGGCGTCTTCCGAGGAGTAGGGGCTGAAATACTCGGATGCGTCCTCGTAGACCTCGCGGTGGACGGAGATATCTGACGAAATGACGATTCCGCCGCTGCGCATCGCCTCGATTCCCGAATAATCGAAGCCTTCTGCCAGGCTTGGGCAGATGGTGGCGAGTGCGTGCTTGTAGAGGATGCGTAGCTCGAAAGCCGGCACGTTGGCAAGGTGGAACAGGTCGCCGCGTTCGGCCCAAGGTTTGAATGCCTTCAGGATGGGCTTCTCGTCCCAACCCGAGTTGCCGACGATCACGAGCTTCAGGTTGGGCATTGAGGTGTACTTGAGGCGTTCCCAGGCTTCCATGAGCAGCAGGTGGTTCTTCCGCGGCTCGATCGTCGAGACCATCAGCAGGTAGTCGAATTCTTGCGGTGTCTGACCGGCCTTGTTCAATGAGATGCCAGACAACTCGGTACCGAATTCATTGGTGTCACATAGCCGGTTGGCGATGATGTTGAAGACGAGCCCCTTGGGCGAGTCCTCGTCGAAATATTCGCCGGACACCATGTTGTGAATCACGGCTGTGCGCGGCTCGGCTTCCGGGAAAATCTTGAGCAGATCCTTACGCGTCGCCTCTGAAATGCACGAGAACCAGGCGCCGGAACGGACGTTGTCCTGTAGGGAGTAGAAATGCGAGGCCTGATGAAACGCTTTGTTGCCGATCGTGTGGGGCATCAAGACCGGCACGGCATCGTGATAACGGACAACCAGGCGCGTGCCGGGGCTGGTTCGTCCCGGAAACGGCGTCTGCGCGACAAAAAAATCAAAGCCACGTGTATCGACGGAAGGATAGCGAGGGGTCGAGGTGTACTTGAGTGCTGCGAGCCCGCTCTTGTGCAGCAAGGAACGCGGCTGCCTCAGCACGCGGTAACGCGTTGAGGTGATGAGATCCTTGTTGATCGGCTTGAGAGTTTTGCTGAAAAACGTCCGCCAGATGAAATCGTCGAAAAGATCCGGTTCGAAGACGTGAGTGGGAATAGCGCGCCCGAAGCGGGCTCTAGCATGCAAGAGAAGCGACGCAACGTACCGTGTGACCGCCTCAGAGGCATTATCGAGAAGACTGCTGTAGGGCTTCTCGTATAGCGATACGACCACCTTGGACAAGCGGTTGATTCTCTTCGATGTCGCGAGCGCTTTACGATTGGTGGGGATTGCCGATTTCAGATTTCTTGAACCGTGTTGAATCAAGCCTTCGACGCTATATTCTTCCGCGGACCTCAATCCTAGAAAAAGGAGTCGAGTTTCCTGCGGAACCCCGGCATACCCATCCAGAGTGGGTTTGAGATCCATTAGGACCTTAATTTTATTATTGCCATTGGGCATAGTAGTCATATGCTGAATCTGCTTTGTCGAAGTTAATGATCTTGCCTTTCTCGAGAACGCAAAATCTGTTGCAGTGTTGTCGAATTTGCTCGGGTTGATGCGAAACGATGATCATCGTCCGATCGCCTCGCTTCAGAAACAGTTCGTTTTCACATTTCTCCCGAAAGCGGCTGTCCCCAACCGCCGAGACTTCGTCAATAAGATAGCAGTCGAACTCAATGGCCATTGATATTGCAAAAGCAAGCCTTGCCCGCATGCCAGAGGAATATCTCTTTACGGGCTCGCGCATGAATTTGCCGAGCTCCGAGAAATCGTCGACGAAATCTAGTTTCGATCGGTAATCGATTCCGTAGACGCGAGAGATGAACTTGAAGTTATCAATGCCGGTGAGACTTCCCTGAAAGCCGCCAGCAAAGGCGAGAGGCCATGAAATCGTCATCCGACGAGTCACTCGTCCGCTCGTCGGAGGTTCGATGCCGCTAAGTATCCGAATGAGCGTGGACTTGCCGGCGCCGTTTCGGCCCAGAATTCCGAGCTTGTCTCCTCGCTGAATCGTCAGCGAGATGTGATCGAGGACATGATGGCGACCACTTTGAGTCGTATATGTCTTGCTGATTTCATTAAGCTCGATCATTCGAGTTGCACTCTCTTTGCCGTTTCTCGGGCCAAGGCAAGCCCGATCAGAGTAAGAGTCAGATTTGCGGTCGCTAGATAGAAGGGCGATTCATGGGTGGGCACAACATTGCCGAAATAACCATGGCGTACCATTTCAACGCCGTGCACCATTGGAAGCCAAAGTACCGCTTGCTGAGCGGCCGGCGGTAACCAATGAACCATGAATACGGCACCTGATAGGGGAAACAACAAATACGTTATGACATGCCAGATCCGGCCGAATGTTTCCGACAACTCCGAAAGCGAGCCTGCCATCAAACCAAGGGCGAGCGCGAACCAACAAAGTAGGAGCCAGCCAATTGCGGCCAGTAGCGGGTCCGCCGGCCATTTCATTACTCCGATGGAGGCAAATAGCAGGGTCAAGATCAGAAACGATGCCGATGCGCCGACGGTCTCAAGTATGATGCGAGACAGAAATATATCTATTACTTGTACATTCCGGTGATACATCAGGCTCAAATTGGGCTCAATCGCTTTTGAGCAGCGATTCGCCGAATTTCGCCAAGTGAGTACCGATGAATACCCGGTAATAGCAAAGGCAACTACGGGAATGGCGGACATTGTATGCAGGCCGGCGAGATACCAGAGGGTCGCAATGCCCAGGGTAAATAGCATGGGCTCTGCAACCATCCACAGTGCTCCTATATTGTGTCGGCCGTATCTAGTTACGACCTCCCGCAGGAGCAATGCGCCGACGACGCGCCGTTGGATGCTCAGTGCTCGATAGAGTGAAGCGTTCATGATCACGGCGACTCAGTCTTGGTGATCCTTGATTCCTGCAATCAGCATCGACAGAATGCCCCAAGTAGTCAATCCTAAAACGAATACAGCAAATACGTTCCTGAGACGCAGCGGTTCCATCGCTTCATCGGGGTTGCTGGGCTGAACGACTCGTTCAAGATAGAGCTGCTTGCGCTGGGCTTCGGTACGTGCCAATTCCAACGTGTTCATGGAACTGGCGAGAAGCTTGTCTGCAAATTCCTTTTCCAGCGTGAGTCGCTGGTATTCAGCGGCTTTTCCCGCCAAGGAGCGGTGGCCGCCAGCAACCCGGGCATTTTCCGAATCGAGCTCACGTTGTATCAATTGCACCCGCTGTCGCAGCACCGGAATTTGAGGATTGTTGGAGGCTAGGCGCTCAAGCTGGGCAAGTTGCGAGCGTGTTTCAATAAGGTCGCTTTGGAGCTTTGCGGCTTGTTGAAGTCCGATGGCAGATTGCTTTTCAGGGTCGATTACACCTTGTGAATCACGGTATCGAGCCAACGCGAGGGCGGCTGCTTGAGCTTTCTTTCGAGCGTCACCGACCTCTTCGGTCGCGAACTTGATCATGTCCTGACGACCACGTCCGTTGATATTGTTTACAAGTTCTTCGGCGAGTTCGACAAGCCGTTGATTGATCGCGAAGGCTTGGTCGGCGCTGTAGGCCTTTGTGGTCAAGGTTGCGATCGATGAAGCGGGGTCGAACTGAATATTTACTTTCTTTTGATAGTAAAGGTGAAATGCTTCGAAGCTCTTATCCCAGTCTAGGGCTCCAAAGCGGCTGAACAGATCAATGCGTGGGGAAGAAAAGGCATTTTTGATGTTCAACTCGTTGTCCAACGCCTTGAGGGCGTCACGGGACAGAATGAAGTCCTGGACGGCATAAGCGTCGTCCTCTGCACGGGTGAAGCCCGCGCTCTTGAACATTAGCCCAAGCGGCGATGCAGTCTGCCGTTCGGGGCTGCGAACGACGAAACGTGATTCCGAAATGTAGACGTCCGACGCGATCAGCCCGAAGTAGAGGCTGGTGATCAGCGTGGGAATGAGGGTCGTAAAGAGAAACAGTCGATTCCTGAAGAGCTTCGGGATGCGACTGGCAGCCGGTTTGGACCGGCTTTGCAGAGTTTCGAGCATGGGGTCGTTGAGGTTCATGAGACGCGTCCGTAATTGTCTTCGAAACGGACGATGTCGTCTTCGCCCAGATATTCGCCGCTTTGCACCTCGATCATCACGAGATCGAGGACGCCGGGGTTGCTGACACGGTGGTGATGCCCGGCCGGAATGTAGGTCGATTCGTTGGGGGCGACGAGGATTTCGCGCTCGCCATTGACGACCTTCGCCATGCCGCTGACCACAATCCAGTGTTCACTGCGATGGTGGTGCATTTGCAGCGACAGGCTGGCCTCGGGCTTCACCACGATGCGCTTGATCTTGTAGCGGCTGCCTTCTTCGAGGACCGTGTAAGTGCCCCATGGGCGATGCACGGTGCGATGCAGCTTGTAAGCTTCGTGCCCGGTGGCTTTGAGTTCGGCATAGAGATGCTTGACGTCCTGCGCGCGGTCCTTGGCGGCGACGAGCAGTGCGTCGGGGGTGTCGACGATGATCAGGTCGTGGACGCCGACGGCGCCCACGAGTCGCTCGTTGCTGCGGATGGAGCAGTTGCTGACGTCGTGCAGCAGGGCTTCGCCTTCGACACGGTTGCCCTGATCGTCGGCGGCGGTCAGGTCGCCGAGGGCCGACCAGGAGCCGATGTCGCTCCAGCCGATGTCGCACGGGACGACGGCGACACGTCGGGATTTTTCCATCACGGCGTAGTCGATCGAGTCCTCGGGGACCTTGCCGAAGCTGTCCGGGTCGAGTCCGCACTGGCTGAAACCCTTGCCTTCTGACGTGCGCGACCGGGCGAGGCATGTGCGGACGGCGGCGAGGATCGCGGGGCAGTGCTGCTCCATTTCTTCCAGCATGGTGCGGGCGGTGAAGCAGAACATGCCGGAGTTCCAGTAGAAGCGGCCGGAGTCGAGATAGGTCTGGGCGGTGGCGGCGTCGGGCTTCTCGACGAAGCGCAGCACGGTGTTGCCTTCGGCTTCGATGTAGCCATAGCCGGTTTCCGGCGCGTCGGGCTGGATGCCGAAGGTGACGAGCTTGCCCTCGCGGGCGAGGCCGACGGCGCGCTGTACGGCGGCGGCGAAGGCTGACTGGTCTGTGATCAGGTGGTCGGCGGCGAGGACCAGCAGTGCCGTGTCGGGGTTGCGCTCGGCAAGGTGCAGCGCGGCGGCGGCGACGGCGGCGGCGGTGTTGCGACCGAAGGGTTCGAGCAGGAAGGAGGTCGGCAGCTTGTTCTTGTTGATCTCGCGGAATTCGTCTTCGGTCTTGAAGAAGAACTCACGGTTGGTGACCGTCACGATCTGCGATACGCCGGCGAGGTTGGCGCCGCGCAGGAAGGCCTTCTGCAGCAGGCTCTGGCCGTCGCCTAGGCGGATGAAGGGCTTCGGATGGCTCTCACGCGAGACCGGCCATAGCCGGGAACCTGCACCGCCGCACAGAATGACGGGAATCACTGACATGCGTTGTTCCATTGTTCCAATGCGTTATAGGACTGTTGCCAGGGCATCGACAGCGGCGCTGATCTGCTCTTCGCTGTGCATGCAGCTGACAAAGAATCTGAGACGGGCGGCCCGCTCTTCGACCGCGGGATGAATGATCGGCTGGACGTTGATGCCGCGCGCGAACAATTGCTGTGCGGCGCGTGTGGCTTTCAGCGAGCTGCCGATGATGGCCGGGATCACCGCGTAGCCCTGCGACAGTCCGGTGTCGATGCCCTTCTCGCGGGCGAGCTCGAGGAAGCGGCCGGCGCGTTCGCGCAATCGGTGGGTGCGCTCGGGCTCGTGGCGGATGATGGTGAGGGCCTCGAGTGCCGCTGCGGCGAGCGGGGGGGACATGCCGACGCTGTAGACGAAGCCCGGCGCCGCGTACTTGAGGTGCTCGACCAGCGCGCGTTCGCCGGCGATGTAGCCGCCGCAGCCGGCGAGCGACTTGCTGAGCGTGCCCATCCAGATGTCGACGGCCTTGCCTGGAAGGCCGAAGTGCTCGCGGATGCCCATGCCGCCGGCCCCCAGCACGCCGAAGGAGTGGGCTTCGTCGACCATCAGGAAGGCTTTGTGGCGCTGTTTGATGTCGACGAAGCGCGGCAGGTCGGGGATGTCCCCGTCCATGCTGTACAGGCCTTCGACGACGATCAGTACGCGCTCGAACTGTCCGCGGATGTCGTTGAGGATCGCGTCGAGCGCGGTGGTATCGTTGTGCGGGAACGCGCGCCGGGTGGCGCCGGACAGCTGGATGCCTTCGATCACGCTGTTGTGGATCAGGCTGTCGTGGATGACCAGATCCTTGCTGCCGAAGAGGTAGCCGATCGTCGTGACGTTGGTGGCATGCCCGCTGACGAAGACGATGCAGTCTTCGACGCCGTAGCAGTCGGCGAGCGCTTCTTCGAGCTCGCGCTGCACCGGCCGTTCACCCGCGACGAGCCGGCTTGCCGAGGCCGAGGTGCCGTAGCGCTCGATGGCGTCCTTGGCCGCCTTGTTCACGCGCGGATGGCTGGAGAGGCCGAGGTAGTTGTAGCTCGAGAAGTTGATGAAGCTCCGGCCCTCGATTTGCGTGGTCGCACCGGCAGCCCCTTCGTGCATCTTGAAGAAGGGGTTTTCGATGCCGAAACGCCGCGCGGCGGCCTGTGGGACGAGGAGCTTTTCGTAGCCGGGGAAACGGTCGAAGCGATAGAAGCTTTCGGGGATTTCCGGATAGCCGGCGGTGGCCGCCTGCAGGCCTTCGGGCGACGGCGCCTGGGTATTCTTGCGACCCAGGAAGCGCTTCACCAGTTCGTCGCGCGCCTGCCCGACGAGGCCGAAATTCTGCTTGCTCATGGAATCAAAGCTCCTTTCTGACGTCGGCAATGGTCTGCGCGACCTGTTCGGCGGAGATGGATTCGCCGTGTTGCGCCGCCATGCCGGTCACCAGATCGGTGAGCGCGTCGCCCCTTTCCGGTGCATCCGCACCGTTTCCGAGCACCCGTTCGACGATGCGCGAAGCGACGCGATCGATCGTGGGACCCTCGTTGAGCAGCATGGCGGGAAGCTGAACGCCGAAGCGCTTTTCCAGCCCGAGGGCCAGCTCGACGGCCATCAGCGAATCCATGCCGAGATCTCGCAAGGACTGTGCCCCGTCGATGCGTTCGGGGCTGATCGACAGGATCTGCGCGACTTCCTGCAGCACGAGGGCGCGGACGAGCTCGTGGATTTCATCGGCGGACTTCCCGGCGATCAGGGCCTGGAAGTCGCCGCCGTCCGCCCCGAGGTTCTGTTCGCCGGCGAATTCGCGCTGCAGCGGCGCGAAGCGGGCGGTCTGGGCAGACGGGAGGAGGCGGGCGAGCATGCTCCAGTCGAAGTCCGCGACCGCGATCGTCGCCGCTTCGGTCTGCAGTGCCCGTTCGAGCATCGCGAGCGCCTTGGTGGTGGTGAGCGCTTCGGCGCCGAGCCGGTGGGTGAGGCTTTCCTTCACGGTTTCGTTGCGCGTGAGGTAGCCCGCGTCCGCGATCGGCCCCCAGCCGATGCAAGTGGCCGGCAGGCCCATCGCGCGACGCAGCGCCGTCAGGCCTTCGAGATAGGTGTTGGCGGCGACGTAGTTGCCCTGGCCGGGATTGCCGATGAAGGTTGTCACCGACGAGTAGAGGATGAAGTGGTCGAGCGGGGTGTCGCGCGTGAGCTCGTGCAGGTTCCACGCGCCGAGCACCTTGGGCGCGAGGACGGTGCGCATGCGCTCGCCGTCGAGGTTCGCGAGCAGCGCGTCGTCGATGACCATCGCGGCATGCAGCACGCCACGCAGCGGCGGCAGTTCGGGGCGGATGCGCGCGAGCACGGCCTGGACCGAGCTGCGGTCGGCGACGTCGCAGGCGAGGATCGTGACGCGTGTGCCGCGGCGCTCGAACTCCGCGGCGATTTCCGGCGCGCCCGGGGTGTCGGTCCCGCGTCGGCCGAGCAGGACGATGCTGCCGGCGCCGCGCTCGGCGAGCCAGCGTGCCGTTTCGAGACCGAAGCCAGTGAGGCCCCCGGTGACGAGGTAGGTGGCGTTCTTCGCGAAGGACAGGTGCGGCCGCTTGACCGGCGGTCCTTCCACTTCGACGCGGGCGTTTTCGAACGTCACGACCACCTTGCCGATCTGCCGCGCCTGCTGCATGTAGCGGAAGGCGTCGACGACGCGTTCGGCCGGGAAGGCGCGGAAGGGCAGCGGGGACAGCGCGCCGTCGCGGAACAGCTCCATGACTTCGGCGAAGAGGCGCCGCGCGAGTTCGGGACGGCCGATCTGCAGCTGGTCGGCATCGATGCCGAAATAGCTGATGTTGTCCTTGAAGGGACGCAGGCCGATCGGCGTGTTCTCGAAGAAGTCGCGCTTGCCAATCTCGAGGAAGCGGCCGAAGGGCTTGAGGACCTGCAGGTTGCGGCGGATGGCTTCGCCAGCAAGAGAGTTGAGGACGACATCGACGCCTTCGCCGCTGGTCTGTTCGAGGATCTGGTCCGCGAACGCGAGGCTGCGCGAGTCGTAGACGTGGTCAGCGCCCAGCAGGCGTACGAATTCGCGCTTCTCGTTGCTGCCCGCGGTGGCGAAGACTTCGGCGCCGAGGTGGCGGGCGAGCTGCACGGCGGCGATGCCGACACCGCCGGCCGCGCCGTGGATCAGCACGCGCTCGCCCGGTTCGAGGGCGGCGAGCTGCTTGAGCGCGTAGTAGACGGTCAGGAACACGGTCGGGACCGTCGCGGCGGCTTCGTGCGACCACTCTTCCGGCTTGAGGGTGACGGCGCTCGCCTTGGTGATGACGTGGCTCGCGAAGCAGGCCGGGCCCGAACCGAGGACGGCGTCGCCCACTTTCAGCTCGCCCACGCCCTGGCCGATGCGCGTGACGACACCGGAGAACTCCAGGCCCAGGCTCGCGCCGGCAAAGCCGTTCTCCACGGCCTCGTCGGGCAGCAGGCCCATCAGGTACATGACGTCACGGAAGTTGAGGCCGGTCGCGAGCGGACGCACTTCAATCTCGCCTTCGCCCAGCGCGCGTTCCGGATTGGGCAGCCAGACGAGGTTGCGCAGCTGTCCTGGGACGTGGAAGTCGAGGCGGAAGCGCGATTCTTCCGACGCTTCCTGCGCCGCTTCGGAAGCGGCGGCGCGCTGCATGCGCAGGCCGAAGCGGCCGCGCGGCGTGAGGGCGATTTCGCGCTCGCCGTCGGGGTGCAGAAGTTCGTTGACGAGGGCCTCGGTTGCCGCGGCGCCCGGAAGGTCGCCGGAGACGTCAATGAGCGTGCAGTTGAGCGCGGGGTGCTCGTTCATGATCACCCGCCCGAGGCCCCACAACGCGGATTGCGTCGGGTCGAGGCCGGACGCGTCGTTGATGCCGTCCACCGGAATGCCGCCCGAGGTCAGGATCCACAGGCGGGACTGGCCGATGCCGGCGGCTTCGATCGCGAGCAGCAGATCGAGGGTCTCGGCGCAATGGGTGCGTTCGAGCAGGTTGTCGATCGAAGCTGCTGCGTCGGCGCCGCTTAGTCCGGCGAGATCGACGACGTGGTGGATGTCGCCGAACTGGCGGCCGGCCTGGCGTAATAGGTGTTCGACGGCTGCGCGCGATTTCGGCGCGGCCGCGGACATCACGACCACGTGCTGGCTGTGGGCGTTGAGCTGCGCCGAGAGCCCCTCGGCGAGCGCTTGCGATTCGGTGCTGGCGCCGGCGAGCAGCAACCAGTTGGCCGGGGGGGCGGCGGTTTGGGAGAGCCCCGAGTCCCCGCGTTTCGCCAGGACCAGGTAGGCGCCGCTCGCGAGGCCTTCGGCCGCCGGCTCCACGAAGCTTTCGATGTCGGCAAAGCCTTGCGCCGACAGCGCGCCGGCCCAGGTTTCCGCGGGCAGCAGTTGCGGGAAGGGCTGGGCGTCGTTGGCGCCTTCGCGCCAGAAGGCGGTGTCGATGCCGTTCCAGAAGACGGCGGAGAGGTCGCTGTGACGTTCGGCGACGAGCAGCAGGCCGCCGGGGTTTAGCAGGCGCTGCGTCCAGCCGAGCGCGGCCTGAGGATTGACCGCGCGGTGCAGGCTGTGACGCCGGATGACGATGTCGAATTGCCCTGGAAGACCCTTTTCGTCGACGAAGGCCGTCTCTGCCGGATCGAGCTCGGCGACGCTCACGAACGGGTGATCGCGGTATTCGGCGCGCAGGTGATCGCAGACGCGCGGGTCATGGTGGGCAAGCACGTAGTCGACACGGTCGCTCGGGAACGCATGGGCGAGTTGCAGAGGCAGGTCGCTGCTCTCGGCGGCGATTTCGAGGATGCGCAGTCGTCTCGTGGCGGGCCAGCCGGCCGCGGCCTGCTCGACGACGCGCCGTACCGCAAGCCGGCTGCCGAGGTAGGCAGGATTGTCTTCGTATAGCGTTTCAGCCTGATGACTGTTACGGAGATCCTGTAGCAGCGCAACCGCGTCGGCTTCGCCGGTGAGGATCGCGCCGAGCTGCGGGCCGATGCGGCCGATGAGGACGAGTTCGGGCAGGCTGGTCGGGTAGTCCCGCAGCAGGGTGCGCCAGATGTCCGCGGGAAGCGGGAGGTCGCTGTCTGTGAGTCGCCAGGTGCCGCCGTCTTCGACCAGCAGGCCTTCGACCTGAAGATTGGACTTGAGCCACGCGAAGTAGGCGCGGCCGGCCGGCGCCACCGCGTCGGGGTTCGTCAGCGCCTGCTGCAGCCATTCTCCACGGTTCGCGAGCAGATCGCGGAAGGCTTCATAGGCGAAGGCGATGACGAGCGCGTCGCACAGCGGCTGCAGTTCGCGGAAATACGATTGGCGGTCGAGCTGCGTTTCCTGTGCGGTGAACCAGGCGCGCAATTGCCGCGCGAGCTCGTGCGTCGCGGGCAGCGGCACAGTGGCTGCGGGGCCGGGCGCGGCGAGCAGGCGGGGGACGATTTCCCAGCGCGCCGGTTCGGCTTCGTGGTGCTGGCGTACCGACGCGGCGCGGAAACGGCAGCCTTCCAGCGTCGCGACCAGGCCGCCGTCGCGCGCGAAGAGCTCGAAGGCCGCGAGCACGGAACGCGGGCTGCGGCGCAGCAGGCGTACGCGGAAGCTGGCGACGGCGGCGCGCCTGAAATGACGCAGGCGCCCGACCCGCACCGGCAGGAGCGGCAGGCCGCGGCCGGCTTCGATGTCGGCGCGGAAGAAGCCCAACAGGGACTGGAAGCAGACGTCGAGTGCGCCGGGGTGGAGGATGAAGCCGGCCTGGGCTTCGTCGTCGTCCGCGGCCGCTTGCAGGGTCCCTTCGAGGATGTCGCCGAGCACCTCGGCGTGCGACAGCGTGCGGAATTCGCCGCCGTAGTCGAGTCCGAGCAGGCCGGCGAGCCGGTAATGGGTCGCGCCGTCGAGACGGTCCGTCGCTGCCGCGCGGTTGGCCGGAGGCGGTGTGAGCTCGCCGGTGACCGTTGCTTCGCGCAAGCGGCCAGCGGCGTTCAAGGTCCATTCGTCATCGCTGAGCCGCTGCCGGCTGCGGATCTGGAAGCCTCCGTCGCGCGGGTTCAGCTCGATGCGCACGCTGCGTCCGTGGTCGCCGTCGAACACGATCGGCGCGATGATGTCGAGCTCTTCGAGGTCGAGTTGTACGGCGGGGAAGACCTCGGAGGCGGCGGCGAGGGCGAGTTCGACGAAGGCTGCGCCGGGCAGGACCGTGGCGCCGCCGACCTTGTGGTCCGCGAGCCAGGGTTGGGTGCGCGGGTCGAGCACGTTTTCCCACGAGGCGGCGGCGTCCTTGAGGCGCCAGCCGAGCAGCGGGTGCGTGCGATGGCGGTGGATCAGCCGGTAGCCTTCGGCGGTGTCCGGGCGCCAGTGGCGCTCGCGCTGCCACGGGTAGTTCGGGGCCTGTATGTGGCGGCCGGCGGTCGGGAAGAGCGCCGTCAAATCCGTGCGGCCCGTCAGGTGCAGGCGGAGCGCGAGTTCGTCCAGCCGCTGGAGTGCGTCGTCGTCACGCCGCAGGGACGGCAGGACGCGTCCCTGGACGTCCTTCGCGGCGAGGCATTCGGTGATGTAGCGTTGCAGGATTGCGTGCGGGCCGATTTCGACGAAGTAGCGGCAGCCGCGGTCGATCAGCGCGCCGATGCCTTCGCCGAAGCGCACTGGCTGGCGGACGTTGTCCCACCAGTAGCGTGCGCCGAGCGTGCTGCCGTGGAGAACCGCGCCGGTGACGGTGGAGACATATTCGCAGTCCGCGGCGGCGGTCGGTGCCAGTCCGTCGAGCGACGCGACGAGCATGTCCTCGATGGGGTCCATGCAGCGGCTGTGGAAGGCGTAGTCGAGGTCGAGCAGGCGGAAGAAGACGTTGCGACGGCCGAGTGCCTCGCCGAGCTTCTCGAGGCTGGCGAGCGGGCCCGACAGCGTGACGTTGCCGGGGCTGTTGAGGCCGGCGATCTCGATGTCCGGTTCGCCGAGCTCGGCGAGCGCATCGCGCACCGCCGCTTCGGACAGGGCCACGGCCGCCATGCGGCCAGTGCCGCGGGTGAGCGCCTGTGCAGCACTGCGCGCGCAGATCACGCGGATGGCCTGGTCAAGGTCGAGCGCGCCGCACGCCCAGGCCGCAGCGACTTCGCCGACGCTGTGGCCGGTGACGGCGAGCGGGCGGATGCCTTGTTCGCGCAGCATCGTCGTGACGGCGACCTGGACGGCGAAGAGGAGCGGCTGCGCGACCGCAGTGTCGTCGAGGCGCGCGGCGGCGGTGTCGGCACCGAGTTCGGCTAGCAGCGAAAAGCCCGTCCGTTCGCGGATCGGGGCTTCGAGTTCGGCGATCAGCTCGCGGAAGCGCGGCGATTCGGCGAGCAGCTTCTGCCCCATGCCTGCCCACTGCGAGCCGTTGCCGGAGTAGACGAAGGCCATCCCGCCCTCGTGCGGCAGCGCTTCTTCCTGAACCAGTCCGGCGGGTGTCTTGCCGTCGGCGAATTCGCGTAGCGCGATCTGCGCCGCGGCGAGGTCCTGCACCGGCAGCGCGAGGCGCTTGTCGAGGCGGTCGCGGCGGTAGGCTGCCGTATGGGCGAGGTCGTAGTACGCGTCGACGGGGCCGGCGGCGAGGACGTCCGCGTAGCGGCCGGCGAGTTCCCGCAGGGCGGGGCTGGTTCGGGTCGACAGGAAGAGCGGGGGCGACAGCGGCGTCGCCGGGCGCGGCGATTCCGCCTGCGCCGTGGCGCTATGGTATTCCTGCAGCAGCACGTGCGCATTGGCGCCGCCGAAGCCGAAGGAATTGACGCCGACGACGAGCGGCCGTGACCTGTCTTCGTCCCGGCAGGGCCGCGGCGCGGTCACGACGTCGAGGTTGAGCCCCGAAAAATCGATCTTCGGATTCGGAGTCGTCAGGTGGATCGACGGCGGCAGCTCGCGGTGCTTGAGAACCATCAGCGCCTTGACGAGCCCGGCCATGCCCGACGCCGGTTCGAGGTGCCCGAGGTTGGCCTTGACCGAACCGATCGGCAGCGGCTCGCCGGCAGGGCGGGTGCGGCCATAGACTTCGCCGATGGCGGCGGTTTCAATGGGGTCGCCGACCGCGGTGCCCGTGCCGTGCGCCTCGAGGTAGTCGACCTCGTGCGCGGCAAGGCCGGAGCGCGCGAGCACCGCGCGCATGAGTTCGACCTGGCCGTCGCGGCTGGGGATCGTGAGGCCCGTCTTGCGGCCGCCGTCGGCATTGACGCCGGTGCCGCGGATCACGCCGTGGATCGTGTCGCCGTCCGCGAGCGCCCGATCCAGCGGCTTGAGCAGGACCACGGCGCCGCCCTCGGAGCGGACGTAGCCGTCGCCGGACGCATCAAAGGTGTGGCAGCGCCCGCGCGCCGACAGCATCGAGGCCTTCGTGAAGCCGACGAAGGGGTAGGGGTGGAGCAGCAGATTGACGCCGCCGACGAGCGCGGTCGAGGCCTCGCCCCCATGAAGCGCGTTGCAGGCGTGGTGCAGCGCTACGAGCGACGAGGAGCATGCGGTGTCGACGGCGAGCGAGGGGCCATGCAGGTCGAACACGTAGGACAGCCGGTTCGCGGCGACGCTGAGCGTGTTGCCGGTCATCGTGTGCGCGGTCAGGCTGGGGAGGTCGTCCAGCGCGCCGACGCCGTAGTCGAGGCCCGAAATGCCGACATAGACGGCGCAATCCGTGCCCGCGAGGCGGGAGGGCGGGATGCCGGCATTCTCCATCGACTCCCAAGCGAGCTCGAGCAGCAGCCGCTGCTGCGGGTCGAGCCACGCCGCTTCGCGCGGGGAAATGCCGAAAAACCCGGCATCGAATTCATCGATCCGGGACAGCACGCCGGCAGAGAAGGTGATGCTGCGTCCGCCTTCCGAGCGCTTTGGATGTTCGAGGACCTCGGTCGCCCACCGCTCCGGCCCGATACGTCCCACGAGATCCTTCCCCTCGATCAGGGCGGACCAGAACTCGTCTTCTCGCTGCAGATCGCCGGGGAAACGGAACGCAAATCCGATAATTGCGACAGCTTTGAGCGTGCCTTTGTCATTGTTGGGGTTGCCGCTCAATTTGGTACAGCTCTCGGAATTGTTAAGTAATATTAATTATCCGATGCCTGCCTATGTTTGGGCAATAGTACTACTTCCTTTACACACAAATACACGAAATATGGTACGTGAAGTACACGCCTTATAGATCTCTTTGGAATAATTCCAAAAAGATCTATCGTGCGATTTCGGGAATGGAGTACGCATGGCTCGGTCGAAGCAAATGCAGCGCATTTCGGGGTATTGACAGCGTGCACGGCGCGGATTCGTGAGGCGGCGGGCGATGTCGGGAGGGCTGATGATGCGAGTGTGGAGAATTCTGGCGGCAGTTTGCGGATTTGCGACACTGAGCGCCGGTGCGGCAGGTGCCGGTTCTCTCAACGTCTACAACTGGAACGACTACATCGCCCACGACACCATCCCGAACTTCGAGAAGACGAACGGGATCCGAGTGCGCTACGACCTGTACGACAGCAACGCGACGTTGCAGGCGAAGCTGCTGACCGGGTCGAGCGGCTACGACGTCGTCTATCCCAGCGTCGAGTACGCGGGGCGGCAGATCCAGGCGGGCATCTTCCAGCCGCTGGACAAGGCGAAGCTGCCGAACCTGAAGAACATCGATCCGATCCTGCTGAAGGCGGTCGAGGCGGCCGATCCGGGCAACCGCTTCGTCGTGCCCTACATGTGGTACACGACCGGTGTCGCGATCAACGTCGACAAGGTCATGAAGGCGCTCGGCGGCAAGCTGCCGGACAACGCGTGGGATCTGCTCTTCAACCCGGCGCTGACGTCCCGCCTGCGCGATTGCGGCATTTCCGTGATGGACGAAGCGAGCGACCTCGTGCCGGCGGCGATGCTTTACGCCGGCAAGGACACGAAGCGCATGGACACGGCCGACATCCGCGCGGCGGTGCAGCGCGTCCTGCCGGTGCGCAAGGACATCCGCGTGTTCAACTCGTCGCCGATCGAGCTCATGGCGAAGGGGAGCGTGTGCGTGGCGATGATGTTCTCGGGCGACGCGCTGATCGCGGCCCGACGCGCGGCCGAGTCGCACACGGGCGCCAACGTGCGCTACCTGATCCCCGAGCAGGGGGCGATGATGTCGGTCGATGTGATGGCGATTCCAAAAGACGCGTCCCACGTAGTCAACGCCCATGCGTGGATCAACGCGATGATGGATCCCAGGGTGATCGCCGACATCTCCAACGAAACCTTCTACATCAGCGCGAACCGCGCGGCGCTGCCGCTGATGTCCAAGGAGATCACCGGGAATCCGGCGATCAACGTGCCCGACGACGTCAAGGCGCACCTGCATCCCAAGCCGGTGCTGACGAAGGAGGTGCAGCGCGAGATGACGCTGGCCTTGAACCGCTTCAAGACGTCAAAATAGATCATCGCGGGAGCTCGGGGGAGCGCGCATCCGGATGGCGGAAGAACGGGACGGGGATTCGGCATACCTGCGCATCGATTGCGTGAGCAAGCGTTTCGACGAGACGCAGGCGGTCGACGACGTGTCCCTCGACATCCGCAAGCGCGAGATCTTTGCGCTGCTCGGTAGTTCCGGTTGCGGCAAGACGACCTTGCTGCGCATGCTCGCCGGACTCGAGACGCCCGGGGCGGGCCGCATCGTGCTCGATGGGCAGGACCTCGGTGCCGTGCCCGTGCATCTGCGGCCGACGAACATGATGTTCCAGTCCTACGCGCTTTTTCCCCACATGACGGTGGAGGCCAACGTCGCCTTCGGTCTGCGCCAGGAACGGCCGCGCTGGTCGCGGGCCGACGTTTCCGCCCGCGTCGCCGAGATGCTCGATCTCGTGCAGATGCAGCGCTATGCCCGGCGCAAGCCGCACGAGTTGTCCGGTGGGCAGCAGCAGCGCGTGGCGCTCGCACGCAGCCTGGCGAAGCAGCCCAAGCTGCTGCTGCTCGACGAGCCGCTCGCCGCACTCGACAAGAAGATTCGCCAGCAGACGCAGCTGGAACTCGTGAGCCTGATCGAGCGCGTCGGCGTGACCTGCATCCTGGTCACGCACGATCAGGAAGAGGCGATGACGATGGCGACGCGCATCGGCGTGATGTCCGAAGGCCGCCTGCTGCAGGTCGGCACGCCCGACGAGATCTACGAGCGTCCGAATTGCCGTTTCACCGCCGAATTTGTCGGCGACACGAATCTCTTTCGTGGCCGCGTGACCGAATCGGGGCTCGTGTGCGACGACTTCCCCGAGCCGCTCGCGCTCGCGCCGGGAGAGGGCAGCGTCGGCGAGACGGCCTGGGTGTCGGTACGTCCCGAACGCGTCGTGCTGAGCCGCGGCCAGCCGGATGGGCGCGCGGGCTGGAATCGCGCGCAAGGCGAGGTCGCCGACATCGCCTATCTCGGCAGCCATTCGGTGTATCACCTGCGGCTGCCGGGCGGTCGGATCGTGCTCGCGAGCGCGCCCTCGCTGCAGTGGGGTGAGGCCTCGGCGCCGACCTGGGGCGACAGCCTGTGGCTTGCGTGGCCGGCTGCGGCTGGAGTGGTGCTGTTGCGATGAGACGCCGCTTCTTCCTGCTGCGCGGCCGCTTCTGGATCGGTTGCGTGCCGTGGGTGTGGATGCTGGCGTTCTTCGTGCTGCCCTTCGCGCTGATCGCGAACGTGAGCCTGTCTACGCCCGAGCTGGCTGTGCCGCCCTACGTCTCGCCGCTGCACGCCGAGCCGGGGAGCGCACTGCCGCAATTTCGCCCGGATCTTGCGAGCTACCGCCGCCTGGGTGATGAGATCCGGGGGCTGGGCGAGGAGGGCGGCGAGCTGCAATACCTGCAGGCCTACGGCAACTCGCTACTGCTGGCGGGCCTGACGACGGTGTGCTGCCTGCTGATCGGCTATCCCTTCGCCTACCACATCGCGCGCTCGCGCGAGCCGACGCGGAACACCCTGCTGATGCTCGTGATGCTGCCGTTCTGGACCTCGTTCCTGCTGCGCGTCTATGCCTGGATGGTGCTGCTCGACAGCAGCGAGCTCGGCCTGATCAACCACGCGCTGCTCGCGCTCGGGCTGATCGACGCGCCGCTGCAGCTCCTCTATAACAGCGGCGCGGTGCTGGTCGGGATGATCTACAGCTATCTGCCCTTCATGGTGCTGCCGCTCTACGCGAACCTCGTGAAGCTCGACGTGCGCCTGCTGGAGGCGGCCGGCGATCTCGGCGCGCGACCGTGGACGACCTTCGTGTCGGTCACCTTGCCGCTGTCGCGTCGCGGCATCATCGCCGGCGCGATGTTGGTGTTCATCCCCGCGGTCGGCGAGTTCGTGATTCCGGATCTGCTCGGCGGCGGTGATGTGTTGATGATCGGTCGCAAGATCTGGGATGACTTCGGGCCGAACCAGGACTGGCCGATGGCAGCCGCGGTCGCAGTCATCATGGTGCTGCTGCTGATCGCGCCGATCATGCTTTTCCACCGCCACGGCCGGGAGAACGGGTCGTGAGCGGCGAGTCGGGGCGTTGGGGGGCGAAGGGCTGGCTGCTGACGGTGTTCGCCTTCCTCTACCTGCCGATCTTCTGCCTTGTCGTGTTCTCCTTCACCGGCGGTGAGATCACGACGCAGCTCGACGGGCTGTCGCTGCGCTGGTACGCGGAGCTCGCCGCGGACGACGAGTTGCAGACGGCGGTGCTGCTGTCGCTGCGCGTCGGATCGCTCGCGGCGTCGGCGGCGGTGATCGTCGGCACGGCCGCGGCGGTCGTGCTGTCGCGCTTCGGCCCTTACTTCGGCAGCCGCTTTCTCGCCGGCGTGATCACGGCGCCGATGGTAATGCCGGAAGTGGTGGTCGGGCTGTCGCTGGTGCTGCTCTTCACGCATCCGGGCTGGTCCTTCCTGGGGGGGCGCGGCGTCGGGGCGATCTGGGCGGCGCATACGACGCTGTGCGTCGCCTACGTCGCGGTGCTCGTGCAGTCGCGCCTGCGCGAGATGGACCGCGCGCTCGAGGAGGCGGCGCTCGATCTCGGTTGTCCGCCGTTCAAGGTGTTCTTCGTGATCACGGTGCCGGTGATCGCGCCGGCGCTGGTGTCGGGCTGGTTGCTGTCCTTCACGCTGTCGATGGATGACTTCGTGCTCGCGGCGATGCTGTCCAACCCCGGAAGCACGACCTTGCCGGTGCTGATCTTCGCGCGCCTGCACCACGGGCTGAAGCCGGAGATCAATGCGCTGGCGACGGTGATCGTCGCGATCGTGTCGGTTGCGGTTGTCGTGGGAAATCGCGTGATGCTGTCGGCGCGAGCGCGCCGCGCGGCAGCAACGGCCCGCGCGGCGGCGGGACGGGAGCATGCATCTCCCGTTACACTTCCGCTTACACATCGTCGCCCGTAACAAGGATCCCGCATGGCCGAAGCCGTTGCGCAAGAACCGAACCGTGCGCCGCGGGGCGTCGTGATGGACGCTTCGTCCGCAACACCGGCTGCGCCCCCGGAACCGGCCGAGCAGCCGGTGAGCCTGCCGGCCCTGTACCGCGCGCTGTGGCTCCATGCCGAGGGCGCGCGGCCGCTGATCTTCGGGGCCTTCGCGCTGCTGCTCGCGTCGCAGCTGTTCAAGCTCGCCGTGCCCTGGCTTGCCGGCAGCGCGATCAACGCGATCCAGGGTGGCGGGCTCGGTGCACTGCCGGAAGCGGGTCGCTGGCTGATGCTGCTCTTCGCGTCGATCGTCGCGACTTGGTTGTTGCATGGCCCCGGGCGCATCCTCGAACGCAACGTCGCGATGCGGGTGCGCGAGCAGTTGTCTGAACTCCTCGTGCGGCGCCTGCTGCAGGCGCCGCTCGCATGGCACGAGCGTCGTCATTCGGGTGAGGTCACGCATCGCGTGCAGCAAAGCACCGGCGCGCTCTACGACTTCGCGCAGAACCAGTTCATCTACCTGCAGAACTCGGTGCAGCTGATCGGGCCGGTGGTCGCGCTGTGGCTGATCTCGCCGCTCGTCGGCAGCGTCGCGGTGGTGGGCTACGGGCTGATCGCCTTCCTGATCACGCGCTTCGATCATGTGATGATGCGCATCGCCGTCGACACCAACCGCGCCGAGCGGGCCTATACGGCGACGCTGGTTGATGTGCTCGGCAACGTGTTGTCGGTGCTCGCGCTGCGCCGCGGGGAGGGCGTCGCCAGGCTGATCGCCGCGCGCCTCGCACAGATGGCGGGCCCCTTGAAGCGCAGCATCGTCCTCAACGAGGCGAAGTGGTGCTCGGTCGATCTGCTCGCGAGCCTGCTGTGGTGCGTGCTCGTGACCGTCTATGCGGCGCAGGCCGCGGGGGCGATCGGCGGCGCGGCGGCGGCCGGCGTCGCGACCGGGATCGCCCTGGGCAAGGTCTTCATGGTGTATGAGTACGCGCAGCAGGCGGGCGGCGTGATCACGGCGATCGCGTCTCACTTCCAGTCGCTCGCGCGCCAGCGGGCGGACTATGCGGCCGGCGAGCCGATGTTTTCGGCGCCCGTCGCTGCTGAGCCGATGCTGCATCTGGCCGACCGCGATCCGTGGCAGCGGTTGGCGCTCGCCGATCTGCGCTTTTCGCATGCCGGGGCGCACGAGGCGTGCGGGGCGCGGCCTGGCGGGGTGATCGACATCGAGCGGCTGGAGCTCGAACGCGGTCGCCACTACGCGCTGGTCGGGCCGAGCGGTGCGGGGAAGAGCACGCTGCTGCGCCTGCTCGCCGGGTTGGATTGTCCGCAGGCCGGAGAGGTGAGTTTCGACGGCCGGCCCGAGCCGGACCCGGCGGCGATGCTGCGCGGCATCGCGACCCTGATCCCGCAGCAGGCCGAGATGTTCGACGGCACGCTGGCGGAGAACCTGCTGCTCGGCGCCGATGTGTCCGCGGAGCACATTGCCGGCGCGCTGCAGGCGGCCTGCGCCGGCGAGCTGGTCGAGGACCTGCGCAGCGGGCTCGCAACGCGCGTGGTGGAAGGCGGCGCGAACTGGTCGGGCGGTCAGCGTCAGCGGCTCGCGCTCGCGCGCGGCGTGCTCGCGGCGGACGATTGCTCGCTGGTCTTGTTCGACGAGCCGACCAGTGCGCTGGACCCCGAGACCGAGGCACGCGTCTACGGGGGGCTGTTCGAGCATTTCGCCGGTGCGACGCTGGTGTCGTCGGTGCATCGCCTGCATCTGCTCGACCGCTTCGACGCCGTGATCCTGATGCAGGCCGGTCGGGTCGTCGCCGTCGGCACGGCATGGGAACTCGCGCAATCGTCCGTGCTGTTCCGCGAGATGCTGGCGGCGCAGGAGGGCGCGAAAGGGGGCGATCGGCGTCACCAGCCGGATCGGCGACGCAACAGAGAGGGCAGCCCGCAGGCTGCCCCCGATGAGCGCGCGTAGTCTGGATCAGATGAGCAGCGAATCCATGTCGGCGAAGTTCGTGGCACTGATGCCGGTCAGCACGCCCTTCAGGTTCGCGATCTGCACCGCCGCGCCGGCGCCGTTGCCGTCAGCGTCGTAGAAGAGCTTGCTGCCGTCGAGGATCAGGAAGTCGTTGGCGTCCAGCGCGACTTTGCCGAGCACGAGGTTGTCGGCGGTAATGCCGCCCGCGAGCGAGGTGTAGACGTCCGTGTCGAATGCGAGGATGTCGTCGGCCGCGTTGAAGTCGGCGACGTTGTCGATGCCGCCGACCCCGACGTTGTCGAACACGAAAGTGTCGTGACCCAGCCCGCCGGTGATCTTGTCGGCGCCGTCGCCGCCGACGATCCAGTCATCGCCGGCCCCGGCGACGATCTTGTCGTTGCCGCCGCCGGCCCAGATGGAGTCGATGCCGCCACCTGTGAGGATGTTGTCGTTGCCGACGCCTGCGACGACCTCATTGTTGCCTTCGCCCGCGACGATCTTGTCATTGCCCGCGCCGGTCGTGATGTCGTCGTTGCCCGTGCTGGTCGTGACCTTGTTGTTGCCTTCACCCGCGTTGATGTCGTTGTTGCCGTCGCCCGCGACGATCTTGTCGTTGCCGGCTCCCGTCGTGATCCGGTCGTCGCCCGCGCCCGTCACGATGTTGGCGTTGCCTTCGGTGTCGTCGATCCGGTTGTTGCCGCCGTCATCGACGATCTTGTCGTTGCCGGCGCCGCCGCTGATCTCGTCGTCGCCCGCGCCGCCGAAGAGCTGGTCATTGCCGAGTCCGCCGATCAGCGTGTCGTTGCCTTCTTCACCCCAGACCTTGTCGTTGCCGGTCGAGGCGTCGAGGTAGTCGTCGCCCGCCGTGCCGTCGATCTTGTCGCTGGTGGCATAGAGACCGGCCATCAGCGAGTCGAAGCCCGAGGTCTCGAGGTTGTCGATGAGGTGCGAGGCGTCGATCTTGACGCCGCTGACTGCGCGAACCGGGCTGTAGCTCTGGATGCCGCTGTCGCTCGCGGTCAGCGTGCCCCATTCGAAGGACGTGACCTTGCCGCTCAGTGCGCCGAGTTCGTTATCGAGGTTCCCGGTCACGGCGATGCGGCCGTTGAGCTTGACGTACAGCCATTCGTCGCCCGGTGTGGCAGGGTTGTCGTTGTGCCAGCCGAGCACCAGCGACGAAAGTTTTCCGCTGAGTGCCCCGGTGTTGATGTCGATCTTGCCTGAGCCGAACAGGATTTGCGCCGCCTGGTCGTTGTCGATGCCGACCTCGCGCAGCGAAATATTCGACAGCTGGACATCACCGGCCGAGGTCAGCGAGATCTTGAGGCTGCCTTTTGCATCGAGGGCGGCGCCGTCAGGGGCCGTGAGTTCGATTTCATTGAGCGTTGCCGAAGTGCTGCCGACCGACGAGACGCCGGCATCCAGGGTGGTGCCGTCGCCCCAGAGGGCATGCATCGAAGTGCTGTCGCCGGTCTCCGAAATCGGCGGCACGAACATAAGCGTGTCAGCGGCATGCGAGAGCGAGGTTTCGGCGGCGTCGATCTGCGCCGTGTACGCCGCGTAGCTGAAGCCCGGATCGAGCGTCGCGGCAGTGGTATTCAGATTGGTGAAAGTGGTCATGATCCGCTCCCCAGGAATAATGAAAGAACGTATCTGTGTCACTAAAAGTATAGAAAGCGCAGACCGCGTGTTAGCGTTTGCTAATGCCCAATTCGCCTATGATTGATGAAAGTCAACGGGCAATTAAAAAGGGCTGCCCGCAGGCAGCCCTGACTGTCAGTGCGTGACGTCGATCAGACGAGCAGCGAATCCATGTCCGCGAAGTTCGCGGCGCCGATACCGGTGAGCACGCCCTTGAGGTTCGCGATCTGCACGGCCGCCCCCGCGCCGTTGCCGTCGGCATCGTAGAAGAGCTTGCCGCCGTCGAGGATCAGGAAGTCGTTGGCGTCCGCCGCGACCTTGCCGAGCACGAGGTTATCGGCGATGAAGCCGCCGGCAAGCGAGGTGAAGACGTCGGTGTCGAAGGCGAGGAGGTCTTCGGCGGCGTTGAAGTCGGCGATGTTGTCCATGCCGCCGACCGCGACGTTGTCGAACACGAAGACATCGTCACCGAGGCCGGCAACGATCTTGTCTGCGCCGTCGCCCGAGACGATCCAGTCGTTACCCGCGCCGGCGACGATCTTGTCGTTGCCTGCTCCGGCCCAGATCAAGTCGTCGCCGCCGCCCGTGACGATGTTGTCGTTGCCGAGTCCGGTGTCGATGTCGTTGAAGCCTTCGCCCGCGACGACCTTGTCGTTGCCCGCGCCGGTGGTGATGAAGTCGTCGCCCACGCCGCTGACGATGCTGGCGTTGCCTTCGGTGTCCCAGATTTCGTTGTTGCCGGAATCATCGACGATCTTGTCGTTGCCGGCGCCGCCGAAGATGTGATCGTCGCCCGCCCCGCCGAAGAGCTGATCGTTGCCGACGCCGCCGATGATGGTGTCGTCGCCTGCTTCGCCGTAGACCTTGTCGTTGCCGGTCGAGGCGTCGAGGTAGTCGATGCCCGCGGTGCCGTCGATCTTGTCGTTGCCGGAGTAGAGGCCCGCCATCAAGGTGTCGAAGCCTGAGCTTTCGAGGTTGTCGACGAGGTGCGAGGCGTCGATCTTGACGCCGCTGATGACGCGCGCCGGGCTGTAGCTCTGGATGCTGTGATTGCTCTCGGTGAGCGTGCCCCATTCGAAGGAGGTGACCTGGCCGGTGAGTCCGGTCAAGCCGTCATCGACGCTCCCGGTCACGGCGACGCTGCCGTTGAGCTTGACGCACAGCCACTCGTCGCCCGGCGTCGCGGGGTTGTCGTTGTGCCACGCGAGGACCAGCGAGGTCAGTTTGCCGCCCAGCGCGCCAGTGCTGACATTGATGGTCGTCGAGCCGAACAGCACCTGTGCGGCCTGGTCGTTGCCATAGTCGGCTTCGCGCAGGGTCAGGTTCGAGATGTCGAGGTCGGCGGTGCGGATGTTGATAAGGGGCAGGATCAGCGTCCCCGCCAGCCCCATTCGCGCGCCGGAATGCGCAGCGTGACGGCTTCGCCGGAGTCGGTATTGGCGAAGAGTTCGAGCTCGCCCGAGTCGAGGATGCGCGCTCGCGTGGCGACGACTTCATGCACCTTCCACGGCGAGCTGGGGCGGGCGGTGAGGTGCAGGCGCGGGTAATTCACGCGCAGGATGTCGGCCCAGACGTCATCGACGTCGGGGGCGTACTTGACGAGATTCAGTTCGATTTCGCGGACCATGCCCATTCCCGGTGTGTTCGGGGCGCATGCTACTGGGCTTGCCGGCGTTGCGCTACCGGAGGCTGCCCTCAGCGGGCTTGGTCGGTCTCAGTCGGGCTCGAAGGCGTGGAAGCGGTTGGCGGTGCTCGCGACGTAGAGATTGCGTTCGTCATCCATGCTCATCGCGACGGCATGAGGGATGGTCTCGTGCAGCCCGGAGAACCCTGCCGCGAGCGGCTGGTAGGCGACGAAGCGGCCCTGGTCGTCGAGTTCGAGGATCAGGCGCGAAGCATCGCTGAGCAGCAGGATGTGGCCCGTGCGTGCGTCGTACTTCACGGCAGCGAAGTCGCGCGCGACGAACTTGTCGCCGATCCACGCGGCGCGGTCGATGAGCTGCACCGCGGCGCGGCCTTCGAGACCGGCGCGCAGGCCGCGGACTTCATGGAGGCGGCTCGGCGCATGTCCCTGCACGACGAACAGGCGGTCGCCTGCGCGGTCGTAACCGATGCCTTCAATGGTCTGGTCGCTGTTCGGGAGTTCGAGTCGCAGCGCCTGGCGGCCGCGGCGGCTCAGGACCTCGTCGGGCGACTGCGGCGCGGGCATCACGACCAGGGTGTGGCGGCCTTTTTCGACGAGCAGCAGGCGGCCGTCGCCGAGCGAGGCGATGCCGGAGACGCCGTCGAATCCCTCGAGCGGATGGCGCGACAGGATTTCGCCGTCGGCGCTCAGCGCGAGCAATTCCGCGGGGGCATCGGCGACCGCCCACAAGCGGCTGCGACCAGCATCCCAGGCGAGGCCGGAGAGCCGGCCGGCGATGCCGTCGAGCGGTCGCGCTTCGACACGCACGCGATAATCGGGCAGCGAGGCTTGGGCGCGCTCGGTGCTTTTCGGCTGCAGCGCGCTGATGGCGTAGGCGAATGCCCGATCGACCATGCGTCCCACATAGCCGGGGGCAGCGAGCACGAGCGCGACGGCAAGCAGGATTCCCGCCCACCAGCCGGGGCGGGGGAATGAGAGAATTCGGGAAGCTGGAGTCATCGTTCTGCCCTCGTGCGTCGTGACATGCGCAATCTCCACTATCGCAGTGCAATGTTTCAATTGCTTGTCGACAACGGAAGTTGCGACGACCGCAATAAGTGAGCCAGCGACGCCGATTGTCGCGTCGTGGCGCTAGTGTTCCGAGTGGGGGGCGAAATCGGCGATGAATATGACTGTGAGCGGGAGGCGGATTTGATCGTGGAGGACGGCGGGTTGAACGGCGGGCTGATGGTGATCCACGGCAACCATCCGGAGGCGCTGCGCGGCGTGCTGGTCGCGTGGATGAAGCGTCATCCGCTGGCGCCGCTCGAGAACGAGCTGATCCTCGTGCAGAGCAACGGCATCGCGCAGTGGCTGAAGATGGCGCTCGCGGCCGACGAATCGCTGGGGGGTTGCGGCATCGCCGCGGCGCTGGAGGCTTTCCTGCCGTCGCGCTTCGTGTGGCAAGCCTACCGCGCGGTGCTCGGCATGGAGGCTGTGCCCGAGGTCTCGCCCTTCGACAAGCCGCTGCTCGTGTGGCGCCTGATGCGCCTGCTGCCGCAACTCCTGATCCACGACGAGTTCGCCCCGCTCGCGCGCTTCCTGGCCGACGACGAGGACCTGAGAAAGCGCCACCAGCTCGCCGAGCGCCTCGCCGATCTCTTCGACCAGTACCAGATGTACCGCGCCGACTGGCTCGCGGCGTGGGCCGAAGGCGACGGCGTCGTGTTGACTGCGCGTGGCGGCCGGGAACCCTTGCCGGCGGCGCAACGCTGGCAGCCGGCGCTGTGGCGCGCGCTGCTCGAGGACGTGGGGCCGGCGCTCGCAGGCAGCGGCCGGGCCGCGGTGCATACGCGCTTTCTCGCGGCGGTCGCGCGGATGCAGGATGCACCGCGTCCGCCTGCGCTGCCGCGCCGCGTGATGGTCTTCGGCATCTCGTCGCTGCCCGCGCAGACGCTCGAAGTGCTCGCCGCGATCGCGCAGTGGAGCCAGGTGCTGCTGTGCGTGCATAACCCCTGCGAGCACTACTGGGCGGACATCATCGCGGACAAGGATCTCTTGCGCGCGAGCCGGTCGCGCCAGGCGCGCCGCGCCGGGATGCCGGAGGTGCTGGGCGAAGAGGCGCTGCACCTGCACGCCCATCCGCTGCTCGCGGCCTGGGGCAAGCAGGGGCGCGACTTCATCGGCCTGCTCGACGAGCACGACGGCGGCGACGCACGCGCCCGCTACGCGCTGCACTTCGCGGAGCTCTCCCAGCGCATCGATCTCTTCGAATCGCACGGCGAGGACAGCTTGCTGCACCAGTTGCAGGACGACATCCGCGACCTGCGCCCGCTCGCTGAGACGCGTGTCCGCTGGCCGGCGGTCGATCTGGCGGCGGACCATTCGATCCGCTTCCACATCGCGCACGGCCCGCAGCGCGAGGTCGAGATCCTGCACGACCAGCTGCTTGCCGCCTTCAACGAGGACGCCAGCCTGCGTCCGCGCGACGTGATCGTGATGGTGCCCGACATCAACGCCTACGCGCCGCATATCCAGGCGGTGTTCGGCCTGCTTGCCGTGGACGATCCGCGCTACATCCCGTTTACGGTCGCGGACCAAGGATTGCGTCACCACGATCCGCTGCTCAACGCAGTCGAGAAGCTGCTCGGCCTGCCGCAGTCGCGCGTCGCCGTGAGCGACGTGCTCGATCTCCTCGAAGTGCCGGCGCTGCGTGCGCGCTTCGGCCTTACCGAGGACGATCTGCCGCTGCTGCACCGCTGGGTGCGCGGCGCGAACATCCGCTGGGGCCTGCATGCCGAGCAGCGCGCGAGCCTCGGTCTGCCCGAAGGCGTCGAGCAGAATTCCTGGCTCTTCGGCCTGCGCCGCATGCTGCTTGGCTACGCGACGGGTGCGGGGAGCGAGGCAACCGAGGCCTGGCAGGGCATCGAGCCCTACGACGAAATCGGCGGCCTCGACGCGGGGCTCGTCGGGCCGCTCGCGGCGCTGCTGGAGCGGCTCGACGCGAGCTGGCGGACGCTGCGCAGCGCGGCGACCGTCGACGACTGGTGCCAGCGCCTGCGCACGCTGCTCTCCGACTTCTTCGACCCGGCCGAGCCCGGTGGTGCCTTCACGCTGCAGCGCCTCGAAGCCGCGCTGCAGGCCTGGCAGGACGCCTGCGCTGCCGCTGATCTCACGGAGGCGCTGCCCTTGTCGGTGGTGCGCGAACACTGGCTTGCGCAGATGGACGAATCCGGCCTCTCGCAACGCTTCTTCGCCGGCGCCGTGACCTTTGCGACGCTGATGCCGATGCGCGCGATCCCCTTCCGCCATGTGTGCCTGCTCGGCATGAACGACGGCGACTACCCGCGCACGCGCGTGCCGATGGACTTCGACCTGATGGGGCGCGACTACCGGCCAGGGGACCGCTCGCGCCGCGAGGACGACCGCTACCTCTTTCTCGAAGCGCTGCTCTCGGCGCGCGAACGCCTGCACCTCAGCTGGGTCGGGCGCAGCATCCACGACAACACCGAGCGTCCGCCCTCAGTGCTGGTCGGCCAGCTACGCGACCATCTCGCGGCCGGCTGGCGGCTCGACGGGCATGATGGCGACCATAGCGGGCAGGCGCTCCTCGACGCGATCACCGTCGAACACCGCCTGCAGCCCTTCAGCCAGGACTATTTCGCCCTCGAAGGCAGCCGTTCGCCGCTCTTCACCTACGCGCGCGAATGGCGCGACAGCCTCGCGGCGGATGAGGACGAGGCGGGCAGCGTGCCCTTGCCGCCCTTCGAGGTCGAGGAGGCGCTGACCTTGCGTGCGCTCGCCGACTTTCTCAAGGAGCCGGCGAAGACCTTCCTGCGCGTACGCCTCGGCGTCTATTTCGAGATGCCCGACCCGGCGAGTGAGGACCAGGAGCCCTTTGCGCTCGATGCACTACAGAACTGGCAGCTGCAGAACGAACTGATCGGTATCCAGCTCGAGGCCCTGTCGCGCGGCGAATCGCGCGCAGAGGCGCTCGAAGCGGCGCTCGTCCGCATCGCCCGGCGCGGCGAGCTCGCCCCCGGCCACTTTGCGACCCGAATGCAGCAGGCGCTCGCCGAGCCGATGGACGACCTCTTCGAACGTCATTCGAAGGCGCTCGCCGATTGGCCCAACGCCGTCCAGTGCGACGAGGACATCCTCTTTGAACACCTCGTCGCCGGCCGCACGCTGACGGTCATCGACCGTCTCTCCGGGCTGCGCTGCAACGACGACGGCGCGCGCTGTCGCGTCGTGCTCGACAGCGGCAGTGCCGTGAAGGACGGCAAGTACCGCCGCGACAAGCTCCTCGGTCACTGGATCGCCCACGTCGCTGGCCACCTCCGCGGCGAGCCGATGACGAGCCGAATCGTCAGCAAGGCGGGCGACGCGCCGATCAACGCGCTCGCTCCGGACTCCGCCCGCGACTACTTCCGCCGCGTGCTCGACGCCTGGCACGAGGGCCTGACGCGGCCGCTGCCGCTCGCGGTGAGGACGGCGTTCGAGTGGATCGGAAAAGGCGGCACGCCCGACACGCCGCTCGCGAGCGACGCCGGCCGCGCCGCGCGCCTCACCTACGAAGGCGACGGCTTCAAGCGGCGCGGCGAAATCGAGGACAGCCCCTATCTCGCCCGCGCCTGGCCGGACTTCGATGCGCTGTGGGCGGGTGGCGAATTCGCCCGCCTGGCCGACACGCTGCTGCGCCCCTTGTACCAGGCCGTCGGCACCTCGAAAGCCACCAAGTCCAAAGCCGACGCGCAGGAATCCCACGCATGAACCGCGAAACCCTGACCGCGCTCCAGCCCCTCGCACCGCAGCCCCTGATACCGCTCGCCTTTCCGCTGCATGGCAGCCGCCTGATCGAGGCCAGCGCCGGCACCGGTAAGACCTTCACGATCGCCGCGCTCTACGTGCGCCTCGTGCTCGGCCACGGCGGCGACGCCGCCTTCGCGCGCCCGCTGACTCCGCCCGAGATCCTCGTCGTGACCTTCACCGACGCGGCGACCAAGGAATTGCGTGACCGCGTCCGCGCGCGGCTCGCCGAAGCGGCCGAGTATTTCTTTGCCGATCCGCTCGCGGTCGAGCCCCGAGAGCCCGGCAAGGATTTCCTGCACGATCTGCGCGCCGAATATCCGGTCGAGCAGTGGGCGGGCTGCGCACGCAAGCTCCAACTCGCCGCCGAATGGATGGACGAGGCCGCCGTGTCGACGATCCACAGCTGGTGCCAGCGCATGCTGAGCGAGCACGCCTTCGACAGCGACAGCCTCTTCACGCAGCGCCTCGAACCGGATCAGCGCGAACTGCTCGCCGAGGTCGTGCGCGACTTCTGGCGCAGCTTCTTCGCGCCTCTCGACGCCGAAGACGTCGCCGAGATCGCGCACTGGTGGCGGACGCCGGACGATCTGCAGGCGCAGCTCGCGAAGCTGTTGGAGCACGCCGAGGCTCTGCCGCGAGCGCCGCTGCCCGCCGAAGCGCTTCATGCGGCGCGTGACGAGAAGGCGCAGCGGCTCGCGGCGCTCAAAGCGCCGTGGGCGCAATGGACGGACGACTTGCGGGTCCTGCTCGACGATGCCGTCGCGGCAAAGCTGGTCAATGGTCGGAAGTTGCAGAAGCGCTATTACCAGCCCTGGCTCGACTGCCTGCGCTCCTGGGCGTCTGACGCCGCGGCCGAGACGCTCGCGCTCAACACCGGTTGGGAGCGCTTGACGAGTGCGGGCCTCGCCGAATGCTGGAAGGAAGACGTCCCGCCGCCCGAGCATCCCGCCCTTGAAGCGCTGCCGGCCCTCAAAGCGGCGCTGGCCGATCTTCCTCATGCGCACGCAGAGCTGCTGCGCTTTGCCGCGCGCTGGGTCGCCGAGCGCTTCGCCGCCGAGCAGCAGCGCCGCGCGCAGATGGGCTTCGATGACCTGCTGACCCGCCTCGACGCCGCGCTGCGCCAGCCGAACGGCAAACGGCTCGCCGAGCTCATCCGCGCGCAGTTCCCCGTTGCGCTGATCGACGAGTTCCAGGATACGGACCCGGTCCAGTACCGCATCTTCGACGCCGTCTACCGCATCGCCGCCAATGCGCCGGACACCGGCCTGGTGCTGATCGGCGACCCCAAGCAGGCGATCTACGCCTTCCGCGGCGCGGACATCTTTACCTATCTCGCGGCGCGTGAAGCGACCGGCGGACGGCTCTACACGCTCGGCACCAACTACCGCTCGACCCTGCCAATGGTCGCCGCCGTCAACCGCTGTTTCGAGCAGGCGGAGCGCCGTTCGGAAGGCGAGGGCGCCTTCCTCTTTCGGACGATGGAAGGCAATCGCGTGCCCTTCCTTCCCGTCGCCGCCAGCGGCCGGCGCGAGCGGCTCGTCGTCGGCGACGAAGCCGTGCCGGCGCTGACCTGCTGGACGCTGGAGCCGGCAGAGGCCGGCATGGTCGTGACCAAGGGTGCCTACGTCGCCGGCATGGCGGCCGCGTGCGCCGCCGAGATCGTCCGCCTGCTGAATCTCGGGCAGCGTGGCCGCGCGGGTTTTGCGCGCGACGGCGGACTCGCCGGCCTGCGTCCCGCCGATATCGCGATCCTCGTGAACAACCGCAACGAAGCCAACGCCGTGCGCGAAGCCCTCGCGGGGGCTGGCGTGCGCAGCGTCTACCTCTCAGACCAGGAGTCGGTGTTTGCGAGTCCCCAGGCCGCCGAACTCCAGCTCTGGCTCTCGGCCTGCGCCGAACCGGACGACGACAGCTTGCTGCGCGCCGCGCTCGCGACCGCGAGCCTCGATCTGCCGTGGGACGCGCTCGACCGCCTGCGCCTCGACGAGCTCGAGTGGGAAGACCGCGTGCTGCAGTTCCGCGAATACCGCCAGTGCTGGCGCGAGCAGGGCGTGCTGCCGATGCTGCGGCGCCTGTTGGGCGACTTCGCCGTGCCGCGGCGCCTCCTTGCCTCGCGGGACGGCGAGCGCGCATTGACCGACCTGCTGCATCTCGCCGAACTGCTGCAGCACGCGAGCGTCGCCCTCGATGGCGAACACGCGCTGATCCGCCATCTCGCCGAACAGCGTGCGGACGCGGGCAACGGAGACGACGCGAAGAAGCTGCGTCTGGAGAGCGACGCCGACCTCGTCCAGGTCGTCACGATCCACAAATCCAAGGGCCTTGAATATCCGCTCGTCTTCCTGCCCTTCGCCTGCGCCTTCCGCGAGACGAAATCCGAAGACCTGCCGCTGAAGTGGCACGACGAGACTGGGCGGCTGCATCTGACACTCGCGCCCGATGCGGCTGCCGCCGGGCTCGCCGACCGCGAACGACTTGGCGAGGACCTGCGCAAGTTCTACGTCGCGCTCACGCGCGCGCGCCATGTGACCTGGCTCGGCCTCGCACCCGTCGACGGCCTGCACCGCAGTGCCCCAGGCTACCTCCTCAAGGCAGGCGCGACGATCGCGCCGGACGCCTTGGCCACGGCGCTCGCCGAATTCAAGGGCGAGTGCGAGGACATCGCGATCGCCGCCGCGCCCGCGCCGTCCGGCGAGCGCTTCATCCCATGTACGGCGCGAGCCGAGATCGGCCCGGCCCGCGCGCCGCGCCGCGCTGTGCGCGAATTCTGGTGGATCGCGAGCTACTCCGGCCTGCGCACCGAGGAGGGCGCTGCGGCGGAGACGCCCGCACGCGCCGCCGCAACGCCCCCGGCCGCGGACACGCCGGCCGAAGAAACCTTCGCCGAAATCCTCGATGAAGCGCCCGTTGCGGAGGCCGCGATCGCGCCCGAAGACGACACGCGCCTGCACCGCTTCGCCCGCGGCGCCGGCCCCGGCACCTTCCTCCACGAGCTCCTCGAATGGACCGCCCGCGAAGGTTTCGGCCGCGTGGCCGCCCGCCCCGAGCGCGCACGCGACATGATCGCCCGCCGCTGCGCCGTACGTGGCTGGAGCCACTGGACCGAACCGCTCACCGGCTGGCTGCTGCACTTCATCACGACGCCGCTGCCGCTGCCCGACGGCGGCGCGCCACGGTTCGCGGACCTCGCCGGCTCCCGCCCCGAGATGGAATTCTGGTTCGAGACGCACCATGCGAACCTCGCCCGCCTCGACGCCCTCGTGCGCCAACACACGCTCGCCGCAGCCCCGCGCCCGGCGCTCGTCCCGGGTCAGCTCAACGGCATGTTGAAGGGCTTCATCGACCTCGTCTTCGAATATCGCGGGCGCTACTACGTGGCCGACTACAAATCGAACTGGCTCGGCCCCGACGACGCGGCCTACACCGCGGAGGCGATGCGCGAGGCGGTGCTCGCGAAGCGCTACGAGCTGCAATACGTGCTCTACCTCTTCGCGCTGCACCGCCTGCTCAAATCCCGGCTGCCCGACTACGACTACGACCGCCACATCGGCGGCGCGGTCTATCTCTTCCTGCGCGGCAGCCACGCTCCGACCCGCGGCCTGCATTGCGAACGACCGCCCCGCGAATTGATCGAGGCGCTCGACGCCGAATTCGGCGAGCGCGCTACTGCCGCGGAGGCCTGCCGATGAAGCGCGTCCGCAGCACCCGCCCCGGCGCCGACCTGATGGGCGACCTCTTCGACCCGGCTCCGGCCGCCGCCCGCGCGACCGCTCTCCTGGCCGACATTCCCGGTCTGTTGCAGCGCTGGGTCGATCACGGCTGGCTGCGGCCGCTCGACCGCGCCTTCGCCGAATTCCTGCGCGCCGAAGTCCCCGACGCAGCGCCCTTGCTACTGCTCGCCGCCGCGCTCGCGAGCCACCAGCTCGGCCGCGGCCACGTCTGCCTCGACCTCGCGGCGACGCTCGCCGACCCGCGTTTCGCGCTCTCCCTGCCGCCCGAAGGCGACGACACGGTCGAACGTCCGCCGCTGCCCGACGAGGCGCTCGCCGGCCTGACCCTCGCGGACTGGCGGGCGGCGCTGGCCCATGCGCTGCTCGTCGCAAGCGGCGTCGGCAACACGCCGCTCGTCCTCGTCGACACCCGTCTCTACCTGCGCCGCTACTGGCAGTATGAATGCGACGTCCGCGCCGGCATCGCCGACCGGCTCTCGGCAAGCGCTACGCTTCAGGCCGGCCTGGATCCAGCCGCTTTCCGCAGCGCACTCGACGCGCTGTTCCCCGCCGCCGGCACCATCGATTGGCAGAAACTCGCGTGCGCGCTCGCCGCCCGCAGCGCCTTCAGCATCGTCACCGGCGGCCCTGGCACCGGCAAGACGACCACCGTCGTGAAGCTCCTCGCGCTGCTGCAAAGCCTAGCGTTGAGCGGCGACTCCGCCCGCCCGCTGCGCATCCGCCTCGCCGCGCCCACCGGCAAGGCCGCAGCGCGCCTCAACGAATCGATCGCCGGTGCCGTACGCCGCCTGCCGCTCGACGGGCTGCCCGACGGCGAGGCCGTGCGCGAAGCGATCCCGACCGAAGTGACGACGCTGCACCGCCTCCTCGGCAGCCGCCCCGACACCCGCCACTTCCGCCACGACGCGCGCAATCCGCTGCTGCTCGACGTGCTGGTCGTCGACGAGGCCTCGATGGTCGACCTCGAAATGATGGCGGCCGTCCTCGCCGCCTTGCCGCCCGCCACGCGCCTCGTGCTCCTCGGCGACAAGGACCAGCTCGCCTCGGTCGAGGCCGGCGCCGTGCTCGGCGAACTCTGCGCCCGGGCGCGCAAAGGCCACTACACGCCTGCGACGCGCGACTGGCTCGCACAAGCGACGGGTGCGCAGATCGACCTCGATCTCGTCGACGCCACCGGCGAGCCGCTCGACCAGGCGATCGCGATGCTGCGCGTCAGCCACCGTTTCACCGCCGACAGTGGCATCGGCCGCCTCGCCGAAGCCGTCAACGCGGGAGAACTCGCGACGATGCATGCGCTGCGCTCGGCGGCCTACGCGGATCTCGCTCACGTCAACCTCGCTGGTGTCCAAGATCCGGCCTTCGACGACCTGATTACCGACGGCGGCGCCGCCAACTTCCCCGGCCGTGGCGAAGGCCGCGTTGCCAACGATCAGACGCTCGCACCTCCGGTCGGCTACCGTCACTACCTGCGAACCCTACGCGACGCTCACCCGCCGCTCGACGCGGCGCAGGACGCTTTCGACCAATGGGCGCAGCAGGTCATCGCCGCGCACCGCCACTTCCAGGTGCTCTGCGCACTGCGTCGCGGCCCCTGGGGCGTCGAAGGCCTCAACCAGCGCATCGCCCAACGGCTCTCCAGCGCCGGCCTGATCCCCGCGAGCCAGGGTTGGTACCTCGGCCGCCCCGTCCTCGTCACGCGCAACGACTACGGCCTCGGCCTGATGAACGGCGACATCGGCATCACGCTCGAACTGCCGCGTCTCGCCCCCGACGGCTCGCCGCAATGGGGCCTGCGCGTCGCCTTCCCTGCTGGCGACGGCAGCGACGGCATCCGTTGGGTGCTGCCGAGCCGGCTGCAGGCGGTCGAGACGGTCTATGCGATGACGGTCCACAAATCCCAGGGTTCGGAGTTCGCGCATGCAGCGCTCGTGCTGCCGGACACCCTGAACCCGATCCTCACGCGCGAGCTTGTCTACACTGGGATCACGCGCGCGCGCCACTGGTTGACGCTCGCCCCGGCCGGCTCTGCCCGTGTGCTCGACGAAGCCGTCAGTCGCCGCGTGCTGCGTGCGAGCGGCCTGATGAAAGCCGCGGTGCAGGGCGGGTAAACGGCAACTCGCGGAGTGCACGGGAACGCACCGATTGCGCGCATAATTGGGGGTTTTTACGCATCATGCTGATACGCCCGGCAGCTTCTCGCCGGACGCACCTGTAACACGTAGCAAGGACTCCCAAGGAAATGCCTCGACACACGATCCTGGTCATCCCCGGCGACTCGTTTCCCGGCCAAGATATCGTCAGCCACCTTCAAAACGGCGGCTGGGCCGTCCAGCACGCCAATGCGCCCGCCGAACTGCGAACCCGGCTCGCCGCGTTCCGCCCGGAGGTCGTTCTGGCCGACCTCGACGCGTGGGGAGAGCCTGGATCGGCTTCCATCGAACGGTTTGCCGCCTGCGACGCGAAGGTCGTGCTCGTCGGCGGTGATGGCGCCGCGGTAAGCCAGGCGATCCGTGCGGGCGCCTGGTATCACCTGCCCGTGCTGCCGGAAGTCGAGCTCCTCGAAGCGCTGCTCGAGCGTGCCTGCGACGCCCGCTGCATGGAGCGCAGCCACGCCTATTTGAAGACCTGCGAAGCGCGCGCCACCAGCGCCGCCGCTTTGCTGGGCGACTCCGCGCCGATGCAAGCCACGCGCATCCAGATGCGCCGCCTGCTCGACGCGGAAACGCAATCGGCGTCCGGCCGCCTGCCGGCGATCCTCATCAGCGGCGAGAACGGCAGTGGCAAGGAGAGCGTCGCGCGTGCGCTGCACATGGAGGGTGCGCAAGCCGGCGGACCCTTCGTCATGCTCAATTGTGCTGCAGCCGACGATCGCCTCGAGACCGAGCTGTTCGGTTCCGATGACGAAGAGTCCGGCGCCTGGCCTGGCGGCCTAGTCGACGCGGCCGAAGGCGGCACGCTGTTCCTGGCCGAAATCGGCGCCTGCACCAAGGCGCTGCAGGCGCGCATCGTCGCGCTGATCGAAGGCCGCCGCGTGTCGCGTGACGGCGCCGATCATGAGACCGTCGCGCCGCTGCGCATCATCTGCAGCACGAGCCAGAGTCTCGACGTCCTGGTGCGCGACGGCCGTTTCCGTCCCGACCTGCTGCGCCTGCTGCGCGTCAATGCGATTCCCGTGTCGCCGCTGCGGGATCGCGGGGAAGACGTCGCCATTCTCGCGCGCCACTTCCTCGCGCATTTCGCCCGTATCTACGCGCGGCCGCGCATGAAATTCACCGCGCCGTCGCTGGCGGTGTTGCGCGGCTATCGCTGGCCGGGCAACGTCAGCGAACTGTCCGACATGATGGAGCAGACCGTATTGCTTGCTCGCGGTGACATCATCACGCCGAATCAGCTCGCGATTTGCCCGGGCCTCTCCGGCAGTTGCGAGCGCGACTTCCAGACGCTCGATTCCTACTGCATGTCGGTGCCGTCGACTGGCGTCAACGTCGCCGACGTCGAGCAGGATCTGGTCGTGAAGATGCTCGAGAAGACCGACTGGAACGTCACCAAGTCGGCGCGCCTGCTGGGTCTCACGCGCGACCAGCTGCGCTACCGCATCGAGAAGCTGGGGCTGATGCGTCCGGAACGCTGACGCTTTCCGGCTCCCAGACGCAAAAAAGCCCGGCGATGCCGGGCTTTCTCATTGTAATTCGGCGAGTGCCGAATTACAGCGGGCGGATGTTGCCTGCTTGCTTGCCCTTCGGGCCGGAGGTCTCGTCGTATTGGACCTTTTGGCCTTCGGCCAGGCTACGGAAGCCGTTGCCCTGGATCGCGGAGAAGTGCGCGAACAGGTCTTCACCGCCGTTGTCGGGGGTAATGAAGCCGTAACCCTTGGCGTCGTTGAACCACTTGACAGTACCAGTTGCCATTTTGTATTTCCCAAATTCGGAATTAAAACGTGGGCATATGCCCGGGGTGCGACAATCGAGATCGGGGAAAAACGAACTGCGGAACCAGAGGACCGTCAAGCACGAAAAACCACGCGATTACAGATGCGCAATGCCAGTCTGGTGAAAAACGCGATGGCGGTCAACTGTTATGTAGGACCTACGAAAACACGTCCGTGACGTCTGTCGCAGGCGGGGCGCGGGTTTGCGGCTGCTGCAGGCACATGGTCGTAACATGCAGCTACAATCGCGAGAAGGAGCCGATATGAATATCGAATGGTGGCAGTGGGCAGTTGCCGGTATCGTGCTGATTCTCGCCGAGCTCGCGGTCCCGTCCTTCTTCGTCATCTGGTTCGGCATTGCCGGCCTGGTGATGGCGGGCGTGCTGGCGCTGTTCCCGGCGCTCTCGCTGACCGCTCAGCTCGCGCTGTGGACGGCGCTGTCGCTCGCGATGGTCGCGCTGTGGTTTCGCGTCTTCAAGCCTAACGCGCACAAGACGCGCATCGGCACATCCGGCGGCGAGGTGATCGGCGAGGTCGGCCTGCTGGTCGGTGCCGTGGCGCCGTTCCAGCGCGGCAAGGTCCGTTTCCAGCGACCGGTTCTGGGCGCCGAGGAATGGGTGTGCCTCGCCGAGAATGCGATCGCGGCTGGCGAGCGGGTGCGCGTCGTCGCGGTCGAGGGCAGTTTCCTGAAAGTTGTCAAAGCCTAGGAGCCAGCATGAGCGGTGGATTCGTCGTCGTCGTAGCAGTCCTGATTTTCGTCGTCGTCACGCTCGCGAAGGGCGTTCGCATCCTGCCCCAGGGCGAGGAGTGGATCGTCGAGCGGCTCGGCAAGTACAACGGCACCTTGAAGCCGGGCCTCAACATCATCATTCCTTACCTCGACCGCGTCGCCTACAAGCTCGTCACGAAGGACATCATCCTCGACGTGCAGGAGCAGGAGGTGATCACGCGCGACAACGCGGTGATCGTCACCAACGCGATCGCCTTCATCAAGGTTACCGATCCGGTGAAGGCCGTCTATGGCGTCACCGACTTCGCCGAGGCGATCCGCAACCTGATCATGACGACGCTGCGCTCGATCGTCGGCGAGATGGAACTCGACGAGGCGCTCTCGTCGCGCGACAAGATCAAGGCCCGGCTGCGCGAGAGCATTGCCGACGAGGCGGTCGACTGGGGCCTCACGGTGAAGTCCGTCGAGATCCAGGACATCAAGCCGTCGGAGTCGATGCAGCGCGCGATGGAGATGCAGGCCGCCGCGGAGCGGGAGCGGAAGGCCGCGGTGACGAAGGCCGAAGGCGCGAAGCAGGCCGCGATCCTCGAAGCCGAGGCGCGTCTCGAATCCGCCAAGCGCGACGCCAACGCTCAGGTGATGCTCGCCGAAGCCTCGGCCGAAGCGATCCGCCGCGTCGCGGCCGCCGTCGGCGAGCAGCCGGGGCCGATGATGTATCTCCTCGGCGAGAAGTACATCGCCGCGATGGAACGCATGGGCTCGTCCGACAGCGCCAAGGTGGTCGTGCTGCCGGCCGACCTGCAGGAAACCGTGCGCGGCCTGCTCGCGCGCGGGAAGATGACCGCTTAACCGCCTCCGCACGAGCGCCCCGGAACTCCGCCGGGCAATGGAAGTCCATCGTCGGTCGAGCCACGTTCCCTCGCGGCCCCGCGGTCTCGTCCTTGCCAGGCGTCGTTCGATCCGCTGAAGCGATGCTTTGCCGCCGCCCGGCCGCCGCAGGCCCATCGGGCCAGGCAACTTCCGTGGATGGGTAAATCATGTTTTCGCGACATCCGGGCGAAATGGGCGCCTGCATTGAAAACCATGATTGGAGCGGGTCCGGGCTGGGGCCGATGCGGCGCTGGCCGCAGGGTTTGAATACGGCGCTGGAGATCTGCCTCGATTCGCCGACGCCGGCGCTCGTCTGGTGGGGCCCCGATCTCCTCCAGTTCTACAATGATCGCTTCCGCGACCTCCTCGGCAGCGAGCATCCGGCTGCACTCGGCATCCCCGCGCACGAGGCTTGGGCGGACAGGTGGCCGGAAATGGGACCGCGCATCGAGCGGCCCTTGCGGGAGGATCGCGCCTTTCAGGGCGAGGCGCTGCAGGGCAGGGCCTCGGATGACGATGACGATTGCGAAGACGAAGGCGAAGTCGCCGGCAGCTGTTTTCGTTATGCCCCGCTGCACGGCCGCTCGGGAAAGGTGACCGGCCTTTTCATTTGGGACGTGCGAACCGACGGCGTGGTCGTGAGTCCGCGCATCAACGAAATCCTCGGCGACGAGGAGCTGGAGGGCCTGAAGCATCTTGCGGGCTGGCTCGACCGCATTCACCCCGCCGATCTGGCCAATGTGATTGTGGCCATGAACGGTTGTCGCGACGGGGAGACGTCTTCGCTGGAAGTCGAATTCCGCATGAGCGCCCGCAACGGGGTGTGGAAATGGCTGCTATCGCGCGGCGTCGTCGTGGCGCGGGACCGCGAGGGAGCACCGATGCGGCTCACCGGCGTGGTGTCGGACATCACCTTGAAGAAGCGCGCGGACGAGCAGACCTGGCGGCATGCGAACTTCGACGCGCTGAGCGGTCTGCCCAATCGCCGCCTGTTCCGCGACCGGCTGGACTGGGTGGTGCAGAAGGCGGGTCGTAGCCATAAGCGGATCGGGCTCTTCTTCATCGATCTCGACCGCTTCAAGGTCGGGCAGGGCTTCATGTTCTGCCATCCGGTGCCCGCGGCGGAGTTCGAGGACATGTTCGTGCGGGTGGCGCGCTGATCCACGGGTCGGCGTGCCGTCCTTGTCTCAGCGCACGATCAGGCGCTCGCGCCCAAGGCCGCTCGTCATCAGCCAGTCCAGCACCGAGTCGGCAGTCACGGTGTCGATGCGATCGGTAAAGCGGCGCGCGGGCGGGTGGTCGTCGAAGGCGATGTTGGCGGAGCCGACGCGTGCGCCGAGCCGTCGCAGCGCGTCGATGTGCAGCGTCGTCGGCTGGTAGCCGCGCAGCCGCAGCCAGGCCTGCGCGCGGCTGCGGTCGGTCGCGCCCGGTTCGAGCACGAAGGCGAGCGTCTCGATCGCCCACTGGTTGCTCTGCTGGTAGCGCGTCGCCCAGGGGTAGGCGAGCATGTTGTAGCGCACCTCGTGCATGCGGGCGACGGTGAAGTTGTCCTTCAGGCGCGTCGCCAGCACGGCGCCGGGAGCCGGGGCGAAGGTGACGATCGCGGCCTCGTAGTCGTACAGGTCTTCGCCGAAGAAGTCGCCGAGTCCGTTGCGGAAGAGGCTCGCGCGGTCGCTGCCGCAGTGGTTGAGCTTGTGCACGACGCGCCAGGCGCCGCGGCCTTCCAGTGCGTCGCGGTCGTAGTAGGCGATGCCGATGTGGGAAAACCGCAATCCCCATTCGGTGAGGTTCTGTCCTGCGCGGGCGATGACGGCGGCCTGCGCCCCGCTGCGTTCGAGCGCGGTCAGCGTGTGGGCGGCAAGTTCGAGGCTGCGCGTGAGCTCCTGCGTCGTCAGCGTGCGTTCGCTGCAGGGGCGGCCGGCAAAGGCGAGAGGCGGCGCGGCGACGAAGACCACGACGGCAACGAGGGCCGCGGCGCGCAGCCGGCGGACAACGGTGAGCGCGTTCATGGCGTGATCCTCTCGCCATAGAGCAGGGCCTGCCCGATCGCATTCGGGATGAAGCACAGCGCCGCGCCGGCCGCCGACAGGATCCAGCCTGCCGATAGCGCCGTGACGGTGATGACGGTGCCGATCGCGACGGCCGAGGCTTCGATGCCTGCCGCGCTGAGCTCGACGCTCGCGCGGGCGCCGTCGGAGGCGCGTTCGAGGATCCAGACGGTGCCATGTGCTGAGACGTCGATTGCGGTGACCGTGAGCACCGCGCCGGCCGAGAGGATCATCACCGGCGCGGCGGCGATCGAAGCGAGCGGCAGCGCAAGCGACAAGGCGGAGGCAGCGCTCGCCTCCGAGGGGCCGGCATGAGCGCGGGCGGCCCGTGCGGCGAAAGCGAGGGGGGCGGCGCATAGCAGGGCGAGCGCAGTGCGGCGGGGGATGGCATTCATGTGGGACTCCAGTGAAGATCCGCATTCGGCGGGGGTGGATGGTGTGTCCCGGCGATCGATCCGGGGAGCGGCATCCATACGTCCCGGGTTTGCCCGGGACGATGGCGGGCCTTCGACGAGCGCGGGACGAAGGGGATCGGGGTGGCGGTTGAGCCGGTGTGCTATTCCGCGGCCGGATCGAGGGCAGCGCATTCGCGCTCGGCGCGGTCGGACTCCCACGCGTCGCGCAGCGTCTTCGCGAGCGTGAAGGCGCTCGAGATCAGGTACAGCCAGCTCACGCCGAGGTAGGCCTTCCAGGTCGGGTTGATCTCCATGCGCCACAGGCCCCAGCCGGTGAGGCCCATCGCCAGCAGGAAGCCGCCCCATACGACGAGGCGCCAGAGCGGCGAGTCGTCCGTGCGGGCCTCGGTATCGCGGACGAATTTCGCGAGCGCGAAGGCGCTGGTAAGGCAGAAGGCGTAGCCCATCACCATGAAGGCGCGGTCGAGATCGGCCCCGGGCAGGGCCACGAGGCCGCTTGCGCACAGCAGGCCGGCGAGCCCGAAGGAGATCCAGACCTGGATGCGCCAGGCTCGGGTGTCGCGGCGAACGGGGGATTGCATGAGCGGCTCCTGTGCGATGAAGGTGAGCCGATCATTCGCGCATCCGATGCTAGGTACAAATCCTTCATGCGCAGTTCGAATGGGTTGTGCTTCGAGTATCGAAATACGATACTTAATGACATACGGCTCGCGCCGGGCACGCCTTCCCGATAGTCTTGGCGCCAATTCGGAACGGAAACCTCTCATGAGCACCACTGCCGACCTCGTCACCGCGCTGAAAACCGAGCTGAAAGCCGCCGGCCTGACCTACTCCGCGCTCGCGGAGCGCCTTGGCATGGCCGAATCGAGCGTCAAGCGGATGTTCTCGGCGAGCGGCGACATGCCGCTGTCGCGCATCGACGCGGTGTGCCGCGCGCTGAACCTCGACTTCGCCGACCTCGCGCGCAGCGTCGCGGAGAAGGAGCCGCTGCTTGCCGAACTCTCGCTCGCGCAGGAAAAGGCCGTCGTCGGCGACCGCAAGCTGCTGCTCGTCGCGATCTGCTGCCTGAGCCACTGGACGGCCGAGCAGATCGTCGCGACCTACCAGATGGGCGAGGCCGAGGTCGTCAAGCACCTGACCCGCCTCGATCGCCTCGGCGTGATCGACCTACGCCTCGGCAACCGCTACCACCTGAAGGTCGCGAAGGGTTTTCGCTGGCGTCCGCACGGGCCGGTCATGCAGTACTTTCGCAACGACGTCATCGACGACTACTTCGCCGGCGGCTTCGACGGCGAATCCGAGATGCTGATGGTGGTGCACGGCCAGATCGGCCGCGGGCTCGCGCATTCCTTCCGCGAACGGCTCGCCCGCGTCGGCCAGGATTTCGCGCAGCAGCACATCGCCGATCAGAAACTCGCACCGACCGACCGCCGCCCCTACACGCTGGTGATCGGCATGCGCTCGTGGCTGATGGCGGCTTTCCGCGACCTCAAGCGCCCGGATGTGTCCTGGCCTGAAGCGTCCTCACCGAATGCCCCTGCGCGCTGATTTCAACTCCTGACCTTCGAACGACGAGACCGACCATGCTCCGACCGCTCCTCAAGATCCTGCTCCGAGGCCTCGCCCGCGTGCTGTTTCGCGTCCGCATCCTAGGTAATGCCCCCGCCGAAACGGGCCGCCTGCTGGTGATCGCGAACCACGAATCCTTCCTCGACGGCCTGCTGCTGGGCCTCTTCCTGCCGCTCGACCCGGTCTTCGTCGTGCATACCGGCGTCGCGAAGAACCCCTGGTTCCGGCTGCTGCTGTCGCTCGTCGATTACCTGGCGGTCGATCCGACGAGCCCGATGGCGATGAAGAAGGTCGTGCGCCTGCTTGAATCCGGCCGTCCGGTGGTGATCTTCCCCGAGGGGCGCATCACGACGACCGGCAGCCTGATGAAGACCTACGACGGCCCGGCGTTTGTGGCCGCACGCACCGGTGCGACCATCCTGCCGGTGAAGATCGACGGCGCGGCACGCACCTATTTTTCGCGCATGGGCGGGCGCTTCCCGCGCCGGCTCTTCCCTCAGTTGTCGTTGACGATCCACCCGGTCACGCGCATCGACATGCCCTTCGCGCCGACTGCGCGGGAACGTCGCCGCCGCGCGGGCGAGGCCATGCGCCGCGTCATGCAGGAGATGATCTTCGCGAGCCGCCCGCAGCAGACCCTGTTCGAGGCCCTGCTCGACGCCGCGTCGATCCACGGCCGCTCGCGCCGTCTCGTCGAGGACCTGAAGCAGGAGGAGTATTCCTACGGCGACCTGATCAAGATGGCGCTCGCGCTCGGCCGCCTCGTCGCGAAGGAGTCAGCACCGAACGAGCACGTCGGCATCCTGCTGCCGAACCTCGCGCCGACGCTCAGCTTGGTCTTCGGTCTCACCGCCTTCCGCCGCATCCCCGCGATGCTGAACTACACGGCGGGCCCCGATGGCATGCAGGCCGCGTGCACCGCGGCGCAGATCCGCACGATCCTCACGTCGCGCGCCTTCGTCGAACAGGCGAAGCTCGGCGACAAGCTCACGGCGCTCACCGATGTGCGCTTCGTCTATCTCGAAGACTTGCGCGAAAAGATGGGCCTCGCCGACAAGCTGTGGCTGATGCTGTGGGCGATCCGCTTCCCGCGCGCCGCGACCTCGATCGGCTCACCCGAAGACACGGCGGTCGTGCTCTTCACCTCCGGCTCCGAAGGCAAGCCGAAGGGCGTCGTGCTGTCGCACCGGGCGCTCCTCGCCAACATCGCGCAGATCCGCGCGGTCGTCGATTTCTCCGTCGACGACAAGATCCTCAACGCGCTGCCGCTCTTCCACTCCTTCGGCCTGACCGCCGGCGGGCTGCTGCCGGTGCTCTCCGGCGCCAACGTATTCCTCTATCCGAGCCCGCTGCACTACCGCGTGATCCCCGAACTCGCCTACGACCGCGGCTGCAGCGTGCTGCTCGGCACCGGCACCTTCCTCGCGAACTACGCGCGCTTCGCCAATCCCTACGACTTCTACCGTCTGCGCTACGTCATCGCCGGCGCCGAAAAGCTCGCCGAGCCGGTGCGCCAGCTGTGGTTCGAGCGCTTCGGCATCCGCATCTTCGAAGGCTATGGCGCGACCGAGACCGCGCCGGTGATGGCGGTCAATACCCGGATGGCCTACCGCAGCGGCACCGTCGGCCAGTTCCTGCCCGGCCTGCAGGCGCGTCTCGTCGCGGTGCCAGGCATCCATGAGGGCGGCATGCTGCACGTGTCCGGGCCGAACCTGATGAGCGGCTACCTCAAGGTCGACCGCCCGGGCGTGCTGCAACCGCCGTCGTCCGACGCCGGCGAGGGCTGGTACGAGACGGGTGACGTCGTCACGGTCGACGAGGACGGCTTCGTGCGCATCGTCGGGCGTGTCAAACGCTTCGCGAAGATCGCGGGCGAGATGGTGAGCCTGGAGGCGGTCGAGAAGCTCGCCGCGGCAAGCGTTCCAGCTGCACAGCATGCGGTGTCGACCCAGGCCGACCCCGCGAAGGGCGAGGCCTTGGTGCTCTTCACGAGCGACCGGGCGCTATCCCGCGAGCGCTTGCTCGCCTCGGCGCGCGAAATGGGCGTGCCCGAGCTCGCGGTGCCCCGCAAGATCGTGCCGGTCGAGGCGTTGCCGCTCCTCGGCACCGGCAAGATCGACTACGTGACGCTCAAGCAATGGGCGGAGGCGGCGTGATCCGCTCCACATCGGCCTTGTCCGCACTACACTCCCGACCAATTTCCGACCGGACCCCGACATGAGCTCCCAATTCAAGCTGATGGGCGAGCGGCGCTTCCTGCCCTTCTTCCTGACCCAGTTCTTCGGCGCCTTCAACGACAACCTGTACAAGAACGCGCTCGTCGTGCTGATCACCTTCCAGGCCGCGCGTTACACGACGCTCGCGCCGGGGGTGCTCGTGAACCTCGCCGCGGGCGTCTTCATCCTGCCTTTCTTCCTGTTCTCGGCCACCTCCGGGCAGCTGGCCGACAAGTTCGAGAAGACGCGCCTGATCCGATTCGTGAAGCTCTTCGAGATCGGCATCATGGTGCTCGCCGCGGTCGCCTTCGCGCTCGACTCGCTGGCGCTGCTGTTCAGTGCGCTCTTCCTGATGGGCGTGCATTCGACGATTTTCGGGCCCGTGAAGTACGCGGTGTTGCCCGTGTATCTGCGCGAGGAAGAGCTCGTCGGCGGCAACGCGCTGGTCGAGGCCGGCACCTTCATCGCGATCCTGATCGGAACGATCACCGGCGGCGTAACGATCGCACTGCCCGGCGGCAGCGTCTGGCTGTCGGCCGCGGTGATCGCGGTCGCAGTGCTCGGCTACGTCACGAGCCGTCAGATCCCGCCAGCGCCGGCGGCCGATCCCGGCCTGAAGATCAACTGGAACCCGCTCACCGAGACCTGGCGCAACATCGGTTTTACGCGCGGCAACCGGACGGTCTTCCTGTCCATCCTTGGCATCTCGTGGTTCTGGTTCTACGGCGCGCTCTTCCTGTCGCAGTTCCCCGGCTACGCGAAAGACGTGCTGGGCGGCGACGAGCATTCGGTGACGATGCTGCTCGCGCTGTTCTCGGTCGGCATCGGTGTCGGTTCGCTCTTGTGCGAAAAACTCTCGGGCAAGAACGTCGAGATCGGGCTCGTGCCCTTCGGCTCGATCGGCCTGTCGCTCTTCGCGTTCGACCTGTGGCTCGCGAGCCCCGCGGCCGCGCACGTCGGTGACCCGCTGCTGCTCGCCGCGGTGCTGGCGACTCCCGCAACCTGGCGCGCGCTCTTCGATCTCGTGATGATCGGGGTCTTTGGCGGATTCTTCATCGTCCCGCTCTACGCGCTCGTCCAATCGCGCTCGAACCCGGCGCACCGCTCGCGCATCATCGCCGGCAACAACATCATCAACGCACTCTTCATGGTCGTCGCGGCCGGCCTTGGCGCGGGACTGCTCGCGGCCGGCGTGACGATTCCGCAGCTGATCCTGATCACCGCGGTGCTCAACGCCGCCGTCGCACTCTACATCTACACGCTGGTGCCGGAATTCCTGCTGCGCTTCATCGTGTGGATGCTGGTGCACACCGTGTACCGCCTGCGCGTCGAAGGCATCGAGCACGTGCCCGAGGAAGGCCCCGCCCTGATCGTCGCCAACCACGTGAGCTTCGTTGACGCGCTGATCATCACCGCCGCGTCGCGCCGGCCGATCCGTTTCGTGATGGACCATCAGGTCTTCCGCTGGCCGCTGCTGTCCTTCGTGTTCCGCGCCGGGCGCGCGATCCCGATCGCGTCCGCGAAGGAAGACCCGGCGATGATGGAGCGCGCCTTTGAAGAAGTCGCCCGCGCGCTCGAAGCCGGCGAGCTGGTCGGCCTCTTCCCCGAAGGCAAGATCACTGCCGACGGCGAGATCCAGCCCTTCCGCCCCGGCATCCGACGCATTGTCGAACGCACGCCTGTGCCCGTCGTGCCGGTCGCGTTGCGCGGGCTCTGGGGCAGCAGCTTCAGCCGCAAGGACGGCCCGGCGATGAGCCGGCCGCTGCGCCGCGGCCTCTTCAGTCGCGTCGAGCTCGTCGGCGGCGCGCCGGTCGCGCCGGACGTCGCGACGCCGGAAAGCCTGCAGGCGGCCGTCGCCGGCCTGCGCGGGGAGATGCGCTGAGAGAGATGGGTTGAGGGCGGCGCGGCCTCAGTCGCGCCGCAGGAAGGCTTCGATCGCCGCGGCGACCTGTTCAGGTTGGTCGTGCTGCACGTTGTGGCCGGCGTCCATGATCGTCGCGCGCTCTATCGTCGCGAAGCACGCGAGCCGGCGCTCGATCTCGTCGGGCTGGTCCTTGAAGCGGTTCACGACGTAGCCCTGGTCGGCGAGCATCATCAGCACCGGTGCCTGGATCGCGCGCCAGCACGCCATCGCGTCCTCGGACTGGTAGCGGACAGGTGACGCGACCCTGTGCCACGGATCGGCAGCCATCGACACCTTGCCCTCGGGCAGCTGCCGCGAAACGTTGCGGGCGAGGAAGGCGGCGCGCGCCTCGGTGAGACGGGGATTGACCTGCCCGAGGCGGCGCGCGAAGGCGTCGTGATCGGGATAGGCGCGTACGGGTTGCTCGCTGCGCAATTCTTCGAGCCAGTGCGTGATGTGACTGGGCGCTTCGTCCGGCTGGGTGGTCGTCAGGCCGAGGAAGTCCATCATCACGAGCTGCGAAACGCGCTCGGGACGCGCGCCGGCGTAGATCGACGAGATCGCGGCCCCCATACTGTGGCCGACGATGCGCGCCGGCCGGTCGGGCGAATAGTGCGCGAGCAGCGCGTCGAGATCGCCGTAATAGTCCGGAAACCAGTACGCGCGCCCCAGCCATTCGCTGTCGCCGTAGCCGCGCCAGTCCGGTGCGATAACGTGCCAGTCCTGCGCAAGCGCATCGACGACGAACTGGAAGGTCGCCGAGGCATCCATCCAGCCGTGCAGGAAGAACACCACCGGCGCGTCGGGCGCGCCCCAGTGGCGGACGTTGTAGCGCAGCCCGCGGATCGGGAGCTGCTCGCAGCGCGAGGGTAGATTCGGTTTCATGAGCCGAATCATAGCAACCGCGCGCCGCGCTTCGGGGCAAATCGCCCACAGCAGGTTTACGAAGTGGTCGTTTCCTTCGAGGTCAGCGTGTAGCGGAAGCTCGCCGGGTCGAGGCTGTCGAAGCGCCCTTCGTCGTTCTCGCCTTGCGGGTACATCAGATAGGGCGCTTCCGGCCCTTCGCTGCCCGGCAGTACGAGGTCATGGCCGAAGTTGTAGGCCAGCCAGTTCATCTCCCACGCGCCGAATAGCGTCTTGCGTGCGTTTGCGACCTTCGGGTCGAACATCGGCAGCTGGCCGGGCGGCTCTTCGAGCGCCACCTTGCGCACGTCGGCCGGATCGATCGGCACCCAGCCGTGCTGCGACAGCCAGACTTCGGCACGGCAGTGCTGCGCCTTCGACACGTCGCCGCTCTTGCCCAGGCTCTTGTAGCCGTAGCGCGAATCGGCCACGCGAATGCCGTACACGTCACGCGCGGGAATTCCGAGCGAACGGGCGAGGCCGACGTACAGCGCGTTGAGATCGGCGCACTTGCCCGACAGGTCGCCCGTCTCGAGCATCGTGCGGATGTCGCCGAGCCCGCAGCCGCGCGTCTTCGGGTTGCGGAAGGTGTTGTCGACGATCCAGTCGTAGATGGCGCGCGCCTTCTCGACATCGGTCGTTGCGCCTCGGGTGATCTTGAGGGCTGTGTCGAGCACGATGCCGTCGGTCGGCAGCAGCTTCGTCGCGTGCGTGTACAGTGCGCGGTCGGCGGTCGACAGCACCGGAGCGCGGCCCGGGTTCGCGAGGTCCAGGCCCCGGTCGCGCGTCACGACACGGCTGAGCACCTCGATCACCGGCGCCTCGGTGCCCGCTGCCCACTGCGCGTGCAGCATCGAGGCGCCGTACTTCGGATCGGTGACGATTTCGACCTGCTTTGCGTTGCCCTGCCAGCTGTTGCCGACGACACGGCTCCAGTCCGCCTCGTTGACGCTCGGCAGCGGCACCCACACCTGGGTCGGCGCGTCGGAGACGGGGGCCTCGATGCGGCTCGTCAGCTCGAAGCTGCGCCAGCCGTTTGCCGCCGTCGGCGCGAATTCGGGCAGCGACGACTGCGGAGCCGCCGCACGGGCCCAGGCAGGCAAGGCAAGGCTGGCGGCAAGGGTGGAGGTCTTGAGGAAGTTTCTGCGATTCATGTTCGATGTTCCGGAAAGAAGCGGGTCAGGCGTGAGTCGGCGATTTGCCGGTGAAGGCGCGGATGCGGGCGCGTACGGCGTCGGTGTGCCAGTCGATCTCGCCGCGCACACGCAGCCGCGGCTGGTGCGCAGCGTCGAGCAGCAGCGTCGTCGGCAGGTAGCTGACGTTCCAGGCGCGGGAGATCACCTGTTCGGGGTCGGCGACGACGACCGGGTCGACGAGGTGATCGGCGAAGAAGCGGCGTACCTCGTCCATGCGGTCGGCGACCGCCACGGTGATGAGCGCGATTTCCGGCTCCGCCTCGTCGAGGCTGACGAGCGCCGGCATTTCGGTGCGGCAGGGCTCGCACCAGGTCGCCCAGAAGTTCACCAGCACCGCGCGGCCACGCAGCGGGTCGAGGGCACGCCGCAGCGCGGGGGGCGGAGGTGTCGCCAGATCGATCGCTTCAAAGGGATCGTCGGGACTACCGGGGCGGGCGGTGGCGCAGACGGCCGGCGGCGCGAGCGTGGCCGCAGCCAGGCCTCCAAGGGAGGCAAGCACGCGCCTTCGCATGGCGCGACGCATGTCGGACATGAATACATCTCCCGATTCGGTTTCAGCCACCCCGGTGCGGAAGCCGCCGGAGTTTAATGAGGAGCCTCGCGGCCCCGCTCGATTGCCTGTGCGGTACGCAGACCGCGTTGCGAAATGCCGATGCACAGATCGGCGTAAATTTTCGCAACACACATTATCGCAGCTTGTGGCTTGCTCCAGCACCACCGTGTGCGCGATTCGGGTAATTCCCCTGCCTGCTGCCGGGTTGACCTGCGTCAGCGCCGCGCGCGATACGCGGTTGGAATGTTTTGGCCTGTGATAAAGTTCACGGCTTCGGTTGGGGCCATTCGGCCCACCCTTTTTGCGGAGAATTCCTGTGAATCGTTGGTTGTTGGTCGCTGTGGCCGCATCGGTCGGCCTGTCCGCCTGTTCCAAGAAAGAAGAGGCCGCTGCGCCCGCTGCTGCACCCCAGGCCGCGGCGCCCGCCGCAGCGGGTCCGGCTGCCGTGTCCGCTGCCACGCCGAATTCCGGCAAGGTCCTGCAACTGTTGCAGGGCGGCGGCTACACCTATGCCGAAGTGGAAACGACCGGTGGCGACAAGGTGTGGATCGCCGGCGGCCAGATCGACGTCAAGGTGGGCGACGTGGTCCAGTGGGGCGATTCCGCCACGATGACCAACTTCGCATCGAAGTCGCTCAACCGCACCTTCGATCGCATCCTGTTCGTGAACGCCTGGGGCCCGGCCGGCGCCACCCCGACCGGTGTCGCGCCGCACGGCTCCCCGATGGGCGGCCAGGCGATGGGCGGTGCGGGCATGGGCGCGCATCCCCCGATGCCGCAAGCCGGTGGCGAACCCGCCCCGGCGGCCGCGCAAAACGTCAGCTCCGGCCAGGTGAAGAGCGTCACGACCGGCGGCGGCTACACCTACCTGGAAGTCGCCAAGGACGGTGGGACCGTCTGGGTGGCTGCGCCGATCACCGACGCCAAGGTGGGCGACACCGTGAGCTGGAGCGACGGCATGGTGATGACCAACTTCACCAGCTCCTCGCTGAACCGCAAGTTCGACCAGATCATCTTCGCCAGCGCGGTGAAGGTGGGCAAGTAAGTCGGCAAGTAAGCGACAACGGACAGCGCGGCGGGGTCCGCGCCGTCCGTTCAGCGGAAGGGCCGCGAGCGATCGCGGCCCTTTTTACGTCAACGGCGCAGGGGAATCGGTGTTCCGCGATCCACCGCGACGGCGGTGACGCTGTTCTTCGGGCTACCTTCGATCAGCTTGTCCGAGTAGGTCAGATACACCAGCACATTGCGCTTCGCGTCGACCATGCGCACGACCTGCAGCCGCTTGAAGAGCACCGACAGCCGTTCCGAGAAGACCTCCTCCTGCTGCGGCAGCGCTTCGCGCACATGGATCGGCCCGACCTGGCGACAGGCGATCGAGGCCTCGGCGAGGTCTTCCGCAATGCCCACCGCGCCCTTGATGCCGCCGGTCTTGGCGCGCGACACGTAGCAGCTGATCCCATCGACGCGCGGATCGTCGTAGGCCTCGACGACCACCTTGTGATTGGGACCGATCAGCTTCCATACCGTCGATACTTCACCCACCGGCTCGGCGAGCGCCACGCCCGCGGCAAGGCAGCACGCTCCCACGGCACAGGCAGCGGCAAGACGTGGCAGACGGGCGGAATTCATCGCAGGCTCCCTTTGGCGTGGGCAAATGTTCAGTCGCCCAGTATAGACCGCCGTGACAGTGGGATCCCGGCGCGGACGGAATTGATGTTTTTCGACGTTTTTCTATGGCCTTGTCGCCTCGAACGGGGCAGAATTCCCCGGATTCGGGCATGGCCATTGCTCTCTCGCTATCTCCGTTCCCGCTCCAGTTCCTCCAGTCCGTTCCGACGCGTATATCGATGATCGCAAGACCGCTGTTGCTTCCGCTTTTTGTGGCATCCCTCGTGGCGGCCGTCTGCTTGCCCGCCGCCGATAGCCAAGCGGCGCTGAAAGCCGTGGAGATTCCCGCGGATGCGCCGGCGCCGGAGCCCGTGCGCGTGAATCCCCCCCCTCGCGTCGTCGAGCGCAACAACCCCAGCGACGAGTTCTACGACCCGACCAGTCCGGCCTTCGATCGCCTGCAGCGCGCGGGCGAAGCACTCGACGGACTGCCGCGCGACCGCGACGGCAAGATCGACTGGATGACTGCGCTGCGCCAGGGCCTGATCAAGCCGCGCCAGCGGCTCGACGGCAAAGACCGCGAACCGCCGCTCGACCTCGACATCATCCTGCGCAACACCAAGCAGATGCCCAACGTGCGCTTTCCGCACAAGGCGCACACCGAATGGCTCGATTGCACGAACTGTCACCCGGATCCGTTCGAGCCGAAGGCGGGTAGCACGCAGATCAAGATGGAGGACATTTTTCGCGGCAAATTCTGCGGGAAGTGCCATGATCGGGTCGCTTTCATCACGCATCGCAACTGCTACCGCTGCCACAGCGTGAACCCGGACGGCACGCCGGCGCTGCCGCCGCCCGTCCTGCCGGTGCATCCGGCGAGTCAGGTTCACTGATCCGGACCGGTTCGCCCAGCAAGACAACAATAGCGTCGCTCGCGAGGAGGAGACCAATGACGACCGAACGCAACGATTCCAGTCCAGAAACCATAGCGTCGGCCGCGGATGCTGCCACACCCCGCGCGCGCAAGCCCAGGGCTGCGAACGGGCAGGCCCGCAAGGTCGCGCAGGGCGACGTCGCGCCCCAGCTCACTGAGCAGGCGATTGAAGGATTCGAAGTGGGCAAGGCCGTCGATGCGGCGCAGACCGCCCAAGCGATGGCCGTCGCCGATATCATGAAGGACGCTGCAGCGGCGGGCGACATCGGAACCGTCGCGCGCACGCTCGAATCGATCCTCGCCGGCGCGTCGCCCGATGACGCCGCCGTGCTGCGGAAGGCGCTGCAGCAGGGCGAGCGGGTGGCCGATCGCCTGCCGGTCGCGCCCGACGACGAACTCGCCGACGGCTGGCGTCTGGGCGGTTATCCCTACCGCAACCTGATGCTGCGCAAGAACTACGAGAAGCAGAAGTATCAGCTGCAGGTCGAGTTGCTGAAGCTGCAGGCCTGGGTCAAGGAGACCGGCCAGCGCGTCGTGGTCCTCTTCGAGGGGCGCGACGCGGCGGGCAAGGGCGGCACCATCAAGCGCTTCATGGAGCACCTGAATCCCCGCGGTGCGCGCGTCGTCGCGCTGGAAAAGCCGTCGGACGTCGAGCGCGGGCAGTGGTACTTCCAGCGCTACATCCAGCATCTGCCGACGCGCGGCGAGATCGTGATGTTCGACCGCTCCTGGTACAACCGTGCCGGTGTCGAGCGCGTGATGGGTTTCTGCTCGCCCGACGAGTACGCCGAGTTCATGCGCCAAGTGCCCGAATTCGAGCGTAACCTCGTGCGCAGCGGCATTCATCTCATCAAGTTCTGGTTCTCGGTGAGCCGCGAAGAGCAGCGCCGCCGCTTCAAGGAGCGCGAGAAGCATCCGCTCAAGCAGTGGAAGCTGTCGCCGATCGACCTCGCGTCCCTCGACAAATGGGACGACTACACGAAGGCCAAGGAGGCGATGTTCTTCTACACCGACACCGCCGATGCGCCATGGACGGTCGTGAAGTCCGACTGCAAGAAGCGCGCGCGCCTCAACGCGATGCGCTACATCCTGCACAAGCTGCCCTATACGAACAAGGACATCGACCGCGCGCGGGCGCTCGACCCGCTGCTGGTCGGCCGCGCCAACGTCGTCTATGAGCGCGGCGAGAAGGAAGGCTCGCCGATCCTGTAAGCTCAGGCCTGCCGCGCCGCGAGCCACGCGCGCGCGGCCTCGGCCGGCAGAGGCTTGCTCAGCAGGTAGCCCTGCATCGCGTCGCATCCCCACACGCGCAGCACATCGAGCTGCTCCTGCGTCTCGACCCCTTCGGCGAGCACCTTGATGCCCAGCTTGTGGGCGAGCGCGATGATCGCGTTGGTGATCGCGCGGTCGCTTTCGTCGTGCGTCACGTCCATTACGAAGGAGCGGTCGATCTTCAGCAGCCGGATCGGACAGCGCTTGAGCTGGCCGAGCGACGAATAGCCGGTGCCGAAGTCGTCGATCGACAGATGCACCCCGAGCGCACACAGCCGCTCCATCGTCTCGACCGCCGAGCCGACGTTCTCCATCACGATGTCTTCGGTGAGTTCGAGCTCCACCGCGCTGCGCGGAACGCCCGCCGCATCGATGGTGCGTGCGACGACCTCGACGAGATCGCTGCGCCGGAAGGACTGGTTCGAGAGGTTGACCGCGACGCGCAGGTCCCGCCAGCCGGCCTCGTGCCAGCCGTGCAACTCCTTACACGCCATGCGCAATACGCTTTCGTCGAGCGCGGCCATCAGGCCGGCTTCCTCGGCCGCCGGCAGGAACTGCGCGGGCGAAATCAGGCCCATCTGCGGGTGCTGCCAGCGCACGAGGGCTTCGAAACCGATCACCGTGCCGTCGAAGGTCTGCTGCGCCTGGTAATACGCCTGCAGCTGGTCGTCCGCGTCGAGTGCGCTGCGCAGCGCATGCTCCAGCATCAGGCGCATTTCGGTGCGCGTGCGCATCTCGGGCGCGTAATGGATGAAGTTGTTCTTGCCGGCCGCCTTGGCCGTGTACATCGCGAGGTCGGCGCTCTTGACGAGCTCTTCGGCGTCGAGGCTGTCGGTCGGAGCACAGGCGGTACCGACCGAGACCGTGACGTGCAGTTCGTGCGGGCCGATCTGCACCGGCTGGCGCAGCCGTTCGACGAGCTTTTCCGCGACCCCGTCGATGTCGCCGGGCTGCGCGATCTCGTCGAGCATCACGACGAATTCGTCGCCGGCCCAACGTCCGACGACGTCGCCCGGGCGCAGCACCTCGCGGATGCGCTCGGTGATGCGTTGCAGCAGCAGGTCGCCGACGCTGTGGCCGAGCGAATCGTTGACGAACTTGAAGCGGTCCAGGTCGCAGAACATGATGCCCACGTGCTGGCCGTTCCACGGCAAGCGGGCGAGCGTCGTGCGCAGGTGATCGAGGAACATGCGCCGGTTCGGCAGGCCAGTGAGCACGTCGTAGCTCGCGAGATAGCTCAGGCGTTCTTCGTTGCGCTTGCGCTCGGTGATGTCCTGCACGACCAGCACGCGCCCCCGGCTGTCGGTCCCGAGCGCGATCGGCGAGACGGAAACCGACACGATGGTGGGCGGTTCCTGCGCCCCGCGCAGCCGGCATTCGAAGCCGCGGTGGCTCGCCGGGTCGCTGCCGAGCTCTTCCTGGTCATCGACGACGAAGACTTCGTGCAGCGGGCGGCCGAGCATCGGACCCTGCGCGGCTTCGTCGTAGAGCCGTTTCATTGCGGAGTTGCTACGCTCGATCCGCCCTTCCGCGTCGACCACGACCACGCCTTCGGCCATCGATTCGATGATCGCTTCGACATAGTCGCGCGAGACGAGGGAATGGGCGAGATCCTCGGCCATCGCGTTGAAGCGGCACTGCAGGGTGCCGAGTTCGTTGTCCGTCGTGACGTCGACGTGGGTGTCGAGGTGACCGCGGCCCAACTGGTCGGCCGCCTCCTGCAACGCATGGATGGGCCGCGAGATGTGCGTCGCCAGTACCGCGCCCCCCGCGATCGCGGCGATCAGCGACAGCACGCAGGTGCCGAGAATCGCCAACAGATGACGCCTGAGGTCGGTGTCGATGCTGTCCCGCTGCGCCGCGAACTCGCCTTCCTCTTCCTCGGCAGCCTCGTCCACGACGTCTCGGAGCGCGTCCAGCGATGCCGCGACGCGCGCGATGCCCGCTTCGAAAGCGTCGCGCTGACCGCGTACGTCGAGCGCGTCGTTCGCAGCAAGGAAGTGTTCGGTCCGGCGGGCGATCTCATCGGCCTTCGGCAGTTCGTCGGGAAAATAGTGTTCGACGAGACTGTGATACGCGGAGACCGCCGCGGTCAGGCGGCTACGCACCCCCTTGGCGGTATCGAGATCGTCCGGCACCTCAGCGTGCGCAGCACTGTCCTGCGCGATCTTCTCTTCGTTCGCCTCGTGTCCGGGCTGCGTGTTTTCCTGCGAGTCGGCGGTACGGGCGGCCAGCGTAAAGGCAAGGTGCGTCGCCTGCAGACGAATGTCATGCAGCGCGGTCAGGACGGGCTGCGCCTCGTTGATCGCGACGTTGAAGCGACCGGAAACCGCTTTCAGCCCCACATAGCCTGCGATGCTGACGACGCTCACCAACAACGCGAGCAGCGCGTAGCCCGAGAGAATTTGCGTGCGGAGCTTCATGCGATGCGTTCGCCGACCGAGTTCAGTGGGGACGCAGCGACTGCAGGATCGCGGCGCCGAGCGCCGCCGGTTGTTGCGCACCGGACACGCCGATGCAACGGTTCATGATGAAGAAAGGCACGCCCTCGATTCCCTGCTTGCGCATGCCGGCTGCGAGGCGCCTGACGGTGGCGGCATCCTCGTTGCCCGCGAGGTAACTCTCGATCTCGGTTCGGTCCTCTCCGCAGTCGACGGCAATGTCGGCCAGCGTTGCGATGTCGCCAATGTCGCGTCCTTCCTGGAAGTGGGCCGCGAACAGCGCTTGCGCGAGCTGGTTTACGTGGACCTGCGTCTGGCCTTGCGACTGTGCCCGATAGGTCAGGCGGTGGGCATTGAGCGTATTCGGCAGCCGCGCGATGCGCTCGAAGTCGAAGTTCACGCCTTCGGCCGCACCGGCTTCGCTCAAACGCGCGTGCATCTCGTCGACGGCACCGACACTGCCGAACTTGGCATCGAGCCACGGCCGGAATGCTGCACCGGCAGCCGGCAGGTCCGGATTCAGGAAGTAGGGCAGCCAGTTGATGGTCAGCTCGAGTTCGGGATGGGTCGCGCGCACCTGTTCGATGGCACGGGCGAGCCGTGCCTTGCCGAGCAAGCACCAAGGGCAGACGAAATCGGAAACCAGGTCGATGTTTAGAATCATTGTTGTGCGTGTGTCACGGCAGGGCGGCAGGCACGACGGGTGCCGTCCTGTCCGGCTGGGGAAATGTCAGGCTTCGGGCGGGGGAGTGCCGAGCCAGCGGTCTTCCCACACTGCCACATCGGGCAGATAACGGGAATGGCCGCGCACGAGAAGTGTATCAAGTTGCTCTAGCAGCGGGCGCAGTTCGTCGTCGATGTCGCGCGGCATGACCGGAACGAACTCGATGAAAAGGTCGCCGTCGGGCCGTCCCATGCGTCCAGGAAATCCGGCGCCCGCGATGCGCAAGGTGCGGGCTTCGGCCGTGCCCGGCTGCAGCGTGACCTGACGCTCGCCCCCGGGCAGCGGGACGGCGATTTCGCCGCCGATCAGCAGGCGCAGCGCGCTGACTGGTCTCGTCATCCGCAGGTTGCGCCCCTCGAGCCGGTAAAGGGCGTGCTCTGCCAGGTGGACATGCACGACGAGGTCGCCGGGGATGCCGTTCGGCTCGTCGTCAGGCGGCGGATGGCCGGCGCGGGCAATGCGAATCTCGTCGCCGTCGAGCGCGCCCGCGGGGATCCGGACGGCGAGCCGGCGTGCGGGGTGGCGCTGCCCGCTTCCGCCGCAGGCGCCGCAGGCTTGCGTCGTCACGTAGCCGCGTCCGCTGCAGTGCGTGCAGGGCGTGAGCCCGCGCTTGCCGCGCAGCCGGCCTGAACCGTGGCAGTGCGTGCACAGGCGCGTGTGGCGCAGCGTCTCGCGGCCGCTTCCTTCGCAGGCCTCGCAGGTCTCCACGTCCTCGACCGTGACCTCGACGGTGCCACCGCAACAGGCGTCCTCGAAGCTGAGCTCCAGGTCTTCGTACCGGTCGGCTCCCGTGGGGACATCTGTGCGCTCGTCGCTCCCATCGCTCTCGTCGGTCCGGGCGTCATTGGCTCCCTCGGCAGTCTCCGAGGGCGTCTCCGCTGCGGTCGGGGCCTCATCCTGCAGCGGGTGCAGGACGGCGTCGATCAGCGTTTCATAGGCCGCGCGCAATTGTTTGAAGTGCTCGACCGCGTGGGGGTCCGGATTGCGGTCGGGGTGCCAGCGCATCGCGAGGCGACGGAAGGCCTTCTTGATCTCGTGCGCGGTTGCGCCGGCCTGCAGGCCCAGGAGAGCGTGGGGATCCATCGCGATCATCGAACCGGCGTCGCGGCGGGCGGCTGGGCGAGCCGGTCGAGCATCGCGCGCACGGCTCGGATCTGACCGCCATCGCGCGTCGCGTACGCGTCGTCCGTGTAGCCCCACCAATCCCAGCACCCTTTCGGGTTGTACACCCAGCGCCACGACCCCCAGGCCCAGCCGCTGCGCGGGGTTGTCTGCGGGTAGAGCACGATCAAGCGGTTGGCGTCGGCCCATTCGTTGTAGCCGGCGCCCTTGACGAAGCGCATGCCGACCTGAGACTCCGATTGCCGGCAGCCATGGAAGGCGACGTGCACCTTGCAGCCGCCGGCATGGCACTGGGCGGGGATATAGGCGTAGCCGCGATCGGCGAGACTGAGTTCGAAGGGCGGGGCGCCGGTGTAGGGGCGCTGGTCGAAGACGATGACTTCACCGTGCAAGGTGCTGCTGCGCGGCGCGAGCGGGCCGATCAGGTGGGCGAGGAGCTGGCCGGCGGCATCGAAGTCGCCGCAGCGGTTGATGTACGGCGGCTCCGAGGTCGAGCAGGCGTTGGGCTTGGGGTCCGCGATCGAGATCATCGCGTGTCCCGCCTGCGGTAGCGTCACCGAGCGGATCGCGGATTCCGGCAACTGCTGGCGATAGAAGGCAAGCAGCGCATCGACGACGGGATGTTCGACGGTGTGGTCCTCGGTGCCGCCGAGCACCCACACGCGGTCGTCGCGCAGCCCGGCGGGCGGATCGATGCGCCCGGCCTGGGCTTGCCATTCGACGTGGGACAGGGTCTGCGCGGCATCGGGGGCCGCGCTGCCGGCGCCGGGTGCGCTGCAGTTGCGCAAGGCGCGCCACAGGCTGCCTTCGGCGCATTCGTAAGGCCCTCCGGCCAGCACGCCGGCGCCGGTCACGAGACTGGAGTAGGCGACTTCGAACTGCACCGCCATGTAGCCGCCCGACGAGATGCCCGAGACCGTGAGTCCGGTGAGCTGCGCGCCGAGCGCGGGCAGGGGCGCCTCCGCGGCACTTGCGGAAAAGGCGAGGCTCGCCACCAGGAGGGCGCTGAAGGATCGAATGGACATATTGGGCGCTATTGTAGGGGAGCGCCTGCCGCCCGTCCCTGCTCGATTTGCGACAGGGGGCTTCAGCGCCGGTTTTCGCCCAGCCTGCTCAGATCCTCGGCCCGCAGGTGCGTCAGCAGCGCCTTACCCTGCTCGTCGACGCGGAATTCGCCCCATTTCGCCGCGGCGAAATCGGCGGCGCGTCCTTCCTGGAAGAAGAAGCCGTTCGGCCCAACGCTCAAGCGGTGCTCGCGCCAGCGCAGCTTCATCCCAACGAGGGCAGGATCCGCGGGCAGCTCATCGGCGACCGCGACAAAGGTCGCGCGGCCCTGCGCATCCAGCCCGACATGGGCGTAGCCGTGCGCCGAATCCTGGGCCGGAAGCTCGCTCTCGATCGCGTAGCGCAGCGCCATGTAGTCCCCCTGCATCAGCGAGCGGGGATCGACCGGCGCGAGGTGAAGGAGGACGATACGGCCTTCGCGGAGGATCCGTTCGTTGCCGGTCACGGCGACGAACGCCGCCGCGGCAACCAGCAGCAGCGAAGCGAGCAGGGCGACACGCAAGGCGATGCGGCTCATCGGGGGCTCCGGCTCAGGGCAAGCAGTGCGGCGCGCGCGGCGAGCAGGACGACGCCGCTCGCGGCGATGACAGCTGATTTGATCAGCAGCGTGCTGTGCAGGCTGTAGTGATACTCGCCGAGGTAGAGGGCCGCAAACGCAAGCGCCATCACCGTCCAGCCGCGGTGGCTGGCGTGGAAGGCAGCGAGCAGTACCGCAGCGCTCACCAGCAGGCCGGGGGCGGGGTGTGCGACGACGGCGAAGAGTAGTCCCGCGACTGCCAGCGGCACTCGCAAGCGGCCTGCGTCGCGACTCAGCCAGAAAACCGTGCCCGTGAACAGGGCTGCCGCGCCGACGCGGTAGATCGGCAGCACGAAGCTCAGATGGCGGTCGCGGAGCAGTTCGCCAAGCAAGGGCGTTCCGGACGTATCGCTGCCATAGACCGCCACGCACAGCGCTGCGAGCGTGGTCGCGTGGCCCGCGGCCTTGAATAGCGGCGCCTGCGGATGGGGCGCCCAGCGAGCGCGCGACAGCCACAGCGCGAGCGCGACCACCGCGAGCGCAAGCCCGAACACGGCGAGTCCGTCGCCCGGCCCGATCAGATAGCCGATGCTGGCGAGCACCGTCAGCACGCAGGCGGTGCGATGCAGCGTTGTCGAAGGAATCGCCGCCATCGCCGCGGCGACTACGAGCGCCGTCCGCGCGAGGGTGTCGGTGCCCTGCACCATGTAGAGGAAGCGGTCCGCGACCGACGACACGAGCAGCGCTTGGCCGGCGAACGAGAAGGCGAGCGCCATCTGGTCCGTGAAGGTGCGACGGCGCCGGAACAGCAGAAAGGCCGCGGCGAGCAACACGACGCCGCCGACCGCGCGCGTGACCGGACCATTGCCGGCCATCAACAGCGGACCGAAGAAGGACGAAAGGATGATCAGCGACGCAACCCAGGCCGCGAAGCCCTGGACCACGGCGAGCCACCAGGGCATCGGAGCGTCGCCGGCGATTGCCTCGCATGCGGCGTCGTCGAGAATCCCCTCGGCCTGCAGGGCGTCGAGCAGACGGGCACTCGGTATCGCGCTCATGCGGCCTTGCCCTCTTGGTACAGGCGCTTCAGCCACACGCCGGCGAAGGCCGTGCTGGCGATGACGAAGCCGGCGATCAGGTTGATCGACAGGAAGTCCGACCCGTGTTCGAGGAGCCGCGTCAATGCCGCGCTCGCCACGGCGATCCCGCTGAACGCCGTTGCCGCGAGCAGTGGCACGTCGCGCCGGACCCCGAGGTAGCAGCGCAGCGACAGGGCGGCGGTCGCCAAGAAGGCCAGGATGAGCGGCACGAAGTCGCGTTCCCACCAGCCCAGGCACGCGCCGATCGCGAGCGGCGCCAGTACGCCAACGCCCGCCAAGCGCATGACGTGGCGATGCGGATGTGCGAGGAGCGCCGCGCCGGCGACTTCGAAGGCGATCAGCACCAGCGCGTTCAGCGCGGCAATGGCGAACAGCGCGCCCGGCCGGTCGAGCGCGCCGAAGAAGTGAAGCCATGCCGACTGCGACAGCCCACGCAGCAGCGCCGCGTTCGCGATCGTCAGCCACAGCACCCAGCAGGCCGAGGAGCGCGCGAGCAGCGCGAAAGGCATCATCAGCGCCGCCCATGCCGCGAAGAGTTCCCAGACATCGGCGCCCGTCTGGTAGATCTGGCCGATCAGCGCGAGCAGCGCGCCGGTGGCGATCGAGGCGGCAAGCAGCGCGGCGCGCCACGCAGTACCGAAAGGCGCCGTCACGAAGGCGACCGCAACGCAGGCGAAGAGCGCCGTGCCTGCGAGCCCCAGCTTGGCGAAGCGATGCAGCGTGTCCCAGTTGTACGCGAAGAAGAAGATCAGTCCCGCCGCGAGGAGCAGGGCGCCGGCCACCGCGAGCGTGCGGTCTGCGGCACGCAGCCAGCTCTCGCCGGATGGCGCGAGGGGTAGGAGCCGCGCTGCGGCGTCGAGCTGGGCACGCGACAGGGCGCCGCTCTCGGCGAGTGCGAGCAGGCTTTCCCGGTCGGCGTCTGGCAACGACATTCGCGTATCCATCGGGGCGAAATATGCATTCTAACCATAATCCGCGCGCCTTTGCGCCCCGCACCGTTTGCGGCACGGCGGGGCTCGCTGGCACAATGGACGATCTGCCTGTCGAATCAAATCCATGCCCGGTACTCTGATCATCGTCACCGCGCCCTCGGGAGCCGGTAAGACTACCCTGGTGAAGGGATTGCTCGAGCGCGATCCGCAAATCCAGCTTTCGGTGTCCTATACGACCCGGACGCCGCGGTCGGGCGAGCAGAACGGTCGCGAATACCACTTCGTCGACGTCCCGACCTTCCGCACGTTGCGCGATCGCGGCGAATTCCTGGAATGGGCGGAGGTGCACGGAAACTATTACGGCACCTCGAAGGTCTGGCTAAAAGAGCAGATCTCCTCCGGACGCGACATCCTGCTCGAAATCGACTGGCAGGGGGCGCAGCAGGTGCGGCGCGTGTTTCAGGAGGCCATCGGCGTGTTCGTTTTGCCGCCGTCGGTCGAGGAGCTCGAGTCGCGGCTGCGCGGCCGCGGCACCGACAGCGACGAGGTGATCGCCCGCCGCCTCCTGGGCGCACGCGGCGAGATGCGGCATGTCGGCGAATTCGACTACGTTATACTGAACAACGAATTGCAGAGCGCCATCGACGATCTGGTCGCGGTGGTGCGCGCCTCGCGGCTGCGCTACGGGCGGCAGCGCCTTCGGCACCAGCAGTTTTTCGATTTTCTAGAACAGGACTGACACATGGCTCGCATCACCATCGAGGATTGCCTCAAACGGATTCCCAATCGCTTCCAGCTGACGCTCGCCGCGACCTATCGCGCTCGCCAGATCACGATCGGCTCGACTCCCCAGGTCGAAATCGACAAGAGCGACAAGGACAAGCCGACCGTCATCGCCCTGCGTGAAATTGCCGCCGGCAAGGTCGGCCTGGAAGTCCTCAATCGCGGACAGGCCTGATCCCCTTCGGGCAGAGGGAAGTCGTGCCATGGAAGCTGCCGCGATTCCCGCTCCCGAACCTTTCCGCCCGCCGCCCTCGTGCGTGCTGGCGCTGGACTTCGCCCAGCTCAAGACCAAGCTGGGCGGCTACCTGCGCGCCGAGGATGTCGGCCGCATCGAGGCGGCGTACCACTTTGCAGCGAACGCCCACGAGGGCCAGTTCCGCATCAGCGGTGATCCCTACATCACGCACCCGGTCGCCGTCGCCGACATCGTCGCCGACTGGCACCTCGACCCGCAGGCGCTGATCGCGGCGCTCCTCCATGACGTCATGGAGGACACCCACATCTCCAAGCAAGAGATCGCCGAGCGCTTCGGCAAGACTTCCGCCGAGCTCGTCGACGGCGTCTCCAAGCTCGACAAGATCGAATTCCGCTCGCAGGAAGAGGCGCAGGCGGAGAACTTCCGCAAGATGCTGCTCGCGATGGCGAGCGACCTGCGGGTCATCCTGATCAAGCTCGCCGATCGCCTGCACAACATGCGCACGCTGCATTGCGTGCGTCCCGCCAAGCGTCGCCGCATCGCGCAGGAGACGCTGGAGATCTACGCCCCGATCGCGAACCGGCTGGGGCTGAATAACATCTTCCGCGAGCTGCAGGAACTCGCCTTCGAACACAAGTTTCCGATGCGCTACCGCGTGCTGTCGCGTGCGGTGAAATCGGCGCGCGGCAACCGGCGCGAGGTCGTCGGCAAGGTGCTGGTGGCGATCGAGGAGCGGCTGCCGCAGTGGGGCATCCGCGCCGAGGTGCGCGGCCGCGAGAAGCACCTCTTCTCGATCTACCGCAAGATGGCCGAGAAGCACCTCTCGTTCTCGCAGGTGCTCGACATCTACGGCTTCCGCGTGATCGTGCCCGATGTGCCGGCGTGCTATCTCGCAATCGGCGCGCTGCACTCGATGTACAAGCCGGTGCCGGGCAAGTTCAAGGACTACATCGCGATCCCGAAGGCGAACGGCTATCAGTCGTTGCACACGACGCTGATCGGCCCGTTTGGCACGCCGGTCGAGGTGCAGATCCGCACCGCCGAGATGCACCACATCGCCGAGAGCGGAGTCGCGTCGCACTGGCTGTACAAGGAAGACGAGAAGACGCTCACCGAGCTGCAGCAGAAGACGCACTCGTGGCTGCAATCGCTGCTCGAGCTGCAATCGACTTCGGGCGAGGCGACCGAATTCCTCGAGCACGTGAAGATCGATCTCTTCCCGGGCGAGGTCTACGTCTTCACGCCCAAGGGCCGCATCCTGTCGCTCTTGAAGGGCTCGACGGCCGTCGATTTCGCCTACGCGGTCCATACCGACATCGGCAACCGCTGCGTCGCCTGTCGTATCAACGGCGACCTGATGCCGCTGCGCACGGAGCTGCGGAACGGCGATCAGGTCGAGATCATTACCGCGGCGCACGCGAACCCGAATCCGGCCTGGCTCGCTTACGTCCGTACCGGCAAGGCGCGCGCGCAGATCCGCCATTTCCTGAAGGGCGCGCAGCAGGAAGAATCGGTATCGCTCGGCGAGCGGCTGCTGAACCAGGCGCTGCGCCCACACGGCCTGACGCTCGGCCAGATCAGCGCCTTCGCGTGGGACCGTTTCATGCGCGACCGCGGCGTCCGTGCGAAGCGCGAAATCCTCGCCGACATCGGCCTCGGCCGCCGCCTGCCGGTGATCGTCGCGCGGCGGCTCGCGCAGGCGCAGGACATGGAATCCGGCCGCCCGGACGTCGTCAAGCCGAAGCCCGCGGGCGCAATCCTGATCCGCGGCAGCGAGGGCATCGCGGTGCAGCTCGCACGCTGCTGCCAGCCGATCCCCGGCGACCCGATCATCGGCGTGATCCGCAAGGGCCAGGGGCTCGAGGTCCATCTGCACGACTGCCAGGTCGTCGCGAAGCTGCGCGGCGACCGCGGTCGCTGGGTCGACGTCGAGTGGGAATCGGGCGAGGAGCGGCTCTTCGACGTCACGATCCGCGTGCTGACGAAGAACGTGCGCGGCGTGCTCGCCCGCGTTGCGAGCGCGATCGCGGACGAGGACTGCAACATCCAGAACGTGACGATGGACACCGAACAGGGCGGCCTTTATACCGCGATGAGCCTCACGGTGCAGGTGCGCGACCGTATGCACCTCGCACGCGTGATGCGTGCGGTGCGGCGCGAGCCGGAAGTCGTGCGCATCGGCCGCCTGAAGAGCGATTCGCGGCCCTGATCCGATGAGCAGCCCGGATTCCCGCGCGGCCGAGGAAAGTGCCGACCGCCGCGTTCCCGTCACGCTGCTGACCGGCTTCCTCGGCGCCGGCAAGACGACGCTCTTGAACCATCTGCTGCACGACCCGGCGATGGCACGCGCGGCGGTGCTGATCAACGAATTCGGCGAAGTCGCTGTCGACCACCACCTCGTCGACAAGGTCGACGAGACCCTCGTCGTGCTCGACTCAGGCTGCGTGTGCTGCAGCGTGCAGGGCGATCTCGTGAAGGCGCTGAAGAATCTCTTCATGCGCGCGCTGCGCCGCGAGATCCCCGGCCTCGACCGCGTCCTGATCGAGACGACCGGCCTCGCGGATCCGGCGCCGGTGATCTACACGCTGATGCAGGAGCCCTTCATCGCCGAGCGCTACCGCTGCGAGGGCGTGATCACCGCGGTCGACGCGACGCACGCGCTCGCCCAGCTCGACACGCATCGCGAGGCCGTGCGCCAGGTCGCGATGGCCGACCGCCTGCTGCTGACGAAGTGCGATCTCGCCGACGAGGCGCAGCGCGCGGCGGTGGCCGAACGGCTTGCCGAGCTCAATCCGGGCGCGCCCTGCGTCGAGGTGTTCCGCGGCGAGGTGTCGGCTGAGGCGGTGTCGGGCTGCGGCGTCTACGATCCGGGCAGCAAACCGGCCGACGTCGCGGCATGGCTCGGCGCCGAACGTCAGCGCGCGCAGCCCGCGCCGACCGCATGGCGCCGTCCGGGTGCGTCCGCCCCTCGCGCCGAGGCGCCTGCGCGCCACGACAGCGGCGTCACGAGCTTCGTGCTGCGCTTCGACGAACCGCTCGACTGGCTGTCCTTCGCGGATGGCCTCGGCATGATCCTGCAGCTTTACGGCGCCCGGATCCTGCGCATCAAGGGCTTGCTCAACGTGGCAGGCGATCCGCAGCCGCGCGTGCTGCAATGCGTGCAGCACTCGGCCTATCCGACGTCCAGCCTGCCGGCCTGGCCAGTCACGCCCCCCTACGACGATCGCCGCAGCCGGATCGTTTTCATCGTCAACGGACTCGGGCGCGACGACGTCGCGATGATGCTGGCGAGCTTCTGCGGCCAGACGCCCTCCTAGCTCACCCTCATAACTGCTGCGCGGCGAGCTCGCCCAGCGTCATCAGCGCATGCACGTGGCGCTCCGAGAACGGGTAGCAGCCCGATAGCCGCACATAGCGCCCGAAGCGCCCGCTGGGCGAGAACAGCGTGCCGGGCGTGATGCTGATGCGGCGCGCCTGGGCGTCGTCGAAGAGCCGGTTCGTGTCGCAGCCTTCCGGCAGCTGTACCCACACGAGGAAACCGCCTGTCGGCAGCGTCGCGTGGGTGCCGGCGGGAAAGGCCGTGTCGATGAGGCCGCGCAGCCGGTCGATCTGTCCCGCGTAGGCACGACGCAGACGCCGCAGGTGCTGCGCGTAGCCGCCGTTCTCGAGGAAGACACCGAGCGCTTCGCACAGCAGCGCCGGCTGCGACACTGACGAACAGAACTTGAGCTCGGCGAGCTCACGCTTGAAGCGCCCCCCTTCCATCCAGCCGATGCGGAACCCCGGCGCCAGCGTCTTAGTATAGGACGCGCAGACGATCACCCAGCCGTCGCGATCGAAGGCCTTCACGGCCGGTTGCAGTGGCGTCGCGTATTGCAGCTCGGCGTAGAGCGCGTCCTCGATCACCGGGACGCGATATTCATGGGCGAGATTCGCGAGCCGCCGCTTCGCTTCGACCGGCATGCTGGTACCGAGGGGGTTGTGTACGTTCGGCATCGCGACGATCGCCTGCACGCGCTTCTCGGACAGCAGCATTTCCAGCGCGTCGAGCGACATCCCCGTATCCGGATGCGTCGGCACCTCGATCGTCTTGAGCCCGAGCCGTTCGGCGAGCGGGATCAGGTTGAAGTAGGTCGGCGACTCGACCGCGATCGTATCGCCGGGTCGCGTCACTGCGCGCAGTCCGAGCTGCAGCCCCTCCATGCAGCCGTTGATCAGCAGGATGTCGTCGGGCGCGAGCGCCATCGCAAGTTCCTGCGCGTGACGGCAGATCTCGCGCCGCAGCAGCAGTGAGCCCGGCGGGAGCGAGTAGTCGGTCAGCAGTCCCGGGCGCTTGCGCGCGAGTTCGCTCACGAGCCGGCTCAGACGCTCGCCCGGATAGAAGTCCCCCCCTTTCGGGCAGGCGAGCGACAGGTCGATGTTGTCGGGGCTGGACTGCGCCGCGATCACCGTCGCGATGCGGCTCAGCACCTGCGTCTCGGCTGCCTGTGCCGGCGCCGGTTCACTGCCGAAATTCGGCGCTGGGGGCGTCGCCAGCCGCGAGCGCACGAAATAGCCGGACTGCGGGCGCGCCTCGATCAACCCATGCGATTCGAGCTGGCGATAGGCGGCGAGCACCGTGTTGATGCTCAGGCCGCGGCTTTTCGCCGCTTCGCGTACCGAGGGCAGGCGTTCGCCGGGCGGGAGTCGCCCGTCGCCCATGGCCTGGCGCAGTTCGTGGGCAAGGGTCTGATAGCGGGGCGGGGCGACGTCGTTCATGGCGGGGTGCAGTGAACCGGCAGATAGATGGGTACAGTTCGGAATATGAATGACTGTGTCCAGTATAAATGCGAAAGTCTGGATCTGTAACCTTTGTGCGTAACTCCGTATTCTGTGTTCCGTGACAGAGACCCCGGAGGAAAAGCCATGTTCGATCTGCCGCTGCTCACCTATGTCGCCACGATGTCTGTGACGCCCGGTCCGAACAACCTGATGCTCGCCGCGAGCGGCGTCAACTTCGGCTTCCGCCGTACCGTGCCGCACTTGCTCGGCGTCAGCATCGGCCACGCCGTGCAAGTCGCCATCGTTGCGACGGCCCTCGCGTGGGTGCTGGCCTGGATCGAAGCCGCGCGCCCGGCGCTGGTCGCCACTGGTTGCGCCTATCTGCTGTGGCTTGCGTACCGGCAGGCGCGTGCGGGTGAGCCGGGGGCGGGCGGAAAGTCGCGTCCGCTGGGGTTCGTCGGCGCAGCGCTCTTCCAGTGGGTCAATCCGAAGGCCTGGATGATGGTGCTCAACGTCGCGATCCTCTTCCTGCCGCGCGGCAGCGGCTGGCAGACGGCGGCGATGCTGGCGGTGTTCTGCGCGGTGATCAACCTGCCGTGTATCGCGCTGTGGGCCGTCGCCGGTGACCGCCTGCGCACGTGGATGCAGCAGCCGCGGATGCTCCGCCTTTTCAACTACAGCATGGCCGCGATGCTGGGAGCGACGGCGCTATGGATTCTTGCAGGCGAGATGCTGTCGAAGTAGGGGAGAGGTTCGGGCCGAAGGGCCAGTGGCGCAAGCGCGATGCGAGGTCTACAATACGTCGCCTTGCATAGGGAGAGAGAGATGGCGATCTACGAATCCGATCACACGAAATTCATCCGCGAGTTCCTCGAGAAGAACCCGAAGGAAGTCGTCGAGCAGAAGAAGGGTCGCGCCCTGTGGTGGGACAAGCCGCAAGATCTGGCGACGAACGAAGCCTTCGAAGACGCCGAAGTCCCGACCAAGCCGTATTACTACGATACGACCTACAAGAGCTACAACTGATCGCCACCTTTCCCGACGTGCCGCATGCTGCGGCGCCGGGAGACGGCCGTTGACTCCCCGATCGTCGCCCGAGTCCCGTGTCGCTGCCTGAATCCCTGGTCCTGGTCGACGTCGAAACCACCGGCGCGAATCTGGTGCGCGATCGCGTCACGGAGATCGCGGTGCTGCGCATCGAGCGCGGGGAACTGGTTGACCGCTGGGAAAGCCTCGTCAATCCCGGTTGCCCGATCCCGCCGCTGATCCAGCGCCTGATCGGCATCACCGACGAGATGGTCGCCACCGCGCCCGACTTCGCCGACGTCGCCGACGAACTGCGCAGACGTCTCGACGGCGCCGTGTTCGTCGCCCACAACGCGCGTTTCGACTACGGCTTCATGCGCAGCGAGTTCGGCCGCATCGGTCAGACCTTCGACGCGCCGGTGCTGTGCACGGTCAAGCTGTCGCGCGCCCTCTATCCGGAACAGCATCGCCACGGCCTCGACGCGCTGATCGAGCGTCATCGCTTCGTGTGCTCGGCGCGCCATCGCGCGATGGGCGATACCGAGGTGCTGTGGCAGTTCTCGCGCCTCGTCACGGAGGCCTTTCCCGCGGACGTGCTTGCCCACGCCGTCGAACGCGCGATGAAGGCTCCGCCACGGCCCCCGCAGTTGCCCGAAGGCGTGCTGGAAGGACTGCCGGAATCGCCTGGCGTTTATTTCTTTTACGGCGACAACGATCAGCCGCTCTACATCGGCCGCAGCGCCAGTCTGCGCGCACGCGTGATGGAGCACTTTTCGCCGCGCGCGAAGGGCCAGGAGGCCGAACTCGCTCGCCGCGTGCGTCGAGTCGATTGGGAAGAGTGCGCAGGCGAACTCACCGCGCAGTTGCGCGAGGCCGAGTTGCTGCGCCAGCGCCGGCCGATGTACAACCGCGCGGCGACGAGCGGCGAGGGCGCTTTCGGGCTGCAGTTGTTGCCGGGGCGCAAGCGTCCGCCGATCCTGCAGCGCGTGCCGCTCGCCGGTACCGATCCGCTCGACTGGCGCGACGTGCATGGCGTGTTCCGCACGCGCAAGGAAGCCGACAGCCTGTTGCACGAACTCGCGCAGTCCTACCGCCTGTGCCCGCGCCGCCTCGGTCTCGAAGGCGGCAACGGTCCGTGCAGTGCGCATCTGGCGGGACGCTGCGCCGGCGTTTGTGCTCAGCGCGAGAGCATTTCAGAACACGACGAGCGCCTGCTCGGTGCGCTGGGGGCGGTGCGGCTGCGACCCTGGCCGTGGACCGGAGCCGTCGCGATCGCCGAACGTTCCGAACACAGCGGCAGCGAGGCCTGGCATCTCTTCGACCACTGGTGTCATCTGGGCAGCGCCGACAGCGAGGCGGCACTGCTGGCCCTTCGCGAGAGCGCGCCGCCGCGCCGCTTCGACCTCGACTGCTACCGCTTGCTCGTGCGCTGGCTCGCTGCCGAGGGCAAGCGCGATGCCGTCAGCATCCTGACCGACTGAGCGTCAGGCGGCCATCCGCTCCAGTTGCGGCCGATCGGTGAGCATGATCGCGCGCCGGCCGCGCGGAAGGATCGCGCCGTCGCGCGTGAGCCGGTTGAGGACGCGCGAGAAGGTTTCCGGCGTCAGATTGAGTTGCGAGGCGATTGTCTGCTTGTCGCAGGGCAGGCGTACTTCGATGCTGTCGCGGTCCGCGTGCTGGACGAGATAGTGCGCGACGCGCTGGGTGCTGCTGCGCTGGATGCACTGCTCCATCCCCTCGACGAGTTCGCCGACCCGGCGCGACAGGCGGGCCATCAGCGCCATCGCGAAGGCCGGCTGGGTCGGCATCGTGGCAGTGATCGCGGCGCGGGGGACAAAGAGCAGCACGCTCTCGCGGGTGGCCTGGGCCGCGAGGACCGGCTCATCGGCGCCGAACAGCGTCTCTTCGCAGAAAGTGTCGCCGGCCCGTGCGAGGCGGACGATCTTTTCTGCACCAGCGCTGGAGATGAGGAACAATTTGACCTCACCTTCGGCCACCAGATACATGCCGCCTGGCGCTTTGCCACGTTGCACCACGAGTTCGCCGCGCACGATCCGCGTCGCCCGAACGCTTTGCGCGAGCTTGGCCGATGCCGCTTCGTCCAGTTGATCGAACGGCGTGAAGCGGGACAAGGTCTCACGGATTTGCGGATGGCTGGTGACGGTCATTGGCTCAGCTCCTCGGGCTCATGCGGCGGGCCGCGACTCGACCCGTAACGGAGTGTAGGCAGGAGCGGCGGTCGAAACCATGGGGTGTGGCGGCTCCGTTTGAGTCCGAATACCTCCGATGAGGTATAGGTGGTATCACGCAAGTACCTGATTTAATGGAGGTGCGTGCTCGGGTCGGAGTGGAGGCGGGGCACGCGGAGATATGGAGGTATTCCCATGAACACGGTTGCCGAAGGGACAGGCACCCGCACTTGGTCGCGGCGGCTGGGCGATAGGCTGGCGGGCCGCGCCATCCTGTTGCTGTTGGTGCTGGCTTTCATGACGGTCACGTTGATCAGCGTGGCCGGCATCGGTTCGTCTGTGCTCGTGATCGAGTCGGTCGGTGGTAGCGCAAGCGCGATCAATGCCGCGGGCAGCCTGCGGCGGCTCGCGCAGCGCGCCGGCACGCTCGCGGTCGCGCGCGGGCTGAACGACCGCAATGGCCAAACCCAGGTCGAAGAGGCGGTGGCCGCGTTTGAAACCGCGCTCGCGCATCCGGCGCTTGTCGAATTGCTCGCCCGCGAACCCAGCGGAGTGTTCTCGTCGATCTTCCGCGGCGTGGAGGTCGGGTGGCGCGCCCACATCCGCCCCCGGCTGCTGGAAGTCCCGCTGCCGTCGCAGGCCGACCCCGATCTCGGAGCCCATTATGAGGCCTTGCTGGGCGAGGTCGACACCTTCGCCGACCAGATCAACACCCTGGTCGCGGTGCTCGAACACGATGCCGAATCGCGCATCGAGCAGCTACGTACGATGCTCGCGGCGGCACTCGTGACGCTGCTGGCGGTCGTCGTCGCGGCGCTCTACCTGTTGCGGCGCCGCGTCTTCCAGCCTCTGACCGAATTGCGCCGCTGCGCGGTGCGCATCGCCCGCGGCGACTTTTCCGCGCGCAGCGAGCACACTGGCCCCGACGAGCTGGGGCGGGTCGGCGAGGCCTTCAACGCGATGGCCGAGGAGCTGTCCGGCGCCTACCGCGACCTCGAGCGTCGGGTGCAGGACAAGACCTCGGACCTGACGCGCAGCAACCGCGCGCTCGAACTGCTCTACCACGTGATCTCGCGCCTCTACTACGCGCCGGCGAGCACCGATACCTATGCCGGGACGCTGCGTGAGCTCGAGAACGTGTTGGGCTTGGCGGGCAGCTTCGTCTGCGTCGAGCCCAAGTTCGGCGGTGTCGCGACGGTGCTCGCCACGAGCTTCGGCGACTGCGCCGAGCGCGAGCTCGACTCGGCGGCATGCCAGAACTGTTCGGGACGCGAATCGCCATGGACTTATCGGCCCGAGGGCAACGTGGACGTGCTGCAGGTGCCGTTGCGCGACGCGGAGCGGCTCTACGGCATGCTGCGGCTGGCGATGCCGAAGGGGCGGCGCCTCGCGGACTGGGAGCGCACGCTCCTTGAAGCGGTCACGCGCCACATGGGGATTGCGCTCGGCATCTCCTTCCAGAGCGAGCGCGAACGCCTGCTGGCGCTGCAGGAGGAGCGCTCGACCATCGCCCGGGAGCTCCATGACTCGCTCGCACAATCGCTGTCGTTCATGAAGATCCAGGCGAGCCTGCTGTCGTCTGCACTGAACGGCGAACAGCCGGGGGACGAGGCGCAGGCCGTGCTCGCCGATCTCAAGGAAGGGATCAGCTCCGCCTACCGCCAGCTGCGCGAGCTGCTGGCGACCTTCCGCCTGCAGATCGAAGGCGACTTCTCGCGCCTGCTCGCCAACACGGTGTCCGAATACGCCGCGCGCAGCGGCATACCGATCGATCTCGAAGTCAGCGTTGGCGATTCACACCTCACACCAAACCAGGAAATCCACGTTCTCCACATCATCCGCGAAGGGCTGTCGAACGCGACGCGGCACGCCCGGGCGAGCAGGATCCGCGTGATGCTGCGGCGTCTCGAAAGCGGGGACCTCTGTCTCGAAATCGAGGATGATGGCGTCGGCATGAAGCCGCCCGGCGGCGGCGAGCCGCATCATTTCGGCCTGACGATCATGAGCGAGCGTGCGCGCGGCCTCGGCGGCCAGTTCGAGATCCAGTCGCGTCCTGCGGGCGGCACGCGCTTGGTGGTACGCTTCTCACCCGGCGCGATTCCAACCCTGTTCGCAGAACCCGTCGTTCCGCACCTCACATGACCGAATTCTCTCCCAGCGTCATCATCATCGACGACCACCCGTTGTTCCGCCGCGGCCTGATCCAGCTGCTGCGGACCATCCCCGGTTTCCGTCTGCTCGCCGAGGCAGCCGACGGTCATGACGGGCTCGTGCAGACGCTGCGTCTGCGCCCCGACCTGCTGCTGCTCGATCTCAACATGAAGGGCTTGTCCGGGCTGGACGTGCTGCGTCTGGTCAAGCAGGCGGATCTCGACACGCGCGTCGTGATGGTCACGGTGTCGGACGCCGCGGAGGACCTCGTTGCCGCCCTGCGCGCCGGTGCCGACGGCTACCTGCTGAAGGACATGGAACCCGAGGCGATGGTCGAGGCCCTGAATTCGGCCGCAGCCGGCCGCATTGTCGTGTCCGACGCACTGACCCACCTCCTCGCCGTCGCACTGCGCCAGGAAAAGCGTCCCGAAAGCGCCGCCGCTGCGGGTCTCACCGAGCGCGAGCAGGGCATCCTCGCCCATATCGCGGGGGGGCTGTCGAACAAGCAGATCGCGCGCGAACTCGACATCGCGGAAGGGACCGTGAAGGTCCACGTCAAACATCTGCTGCGCAAGCTCAACTTCCGCTCCCGCGTCGAGGCCGCCGTGTGGGCAGTCGAACACCTGCGAACCGAGCGCTGACGCGCTTCTTCTGCGCGGCTATTCCGATTAGATAGGAAGAAATCCCGCCTTGATCGGTATCAAGGTATGCCGTCGTGCTCGCGTGTCCAATGAAAACCCGTAAAGGGATTAGGGTAATTGGTGGAGCACATGGCGATCTCGCGTCGCGGATTCCTGCGCGGACATCGGGACCGGCTCCAGGTGGTGCAGTTTCCCCCCTGGAGCGGCGGCCCGGACGACTTTCCTGATCGCTGCACGCGCTGCGGCGACTGCGTGAAGGCCTGCCCGACGGCGATCCTGATCGCGGGCGACGGCGGGTTTCCGATGGTCGACTTCGGCCGCGGCGAATGCATCTTCTGTGGCGACTGCGTCACGGCCTGCCGCGCCCGGGCCCTGCGGCGCGACGGTGAATCGCAAACCCCCTGGAACCTGAAAGCCGCGATCGGCGACGCGTGCGTCGCCCGGCAGGCGGTCGAGTGCCGCGTGTGCGGCGAAGCCTGTCCCGTCGCCGCGATCCGCTTTCGTCCCACGATCGGCGGCATCGCACAGCCGCAGCTCGACTCCGCCCTCTGCACGGGCTGCGGCGCCTGTCACGCGCCTTGCCCGGTCGGGGCCGTCCGGCTAACCGAGCAGACCAAGCAAGTGGAGGCACGGCAATGAAGATCGCAAGTCTCGTGGTGCACGTGAAACCCGAGCACATCGACGCTTTGAGCGCGTCGCTGCGGGACATTCCCGGCGTCGGCGTGCACGGCGCGAACGTTGAGCAGGGGCGCGTCATCGTGACCGTCGAGGACGGCGAGGGCTACCGGATGGAGGAGTCGATCCTCGCCGTGAATGGCGCCCCGCATGTCATGGCAGTGACGCTTGCATACGAATACACGGATGAAGGTTTGACTGGCGAATTGGAACCCCCCGAACCGATCCCGGGCCTACCGCCGAAGGTGGCGGATGGTGCCGGCGGCGCTCAGGACTAGGAGGCTTGAAATGACCATGGATAGACGCGAATTCATCAAGACCAATGCGATCGCCGCGGCGGCTGCCACGGCTGGCATCGGGATCCCGGTCGTCGCCGAGGCGCAGCCGTCGGCTGCGGACGGCACCAAGGTGCGCTGGGACAAGGCTGCCTGCCGCTTCTGCGGCACCGGCTGCTCGGTGCTCGTCGGCGTGCAGAACGGGCGCGTCGTCGCGACCCAGGGCGATCCGGATTCGCCCGTCAATCGCGGCATCAACTGCATCAAGGGCTACTTCCTCTCGAAGATCATGTACGGCCAGGACCGGCTCACCAAGCCGATGCTGCGCATGAAGAACGGCAAGTACGACAAGAACGGCGATTTCGCGCCGATCACCTGGGACCAGGCCTTCGACATCATGGCCGAGAAGTGGAAGGCCGCGATCAAGCAGCATGGCCCCGACTCCGTCGCGATGTTCGGCTCCGGCCAATGGACGATCTGGGAAGGCTATGCCGCCTCCAAGCTGATGAAGGCCGGGCTGCGCACCAACAACCTCGATCCCAACGCCCGCCACTGCATGGCGAGCGCCGTCGCCGGCTTCATGCGCACCTTCGGCATGGACGAGCCGATGGGCTGCTACGACGACATCGAGAACGCCGACGCCTTCGTGCTGTGGGGTTCGAACATGGCGGAGATGCACCCGGTCCTGTGGTCGCGCATCACCGACCGGCGCCTGTCGAAGGAAGGGACCGAAGTCCACGTGCTGTCGACCTACGAGCACCGCTCATTCGAACTCGCCGACAACGGCATGGTGTTCGTGCCGCAGACCGATCTCGCGATCCTGAACTACATCTGCAACTACATCATCCAGAACAAGAAAGTTAACAGCGAGTTCGTCAAGGCCCACGTCAACTTCAAGAAGGGCGAAACCGACATCGGCTACGGCCTGCGGCCGAACCACGCGCTCGAAACCAACGCCACCAACAACGGCTATCCCGGCGCGGACGGCAAACCGAAGGGCAACACCGGGGCCGCGACCGACATCAGCTTTGAGGAATTCGCGAAGTTCGTCTCCGAATACACGCTGGAAAAGACGTCGAAGCTCTCCGGCGTGCCGCCCGAAAAGCTCGAGCGCCTCGCGAAGCTCTACGCCGACCCGAAGAAGAAGGTCGTGTCCTACTGGACGATGGGCTTCAACCAGCACACCCGGGGCTCCTGGGCGAACAACATGATCTACAACGTGCACCTGCTGGTCGGCAAGATCGCCGAGCCCGGCAACGGCCCGTTCTCGCTCACCGGCCAGCCCTCGGCCTGCGGCACCGCGCGCGAAGTCGGCACCTTCTCCCATCGCCTGCCCGCCGACATGGTCGTCGCGAACCCGATGCATCGTGCTGTCGCCGAAAAGATCTGGCAGGTGCCCGAAGGCACGATCCCCGAGAAGATGGGGCTGCACGCGGTCGCGCAAAGCCGCGCGCTGAAGGACGGCAAGATCAAGTGCTACTGGACCGCCGTCACCAACAACATGCAGGCGGGCCCGAACGTCAATGGCGAGATCTACCCCGGCTGGCGTAACCCCGAAGCCTTCGTCGTCGTCTCGGACGTCTATCCCACCGTCTCAGCGCTGTCGGCTGACCTGATCCTGCCCGCGGCGATGTGGACCGAGAAGGAAGGCGCCTTCGGCAACGCCGAGCGCCGCACCCAGTTCTGGCGCCAGCAGGTCTCGGCCCCGGGCCAGGCGAAGTCCGACTTGTGGCAGCTCATCGAGTTCTCCAAGCGCTTCAAGGTCGAGGACGTGTGGCCTGCCGAGCTCATCGCGAAGAAGCCGGAAGTGAAGGGCAAGACCCTGTTCGACGTCCTCTACAAGAACGGCGTCGTCAACAAGTTCCCGCTGTCGGACATGCAGAAGGACAACGCCCACGCGATTCCAGCGTATGCCAACGACGAGTCGAAGGAGCTCGGCTTCTACCTGCAGAAGGGCCTCTTCGAGGAATACGCCTCCTTCGGCCGCGGCCACGGCCACGACCTCGCCAGCTTCGCCGACTACCACAAGGCCCGCGGCCTGCGCTGGCCCGTCGTCGAGGGCAAGGAAACGCTGTGGCGCTACCGCGAAGGCTACGACCCCTACGTCAAGACCGGCGAGAGCCTCAAGTTCTACGGTCAGAAGGACGGCCGCGCCGTGATCTTCGCGCTGCCCTATCAGGATCCGCCCGAAATGCCGGACAAGGAGTTCGACATGTGGCTGTGCACCGGGCGCGTGCTCGAGCACTGGCACACCGGCACGATGACGCGGCGCGTGACCGAACTGCACCGTGCCGTGCCGGAGGCGGTCGTCTTCATGCACCCCGACGACGCCACGAAGCGCGGGCTGCAGCGCGGCATGATGGTCAAGGTTGCCTCGCGCCGTGGCGACATCACTGCGCGCCTCGAGACGCGCGGCCGCAACAAGCCGCCGGTCGGCCTGATCTTCATCCCGTTCTTCGACGAAGGGCGTCTCGTCAACAAGCTCACGCTCGATGCGACCTGCCCGATCTCGAAGCAGACGGACTTCAAGAAGTGCGCCGTCAAGGTGCTCAAGGCCTGAGGAGAGCGCGGCGCCGGGTGAGAACAAGCGCTCGCCCGGCCCACGCAAGCGACCATGACCGACGTACAGCCCAAACCGGCCGCGACTGCCGCCAGTGCCCCGCGCCGCCGCTTCCTGCGTGAAGCGGCCAGCGTGGCCGGCGGCGCGTGCCTGCTGTCGCTCGGCGTCGGCCTGTACGCCGAGCAGGCGCGCGCGCTGCCTCCGACCGCGCTGCGTCCGCCCGGCGCGCTTCCCGAAGACGACTTCCTCGCCGCCTGTGTGCGCTGCGGCTTGTGCGTGCGCGATTGCCCCTATCACACGCTCGGCCTCGCCACCCTCGGCGACGGCGTCGTACCCGGCACGCCTTACTTCACCGCGCGCCGCGTGCCCTGCGAGATGTGCGAAGACCTCCCCTGCGTCGCCGCCTGCCCGACCGGCGCGCTCGATCACGGACTCACCGACATCGGCAAGGCGCGCATGGGACTCGCGGTGCTGATCGACCACGAAACCTGCCTCAACTTCCTCGGGCTGCGCTGCGACGTCTGCTACCGCGTCTGCCCCGTCATCGACAAGGCCATCACCCTCGAACGTCAGCACAACCCGCATTCCGACCGCCACGCGATGCTGCTGCCGACAGTACATTCCGACTACTGCACCGGCTGCGGCAAATGCGAAAAATCTTGCGTCCTGCCTGGCGAAGCCGCGATCAAGGTCCTGCCTGTCAAGCTCGCAAAGGGTTCGCGCGCCGAGCACTACCGCAAGGGCTGGGAAGAAAAGGACGCCGCCGGCGGCTCGCTGATCGGTGACCAGCTCGAACTGCCCGTTCGCGGACTCGAAGACAAGCCCTACGGCGACACGCGCGTGAATCCCGGCGAAGGGCCGGCGGCACAGCGCCCGGCACCGTCGCGCAACGGTCTCGATTCGGGGTGGAAGCCATGAGCGCCAAAATTCGGGCATCGGCCCGACGCCCGGGTGCGGACGCGGTTGCCGTCAAGGGCTGGCTGCCTGCCCACAAGTGGCTACTGCTGCGTCGCACGACCCAACTCGCCATCGTCGCACTCTTTCTCGCCGGTCCGCTCGCTGGCATATGGATCGTCAAGGGCAACCTTGCCTCGAGCCTCACGCTCCGCGTCCTGCCGCTCACCGATCCCTACCTGCTGCTGCAATCGCTCGCCGCCGGTATGCTGCCCTACCGCGAGGCGTTGATCGGCGGCGCCATCGTCCTCGCCTTCTACCTCCTCGTCGGCGGCCGTACCTATTGCGCGTGGGTCTGTCCTATGAACGTCGTCACCGACGCCGCCGCCTCGCTCCGCCGCCGCCTCGGATTGAAGGGGGGCAACGTGCCATCGGCCGATACCCGCCACTGGCTCCTCGCCTTCACGTTCGTCGCCGCCTTCGCGACCGGCAGTCTCGCGTGGGAGTGGGTCAATCCCGTCTCGATGCTGCAACGCGGCCTCATTTTTGGCGCGGGGCTCGCCTGGGGCATCGTCGCTGCCGTCTTTGCCTACGACCTGCTGATCGCGCCGCGTGGCTGGTGCGGCCACGTCTGCCCGGTCGGCGCCTTCTACAGCCTTCTCGGCTCCTTCGCACGAATCCGCGTCTCCGCGCAACGACGCGCCGCCTGCAATGACTGCATGGACTGCTTCGCCGTCTGCCCCGAACCCCAGGTAATTCGCCCGGCGCTGAAAGCCGTCGGGCAGGCCCATCCGCTCATCCTCGACCGCAACTGCACCACCTGCGGCCGCTGCGTCGACGTTTGCGCCCAGGACGTTTTCCGAATTACGACCCGAATTGATAGGAGCGAGTCATGAAAAGACAGACCCGAAACCTCGCGATGACCCTCGCTGCCGCGCTGTGTCTGGGCGCCCTGGTCGGCGGCGCCGTCGCCGCGGACCCGGTGCGCAGCCTGCGCGGCGTCTCCGTGGATGCCCCCGACCCGGCAATGGAAGCGCCGCACAATCGCGCCGATGGCCCCCCGATTCCGCGCGACTACGTCCAGCAACCGCCGCTGATCCCCCACAAGATCGACGGCTACGAGATCTCGAAGAACTTCAACAAGTGCATGGACTGCCACTCCTGGAGCCGCTACCAGGAATTCAACGCGACCAAGGTCAGCCTCACGCACTTCAAGGACCGCGAAGGCGGCGAGCTCTCCAACATCTCCCCGCGCCGCTACTTCTGCACGCAATGCCACATCTCGCAGTCGGACGCCAAGCCCCTCGTCGAAAATACCTTCAAGCGCGCCGACGGCCTGCGTTGATCTGCCGGAGCAAGCACAAGGGGAATCGAACATGACTCAAGACAATAACAACGGCAAGGGAGCCCGGTGGCAGCGGCTTCGCCGCCTCGTCTTCGGCATCGGCGGCATCGCTTTCATCGCGGGCATCGTCTTCTGGGGCGGCTTCAACACCGTCCTCGAACTCACCAATCGCGAAGCCTTCTGCATTGGCTGCCACGAAATGCAGGACAACGTCTTCAAGGAGTACCGCAACACCATCCACTACCAGAACCGCACCGGCGTGCGCGCCACCTGTCCGGACTGCCACGTGCCGAAGGAATGGGTACCCAAGATCCTGCGCAAGATCCAGGCGTCGAACGAAGTCCTGCACCACCTGCTCGGATCGATCAACACGCCGGAGAAGTTCGCCGCCAAGCGCATCCAACTTGCCCAGAACGAGTGGCGCCGGATGAAGAAGAACAACTCGCAGGAATGTCGCAATTGTCATAATTACGAGTATTTCGACTACTCCGTCCAGGGGCGACGCTCGAACAAGGCCCACCAGGCGGGGCTCGCCGAAGGCAAGACCTGCATCGACTGCCACAAGGGCATCGCGCACTCCCTGCCGCCGATCGAACAGGCGATCGGCGCCGGCCATGAGGGCGTCGCGCCGGAAGTCTTTCATCCGCCGGGTGCGCCGAAACAGGAATAAGACCGAGCCGGTCATATTTCCTTGCCGCGATTTCGCTTTCTTGCTCGCGAAATCGCGGCGTTACCCTTTTTCAGGTCTCCCGAAGCAGGCCGGTCTGTGGTTAAATCCACGCCCATGCTTTATGCCAACGATCTCGCCTGTGTAAAGGGTGACCGCCCGCTGTTTCGTGGCCTCTCGTTTCGGGTGGTGCCCGGTGCCATGCTGCGGATCGCCGGCCCCAACGGGTTCGGCAAGACTAGCCTCCTGCGCATCCTCTGTGGCCTCGCGCATGCCGAACATGGCGAGGTTGCTTGGAATGACGTTTCGATACGTCAGGACCGTGAGACCTTCCACCGCGCGCTGCTCTACCTCGGCCACGCGCCGGCCTTGAACGACCTGCTGACCCCGCTCGAAAACCTGCGCTTCACCTGCGCCGCCGCCGGAGACCACAGCGACGAGGACTCGTGTGTGGACGCCCTCGTGCGCATCGGCCTTGCTGAACAGCTCGACCTGCCGGCCCGCGTCCTGTCGCAGGGGCAGCGCCGCCGCGTCGGTCTCGCACGCCTCTTCATCGGCACGCGGCGCAAGCTGTGGGTGCTCGACGAACCCTTCACTGCTCTGGATGTGGCCGCCGTCGCCGATCTGGCAGCAACCCTGTCCGACCATTGCGCCGCCGGCGGCATGGTGGTGCTTACCACCCACCAGGATGCTCCCTTCGTCCGTCCGCCCGAGGTGCTAGATCTATCCGAGGTGGCTTGTTGAGTCGCGCGTTGGGTCCATTTTCTGCGGTCCTGGGCCGCGATCTCCTGCTTGCCTGGCGCGGACGTGCCGACGTACTGGTCACCCTGGCCTTCTTCGTCGTTGTCGTGTGCCTGTTCCCCTTCGGGGTCGGCGCCGAGCCCAACCAGCTGCGGGCCATCGCCCCAGGGGTCTTGTGGGTCGCGGCGCTGCTCTCGACGCTGTTGTCGCTGCACCGTCTGTTCGCCCAGGACCACGCCGACGGCTCGCTGGAGCAACTGCTCCTCTCCCCCGAACCGACGGTGCTGTGGGTCGTCGCGAAGATCAGCGCGCACTGGATCGCGACCGGGCTGCCGGTCGTCGTCGTCGCGCCGGGGCTCGCGTTGCTGTTTGACGTGGAGCAAGGAGCCCTCGGAGTGCTTATCCTATCGTTGCTCCTGGGGACTCCGATCCTCGCGCTCCTCGGGGCGGTCGGTGCCGCACTGACCCTCGGACTGCGGGGGGGCGGCATGTTGCTCGCGCTGCTGGTCCTGCCCTTGTTCGTGCCGGTACTGATCTTCGGTGCCGGCGCAGTCGATGCCCATCTGTCTGGAAGCGGTGCGCAGGCACATTTTCTGCTTCTCGGTGGTGGCCTCCTCGCGGCCCTGGCGCTGGCACCGATCGCCTGCGCCGGCGCCCTCAGAATCGCGGTTGAATGATGAAAGACATGAACAAGCCCGAACGCAGCACGAGCCTTTTCCGCTTTGCTGCCCCGCAAATGTTCTACCCCCTCGCCGGCAAGCTCGCACCGTGGTTCGCCATTGTCGCGGCGATCCTGACCGCCGCCGGCATGTGGCTCGGCTTCTTCGTGGCTCCCACCGACGCCCAGCAGGGCGAGGTCTATCGCGTCATCTACATCCACGTCGCCGCGGCCTGGATGTCGATGTTCGTCTACCTCGTGATGGCCTTCTGGTCGGCTGTCGGCCTGGTCATGAACACGCGGCTCTCGTTCATGATGTCGCAGGCGCTCGCGCCGACCGGCGCGATGTTCTGCTTCGTCGCACTCGTCACCGGCTCGCTCTGGGGCAAGCCGACCTGGGGGGCCTACTGGGTCTGGGATGCGCGCCTGACTTCACAGCTGCTGCTCCTCTTCCTCTACATGGGCTTCATCGCGCTTACGCGTGCGATCGAGGATCCGCGCCGGGCAGACCGCGCGGGCGCTATCATCGCGTTGGTCGGTGCAGTCAACGTCCCGATCATCTATTTCTCGGTCAAGTGGTGGAACACCCTGCACCAGGGCGCCTCGGTGAGCATGAACCGCTCGCCGTCGATGGCTTCCACCATGCTGCTCGGCATGCTGGTCATGGCGATCGGCGCGTGGGCCTACACCATCGCGGTCACGCTGTGGCGCGTCCGCTCCCTCATTCTCGAACGCGAGCGCCACACCGAGTGGGTGGCTGCGGAACTGAATGCCCTGGAGGGCAAGATCTGATGCAGTGGGAATCCTGGAGTGCTTTCTGGGACATGGGCGGCTTTGCGCCCTTCGTGTGGGGCAGCTACGGCCTAACGGCCCTGCTCGTAGTCGGGGAACTGATCCTCGTCGTTCGCCGTCGTAGGGATACCGTACGGCGCCTACTGCGTCTGCGTCGCGCCAATGCGGGCGGGCGCCGTGCTTTTGAGGAGATTGTTGAATGAAACCCCGTAGCAAACGATTGGTGCTGGTCGCCGGTGCAGTGGCTTTGCTGGTCGGCGCCGTCGCCCTCGTGCTGAGCGCCTTCCAACAGAACCTGGTGTTCTTCCATACGCCGACCGAAGTCGCCGAAGGCAAGGCTCCCACCGGGCGGACCTTCCGCATCGGCGGGCTGGTCGAGCAGGGCTCGCTCAAGCGCAGCGAAGACGGGGTGACCGTTCAATTCGCGATCACCGACACCGCCAAGGTGATCCCGGTGACGTACAAGGGCGCGCTCCCCGACCTGTTCAAGGAAGGCAAGGGTGCCGTCGTCCAGGGCGTAATGAGTGCTGACGGCAAGTTCACTGCGTCCGAAGTGCTCGCCAAGCACGACGAGAACTACATGCCGCCCGAAGCGCAGCATGCGGTCGATCAGGCGCACAAGACGGCTCAGACGGTGAAGCAATGATTCCTGAACTTGGTCATTTTTCCCTGATTCTGGCTTTTGTCGTCGCGCTGGTGCAGGCGATCGTGCCCCTCATCGGCGCGAGCCGCAATCGCCTCGCGCTGATGTCCGTCGGCCGCTCGGCCGCACAGGGACAGTTCCTCTTCATTCTGTTTTCCTTCGGCTGCCTGACTTGGTCCTTCGTCACCAGTGATTTCTCGCTGCAACTGGCGGCCACCAACTCGCACTCCGAAACCCCGATGATCTACAAGATCACCGGTGTGTGGGGTAACCATGAAGGCTCGCTGCTGCTGTGGGCGCTGGCTCTGTCGCTGTGGACCGTGGCCGTCACGATCTTCAGCCGCAACCTGCCCGAGATCTTCATGGCGCGCGTCGTCGGCGTGCTGGGCTGTGTCAGCGCGGGCTTCCTGTCCTTCCTGCTGGTCACCTCCAACCCCTTTGACCGCATCCTTCCCGGAGCCGCCGAAGGCCGCGACCTGAACCCGCTGCTGCAGGATCCCGGAATGATCATCCACCCGCCGCTGCTCTATATGGGCTACGTGGGCTTCTCGGTGGCTTTCGCCTTCGCCATCGCTGCGTTGCTGTCCGGCCGTATGGATGCGGCTTGGGCACGTTGGTCGCGGCCCTGGACGACCGTCGCGTGGATCTTCCTCACCTGCGGCATCACCGTCGGTTCGGGCTGGGCCTACTACGAACTCGGCTGGGGTGGCTGGTGGTTCTGGGATCCCGTCGAAAACGCCTCGTTCATGCCGTGGCTGGTTGGCACCGCGCTGATGCACTCGCTGGCCGTGACCGAAAAGCGGGGCGCCTTCCGCAGCTGGACCGTGCTGCTCGCGATCGCCGCCTTTTCGCTGTCGCTGATGGGGACTTTCCTCGTGCGTTCGGGCGTCCTGACCTCGGTCCATGCCTTCGCGACCGACCCCGCACGCGGCATGTTCGTCCTCGCGCTGCTCGTGCTCGTGATCGGTGTGTCGCTGGTGCTGTTCGCCTGGCGTGCCCCGACGCTCGCCGGCGGCGGCAGCTTCCGCCTCATTTCGCGCGAATCGGCGCTGCTGGGCAACAACGTCCTGCTGTCCGTGGCCGCGGGCTCGGTATTGCTTGGCACGCTGTATCCGCTCTTCGTCGACGCCCTGGGCTTCGGCAAGATCTCCGTCGGTCCTCCGTACTTCGAGGCCGTCTTCGTGCCCCTGATGACGCCGGTGATCGTCCTGATGATGATCGGGCCGATCATTCGCTGGAAGGGCGATGATGGCGGCAGGATCCTGCGCAACGTCGTCCTCCCGCTGGTCGCGAGCATTGCCATCGGCGCCGGCGTGTCCTTCGCTGCCGGCCACGTCTCCGTGCGCACGGTCCTGGGGTTGTCGCTGGCTGCCTGGGTGCTTATCGGAAGCGTCCAGACCCTGCTGCAGCGCTTCGCCGATCGCCCCGGGACTGCGACCGGCACGCGTCTGCGTGGCATCCCATCCGCGTGGTGGGGCATGTGGCTCGGCCACCTCGGCATCGGCGTGTTCATCATCGGCGTGACCCTCGTCGGAAGCTTGAACACCCAGATCCAGGTCAAGATGCACCCGGGCGACACCGCGCAACTCGCCGGCTATACCTTTACCTTCCGCGGCATCGCCGATGCTCCGGGCCCGAACTATGCGGCCGCGCGCGGCACTCTCGACGTCACGCGCGGCGGACGCAAGGTCGCGACGCTCGCCCCCGAGAAGCGCGTCTATCTCGCGCAGCAGATGCCGATGACCGAAGCCTCGATCGACATCGGCCTGTTCCGCGACGTTTACGTGAACCTCGGCGAACAGCTCGAGGACGGTGCATGGGTGGTCGGCCTCTTCTATCGTCCGTTCATCAGCTGGGTCTGGTTCGGCTGCATCATCATGGCCATCGGTGGCATCTTCGCCGCCGCCGACCGTCGTTATCGTCGCCTCGCTGAACGCGCCGCCCCGGCGGCGGCCGCGCGTCAGGTTGCCTAAGGGATTACATGAAAGCGAAGTTTCTCGTTCCACTGCTGCTCTTTCTGCTGCTGGTCGGTTTTCTGGGCTACGGCCTGAGGCTCAACCCTCGTGAGGTTCCATCTCCGCTCATCGACAAGCCGGCACCCGCGTTCCGGGTGCCGCAACTGCAGTCGCCCGACAAGACCATCTCTCCTGACGATCTGAAAGGCCGCGTATGGCTCCTCAACGTCTGGGCGTCGTGGTGCGTGTCCTGCCGTCAGGAGCATCCACTACTGGTCGAACTCTCGCGTAACAGCCCGGTGCCGATCGTCGGTCTCAATTACAAGGAAGTGCGCGGCGACAACGAGCTCGAAGGCAAGTCGATGGACGCCCCGGCCGAGCTGCGCCTCGCTACCGAGCGCGCGCGCCAATGGCTCGTGCAGCACGGCGGAGATCCATACGCCGTCACCGCGATGGACCTCGACGGGCGCGTCGGCATCGACTACGGCGTCTACGGCGTGCCCGAGACCTTCCTCGTCGACAAGGCCGGCGTCATTCGCTACAAGCACATCGGACCTCTAACCGTGGAGGCGTTGCGTGACGTGCTGCTTCCGAAGATTGCGGAGTTGCAGCGTGCGGGTTGATCTGATGCGCCGTCTGGCGCTGGTGTTTGCTTTGTTGATGCCGCTCGCCGCTTCGGCGGGCGAGGCGGAGCCGCTGGCTCATGATCAGGCCCTCGAGGAGCGCGTGATGCAGCTGTCGCACAGCCTGCGCTGTCTCGTTTGCCAAAACCAGTCGATCGCGGAGTCGAATGCGCCCCTGGCGATTGATCTGCGCAACCAGGTGCGCGAGCAATTCCTTGCGGGTAAGGACGAACAGGCCGTCGTCGATTACCTCGTCGCGCGCTACGGCGATTTCGTCTTGTACCTGCCGCCGTTCAAGGGCGTGACGCTGCTGCTGTGGATCGGGCCCGGCTTGCTGCTGATTGCCGGCGCGGGGTGGCTGGGCTGGCGGTTGCGCAAGCGTGCTTCCGAGCCCACCCACAAGCTGACTGCAGAAGAACACGCCCGCGCCATGGCCTTGCTTGAGGGCGGGTCCGATACCTCCGAGGAGTCCCGTTCGTGATCGCTTTCCTGATTCTGGCCACCGTTCTGGTGGCCGGCGCCCTGCTGCTCGTCCTGCCTCCGTTGTTTGGGGCAGGCGCGCGGGCGCGTGCCCACGCAGCGCGCCAGCAGCAAGCGCGCACTGCGCTGATCGTGCTGCGTGAGCAAGTGGCCGAGCTTGAAGCAGAACGCGTCGCCGGCCGCATTCCCGACACCGAGTATCAGCGCTCGCGCGAAGAGCTCGAGGAGCGGGCGCTCGCCGAAGGTGGGGTTGTCGAAGCCGGCGCAGACAACCGGCCGGCTAGGGGCTGGGCGGCTGCCATCATCGTGGTAGTGCCAGCCGTTGCGGTGGCCATCTATCTCGTTCTCGGTTCTCCGAACGGACTCGATCCGGAGCTGGCGAAGCCCCAGCAGGCCGCCGGCCACCAGGTCACTCCGGAGCAGATGGCTGCGATGGTCAAGCAATTGTCGGAACGATTGGTGCGTGAGCCCAACGACCCGCAGGGCTGGCTGATGCTGGGCCGCTCCTATGCCGTCATGCAGGATCTGCGCGGTGCGGCCGAAACCTGGAGCAAGATCGGTTCGAAGATTCCGGACGAGGCCGATGTCCTCGCGGATTGGGCCGACCTGCTCGCCAGCGGTGCCGGACGCAAGTTCGACGGCGATCCTGATCAGCTGATCGCCCGCGCACTCAAGCTCGATCCGAACCACTTCAAGGCGCTGGCCCTGGCCGGTACTTCGGCGTTCCAGCGCGGGGACTACGCGTCGGCGTCCACGCTGTGGGAACGGATCCTGCAAAAAATGGACCCTTCGGAGGGCGTGTACGGCGCGATTCTGGGCAGCATCAACGAGGCGCGGACCAAAGGCGGATTGCCCTTGCTGAACCCCCCGGGAGCCGCACAGGTTGCAGCGATGCCGGGCGCGGCGGGACAGCAGGGACAGGCGGCCGCGCTGACGGTACGGGGCCGTGTGAGCCTTGCTCCGGAACTGGCGGACCAAGCGGGAGCGGACGAGACGGTATTCCTCTTCGCGCGGCCGATGCAGGGGGGCATGCCGCTCGCAGCGATGCGCTTCCGCGTGGGTGATCTGCCGGCTGAATTCGACTTTGCCAATGCTCAACGGATGGCGCAGGGGCCGCTCCCGGCGCAAATCGGCATCGGCGCTCGCGTATCCAAGCAGGGCAGCGCCACGGCCACTGCTGGGGACCTCGAAAGCGCGCCGGTGCTGGTATCTCCGGATGCTTCTGGTGTCACGGTCGTGATCGATCGAGTGCGCAAGTAAGCTTTTTCCGTTGCGAGAAAGGGGCTGCGGCGCGTTGCGCCGCAGCCCCTTTCTTTTGCGCCCTTCTCCGCGACGAACTCATTGATGATCGATACGCGGACGATCTGCGGCGCGCGAGCGCTGCCGGGGCTCATGTGCTCGTGGTGTCTCTCGTCGGCATGTCGACAAGCGACGACGGTCCCGCGCGCGAATCACCTGTTGCGGAGAGGAGGAGAGATCGGCGCAGCGAGCTGCCAAAGAAAAAGCCACCTCCCGTAGGAGGTGGCTCGTCCTAAACTGCCCGGGACAGCGAGGACTTAGTTGACCGGTCGCAGGTGGGCGACGCCGCCGTAACTCCCGATCCACATATCGCCGTCAGGGGTGGTCGTCATCGAGAAGACGGTGTTGTTGAACAGTCCGTCCTCGGCCTTCATCACGCGGAAGGAATTACCTTCCTTCAGCGCGAGACCGTCATTGGTGCCGATCCACAGGCGATTCTTGTTGTCGCGGTGGAGCATGAAGATATGGTTGCCGGGCAGGCCTTCGACCGTCGTGTAGTTGGTCCATTGCTTCCCATCGAAGTGGGCTAGACCGCCGCCCCAGGTGCCGCACCACAGCGAGCCGTCGTCGTCGACAACGAGCGAGATGATGTAGTTCGGATTGTAGGCCTGGTCGATGCCCTCGAGCCCCATTTCGCGCTTCTGTTGCGCGTGGTGCAGCGACTCCTTGGCGGGGTCGCTCTTGTACTCGATGTCCTTCTTGACCTTCTCGTAGTCTGCGCCGACGCCGCGTGAGTGATTCCAGTTTTCCCACTTGCCGTCCGCGAAGCGGGTCATGCCGCCTTCGGTCGCGAGCCAGATCTCACCGTTCTTCCCCTCGGCAAGACCGTAGACCCAATCGTTCGGAAGGCCGCCGTTCGTGTTTTCGACGGTATGCAATTCCCAGGCCGACGGATCCTTGAGCTTGCCGCCACGGACGCGATTGACGCCCGACCACGTCGCGATCCAGACGTCGCCATTGCGCGTTTCGAGCACGTCGTACACGAAAGCGTCGCCCAGACCGTCGGGGATGTTGAAGGTTTCCCAGGTGTTGGTCTTTTCGTCCAGCATCGACATGCCGCCGCCGTAGGTTCCGACGGTGATCTTGCCCTGGATCCGGCCGACGTAGAACATGCCGTTGGACAGCAGCCCAGTCGTGTTGTCGTAGAGCTTGTATTCGTCGCTCCGCGTGTCATAGCGGATCACGCCGCCGGACGTCGCGACCCAGACGACGCCGTTTTCCGCATAGATCTTCTTGACGTTCCGGTTGCCGACGCGGAAATGTGTGAACTTCTCGCTCGGATCAACACCGACCTTGCCTTGATGCACGGTTCCTTGGCCGCCGGCAGGGGCGCCGGCGACTGCGGGGGCCGAGGCTGTGCGCTGCTGCTGACCAAGCGTATAGGCTCCGGCAATCGCGACTGCGCCGACAATTGCGGCTACGGCTGCAACTTTGTAACTCATGCGGCAAAACTCCAGTTGAGAATACGATGCCCGCCCCCGATCAAAGTCTCGGAACGGGAGCGGCAGAATTATTTCTTGGCGATGATTGCGACACCGCGGCGGGTGCCCACCCAGATTTCGCCGTTGGGAGTCGCGGCGACGGCATAGACGTGCGAGTCGAGCAGTCCGTCCTGAGTCGTGAAGGAAGTCCAGTTCTTGCCGTCGAAGCGCGAGACGCCCTTGTCGGTGCCAAACCAGAAGACGCCCTTGTCGTCCTGGACCATCGAGTAGACGATGTTGCCGACGAGACCGTCCTTGCTGTTGTAGTTCTGCCACGTGTTTCCGTCGAATCGGGCTACGCCACCGCCCCAGGTGCCGACCCAGGCGTTACCGGCAGGGTCGATGTGCATCGCGAAGGAGTAATTCGGATTGTAGGTGGGCAAGCCCTGCGCCATGGTCGACAGGTCATGACGGGACCGTGTTCCGAGACCGGTATTGGGTGAGGCGGGAAGCTGATCCGCGTTCGGCGCCCCTAGGCCGTCCTTGTGGGTCCAGGACTTCCATTGCTTGCCGTCGAACATCGACACACCGCCCTCGGTCGCGAACCAGACTCGACCCTTGGCGTCCACGTCGAGACCGTACACCCATTCGTTGATCAACTCCTTGACGTACTTCTTGAACTGCCCGGTCTTGATATTGAATTGATTGACGCCCGCCCAGGTGCCGATCCAGAAGTTGCCGGCCTTATCGTTAGCGAACGAATAGATCCAGTAGTCGGCCAGTCCGTGCATCGGGAAGAAGGTTTTCCACTTGCCGTCCTTGTAGCGCGACACGCCGCCGGCGTTGGTGCCGAACCACTTGTACCCCTCAGTGTCGATACCGACGGCGAAGACGTATTCGTTCGCGAGCCCGTCGTTGCGTGTGAAGGTGTGAAGGGGTTTGCGGGATTTGAGATCGATTTCATGCACGCCGGCAGAGGTACCGACCCACACGGAGTTGCTCTTGCGTTCGACGGCCAGCGCGCGCACGTAAACGAGGTCGCCGACATTGAAGGTCTCGGAGACTTTGTACTCCGATCCGCCGGATTGTGCATGAGCGGAGGGGGTGAGACAGGTGAATGCCAGGCCAATAGCGGCCAGTGTTGTGCGAGCGTGCTGAAGCTTGAAAGTCATCGTTGAAGTGTCCGCAGGTAGGCAATTACGTCGAGAATCTGTTGGTCCCTGAGAATGCCGTTAAAGGACGGCATGACCGTCTTCCCGGTTTTTACCGACATGAGGAGCATCATGTCCGGTTGCATCAGACGTTCTCCGCGGGAGAAATTGGGGGCGTTGGGGATGGCGCTGTTGCCGCCGACCCCGTGGCAGCCGATGCAGTACTGGTTGTAGATCTGCTGCCCTTCGATGACGCTGGCAGCGAGCGCCGGGAGAGGCACCGCCAGCGCAAGGATCAGGAGCTGTATGTAAGGGATTCGACGGAGGCTCATTTACGTGCTCCTTTCTTCTGTGTGCCCAGGATCCCGGCGAGCCGTCCGGCCCAGTAGTCGGCCTTCGCTGGATCGACGGCGAGCCCGTACAGACCTTTTCGGTAGGCACTGGACAACGCTTCTACAGCCTGAACTTCCCCGTATTCCGCCGCCTTGATCAGCATCTGGCCGGCGGTGGGCGAGTTCGAGTCGCCTGCGCCGAGACGCGTGTCGCCGCGGACGTAGGCGAGTGCGAGTGTGATGACGGCGAACCGGTGGTCCTGGGCGGCCGCGGCGTGCATCAGGCGTCCCGCTTCGGCGTCGTCAGGGGCCTTGGCTTCACCTGTGAAATACATCTTGGCAAGCCCATATTGGCCGTCCGGATCGTTTTGGGCAGCCGACATCTTCAGGTATTTAACGGCTTCGTCGTCGAGTTCCGCGTCATCGAGGATTGCGCCGTAGAGTGCCTGCGCGCGAGCATGCCCAGCATCGGCGGCCTTCTTCAGCGGTTCCATGGAACCCACTAGATCGCCCGTGTGATAGGCGTCACGTCCACGCTGATAATCGGCGTCCGCATCGGCATGCGCATTCGCCATGCACGCGATGAGGCTGCATGTCATCAAGATATGCCTAAAAACGGGAACGAGCTTCTCAGTTCCGGGAAGTTTCATGCTTGATTCCTTGTTCAGAGTTGGAGTCGCGGGAGGGATTCTGATGAGAGGATAGATTCTTGCTCATTCCGTACGCTTCAAACTCTTCAAGCTTGCGATACAGGCTGGATAGGCCGATACCCAGCCGCTGTGCAGCGGCGCGACGGTCGCCGCTGGTTTCATCGAGCGTGCGATTGATCACGCTCGCTTCGAATTCGCGTAGCAAATCACGCAGGCATCGCTCGTTAGCAATGGGTGTGCCATGAAATTCTTCGCGTGGGCTGTTGCGCGCGATTTCCGGGGGTAAGTCGTCGACAGTGATGCAATTGTCCTCGGCGAGAATGCAGGCGCGATTGATCACGTTCTCCATCTGACGCACATTGCCCGGCCATGGGTAGCCGAGGAGCAGCCGTTCGACGTCCTCGGCGAGCGTCATGCAGCTGGCAGCGCCGTGCTGCTCTCGGGCGCCTTCGAGAACAAAGCGGATGAGGCTACGGACGTCGTCCTTGCGCTCGCGCAGAGGCGGGATGTGGATGTGGAACATGCTGAGGCGGAAGAACAGGTCTTCGCGGAAGGTGCCTTCCTTGACCATCTGGCTGAGGTCGCGGTTGGTCGCGGCGATGATGCGGCAGTCGACGCGGCGTGATTGTTCGCTCCCCACTGCACGGATTTCCTTTTCCTCGATTGCGTGCAGCAGCTTGGTCTGCATCAGCATCGGGAGTTCGCCGACCTCATCGAGAAACAGGGTGCCGAGATCGGCCTGGAGGAAGAGTCCCTTGCGGGCCTTGTCGGCGCCTGTGAACGCACCCTTCGTATGCCCGAAGAATTCGGCTTCCATCAGGGTCTCGGGGATCGCGCTGCAGTTGACCGGTAGGAAGAGATGATCGCTCCGGCGGCTCAGCTCATGAATCGTTCGTGCGAGAACGCCCTTGCCGGTTCCGGACTCCCCCGTGATCAGCACCGTGCTGTCCGTCGGCGCGACTTTTCCGGCGAGGCGTTCGACGTCGGCCATTGCCGGCGAGACGAAACGGAACTTGGCCGCATCCGCCTTGGCGAATTTCCGCAGCACGCGGTTTTCTTCGCGCAGACCTCGCAGCGCGGCGATTTGCTGGACGCGATGCAGGACCTCCTCCGTGTTGAAGGGTTTGATGATGTAGTCGGATGCCCCCGCCCGCAAGGCTTCGACAGCGGATTCCATGGACGCGAAGGCCGTGACCATGATGAAGTTGGTCTCGACGCCGGATTCCTTGACCGAACGCATCAGGTCGACGCCGTTGCCGTCGGGCATCTTGATATCGCACAGAGCAAGGTCGACGTCCCCCCGCACAAGCTTGGACGCCGCCTCGGTGCAGTTCTTTGCCTCGTCCACCGAATATCCGGCTTGCCTGCATGCTTCGGCAAGGATTTCGCGGACGGCGCGTTCGTCATCGATTACCAGTATATGCATCGAAGTCCCTAATATTGATCGTGCCCGAGTGTCAGGCGGCAGCGGCTGCAACTCTTAGCGGCAGACGGATTCTTGCGGTTGTTCCGATACCGGGAACCGATTCGAGGGTCAGGGAACCGCCGCGATCGTGAATCAATTCGCGACTCAGTGCGAGCCCGAGGCCGGTGCCCTTCCCTGCAGGCTTGGTGGTGAAATATTCGTCGAACACTTTGGCGAGTGTTTCTGCATCGATCCCTCCGGCGTTGTCCGAGATTTCGATGATCGCCTCCTCTTCGGTGGCGACTGTCTTGGCGATAATCAACGCGGGATGGTCCGCCGGCATTTCCTCGAGTGCGTCGGCTGCGTTGATCAGAAGGTTCATCAATACCTGGGTCAGGTGATCGCCGATCGCCCGAACGGCCGGCATTTCTCCGTCCAGCTCGGTGGACAGGGTGATGCGCCGGAAACGTCGGTCGTAGCTCACGAAGGCGCAGGTGTTGCGCACCAATTCGTTGAGATTCAGCAGCTCGGGCTGTTGCGCCTGCGGTCGCGTGAAGTCGGCGATTTGTCGCGTAATGGCCGAAATCCGCTTGGCCTGCTCCAGGATGAGCCCGGGCTGGCACGTCGCGCCGTGGTTCGGACACTGCTGCGTTCGCTGCACCTGGCTGATCGCGCTCGCGACCCCCGTAATCGCTGCAATCGGGTTGTTGATCTCGTGCGCGAGCTGTGCGGCGAGCGAGCCGACCGCAACCATTTTTTCGCGGTGGAACTGTTCGAGTCGGGTGCGTTCGATGTGCCGTTCGCGTTCGCGCAGATCGAGCTGCATCCGGTTGACTGCGTGCATGAGTGTTCCGAGTTCGTCGTTGCGTGTCACGGGAAGCGGGGTGTCGCGGTTGCCTTTAACAATGTCATTGGCATGACTCTCAAGTTTTCGGATGTCCCAAGTCAGCCGACTGAAGAAGATGGCGGTCGCTGCTCCGATAAGGACCAAGCCGATCACGAGCATCGCCAAACTGCTCAGTGTAATGCGATCGTAATTTTCGCGGTACTGATCGAGCAGCTTGAGGCGCCTCGCGTGCGCATTCTTCGTGATGCCGTCGAGTTCGAGGATGAGCTCGTTCAGCGTTGCACGCGTAACGCTGAGTGTTCCCAGCGAGGGCTGTTGGGCGAGATCGCGGACCAGCGCATGGAGCTTTCCGGACAGGATCAGGATCCCCGGATAGCGGGCCTGGATCGCTTCGAGCAGCGAAAGGCTGGCCTCGATTTCGATCATCGACCGAATTGTGGACGGTGTGAGCGTGTCCTCGGAAAAACTCATATTGACCGCAAAAAGGGTTCGCGCCATCGACGTGTTGATTTCCAGCAGCTGCGCCTCGAAGCGATGCGCGGCCTCGAGCTCGTCGACTAGCTTAAGCAGGCTGACGCGCTGAGATTCCGTCGACACCCCGATCAGTAGCGCATACGCGACCATCAGGATAAAGGTGATGATTCCCTTCGAACGCAGGGAAAGGGACTTGCTAACCTTCTCTCCTTGTTCGGGTTCCAGCCGGACGGTTGCGCCGGTGGCGTCGCGATCTTCCAAACTTGCCGTGGTGTCCATTTGTTCTCTCGACCGTCTCTGCCGCGTAAATCCATGCGGTCAGATACACTACGCCTTTGTATGGCCATTTTCGCAAAATGGGAGTGTTGTGGCATCCCGTCAGACGCTGTGAATATAGAGCGCCGCAGCAGCAATACGTTCGACGCTGTAAGGGTACGGATTTTGCGTCAAAAAGCAGGTTGCTCGTTGATGCATGTCACGAGCGCATTAACCGCTTCATGCGAATTGTGATTATTTGGGGAGTGAGTCTTTTATGTGGCGTCGAGTAGCTTTGTGCATGGTGTTGCTGACCGGGATCGCCAACGCGGCGCCGATCGACGACGCGGTCCGCCTTTACGAGACCGGGCAGTACGAGGCTGCGGCAAAACAACTGATCACGCTCGCCGAAGGCGGCAATCCGGTCGCGCAGGAAAAACTGTCGGTACTTTATTTCTACGGGCGAGGCGTTCCGGAGGACGAGGAGCGTGCGCTGCAGTGGGCGCGACGCAGCGCGGAGCAGGGTAACGGCGACGCAATGTACTTCATCGGCAACATGTATGTCTTTGGAGACAAGTTGCCGAAGTCGATCGCGGATCCGGATCAGGAGGCGGCGAAGTGGTATTTCGAAGCGGCACGCCGCAGCGTGCCGGAAGCCGAATATGGGCTTGGCTTGCTGTTCCTGGCAGGGAAGGGAGTCGTTCAGGATCAGGAAGAAGCGATGCGTTGGATCCGCTTGGCAGCTGATCACGGTCACGCCGGTGCGCGCTCTTTCCTTGGGAAATGAGCGACCTCACGCACGACGCATCTGTCGTCCGCGCTGCCGTTTTGCGCATCGGCGGTTAGGCAATCCGTTTCGAATTCTTGGCGCCGACTGGGAGGGGCGATGCGATTTCGGTGGGTAGTAGGCGTCGTTGCCTGGCTGCTGGCAGGCGCGAGTGTCGCGCAAGGGACCGCTGGCGCCTCGGATCCTCGACAGCGGCTGATCGAGCAAAAGATCAGGCTTGTCGAGACGCTGATCAATTCGCCGGCGGGCAAGAACGCTGCGTACGGGCGCGAGGCGGAGTCGGCGGCACTGATCGAAAAGGGACGCCAAGCCATCGACGACGCCCGCCAGGCCTTGGGCGAGGGACGCCACGACGACGCGGCGCGATTGGTCGACGAGGCGTTGCGCTTCGCCTCGAGCGCGTCACGCAAGATGGCGCCTGCTGACGGATCGCTGTCCGAGAGCGCGCAGCGCAAGACCTTGCAGGATCTGGGCGACCAAGTGGAAATGTATCGCAAGTCGCTGAGCGAACTGGCCGGCGACCGCGACAAGGGCGCAGCGGCTCGTGCCTTGTTGGCCAAGATCGATGCCCTAGCCGGCGACTCGCGGCAACTGTCTTCCAGCGGCCGGCTGGGGGATGCGAGCAAGAAGATGGCGGAGGCATACAAGCTCGCCGTCGAGGAAATGTCCCGTTTGCGAGCAGGGCAGGAAGTCGTGCTCTCACTCAAGTTTGACACCCCTGCGGACGAATACGCATATGAGAGAAAGCGCTTTGCCAGCAACGAAATCATGGTGGACATGATGATCGGCGAGGGCCGTGCCGAGGGCGACAAGCGAAAACTGGTGGACGGGTTTCTCGAAGAGGGGCGCCGCCTCGGAGCGCAAGCCGAAGTACAGGCAAACGCCGGCAAGTTCGCGGATGCGGTCAAGGTCATGGAGCAAGCGTCGGCACAGCTCGTCCGGGCCCTCCAGTCCATGGGCCTGCCGGTGTTCTGACAAGGGATTGCGGAATGCTTCGGAAACTGGTCGTTCTCTTCGCTTCGCTGCTCGTGACGGTGACCACGAGCGCCGCCGAGCCGATATCGCTGGCCGGCGCAATCGGCGTCGCGGGTGAGCAGCGCATGCTCTCCCAGCGTTTGGCGAAGGCCTATGTCCAAGCGGGGCTCGATGTCGTTCCTGACGTGGCGCGCGAACAACTGCGCGATTCGATGAACCGGCTCGACGCCAACCTCGTTCGTTTGCGTGCCGTTTCGGCCGAAATTCCCGCTACCGAATTTCCATTGCAGCAACTAGTCCTGCGCGCGGCCTCACTGCGCGAGGCCGCGAGCGTGCCCGTCAGCAAGGACGCGGCGCTGCAGGTCTCTCGACGAAGCCTCGACGTCCTCGACAGCGCAGAGGAACTGGTCGGGATGCTGGAGACCGCTCCGGGCGGACAAGCCGGACATCGCGTCAATCTCGCAGGTCGCCAACGCATGCTATCGCAGCGCTTGGTGAAGGCCTACATGCTGTACTCCTGGGGCGTCGATCGCAGCGCGAGCTTGGCCGAGCTGGAGGATGCAGCACGCGAATTCACTGCGGGCCTGGCAAGGCTTGGCGCGCTACCGGACAACTCGACCGCGATGCGCCAGGAACTGGACGAAATCGCGCTCCAGTGGGAGTGGCTGCAAACGGCATTGTCTGCCGAAGGAGCCAGTTCGTTTCGTCTCGTGGTTGCGGAAGCCGGGGACTCGATCCTGTCCGCTACCGATCGCCTGACCCTCCTCTATGAGCAAGTCGGTAGTCGCTGATAACGGCCGCCAATGGCATTGGAAGACGCAATGAATATCTCCCGGCGCGGATTCATCCAGACTGCGGCATCGCTTGCCGTCGCCTTTCTGTCGCCCCTAAATGCGCTCGCCGCGCCGCCGCGGCAGAAGTTGTTGCGCGCGTCGTCGGTGGAGCAGGCGCTTCGTCCAGGCGGCCGTCTGACCAATTTCTGGGGATTCAATGGCGGCGTCCCGGGTCCCGTCCTGCGCTTCAGAAAGGGTGAGACGGCGCGGCTCCTGCTCCACAATGCCCTTGCTGTCGATACCGCAGTCCATTGGCACGGCATTCGAGTACACAATGCGATGGACGGCGTCCCGTTTGTCACGCAGAACCCCGTACGTTCAGGCGAACAATTTGCGTACGAGTTTGCCGTTCCCGATTCTGGCACCTTCTGGTATCACCCCCATCAATCCAGTTTCGAACAGGTCCCGCGCGGACTGTATGGCGCATTGATCGTCGAGGAGGACCATCCGATCGAGGTCGATCGGGAATGGGTCTGGGTCTTGTCCGACGTTCGCATCGGCGACGACGGACGCCAGGTGGAGGACTTCGGACGCATTCTCGATTTTGCGAATGATGGCCGGCTGGGCAATCAGGTGCTGATCAATGGCAAGGCTGCCGGATCCGATCACTCGTTCGAAGTGCGCAGCGGAGAACGGATCCGCCTTCGTCTGATTAACGCCGCGGCAGCGCGGATTTTTCAGCTCGAGTTGTCGGGCCACGAGATGAAGGTCATTGCCTTCGATGGCCAGGCCGTTGAGCCCCACGTCGTTGAAAGCCTCACGCTTGGTCCCGGCATGCGGGTCGACCTGGTCGTCGACTGCATGCAGGCGCCCGGTTCGCGGCACCTGCTAAACGACGTCAATCGCCGCAGTGCCGGTCCGATCGCCGAGATCGCTTATCGCAACGTCCGCGCGGTCCGCCAGAAACCCTCTTCCGCACCTATCCGTCTCGCCCCCAACGCGCTGCGCGAACCCGACCTCGCAAGCGCGACAGAGCACTACATCATGTTCCAGGGCGGCATGCGGGGAGCTCCGGTCATCGGAATCGTAGACGGAAAGCCCGCGAAGACGCATGAGCTGATGGAAGAGCACGGGCTCGCCTGGACGATGAACTTCACGGCGCGCCACGAGCACGCGCTGATGCACGAGCCTTTCCTGAATCTGCGCGTCGGCGAGCACGTCGTTCTAAAGATGATCAATGAGACGGATTTCATCCATCCCATGCATCTGCACGGGCATTTCTTCCGCGTGATTGCCGTCGATGGCAAGCAGCTGCCCTTGCAGCCGTGGCGCGACACGGTGCTGATGGGGCCGCGGCAGACCGTCGATGTCGCCTTCGTTGCCGACAACCCCGGCGAGTGGATGTTCCATTGTCATATCCTGGATCACGCGGCTGGGGGCATGATGGGAACGATCCAGGTCGGGTGATCGTGTCCGACCTTCGTTAGAGGACCTGTTAGCGGGTAGCGCGCTGCGGGACGGAGAGCGCCCGCCTGACGTCCTGTGCGGAAGCCTCATCGCTCCAGTCGCGTTGCCCGATATTGCGCCCCACGATCCGGCCGCCGGCATCGACGTAAAGGGTCACCGGCAAGGCCGAAACGTCGAGGGCGGACATCGCCTCTCGAGGGGTTGTCGCGATCGGCGTGGGAATCTTGATGCCGTACTTGAGGACGAACTCGCGTACCAGGTTGTGATCGGTGTCGACCGACAGTGCCACGACCGCGACCCCATCCGGTTTGAGATTGGCGGCCAGTCGCTGCAGTGACGCCATCTCGTTACGGCACGGAGGGCACCAGGTTGCCCAGACGTTGATCACGGCTGGCCTCAATCCCGGAGCGTCAAACCGGAATGGCCTGCCATCGAGATTGATGGCCGCGAGCGGCGGCAGAATGGCGGCAGCGGTGGCCGGGCCCGACCCGAAGGACGCGAGCAGAACCAGAGACGCGAGCGCCAGTTTGACGGCTTGATGAAGACGCAGGAGCATGCGTTATTTCAACATCGCCCGGCTGCCACGTCCAATAGTGAGATCAGCTTCGTGAGCGAGTCTCACTGGCGGAACCGACTATTCTTGAAAAGCGTCCCAAGTGCTCGTGAATGGTGAGCCGGGTCAAAATCAGGACACCGACTTCCAATCCGATCAACACGATGGAGATGAGATAGGCGCTCCAGACATAAAGCCCATCGCCGCCCATTGCCCAGAAATCCGACCAGCTTTCCCAGTTCATCGTTGTCCCCTGAAGTGCGCGAGGACCCAGTCACTACTGCGCTCGCGCTTCAAGATTTCGTTTCTGAGGCGCGTCAAAGTTGCTGCTGCGGTATAGGCAAATAGGCCTGACGTCATCACGAAGAGACCGCTTGCGATGATCGAGGTCTCGTCCGTCGGTGCAGACAGGCTGCGGTTCGAGGTGCCGTAATAGAGACTCCAGCGGTACACCGAAAAGTACAGCAAGGGGAGTCCGACGAGCCCCACGAGTGCTAACAGACCGCACGCACGATCGGCGCGCCGGTAATCGTCGATCGTTTCATGCAAAGCGATAAAGCCGAGAAAGAGGAAGAGGACCAGCATCTCTGTCGCGAGTCGCGCTTCCCAGACCCACCAGGTACCCCAGATGGGTTTGCCCCAGAGCGACCCCGTCCAGAGTGCGAGGAACGCGAACAGGGCTCCAGTGGGGGCCAGTGAAGACGCGAGCATGGCCGCGACGCGTTGCTTTCTGAGAAGTCCGTAGGCGGACGCCGCGGCCATCAGGATGTAAATGAGGACGGATATCCACATCGAGGGTTGGTGCAGGAACGCGATCCGAAAATGTTCGCCTTGGTGCGGATCCGAGGGGGCGACTAAGAAGCCCAGAAAAAGACCAATCGCGCACAGCACGGCCGCGCTGCCCGCAAACCACGGGGCAAGACGTCCCGACAGGAGGTATACGCTCTCGGATGTAAGCTGCCAGCCGCGGTGATGATGCGGGGGATCGCAGGATGAAAGGGGCCGACTGAGGGCGGGCATCTTGGTGTGCGTTATTCCGGTATGGGGTTGTAACAGGAAGTTAGCAATCCCTGTGCCCGCCCCGTTTCGCTATGCCAACAGCAAATCGTGCCTTTGCAGCGAGGAGGGAAGAGCATGCTGGTCAATGCTCTGGATCAACGACCTATTCTTACGGAATGTAAGCTCATCTCTGCGCTTTGACCGCTGTCTTTCAGGATTCCCGGAATCAGGAACCCATTCTGTCGCCGTCGAGCCGGCGCAGCAGTGGGTCTCTTCGACGGCGCTTGCGTTCCTGGGCGTGTCAGCCCGGGATATAAATGCCGGCGCTGCGAATGGCCTTAACGAGTTCGCCGGTCGACTGCTCCAGCAACTTGATGCCCGCTTCGAAATCGCCGCGCTTGGCCGCAGCTTCGGCTTCGCCGCGTAGCGAGCCGGCCGATGTGAGGAATTCGCTGACACGCGGGCTCACCGCTTCGCCGCCGAGTTTGTCCTCGAGCAACACCTTGACCAGCATCTTGTGAGTTTCGTTGCGGTCGATTTCGTAGTGATACTCTTCTTCCTTGTTGGCGAAATTCAGCGAGCGGACCAGAGTGTCACCGGAACGCATTGAACTTATCGACGCCTTAGCAAGGAGATAGGCCTGTTCAAGGATCGTGCGGGCATTCGCATACTGCCCAGCGGAGGCCTTCCGCTCGGCATCGGCGATCAGGGCCTCGACCTGATGGCTGCTTGCCTGAGATTCCTTGTTGTTCTTCTCGGTCGCGATCCGCCTTTGCGCGGACAGCAACGCATTGACGCTTTCGAGTTTGTTCTTGTAATCGGTTTCTACCTTCTTAGCGGTGACCGATTCCGGCGCTGCCAAGCGGGCAGCTTCGAACATCATCTTGCTCGCGGCCGACAGAAGCGAGGACGCTTTGGCCAAGTCGCCGGCACTATAGGCGCTCTTGGCTTGCCCGTAGATTTCTTTCGCGCTGTTGCGCTTCTCGATCGCGGCAGTTTCGCCGGACGACTCGATCTGCCGCGCGGCAGTCGATTTTTCGATCAGGGTTCCGACCGACTCGAAGCGTCGTTCGAGTTGCGTACGATCGGGCTCCATCGCCTGCAGTCGCGTGGAAGCGTTTGATGCAGGGGGCGTCTCGGTCTGGGCCACGGTGAGGCCGCTCCCGAGCAGTGCGGTGAAAATCGCTGCATGCCCGAGGAGCCGTGTACAAAAGGGGTATTTCGTCATTACAGACTCCTGGGCATGCGTCGTGACAGCCGTGCGTTATTGCTGGCTGGATGCGGACCGCGCGATCGGGCCGTCCTTCTTCTTCGAGTGGCAGATCCGGCATTCGGATACCGGGAAGGCGACCTTACCGTGGCACACGCCGCACTTCTGCCCAAGCAGGATCGCGGCCATGCTGATCTGGTTCGCGCCCTTCTGGGGGATGAAGATTGCCGGGTGGCAGTTGGAGCAGTCAAGCCACATCGTGTGCTGCTTGTGCGGGTACACGACGTCGGGCATCGAGCCCTTCACTTCACGCACGATGTTGAGGTCCATGACGACCGGTGCCGCATTCGGGTCCAGACGGTCCCAGCGCGGATTGATGGCCTTGTCCTCAAGGGCCTTGACCCAGTTAACGCGGTTGCCTGCATTGCTGCGCGGCAGCGATTCGAACGCGGAGAGCGGCGGCATGAGCGCCGAGGTACCTTCGCCGGTCGGATCGTGGATGCCATCCTGCGTCGGCGGCAGGTTGCGCTGATTCGCCGGCTTCAGCAGACGGTTGAAGCGATTGACGTCGCCTGCCGGCGCGGGTGCTGCAGCAGGTGCCGCGGCGGGAGCAGGCGCTGCAGCCGCGGCCTTGGTCTTTGCGTCCTGGGCGATCGCGGGAGTCGATCCGAGCAACGCGGCTGCGAAGAAGGGCAGAAGCAGGGTTGGGATACGGCGGATCATTTCTTACCCCCGACAGGAATGGCCAGTTTCTGGATCGTGCTTTCGTGCACTTGCGTGGGAGTGTTGGGCTTGCCCGAATGGCACAGGTCGCAGTTTTCGACCGACCAGGCAATTTCCCCGTTGTGACAGGCGCCGCAGAATTGACCGTCGATGATCTTCAGCATCGTGATTTCATTGCCACCCGCCTTGAACTGGAAGCCAAGGTCGGCATGGCAGACCTTGCAGCGGAAACGGATACGGTGGAACCAGTGCGGGAAGATGGCCGGACGCATGCCTGCCGCGTCGGCATAATTGTTGATGACCACGTCACCGTATTCGGCTCGGCTGTCGATAGGTGCCCAAAGCGCCACGGCCATCACTGCGAAAAACAGTGCGGCGAGTCCGCGACGGACACTTGTTGCCCACGGGAACTGCTTCATAGTTCAACCCTCTTCATTACGTGAACCTTCCTGCCAACCAAAATGCCCGAGATTCCAATGGTTGACAACCATGCCTATGCACACAGTCTCGCCCGCGACTGAGAAGACGTTGCGAGCGTTCATGCTGCAGCGCTGGCTGTCCTGAGACTGTGCTTCGCGTTCTTTGCTGCAGTGCGTCGGAGTGCTTTCGTAAGCAACATCCATGCCCGTAATTAGGAAATTTAGCCTGACGCAAAGACTTTGAAACATAAATCAAATTACGTCTGCATGTTTCCGGGGCGCGGCGGAATCCCTATTATCGGAAAGGCAAATTCCCGAAAGCGGGAATGAGACGCAGGCGGTTGGTTCACCGCAGCAAAATGGACTTCGCAGAGGGCATATCAACGAGATTCAGCGGCGGTGGCGGGTGGCGCGACGCTCACGCTCATCTCGGGACGAAGGCGGTCTCGCCATTTTGCAAGTGCCGCTTCGGCGCTATCCCGAAATGGATCATCCCCCTTGGCGCGGTGCACATAGGTTTGCATCGCGCCCATCGCGCTGCGAAGGTCGCCTTGGCCTTCGAGGGCGACCGCCAACCCGTAGTAGGCGTTCATCTGGTCTCGTCGCAGTTCGATCGCCGTATCGAAGAAGCTCGCGGCGTCACGCCAGCGCTCGAGGCCGATGAGAGCGAAGCCCATGTTGACATGCGCTTCGGGCAGTTGGGGGGCCAGCTTGAGTACCTGGTGGAAAGCGGTCAGCGCGTAGTCGTACTGGCCCATCTGAAGCATCGTCACACCCTGAGCAAATCGCGTCTGCACTTCCGCAGCTTGCGCTGCTGTTGCCATAGATGGGCGCGGCCGAAGTCTCACCAGATCGTTGAAGCGTAGCGAATCGGAGCGAGTTTGTGGCTGGCTCGACGGGCGCAAGGTCAGGGCGAACCCCAGTACGACAATTGCGACGACCGTGATGATCAACGCACGGCGGCGAATGTCGCGGCGGCGGGGGGAGCCGTTTCCGGCCGGAATTGCGATAGACATAATTTAACAGTGCGAGGCAGGGTGAGAAGTGCGAAAGAACAGATCCCGAGAATCGCGACAGCACCTCCGGTTCCAACCGTAGCAGCAGCGAGGGTTGCCGACAAGTCGGCGCCGTGAGAGTCAAATCCGACCTTGCGCGGAGCTCCGAGCCAACCGCTCCATGCGAGTCCGCAGATTAGCGTGACTATTCCGATTGTGTATAGCTGGATGCTGCGCAGGCCTCGGCCGAAACCACCCTGTGCCGGCAAACGGGGCGATACGCGGATCAATGCGGCGGCCATCTGCGCCAAGGTAAACGCACCGATCGTACCGTGATAGTGGGCGGGGATTATCGTCGTTTGGCTAGTGATCAGAAGCCCCGCGATGATTCCGACCACGAAGAGCGCGATCGACGCCAGCAGTGCCACCTGCCGCTTTGCTGCAGGATGCAGGAGGAGGCTGGCAGCCAGCAGCAGCGGCGCGGGCCAGTTCGCATACCGCATTAGCTGCGTATGGAAGCTATGCAGAGATTCGGCGTCAAGTTGGCCGGACAACAGCAATAAAGGCGCGACAGTTGCGGGAAGTGAGGCAGCGCAGAATAGGCCGACCGCGAATCGGCGTGGGAGAGGAGAGCGCTCCCGCTGCTCGGCAAGCCGCAGCCAGATTGCCATCAGCAAGGTGATGTAGCCGAACTGCAGGATGTGTCCCGCGCCCCACAGGGCGTCTGGAAGGGATATGTGGCGGAGCCAGCCGGCGACCAAGTAGATGAGTGCCATCAGGAACGGCCACCGCGCGATTGCGAATCCCCATCCGGCGGCATCGCGGGGGCGCGTCAGCGATAGCAGGCTCGAAGCGATGCCCCCTCCTGCGAATACGGCAAGACATACAAGAAAGCCAGTCGCATCGACGTAAGGAATGTAGTTCGCAAGCACGGGAGCACCTGCGGTAGCAAAACCTTGCCAAACCACGCCCGCCATACCCGCCGAGGAGACCGTCAGGATCACAGTTGCGGCCCTGTGTCGGGACTGCGGTAAGGTTTCCGTCCAGAGCGCGTTCGCCATCGCCAGATACCATATTGTAGTCGCGAGATTTACGTGCACGACCAAGGCGCGCGGAAAAGCATTCGGGGCGACCAAGGCGGTAAGCACGGGAGTCCTGGCAAGAACTAGAAAAATGGCTGCAAGAGCCGCAAGGCCGAGCGCACTTATGGCAAGCAGAAGCCAGTACTGGGATACCTTCGGTGGCGATTGAAGTCCGGAAGACATCAAATGGCCCCCTGATGCGCGGCCTGGGAAATGAAGGGCACGCCAAAGAAGGTCAGGAAGGCCGTGACGAAGACCATAAGGATCATCGTTGCATGGGCCTGTGGCGATACTCTAAAGGTGACCCGTGCGTGCAGTGTGAAGGCCACCGTCAGCCAGGTGATGAAGGCCCACGTTTCGAGTGGATCCCACGCCCAATAACGTCCCCACGCATCCTGTGCCCAGATCGCGCCTGCGATCAACATCAGGGTATGGAAGATCAGTCCGATCGCCATACACCTGAACGCGAGCTCGTCAAGCTGTCTGTCCGGCGGCAACTGCTGAAAGCGTGAGACGCCGATTCCCGCCCGGCGCAGCAGAATGACGCACGACAGGCCAACCGCGACCAGGACAGCGCCTAGAAACACTTTTCCGAGACCGATGTGGATGAACAGCCACGGCGTAGTGTAGGTCGGCGGGAAGTGGCCTTCGCCTGGGTGCGCCAGCATTAGCCACCCGAGCATGATGAACATCAGCGGCATGACGACCGCCGCCGAACCGCGAATCCGAGGGATGCGCCAATAGGCGATCAGATAGGCGAGCATCAGGCTCCACACGTTAGAGCACAGGATCTCGAACATCGTTATGAATGGCCCGTGGCCTAATCTCTCCCAACGCAGTGCGATGGAGAGCGTTTGCAGGCCGAGGCCGCAGGCGATTAATCCGAGTATGGTTCTTTCGCGGCGTTTTCCCAGTACGAGGGTCACTACGGCCAACGTGCCGCCGACGACATACGCGACGACTGCGGCCCAGAGGATTTGGAGTTCCGTTTCCATGCGATCTATTCGTCCCAACGTCTTACTGAGAATTTTTGCCAGAAGTGGCAGGCGAGGCTGGCTACCGCAAGAGCGCATGCGGAGAATAGCCAAGGCAAGGTCCAGTCGTAGAACACCTTGTAGCCCATCCAACTGCGCAATCCTTCGAAAACCAGAACACCGTCGCCGACACGGACAGAACCGCCCGGCTGCATTTCGTAGCGTTCTTGGCCGATGCGCGCCACCAACTTGTAGTTCTTGGGAAGGCGGAAGCGAGTATGGTCTTCCGCGTCAAGGACGACTTCATCGATGTCGAGCATAATCCAGATTGACACTGTGGCTCCGGGCGGCGTCCATTCAGCCGCCTGGCTGTATTGCAGCATTGGGAACGGGGGAAGCTGCACCGATCCCTGAACCGTTGGGCCACCATCCGGTTTCCAGGTGAATACTGGAGCAAACCCTTTGTTGTGGGTCGTATAGAAACGGTAGCCTTCAATTATTAAGGCTTCCTGATCGCCGATTTCGGCGTCCCGCCACCGGCCGTCCGTTCCGAGCCACGCGACTTGGTTGCGCGTGGGCCCTCTGTGCAGCCCGGGTTCGTAGTCGATGCTAAAGCCCTTGCTGATGAAACGAACTGATGCAAGGTTGCCGTTATGCCAAGGCCCGTGCGCAGCATCAATCAGCGTCCCGTCGAATATAGCCCCATCCGTCACGCCGACATGACCCGTAAGGTAGGTCAGCCGTCCCGCCGCAACAAGTATTAGCAGTGCAACGAGGCTGAGGTGAAAAACGAGCAATGCTGTCTGGCGACGGAAGACTGCGTTGGTTGCGACTGCCGCGACCAAATTGGCCGCGAGCAGCAGCAGGGGAATCACGACCGGCCACGTTCTAGCCTCGCTTAGCTGGTACGCGATCACAATCCCGCAGGCAAGCAGTGCGAACAGTATCAGCGTCAGTCGTAGCGATGCTAGGCGGCGCATCAGCCCGACTACAGCCCTGTATTTGTCGGCCAGGTTGATTGTTATGCCACCGGAAGCGGCTCCAGTGGCGACATCCTTGCGATTCACTTGCTCATCCTAACAACCGGGGCCCATCATTCGCTGTCGCCCTTCGCTCCGCCTAGATACTGGAAAAGAGTGATTCGTCCGTTGAAGGTGTCGGCTACAAAGACCCTGTCGAATGCGTCGACCCACGCTCCCGAGGGCAGGTAAAATTTGCCTGTCGTTTGGCCGACACCGCCGATCGGCATGAGGAACTCTCCCGCTTCGTTATACACGAGCAAGTTGTCGTAATAGGACTCGACAACATAGATGTTGTTCTCGCTGTCGACAGCAACACCCTTTGGCCTCACAAGGTTTCCATAGTAGAGGCCGCGCTTGCCAACGATTTGCGGCTCTCCGCCCCCGAGTGGAATGACCTGAACTCGACTGTTCATCGTGTCGGTCACGTAGAGTTTTCCGCGGGCGAGGGCGAGGTGGGTCGGAAAATTGAATTCGCCCGGCGCGTCACCGCGCTCGCCAATGATTCTTTCAAGACGGCCCTCCGGCGTGAAAACCTTTATGTCGTGAGCGTAGGTGTCCGAGACGTACAGAAGCCCGGTCGAGGAGTCGCGTGCAAGTCCGGTGGGACGCTGTAGCATCCCACCGCCAATGGATGCCAAGGGCGTTCCGTCCGCGCTGAGATGGGCGACAATGCGCAGCTCTGCATCGGCCACCCAGACACCGCCGCCTTCTGCAAGCGCAATCCCGATCGGGGCAATGAAACGGCGCAGGCCCACGGCAAAGCCCCACACTTTGAGCTCCCCAGCGGGCTTGTCGAAGACGTATACGGCAGCGCGACTCACGTCGGTGACGAAGATTCGTTCGTCCTTGTCGGACACGATTGCCTGGGGGCGTTGCAGAACGTCGGGATTTGCCTCGTCGAAGAGACCTACGACCCAGGCAAGGAACGATGCAATTCCTTTTGTATCGTTCTCCCGCACGAAATTCTCCTCGCCGGTCAATTGGCCGGCGAACTGGTAACGAGGCACGTCAGGTTCCGCTGGCCACATAATGCGCTTGCCTTCGGGCGCGTCGGCTAGTCCATAGTGCAGTCTCGCGGGCGTGCTTTGCGTTGCGCAGCCCGAGAGCAGAGCCACTGATAGCGGCAGGAGAAGCAGTGTGCGCACGATCGCAGCAAAGGCATGGGGTAGCAAATCGCTCACCGTGTAAGTTGACGAATGGTGAAGGTACCAATCCGGCCGCCGGGGCCGTCTGCGATGTAGGCAAGGTGAGTGTCGATCGCGATTGCCGTAATGTCGGTCAGACCGAGTTGGGCCGGTGTAAGCGTGGCAAGCATATTGCCGCCCGCAAAGACCTTCAATCGGTGATCGCCGTGATCGAGAACCCAGACGCGATCGTAAAGATCGATCGCCACGTCGATCGGATACGACAATTGTCTTTCGCCGAAGCGACCGATGATGCTTCCGTTCTGGTCGAATTCGATGATACACCGACAGCGCGGGTCGATTCCTGCAACGCGTTCGCGTCCGGCTGCCATCAGGGTCGCACTGGCATTCTCGTCAGCAAAACCGTCCCAGCGTCCGATGAGGGGCTCGCTCAGCCTGCCGGAGGGGTGGAAGGCGAAGACGGCCCCGCCGGTATCAGAAATCCAGACCCGGTTCATATTTGGCTCAATCACGATGTCTGCGGGCTGCAACACCTCGTACTTAGCGCTGAACACCGCGATACGCCGGCCGTCGCGTGCCATGTGTTCGACCTCGTGTCTTCCAGGAGTCAAGACATAGACGCTGCCGTCCGGCCCGGTCTTCACGCGTGTCCCGCTCAAAGACGACAATTCCCGCAAGCGGGTGGCAGAGCGGCTAACGGTGTCGATGCGAAGAAGCATGCGCTGACCGCCGTCGGCCACGTAGAGGTCCGGCCCGTTGGCAGCGATTGCCGACGGATATAGCAGTTTGATGAATCCGCCCGTAGGCTCGCGGGTGGGCATCGGGGAGGGGGGGGCGGAAAATCCGCCTGTGATCACCGTTTGCGGGGTGAGGAGCTCAACTGCTGCACCGGATGGCGCGCTCGGGTCGGATGATTGTGCAACGGCCTCCGACAGCGACCCCGATAAGAGAAATGCAACGCCTGCGAGCGCGCGACATACCTTACCAGCGACCCGGACCAAGGGTCTCATGTCCACCGAAAATCCCAGGAGGGAGGCCCGCCTTGCCCGAGTGGCACAAGTCGCAGTTCTCCACCGACCACGCAGTTTCCCCATCATGGCATGCACCGCAAAAGCGACCGTCGATGATGTCGTTCATCTTGATCTGGTTTGCACCGGCTCGCATCTTGAAGCCAAGTTCCACATGGCATACTTTGCACCTGAATCGGATGCGATGGAACCAATGTGGGAAGATCACCGGCCTCATACCTTCCTTCTCGGCCGATCGATTGATGACTACATCGGCATATTCTGCCACGGCTGACGTTGCAACGAACGTTAACAGAGCCCCCATCAGCAGCAAAACGGCACGCTTCTGGAGGAAGAAACGCGCCGTCGTCATTTTTTCTTGTCTCTTTGCGCTGGTCCCGAAGTGGGGGGCGTTGTCGGTGCCGAGGGCGGTGAAGTCGGCTCCGCAGCGCCAGCGGGCTTCGCGGCGGCGGCTTCACGCTCAAGTTCAGCCATCGCGTCCGACCGCTTGACGCTGTGACATCGACTGCATTCGGTCAGGGGGAAGGCAACGGCCCCATGGCAGACCCCACACTGCTCTCCCTGGAGAATCAGGAACATGCTGATCTCGGTGGCGCCGCGCTTCTTCTTGAACAGATGGTCGTGGCAATTAGTGCAATCGAGCCATGGTGTATGAGCGCTGTGTGGGAAGCGCACAACCGGCATCCCCCCGTTCAGGTTGAGCAACACGTCCTTGTCGTATGTTTCCCACTTGCGATCCGTCCGAAGAAAGCTGCGAGGATTGATCTGCCCCTCCTTCAACGCTTGGACCCAACGAACCTGATTTCCTGCGTTATCGGGCGCAAGTCCGGACAAAGCGTCGCGCGGCTGCTGCAGAATTCGTACGGCTGGACTTTTCGGGTCTCGAAGCCCGTCGTTAGCGATGGGCTGCCACTCCCGATCGTCCCCAGCTGCCACGTGATCTGTCGCGAACAGACCCAGGCACAGGAGGCCGAGCACCAAGCGCCATCTGCAAATTGCCGAGAGAAGATCCATCGCGACTGCGCGTCTCACAACCAAAATTGTTTGTGCCTTTAACCGATTTCCCGTCGGCCGCGGGAGCGTGCATCGTGGACTGAGCGACGAACAGGGTCAAGTGGACAATGGTTGCGTATCAGAATTCCCCGAAATCGCGGCTGACTCGGAAAAACAGCAACTGATTCCGTGCCCCTTCGATTTCTGCGATGCGATACTGAAGTTCCGTATCCAGACGACCAATCCGGTAATTCAGGTGTTGATCGAGATCGAGTGTGGCCCGGTCGCCTTCCCTAGGGGCGTCCGGGTTGCCGAACCGACGCGAATAGTCCTTCGCGGTGTTGGCGCGGAAATCAAGTCGGTAGCGCAAGGCGCGCACACCGAGAAAGCGGGCATGGTGATAACCGAGATTGCCTGAAATACTAGCGTTCTGATTGTGAGTGGAAGTGTTCAGCGCCCGCGGTCGACCGAATTCGTCTGTGATGATTATCGTTTCCGAATTGTCTGCCTGCTGCCGTGACAACTGCCAAGTCAGATTCGATTCCATCCCAGAATAAGCGTCGATACGCCACTGTCCGGTGAGCTGGACGTTCAACATTTGGAAGGTCGTGGCGTTATCTCCGAGGGTCCGAGTATCGGTGAGGCTGCCGCTGAGGTAACCGTTGAGGTTGTCTCCGGCGTTTGCCGAATAGCTGAGGCTTGCGGAATGCGTCAGAGATGTGGAGGCTGTCGTACCCAGACCCGTTGCCTGGCTCAAGGAGACGGCTTGGTTAATGCTCGCATTCAACGAACTATAGTCGCTGATCTGCCAGTTTCGCATCAATGAATGGTTGGCCGACTCCGAGACAGTGCGAGAATTTACCGTACCTGACGACGAATTCGACGCGGATAGCGAAGTGCTCCAGACATAGTCGTACTCGCCAAAGCGCAGGGGATCTCCGCTGTAGGTCATCCCCGCAGATTCGAATAAACTCGTGCCGCCCTGATTGGTTGCATTTGCACCGACCGACCCGAAGAGGTTCAAATTGCGGCTCGCTTGATAGTTCAGGCCGGCAGTGCCACTGAAGATGCGATTGTCAGAGGTACCGCCGCTGGTCGCCGCTTCAGTCTGAAAGTACCTTAAACTGGCCGTTCCCCGGAATTTGGAATCCATAGGAGTCCAGTTCGCGAGGCTGAATATTTGCATGCTTTTGGCATTTCCTGTTGCCGAATGGCCATTGATGCTCGTGTCGAAATTCTGCCCGACGTAGCTTCCCGTAGTGCTAAAAGACAGCTCCTCATCATATTGGTAGCTGTGTGACGCGCTGGTAAAGAAGTCCGACGTCGAGGCGTCGCTGGTGCGACTGCGCGAGAACGTAGCGTTCGCACTGATCGCGTGCTTGTCAAAGGACGAGGAGTAGTTGCCGAGAACCCGGTCGACGACGTCCGACCCGAAGTCGCCGGCGATTTCGCTCCGATCGTACCCCCCTGACGCGGACCAAGACCCGTTTGCAGGCCGATAGTTTTGGAGTAGGCCTAGACGACGGTATTGCGTATTGGAGTCTGCAAAGGATCCCTGGCTCCGGCTGTCCGACAGCGACAGAGTCGCTGTAAATGGAAAGCGGCTCTGCGGGAAGACATTCAGCGAGCCAGTCCCGTTGATCGAGGTTCCGGTGAGATTGTTCGACGCTGCGCCGCCGTCGCCACCGGTGTCCCTGGACCGGTTTGTCGTCAGCCCGAAATCTCCGGAGACCAACGCAATATAGGGCTGCCAGATGTACGAGTTAGCCCGCAATCTGGCTTCATAGACCTCGCTCACGGCGCCGCTTGATCCTTCTGATCGGGCTTGCCGCAGGCCGGCGGATATCGTACCGCCCCAGCGGATCGGCGCTACACCCCACCGTCGTTTGGGTGTCGTCGACTCCGGTTCGTTCGCCGTGGTGGAGCGTTGAGTGTCTCGCGACGGAGACATGGGAGTTGGCGTCAGGTCGGAATCCAAGTCGTCAGCAGGCAGGAATTCGTCATTACCGACGACCTTTGCGTTGCTGCCGTCACCCTCGACTGCTCCGGCCGCAATGCCCGACGTTGACGAAGCTGCTGCTACCTGCGGTGTTCCCTTGCCGCCTGTAATGGAGTCGGTGGTTGGGGCAGGCTTTATGGCGTCTGGGCCGGACTGACGGCGCACGGGGACGGGAGGCGTGTCACGTGTTTGACGAGGGGTTTCCGGTAGTGGCTGCGAAGGCGCTTCTGGGCCCGATCCTTTGCCGTTCGGCGCCGCAGAGACCTGAGGCAGTTGATTACGAGCACTGTCGCCCGAGGTGCCAAGAAGTGCAGACAATGCATTTGTCATTCGCAGCGCGGCCTGTGGCGGGACAGAAGCGAAGTGCTCGGCGCTCGACTCGAATGCTGGGGCCGGCGCCAGATTCTCGATTGCCAACGACAGACGCAGACGTGGCAAGGGCCCGTCGTCCGCTTGGGCTCCCAATGCAGGTAACGCCGTCCCGAGTAGTATGAATGCGAAAAGAGGCGGAAGGCGTCCCCCCGCGCACAGCGGAGCGGCTCCGAAGGCTACGAGCGGCGAGGAAGCGTTATTGTGCGCAGCGAGCGACATTCGACGCTGTCGGGTCACTTACCCGGCGAGCTGAGCTGGGCTAGAGCCGGATAGCGTTGGGTATTGATTTCGATTTTGGCCTTCTTGCGAAGCTGTTCGCGGAGTTTGCGCCAAGCCTCTTCGGCGAGATCGCGGGTAAGCAAGTCGGAGGCGCGCGCCTTCACGGTTGCGAATTCATGGTGCTTGGGTTCTTGCCGCGACTCGTAGCGGAACAAGGCGATGCCTTGAAGGATGCGGGTCGGCGGCGACATGTCCCCGGGCTTCATGCTGTCGATTTTGTCTTGGATCCCTTCCGGCAACATCCCGCGATGGAGGTAGCCCAAATCCCCCCCCATGGACGCGGACTCGTGGTTGGAACGTTTGCGTGCCAAGTCGGCAAAATCGGCGCCTCCTTCCAGGATCTGAATCCGCAGCGAACCCACCTCTGCTTCGGCCGCTTGCCACGCCGAGGACGGCGACGAAGGATCGACCGTCACAAGAATCATCGACAACCGCAGTTTTTCGGGTTCGGTGAACTTCTCGGGGTGCTTCTTGTAATACCCGACGACCTTCTCTTCCGACGGAGGAGGAATGTTTCGGGTTTTCGCCTCCAAGGCAGCGAGAGCGTCGTCATCTTCGAGCCGCTCACGCAAAGGGGGGAGTATCTTTTCGCGCTCTTGTTGCCAGCGTGGATTTGCCGCGTAGCGCTTTTCATAAGCAGCGATCTTGTCGTCGATGACTTGAGCATTAGGCTTGACGCCCCTTCGCTTGATCTCCTCCAGCAGAAGCATCCGATCGATCATGCCTTCCGCCACGTCCCGTACCAGTTGATCGACAGCGTCTTCCGGTGGCTTGGCATGATAGAACTTCTGGCGCGCAGCCTCGTTGATCGCCGTGTCAAACTCGCCTGCGCTGATGATCTTCCCATTCACGATCGCCGCAAAAGGAGGGGACGCGTGCAAATTTGCTCCCGAAGCGGCTGCAGCCGGTGACGGCGCAGCACTGCTAGACCGTGCTTCGTCGCTGGCGTGGGCGCCGAGAGTAAGAAACGTGCAGGTGAGGGTGCAAGTGAGCGAGCGAAGGAAAATCTTCATGGAAATCCCGGTTCCTTTTCGGGTGGATATCCGATCCTGACAGGATGGAGTCGAAGCACGTCAATTATTTGCGGTTGTGGCAAATGAAACAACAAAAAGGGTCAGGCGAATGGTTCGCCTGACCCTTCTTTGGCCGATTGGGGCGGAGCCGACCTAGATCCGGCACCGTCCCGCGGCCATTGTTTAATTACTTGGTGTGGCAGGCCAGGCAGATCGCGCTGCCATTGGTCGTGACGCGCATGAAGTTCACGTCCGGACCGGTCACGCTCTTGTCGACGTGCGGATCATGACACGAAGCACATTCGACGGAGGGCGTGGCCGCCGCGCCCGAGAAGTCACGGGTGTAGAGAATGATGTCGTTCTTGCTGCGGACGCCCGAGCCGGTGGTATCGACCCAGAACACCTGCTTGCCGTTGACGTTCTTGGTCTGAACCTTGGTGCGCTGGAAGTCGCCGTCGTTACACGTACCGCTAACGGTCGAGGACGAGCCGGTCAGGCCGCCACCACAGTATTGAATACCGATCGGGTGGTCGTTGGTCAGGTCCGCGCCGAGGTTCGCGACGCCGGTGATCTTGCTTGCACCGGTGGTCCAGTTGTAACTACGGTCAGAGCCGCCGAGCTTGTAGCCGCCGGAACCCGGAGCGTTGACCAGGTTGTCCATCGCCTGCGTACCGTCGTGACAGGACAGGCATGCCGCGGAGACAGAACCGACCGACAGAACCGAGCCGTCAATCGTCGACGAGTTCTGCGTCGAATAAGTCGTGTACGAGGTGGAAGGCAGGCCCTTGTTCCACAACGGAGCCGAAACCGAGGTGTTCGACGCGTGCGGCGTATGGCAGAACACGCAGATCTGGCCGGTGGTGCTCTGCTTGTTCGGGCCGGTGCCGGACGTGGTCAGGTTGTGCGGCGTGTTTTCGATACCCGCCGAAGCAGCGCCGGCGACGAGCGCGAGCGACGCCAGAGCAAGCGAGTGTTTCAGGATTTTTTTCATGGTAACCCCCGATGGATGGTTAATTGAAAGTCTAACCACGCTATGGGCCGGCTTGACCGCCGCCAACCGTGGCAAAAATTTCAGTTAAAGCTTGTGTTGCACCGAGTTAAAAGCAGTTTTCGGTCCACTTGCGGGGGGTGCGCGGCCAACATGTGAGGGCGATGAAAAAAATGTTAAAAAACAGGTGGTTATTGCGCTGCTTGGCGGGGTGGCGAGGTGTCGACGCGGGTTCTCATGCAGCTCGGTCAGTCGATTGTTTCTGCATATTCTTGAAGACGGGAATCGTGCATTTCCGGTAATGGGATCACTTGGTGGTCGTCCTGCCGGGGCGATAGACGAGGTAACCCTGGTCTGCGGGCAGATGATAGGGGCGGAAGATGTCGATTTTGGCGAACCACTGATCGACGAAGTACACGCGCCCGTCGTCGTCGATCGCGATTCCTGACGGGAGGATGTATTCGCCCGGGCCGCCACGTTCCGAGCGACTGCCGACGAACATCAGCAGCTCGCCGTCAGGATTGAAGACCTGGAAATTTCCAAACGCGGCATCGGCTACGTAGACGTTGCCGTCGGGATCGGTTGCGATCTCCTTCGGGCGGGCGAAGTTGCCCAGTTGGCGCCCGACGGAGCCAAAGCTATCACGATAGGTTCCATCCGCATTGAAGATCTGGACGCGGAAGTTTCCGCCGTCCACAACGTATAGCCGGCCCTCCTTTCCGATGGCCATGTCGCGAGGAAGATTGAATTCTCCGGGGCCGGATCCGCGCTTGCCGATGTCCATTACGTGACGTCCGGTGGCGGTTTCAAAAACCCGGATGCGATGGTTTTCAGACTTGACACCGCCGATGTCGACGACGTAGATCCGACGGCCGCCTGGATCTACTGTTACGCTGGATATTCGATCGAAAAGCTCATTACCTCCGATTTTGCGAAGGAACTTCCCGTCGCGGTCGTAGATGAAGATCATCTTCTGAGTGGAGTCGGCAACGTATACCCGGCCCGCCCGGTCGACGTCCAGGCCGAGGGGCTTGGCGAGCATTCCTGGCTCGGAGTCGCCGATCGTGAAGTATTTGCCGGAGGGGACGTCGAACACCTTGATCGCCCGGTCGGCGCTGTCCGAAACGTAGATTCGGCCCTTGTGGACGGCAACGGCGTACGGTTTCGTCAGGAAGTAGCCGCCCTTTTGTCCGCCGGTGACCAGTCGGCGGAGAGTGTCATCGCTGGTGTCGTGTTCGATATCTGACGAGTTCGTGATTGTTCGCTCGAAGATGAAGCGCGGTTCGTCAGGTGGCGCGGGGTACAGCAGTGGCCCCATTGGTTTCGGGTTGTTGATTGGGGCGTCCGAGAGTTCTGCGCAACCGCTCAGGAGCGAGAGTCCGCAGGCGAGCGCCAATCCGAGTAGTTTGGATCGGCAAGAGCCAAATTGTTGGCGTGGGGAGGCGGTAGAAATTTGCGGTTTCATCACGAGTGGTGGCAAAGGGCTAGCAGGTGGTCGGTTGGATTTTCCTGCGTGGCTACTTGATGTGGCACGTCAGGCACAATTCGGAGGCGTTGGCTTCGGTCCGCAGGAAGAGAGGGCGGACGGTATGCGGGTCGTGACAACTTGCGCATTCAACGAACGGAATCTCCGTCTGGTCTTCCTCATCGACACGGACAAACAGCGGGATATCGAGCCGACCGCGCTGTGCCGAGGGCATGCTCTTCGAAACCCACCACACGGGGCGATTGTCGACGACGCCACGCGAAGCTTTGCGAAAGCCGTCGTCAAATTTTACGAACTGTCCCGGATTGATCAGTTTTCCGGCGCGTTTCAGTGTTTCTCGGATCTGTTTGCGTTGCTCAGCCGAAAGGGCGCCGCGGTAGGGAATGGCAAAGGGATGATCCTGGCTGCCGCCGGCAATTCCGAAGGCTTGCGACGAATCGTGGCACGAGAGGCACGCGATCGATTGTGAACCGACGGCTTGGTTGCCTTCGTTGCCCATACGGCCGATATCATCAAACATGAGAAAGGTGCCGTTTGGCGGCGTCGTACTTTGCCACTTTGGTTGCGCGGCCTCGCCGGAATTGTCCATTGGCGTGTGGCAGAACACGCAAATTTGTCGGGGGTCGGTGTTGTCGCCGCCTTCTGTCCGAGCTAGATTGTGTTTGGTATTGCGCATGTCGATGCGCTGAGCATTCGCAGGGCCGGGGACGAGCAGAAACCATCCCGCGAGCAGCGTGCAGACTGTAAGCAGGAGAGTCTTGCGGGTTACGGATGGCACGTGGTGGTTGAAGGTATCTTCAGTTCTCGGAGTTTCCAATGGATGGAATGAGTTTCCCGACTTCGGGAATCGGCTGCGGGGCGCGTTCAATCGACGATACGTCTTCTATTTGACCTGTGCAACCATGTATTCCACCGCATCACGTATCTGATCGTCCGTCAGTCCTGCGTTTCCTCCCTTCGGCGGCATGCCCCCCTTCCCACGCAGTGCCGATTGCAGCAGCGCATCGACGCCGCCCTGAATTCGCGGAGACCATGCAGTCTTGTCGCCGAGAACGGGGGCGCCGGCCACACCGGTATCATGACAGGCGCGACAAATTTGAGTATAAACCAGCCTGCCATCGCCAGCCGTCGCGTCGGCTATCGTCCAGAGAAGCAGGATGGTGATCAATATGGCAGCGAGCTTCATCATGCTTCCATCGGGGGATTCGCTGGCGGGAAACGGTTTGACAATGGTTGTTGTCAAAGAGCTCAAGCAACCGGCATGCCATGCGCGCCGGAGAGCTTTGACGGAGCCGGTTCGGTTCTTGCATCAAGTGCGCAGTTTTTCGACCTAGAGGTAACTTGTGAATCAGGACAAGCAATTCATGCAGGTCGTGCGTCTGTGTGCGATCGGTTTGGGCGTCGCGTCGAGCGTTGCGGCGTACGGGGAAACGATCAAGGCGGACGTGCTGTATCACGAATACTGTTCGGTTTGCCATGGCGACCGGGGCGACGGCAATTCGCGCGCGATGAAGAGCCTGAATCCGCCGCCTAGAGATCTCAGCAAGGCGGGGTCGTCGTTGCCGCGCGATTACATTCTGCAGGTGATTTCGAACGGCAAGCCGGGCACCGCCATGGTTGGATTCAAGACGCGTTTGAACGCGGAGCAACTGGGCGCGCTGGCCGACTATGTGCATAACGACATCGTGCATCGTGGGGCCGATATTGCGGCCGGCACGGTATCGGCGCCTTCGGGATCGTCCGGCACGCTGGGCGGCGCCCACAAACTGTCTTCTGCTGAAGTCGGTAGCTCGGCGCCGGTACCTCCGATTGCCGCGCCCTTGCCCGCGGACAAGCCCGTGAGCCCGGATGAGCGCGCCGACATGAAGGCTCCGTTTCCGTCCGGATTGAAGGGCGAGGCGGCAAAGGGCAAGGAGTTCTACACCAAGAACTGCGCTGAGTGCCATGGTGTGAATGGCGACGGCCAAGGGCCGCGCGCCTATTTCATTCGTCCGGTGCCGCGCAATTTCCTGCAGGAGCGCTCGCGTCTCACGCTGAACCGTCCTGCGATCTATGCTGCGGTGTTCTTCGGGCGGACTGGTACCGAGATGCCGGCCTGGAGCAAGGTGCTGAGCGAGCAGGAGATCGCGAACGTGTCCGAATACGTGTTCGAAACCTTCATCCGCTCGGGTGAGAAGGCTGCGAAGGCGAAATGATGCGTCGTGCCTGGATGGGCGGGCTGGTCGCAGCGTTGGCTGCGGTCCAGCTTGCGGCTCCGGCATTCGCCGCCGAAGCCCGCAAGGACGAAGCCCGGCTTGAGGCCGGGCGGAAGATCTACAATTTCCGTTGCTACTTCTGTCATGGCTATTCAGGGGATGCGAAGACCCTGGCGGCCACCTATCTGCAACCGCGGCCGCGGGATTTCACCGAGGATGATGAACGCTCGATCAGTCGCGAGCAAATGCTCGCGGCAGTGCGCGACGGCAAGCCAGGTACGGCGATGAAGGGCTTTCGGGGCATCATCTCCGACGCCGACGTCGAGAAGGTGGTCGACTTCGTGCGAGACGAATTCATCCGCCGGAAGGCTCCGAATACGCGGTATCACACGCCGGAGAACGGCTGGACGAATCACGAGCGCAACAAGCTGGCGTTTCCATTCGCAACCGGACAGATTCCGCTGGATCGGCCGTGGGATCAACTGAGTGCCGCGGAGCAGCAGGGCAAGCGGCTGTTTCTTTCGACCTGCGTGACCTGTCATGATCACGCCCGCACCGAGGATCCCGGGCCGGCGTGGGGAGGGCGGCCGCTTTCCTATCCGCGCAATCACTTCGATCCGGGCGACGACACGAAGCCGGCGCCGGCAACGAAGCTTGATGCGATCGCGAGCGCAAGTCCCTACAAGTTGCACGACGTGGTGCCACAGGTGGCTGGTCTTACTGCGAAGGAGAAGCGTGGTGAAACGCTATACCAGTCGAATTGTGCCTTCTGTCACGCTGCAACGGGAACCGGGCGAAACTGGATCGGCAGTTTCATGGAGCCCCATCCGCGCGATTTGACCGATCCCAAGTTCATGAAGAACATGACGCGCCAGCGCTTGGCGCACACGATCCGGGAGGGGCTCGCAAATACGTCGATGCCGGCATGGAAATCGGTGCTCAAGGACGACGAGATCGAGGCGATCATCGCCTATATCTCCCGGGTGTTTCATCCGGTGAGGTCCTGACTCTGCTCAGGTGATGGTTCCATCCAACAGGTCGCGGCGCAATCGTCATCGAGTCTCCTCAGTCTGTGTTTGAGTGGCCTTCAGTTGATCGAGGAGCTGGCGTGCGCGCTCGTGATTGGGGGCCAACGACAAGGTGCGAGTCGCCGCTTGAATGGCGAGGTCGATCTGGCCCAGTTGTTTGAGCGTTTCGGATCGGCCGTAGTGGGCTCGTGCGTCGAGCGGCTCGAGTTCGATGGCAAGCTCGAAGTCAGCTAGTGCTTTCGTGAAATTGCCGTTTCGGAGGTAGGCGAAGCCGCGGTTGATAAACGCCAGGGGGCGCGCCGGATCGGACCGCACTTCCTGAGTGAAGGCGTCGATCGCATCGGTGTACTGACCAGTGCGCGCTTTGATCATCCCCTGAAGGTCGAAGAAGTCGGCATTGGCGATGACCGGGTCGCGTGAAAGGGCTTCGTCCAATGCACGCTGCGCTGCCTGCGGGCGGTTCGTGTCGAGTAGAACACCGGCAAGCTCGTAAAGTGGCAGCGGCGAATTCGTATCGAGCGCATTGGCACGAAGTAGCCATTGCTCGGCGGCTTGGGCATTGCCTATCGCATTGTAGAGGGCGCCGAGAGCATACGGACCTCGGAAATCATTGGGTTCGAGAGCGATAACACGTTGGTAATCGGTTTCCGCTTCGGCCATGCGGCCCATCTTACGGAAGCTTGACCCACGATTGAGATAGGCAATGGCTCGTCGTGGGTCGAGTTCGAGCGCCTTGGTATAGGCCCGTATTGCGTCCTCGCTGCGGTTTTCAGTCTCGTAGGCGGTAGCGAGATTGGTCCAAGTACGTGGCGAGTTCGGTGCAACTTCGGTCGCATGTTCATAGAGCGTCGCGGGTGTGCGCCAAACCGGAAGGCGAACCACGGTGCCGACAAGGAGTGCAATTGTTACCGCGGCAGTCGCTGAAGCGAGAGGAATGCGTCGCATCGGTGCAACGGCGACGGCTTGCAGTCCAAGGGCTAACAGCCCGGCGAGGCCGACCGAGGGCAGGTACATGCGGTGTTCGAAGACCATTTCCAGGCTGATGATGCTGCTTTCGATCACTAGTGTGAGGGGAATCCAAAGCATCAGGAAGCCCGCTCGGAGGTGTCGTGTCCGGAGTGCCAGCCAAACGCCCCCGCCTATCCACGCTAGGACGCCGATGATGGCCGGCGCCGTGGTCCAGGGGCTGAACAAGCCGGTCGATAGCGGGAAATCGTGTTCGATCGAGAAGCGAGCCGGCAGTGGCCACAGAATCTGTCCGAGATGGAATGCGATTACTCGGGGCTGAGTCAGCAGCCGCTCGACGAGGGTGAAATCACGGGATGCGTAGCCGGGTGAGACGTAGTGCCACAGCGGGCCGTGAACGATGGCAAGGTCCACGACGGCATAGATCACGAAGAATGCAGGCAAAGACAGGAGGAGTTTGTCGAGGCCAGATCGGAGCTGTTCGCCCGGCGCGCGACAGACGGTGTATTCGGCGAGCAGATATAGCGCGGGCAGGACGAAGGCATTTTCCTTCGAAAGGCAGGCAGCAAGGCCTGTGATTGCGGCAACGACGTACCACGTGCGCTTGCTGCAGGGAGAGCGTGCGCGGATGAAGGCTGTGACGGAAAGCAGCATGAACAGGGCAGCGAGAGACGCCATGCGCTGGACGATGTAGGTGACGGCCTGGATCTGTATCGGATGGACGGCCCAGATCGCGGTCGCTGCTGCCGCGGCTAACCATTCGCGGCGATTTGCGGGCCGGCCGGGGGCGAGGACGTGCAGCAACAGCGCGAGGACGGCGAGCGTGGTTGCCGCATGAATGACGATATTGGTGATCTGGAACGGGGCCGCGCTGCCTCCTCCTCGCCACCAGTCGACCGCGAACGTGAGATTCGGAAGCGGGCGCTGCGGCAGGAGTCCGTCGGTCCATGCGCGTCGCAAGGATTCGAGGCTCAGCTCGGTCATGTGAACCGGGCCGTGCGAGACGATGTTGCTGGCGTCGTCGAGATGGAAGCCGTTGTACCGTGCGCCGTGGTAGGCGACCAGGACCAGCGCGATCAGTGCGAGCGCGAGTGTGCTTCGAAACGACCAGGTGGCACTTTCGTGCCTAGTCGGGGTAGGGGGAGAGGCGATGTCGGGCATCGGCAAGGCGAGGAAGTGGACGGGGACTATCGATAGCAGTCGTTGCGTACGCCGAGGAAACAGGCTCGATGACGAACACTTCGGGCATCTTCCTCGCGTCCGGTCGACTGATAGATTTCAAAGAGGTAGTGGAAGGCCGCAGCTTCTTTTTCCGATAGCGTGATTGCGGTTTCGAGGTCGCTTTGTGCGGCGCGTGTATCGCCGTGCATCCAACGTGCGACGCCGCGGTTTGTCCATGGGGCGGCGTATTTCGCATCCAGCTCGGTCGCCCGAGTAAAGGCCTGGATGGCCTGTACATAGTGCTCCGGGCTGAGCGGTTCGTTGCGCCGCTGATTCAGGAGCGAGATGCCCAAGTGATTCCAAGCCCGTGCAGAGTGAGGCGCCACCGCCACCGCCTGCTGGTAGAGCGTGGTTTCCGTGCGCCATTGTGGAATTCGCTGGTGCGTGGACCAGAGCGAGAAGATACTTACGACGACCAAGATGGACCAGGCGACGGTGGCCGTCGAGCGCGGCGGAAGTGGAAGACGGGACAGGCCCAAGGCGATCAGGCCAGCAAAGCCGACCGAGGGCAGGTACATGCGATGCTCGAACACCATTTCCAAGGGAACGAAGGAACTTTCGATCGCGAGCGTGATGGGGAGCCAAAGCATCCAGAAAGCGGCAATGCGCTGACCGCGTCGGGCCGCGAGCCACAAAGCGAACGCTGTCCAGCTGGCGATAAGGGCGGCTGGAAGCCAGAAGTGGAGGGATGCCGCAGAGTGGACGATGTCGATGTCGTGTTCGAGCGAGAAGCGTCCGGGAAGGGGCCAGAGGATCTGGGAGACATGGAAGAGGACGACCTTCGGCTGGGTCAGCAGGCGCTCGGAGAGTGTGAAGGAGCGTCCTTCGTAGCCGTGCAGTCCCCATCGGCTGATCGGGCCGTGAGCGGCAACGTCGGCGAGAAGCGTCACGCAGGCAATTACGGGTAGCGCGAGGAGTATTCGGTCGACGTGGCCGCGGATGAGCGGGCGATCATTGCGTATCACCAGATACTCGGCCATCAGCCACAGTAGCGGTGTGATCCAGGCATTTTCCTTGGACAGCGCGGCGAGGGCGAAGCTGATGAAGCAGGTCGCGAACCAGAGGGCAGCGCCACGCGGCGACCTGCGCGCCTGCAGGTAGGCGAGGACGCTCAGCATGGAGAACAGGGCGGCCAGTTCGGCCATCCGCTGCACGACGTAGCTGACGGCCTGGACGTGGATGGGTTGTACCGCCCACCACAGCGCTGCGCCTGTGGCTGAGAGTATGACGACGCGCCGATCCTTGGCTGACGAGGTCGCAATGGTGCGGCTCAGGAGTGCGAAGACTGTCCAGGCCGTGATGATGTGGAGCAGGAGATTGACGGAGAGGAAGGAGACGGGCGAGCCGTTGCCCCGCCACCAGTCGATCGCGAAGCTGATCGATGCGACCGGGCGATGGGCGAGGTAGGCGTTACGAGCGGCGTCCAGCAAGGCGGCGAAGCTGAATTCCTGCATCCGGATGGACGCGTTGTCGAGGATGTTCGGCCAGTCGTCGAAATGGAAACCGTTCTGGCTGATGCCGAGATAGGCGAGCACGATTGCGACAGTAAGCAGTGCGACCGCTCCGCTCCACAACGCCGTTGTCTGGAGTCTGTCACTATCGAAGTTGGCGAAGGGAGGGGTGGCCGACGGCGCGGGGGTTCCTGTCATCTTGGACTGGACGATGGCTGGTTGTTGGCTCGGCAATCGGCTTCGACGCCCAGCCGACACGCCTGACTGCGTGCGTGGGCCGCATCCTGAAGACGACGCTGTGCCGCGTAGAGTTGGCCAAGGTAGTGCAGCGCGAGAGGTTCGTGGGGCGAGAGCGAGGTGGCGCGCTCGAAATCCGATTGGGCCTGCGGGCGGTTTCCGAGAAATAGGTGAGCGGTGCCGCGATTGGTCCACGCTGCGGCGTACGTGGGATCGACGGCGATTGCGCGGTCGAAGTCGCGCAGGGCGTGCTCGGGATTGTTGGCCCGGAGGTCGAGCAGGCCGCGATTGTTGTAGCCGAGCACTTGGCGCGGGAAGAGTTCGATCACCTGGTCGTAGATTTCGCGCGCGCGGTCGGGTTGCCCCATCGCTTCGAGAATCACGGCGCGATTGACGAAGGGGTATCCGTCGCCCCAACGGGGTTCGATCTCGATTGCACGATTGATGGCTCGCAGTGCCTGTTCGGGCTGACGATCCTCAAGATAGCTCAGGGCGAGCTGATTCCAGGCGCCGACCGACTTCGGGGCCGACCGGACGGCTTGTTCGTAGAGCGAAATATCGTTGCGCCATTGCGGGAGGCGCTGACTAGTAGACCAGCCCGAGAAGAGCGTGGCGGCACCGACCGCGATCCAAAGCATGTCAGCGATGGGACGGGGCAGCGCACGGGTGCGGGCCAGGCCGAAACCGACCAGACCAGCGACGCCGACCGTCGGCAGATACATCCGGTGCTCGAAGATGAGCTGCAGGGGGACGAAGCTGCTTTCCATGAAGAGGGTGACCGGAACCCAGAGCATGAAGAAGCCGACTGCGCGGCTGCCCGATCTCCACGCAAACCGCGTCCCGACGGCGCACCATGCGAGAATCAACGACATCGGCAGCCAGAATTCCTGCGACGCCGGGCTTTGGACGAGGGCGACATCATGTTCCAGAGAGAAACGGTCGGGCAGCGGCCACAGGATTTGCGAGGCGTGGAAGAGGAGCACCTTGGGCTGGGTGAGAAGGCGTTCGGTCAGCGTGAAGTCGCGGTCGACATATCCGCGCAGGGCCCAATGACTGAGCGGACCGTCGACCACGAAGTCGAGAACCGCTGCTGCGATGGCGAGAAGGGGAGTGGCGAGCAGGAGGCGTTCAAAGGGCGAGCGTGTGAGCGGCCTATCGTTGCGCACGATCAGAAACTCGGCCATCAAGACGAGGGCCGGAGTGACCCAGGCGTTTTCCTTCGACAGTGCGCCGAGCGCAAAGGAAAGTGCCGAGGCCAGCATCCATGCAGCGCTATGCGGGCCGTCCTGACGGGCTTTCAGGTAGGCCCAGACACAGAGAACCGAAAAGAGCGCGGCCAGTTCGGTCATGCGCTGGACCGCATAGCTGACGGCCTGGACGTGGATCGGTTGGGATGCCCACCATAGTGCCGCAATGCCCGCAGCGACAATCGCCGCATGGCTCGCCGGTTGTTTGGCCGTGGCGCGGAAGACCGCGAGCAGCAACGCCATCGTCGCCCAAGCCATGAGAATGTGGAGGGCGAGATTGGTGACGAGAAAAGCGGCGGGACTGCCCTCGCCGCGCCACCAGTCGATCGCAAACGTCAGTGACGCGACAGGTCGGCGTGCGAGGTTGGCGTTGCCGGCGGCGTGCAGCAAACCCTCAAGGCTGAAGTGCTCCATCTGTACGGGTGCATGATTCAGGATGTTCGGCCAGTCGTCGTAGTGGAAGCCGTTGGATTCAATTCCGCGATAGGCAAGCAGCACCAGCGCCGCTAGCACGGCGCCGACGAGAATCCGGGTCAGGCGGGTATCGATGTAAGAATGTCGGGTGATCACAAGACTAGGAGGAGCCTGCTCGAGGGAGCGGAACAAGTGCGTCGATGGTGGCAATTGGCAAGCAAGGCGCGTTCCAACGACGCGAGCGGCATCTTGGTCTGGCGATGCGCCGAGGCGGCCGTGTCGGCGGCGCGCAAGCAGTATATGATTACATGTTTCGATGACGAAGAGATGCCAGAGCTTCTCTTTGGTCGACAGACGGTTCTGATTCACCAGCCCGAAGCCCGATGAAAAGAAACATAAGTGTCGTCCTGCCCGCCAAGAACGAGGCGCTCGTAATAGGTCGGGTGCTTGCGGAGATTCGGGTGAACTTGCCCGACGCCGAGATCGTGGTGGTCAACGACGGCTCGACCGACGATACCGCCGAGGAGGCGCGGCGGGCGGGGGCGGTCGTCATCGATCATCCATATAGCATGGGCAACGGGGCGGCGATCAAGAGCGGCGCGCGCGCGGCAACTGGAGACGTTCTGGTGTTCATGGACGCCGACGGGCAGCACGATTCGGCCGATATCCGGCGGCTGTTGGAACGCCTGAATGAGGGCTTCGACATGGTCGTGGGGGCCCGCGACGGCAGCTCGCAGGCGAGCGTGGGGCGCGGCCTTGCCAACCGGTTCTACAATCGTCTGGCGAGCTACATGACCGGGCACCGGATCGATGATCTGACATCCGGCTTGCGCGCGGCGCGCGCCGAGCGGTTCCGGGAATTCCTGTACCTGTTGCCGAACGGCTTTTCCTATCCGACGACGAGCACGATGGCGTTCTTCCGTGCGGGCTATCCGGTCGCCTACGTGCCGATCTGGGCCGGCAAGCGCGTCGGCAAGAGCCACGTGCGGATTCTCAAGGATGGGACGCGCTTTCTGCTGATCATTTTCAAGATCGGCACCTTGTATTCGCCGCTCAAGCTCTTCGCGCCGGTGGTTGCGGTGCAGGTCTTGCTTGGCTTGGCCTATTACGCCTATACGTTCATTGAGCACGGTCGCCTGTCGCTGGCGACGATCTTCATGCTGACCTCGGCCGTGACGACCTTCTTGATCGGCTTGGTGTCGGAGCAGATCACGCAGTTGATGTATCGAAGTACCGGCGAGGAAAAGGCTTCCCGATGAGCAAGCCGCTGTACGTCACGCGTCCCTTTCTGCCGCCGCTGGAGGAGTTGCAGCCCTATCTCGAGGAGATCTGGGCCAATCGGCAACTGACGAACGGCGGTCCGTTTCACCAGCAACTCGAGGCGGCGCTGTGCAAGTACCTCGGTGTCGAGCATATTTCGCTCTTCGCCAACGGGACGCTCGCACTGGTGACGGCCTTGCAGGCGCTGCGCGTGACGGGGGAAGTCATTACGACACCCTACAGCTTCGTCGCGACGGCGCATTCCCTGTTGTGGAACGGGATCAAGCCGGTGTTCGTAGATATCGATCCGGAGTCCTTGAATCTCGATCCTGAGAAAATCGAGGCAGCGATTACACCCCAGACGACGGCGATTCTGCCCGTTCATGTCTATGGTCGTCCATGCGCGACTGAGCGTATCCAGAAGATCGCGGATACCTACGGCTTGAAGGTCATCTACGATGCGGCGCACGCGTTCGCAGTCGAGGATCGGGATGGAAGCATTCTTCGACATGGTGACCTGTCGATCCTCAGCTTTCACGCCACCAAGGTGTTCACGACCTTCGAGGGCGGAGCGATCGTCAGTCCCGATGCGAAAACTAAGAAGCGGATCGACTACCTGAAGAATTTCGGCTTTGCGGACGAGGTCACGATTGTCGCGCCGGGCATCAACGGCAAGATGAACGAGTTGCAGGCCGCGATCGGACTTGCTCAACTCAAGCATATCGATGCGGCCTTGAGCGAACGGGCGGCCATCGACAGGCGTTATCGCGAGTTGCTTGCCGATATTCCCGGCATCCGCTGCCTTCCGGCGCCGGATTCTGCGCGACACAATCATTCCTACTTCCCGATCATGGTTGAGCCGGCGTTTGTGCTGAGCCGGGATCAGCTCTACGACCGGCTGCGAGAGCACGATGTGTATGCGCGCCGCTATTTCTATCCGCTGATCAGCGAGTTTCCGATGTACCGGGCCCTGCCGAGCGCGGCGCACTCGAGTGTTCCGGTCGCCGCCTTAACGTCCAGCAGGGTGATCTGCCTGCCCATCTTTCCGCAACTGGCCACCGGCGAACTCGAATTGATCGCGTCCGTGATTCGCGAGGCGGGGAAGTAACGTGTCGCGACCGCTGGTCATCTACGGAGCAGGAGGGTTCGGGCGTGAGGTCCTGCAGGTCGTGCGCGACATCAATGATGCACGGCCCAGAACGTGGGATCCGATCGGCTTCGCCGTGGATCAGGCCTTCGCGTCGACGTCCCTGGTCCAAGGACTGCCGGTTGTCGGTAGCGTCGACTGGCTCGCGCAGCATCCAGAAGTCGAGGTTGTCATCGCCATCGGCTCGCCAGCGGCGCGTCGTCACATCGTACGGCGCGTCGTACAAGAGGCCGGCAATCGCTTTGCGACGCTGCTCCATCCGCATGCTTGGCTGGGGCAGGACGTACGGGTCGGCGAGGGCTCGGTGATCTGCGCGGGCGCGTTGGTGACGACGGACATTTCGATCGGGAGCCACGTCCACGTGAATATCGGGGCGACGATAGGGCACGACGCGGTGCTCAAGGATTTCGTGACGCTGAACCCTTCGGTCAATGTTTCCGGCAATGTGCAGTTGGCCGAGGGGGTCGAGGTGGGAACCGGCAGCGTGCTGTTGCCGAAGGTGTCCGTCGGTGAGTGGGCGATTGTCGGGGCGGGCGCGGTCGTGACGAAGGAGGTGCCTGCCGATGCTACCGTCGTGGGAGCTCCGGCTAAGGTGATCAAGACGCGGAGTCACGGATGGCAGGGGCAGTAAGCGCGCGATCGGGATTCCCCGACGACGCGTCATACGTTTCCACCGCCGCCGTGGGATTTGCCGTTCCCCTCAATCACAAGCACCGAAAATGCGGCAAGCGCTGATCGTCGCCTATGCGGCGCAAGCGTATATTGCGCTGATCGGGTTTCTTCTGCTGCCGGTCTATATGGATCACCTAGGGCCTGAAGCATTCGGATTGGTGGGCTTCTCGATGGCCCTTCAGGCGTGGTTGCAGTTGCTCGATCTCGGCATGTCTTCCGCGCTGTCCCGCGAGTTGTCGCTCTTTCGAGCCGGTCAATACGACGCCGTGCTGGCTCGCGCCAAGATCAGGGCGCTCGAATGGATTTTCGGTACCCTTTCGGTGATGGCCGCTGGGGCATTGCTTATCGGACGCGGCGCGATTGCGTCGACCTGGTTTTCAATCGAGCGGCTTACGGTCGACGAAGTTTCTTCGTGTGTGGCCCTTATGGCGGTGACTGCAGCACTCCGGCTATTCGGCGGATTGTATCGGGCAGCGTTAACCGGGATGGAGCGGCAGCTCCGGCTGAATGCCGTGCTCTCCCTTTTTGCGACAGCGAAGGCTCTTGGCGTTATCCCGGTGCTTGCCTATGTGTCTTCGTCCCCGCAAATGTTCTTCGCATATCAGGCTCTTGTCGGTGCGCTTGAATTGGTAGCGCTCGGCCGTGCCTTCTATCGCGTCATGCCGCCCGCCCCTGCGAGCCCACTCCCCCACCTGGCAGCATGCCGCTCCATGCTTCCGACCGCTGGTGCGGTTGCTGCTGTCTCATTTCTGTCGCTCGTCATCACGCAGCTGGACAAGGTATTGCTGCCGCGTTTTATTCCGCTTTCCGATTTCGGACGTTTCACGCTCGTTACGGCGATGGCCGGCGGCATCCTCATCATTGCCGGACCGATGGGGCAGATTCTGCAACCGCGCATGACCATCCTGTCGGCCGGTCAGCGGGATGCGGAGCTTAGACGCTTGTATTCCACGGCGTCGCGACTGGCGTCGGCGCTGTTCTTTTCGGTCGGCGGTGGACTCGCGGTTTTTGCCGAGCCGATCATGTGGGTCTGGACGGGTGACCGAATACTGGCCGAAGGCATTGCGCCGACGTTGACGTTCTATTCCCTTGCGAACGCGATTGTCGGGGTCTTGACCATGCCGTACCTGCTGCAATTCGCACACGGTAATCTGGGCCTACATGTTGCTGGAAGCCTGATCATGACGATCTTCGTCGTTCCTGCAATGTATCTTGCGGCGGCAAGCCATGGCGCGCTTGGCACGGCGATCGTTGCGTTTTCGGCAAATGCGCTGTATCTGGTGCTGTGGATTCCATTGGTTCATCACCGACTGCTCCCGGAGATGGTCTTTCGATGGCCATTGGCGCAGGTCGCGCCGCCGGCTGCCGTCGCGATGGCGGTGCTCCTCATTGCGAGTGTGCTCGGGCCCGTCGGTGCGGGCCGGCTCGTCAGTGCGGCCTGGTGTGGGGCCGCCATGCTAGCCGCCTTTCTGGCCGCCGTCTCGATAGCTGCTAGGTCGGAACCGTCGCCAGGGTGGTGGGTCCTGCGGCGTGACTGATTTGGCCAAGCGGCAACAGGGCGTTCTATCGGCGCGCGTGAGCCTGACTGCAATTCATATGCGATTCTTGACGAAATTCTGGCGATTGCTGCGGTATGTGTTCCTGTGGAATCTCGTCCGCGTTCGGGCGATTCGCGAAATCCAGCGACCGTGGGTGGCGAAGCTCAAGCGCGACGGCCATTGCAACGTGGTCATATTTCTTGGTCCGGGCATGGACGTAATTACCGGCGGGGTCATGTCCATCGTGGATTTGGCGGGGGCCTCGAGGAGATGCCTCGCTGGGGCGGATGCATTTGTCTGCGTTTGCGGCGTACCGTGGCACCCGCCGTTGGCACGATACTCCAAATTCGGCAATGACGAAGTCGTGCACGACATCCTGAAAATCATTCGCGCCTCGTCTGCCGACGCAACGCTTCTGATACATGTTCCAGAGATCTATGTTCGCCTTTTTTCGTACTGGCTCGCTCTCCATCCGGATCTCTGGCACGACAGATCATTGCATGTAAACGTGCTGTTGCAGAACATCGATCTCATCCCGAACAGGAGCGACGTTGCAAGACTCAAGAAGTATGCATCGGTGAGTTGCACGGCAGCGCACACCGCCTATGCAAACGCCGATACCGGCTCACTTATTGATTGTGAGGTCAGTCATCTGTCCGTCGGTGTGTGTGCTGAGAAGTATCAGTCAAGGAAACGGGATGCAAAGGAGCGGCTGATCCTTTATTCCCCTGATGAAAGCGAAAACAAGGAGTTCGTGCTGAGGACGCTCAAGGAGGCTCTTCCTGATTATCGGTTCGTCGAAGTGAGGAATATGCGTTATGAGGAGTACCTGGAAGGGGCCTCGCGCGCTTTTGTGTCGCTTACTTTCGGTGAAGGCCTGGATTCCTATTTTGTCGAGCCGATCTTCCTTGGCGGGATAGGGTGCGCAGTCTTCAACGAGCGGTTCTTCACGCCGAATTACAAGGGGCTCCCATTCGTCTATACGTCGTGGCAGGAGTTGATGGAAAAGTTCGTGGATGACATTCGCGCTATCGAGAAGGAACATCGATACCGGGCCGTCCATGACCGGCAATTCGATCGGGTCGACGGCGACTATTCGGCAGATATTTACTTGGGGCGGATTCGCGACTTTTACGCTGCGCATCTGCCGCGCCGTTGTCCGGACAGCGCCCGTTCGCGAGAGCCGGCGGCGGGGGGCGGATGAAAATACTCGCGATCGTCGTTACCTACTTTCCCCAGAGCACGACGCTCTCAGCCCTGCTCGGCAGCCTTGTGCGTCAAGTGGACGAGGTCCTCATAGTCGACAACACGCCGGCAGCGGAGGAGGGCGCCTGGCGGGCAATTGTGTTGGAAGGACGCATGCCCGATCGCGTGCGGATCGTACGTCTCGGCAAGAACAAGGGTATTGGGTATGCGATAAATGTCGGCATTGACGTTGCGATTGCCGAGGGGTGTTCCCACATACTCCTGAGCGACCAGGATAGCCTGCCGGAATCGGGGATGGTCGATGGATTGCGCCGCGCCGCGGACGAGGCGGGAAATGACGGAAAAATGGTGGCGGCAGTCGGGCCGGTGTATTGCGACGAGATTGCGGCAACGGAATTCCCGTTCCAGGTGCAGAAAAGGGGGCGATTCGGCTATGTTTTGCAGCATGCGACCGCAGCCTGTCCGGTGCTGAAGGTGCAGACGTTGATCACCTCGGGCTGTCTGATCGACCTTGCGGCAATCGAACGCGCCGGTCCGATGCGAGAGGACTTCTTTATCGATTTTGTCGACATGGAATGGTGCCATCGGGCGCGTGCCGAGGGCATGGTGTTGATTGGAACCGCCTATGCGAGACTGCAACATCACATGGGCGACCAACGCTTGCGCGTCTGGTGTCTGGGATGGCGCAATTGGAACGGATACGGCCCCGACCGGCTGTACTACCGTTCCAGGAATTTCATGCGTCTGCTGGTTTTGCCCTACGTAGCATGGCAATGGAAGCTGCGTGCATGCCGTTATTGGGGAGCCACAGTTTATGCGCACCTCATTTTTGCGAAGCGCCGCCGAGGGAATTTCAGAGCACTTCTATCCGGCTCGTGGGACGGTCTGCGGGGGCGAATGGGGCCGCGCGCCTGAAGTATTTGCCGTGCGCGATCAGCGGGGACCTCGGGTGCATCGGATTTGGCGGCGAGGGACCACCATTATCGGAGCCCTGGAATACCGTGGCTGAGTAGCAGCTGGAGCTTGCGCGGGATGGGCGTAAACGCCCCACCGTACGATCTGTCCGAAATGTGGCGCGACTGTTGGGCGCGGTGGCGTTCGGCCCGAAGGCGAACGCGAGCGGAGGCGAGTGCCGAGTAGGCCGCTCCATAGATCTCGGCCCATATGCGTGGTTCGCGCTTGATTGTCGCCAGCAGAAGTCCTTCGAGGCAGAGCGCGACGAGATGGGCGGGCAGCAAAATCCAGATCCATGGCGACGGGGTGCACACTGACAGCACGAATGTCTTGTTTCGCTCGCTCAGGCGCCTTCTGCGGTAGGTGCTATACAGGCGGCCCGCATCCGGACGGTTGCCGCCGAAGCTCTGGCCTTGGCGGTGACGGTAGCCGCTCGCGTCAGTCACCTGCACCGGATGGCCGGCGAGACGCGCACGGCAGCACAGATACATATCCTCGGCGATCGATTCGAACCACTCCGGAAACCCGCCGAGTTCGTGCCACAGGCTGTGCGGGATCCATAGGCAGGCCCCGATGACCATCGCGACGTCGCTGCGTTGCGGGTCGAGGTTGGGGACCGGATTGTAGAAGGGGTCGAGGAGGCAGCCGCGGTCGACGAGTTCGCCTGTCTCCCAGTCATACTGTGGCAGCGTAAGGATGCCGTGCGGGTGCTGCGCCTGCGCATGCTTGTACAAGGCATGCAGTGCGCCCGGGGCGAGGGCTGCGTCGTTGTTCAGAAGCAGCAGGTATTCGCCGCGGGCACGCTGCGCCATGCGGTTGTTGGCGACGCAGAAGCCGACGTTGTCGGCGCTCGTGATGACCTCGACCTGCGGATAGCGCGCACGCAGGAGTTCGAGCGAGCCGTCCGTGGAGGCGTCGTCATGAACGAGGATTTCGACGGAGAAGTCGCAGTCTTGGACGAGGACCGAGTCGATACAGTCGGCGAGCAGGCTCTCGCCGTTGTAGTTGGCGATGCAGACCGAGCAGAGGGGGACCGACGTGCCGGTCATTGCGCCGAAAACCAGGCCCAGGTGCGTTCGAGGCCGGTCGGCAGGGAGGTGGTTGCGGACCATCCGTAGTGGTGCTGCGCGCGCTCGGCCGACAGGACGATGCGCGAGACGTCGACGCTTCGACCCGGCTGGTACTGCCGATTCACGGGTCTTCCGGTCACCGTTTCGATGTGCGTGAGCAGTTCGTTCAGGCTCACGCCGTGGCCGCTGGCAGCGTTCATGATCTGCGTGCCCGAGGGCATCGGACGGGACAGGATATCCAGGCAGAGGCGGATGAAGTCGTCGATATAGAGATAGTCGCGGACGGTGCCGCCGTCGCCCCAGATCGGCAGGGGCGTGTCCTTCAAGATGGCGTCGAAGGCTGTGGGGACGATGCCAAAGCCTTGACGGATGGTCTGTCCCGGTCCGTAGAGATTCGACGGGCGGAGGATCGTGGCGCGAGACGAAAACTGGGCGCTCCAGGCGGAGATGAAGTGCTCGGCGGCCGCCTTGCCCGCGCCGTAATAGGACTTGGGGCGAATGATGTGATGCTCGGTCGCGGGCTCGGTGCCGGCGTCGCCGTATAGGGTGCCACCAGAGGAGAGGTACAGAATTTCGCAGGCTGGATGGTCCTGCAGCGCCTGCAGCAGTGCGAGCGTCGTGCGGAGGTTGGTGTCGAGTTCCTGGAGGGGGTTGCCGGCACTGCTGCCGGGTGTCGACGCGGACGCAAGATGGACGACGGCACGGCACTGGGGCAACCAGCGCGCAAATTGTTCCGGGCGGTCGAACGTGTCGTCGATCGAGATGATCTTGCCTGCGGCGGCAACGGAATGGTGTCCGACGGCGATCAGTGGGACGTTCGCTTCACGGAGTGCACGGGTCAACGCGCTGCCGACGAAGCCGCCGGCGCCGAGCAGCAGGATAGTGTCTTTCATGCCCGGCTGTCCTGCAGCAAGCTTCGATAGAGCGTGATGTAACGAGTGGCACAGTCATCCCAGGTGCCGATCTCGCGCGCGGCCCACTGTCGTGCCGTCTCGCCGGCCTGCTGGTTTGCTTCGGACTGTTCCAGCGTTTCGAGCGCCGCAGCGACGTCCTGCGGCGTGTCGCAGAGCCAGCCGGTCTCGTGGTGGAAGACGATGTTCTCGTGTGCGGGTAGGCGCGAGGCGATGATCGGGAGACCTGCGGCCATCGCTTCGAGCATGACCTGCGGGCGGCCTTCGGCGTGCCGGCTGAGGGTGATGAGGCCGTGCGCGCCGGGGAACCAGTCGCGCATCAGTTCGGCCGGCGAGGCCGGGCCGTGGTAGTGCACCCAGGCCGGGAGCTCGATCTCCTCCTGCATTGGGCCGAAGAGGTGCAGCTCGCGTGTGCCGTCGCGAAAATGCGGTTCGCACCACTCGAACAGAGGGCCCAGCTTGCCGCGCGTGAGGCGCGTGACGGCGAGCCATTTCGCAGGGCCGGTCGGGGCGAGGCTGCGTTCGATGGCGAACCAGCCGGGGTCGATGCCGAAGGGGAGGAAGCGGATCGTTGCAAGGTCGCCGAACTTTTCCGTGAGTTCTGGAACCATCCATTCCGCATTCGGGCAGATTGCCCCTGCTCGGCCGCGCATCGCGCGCCTGAGGAGCGTGGTCATCATCGGTAGTTTCAGCAGTTGCATGTCGGTGCCGAGTACCGTAATCAACGCAGGGCGTCCATTTGACGGCAAGGGCAGGGCGTTCTGGAGCCAGTTGATGTGGTAGACATCCACCTTGCGGCTGCGCACGTATGTGCTGCGCAGGAACTGCAGCAGTCGCAGCGCGTGGGCGACGCCCTGCGGGGCGCTGTTGCGTAGTAGGTGGGCGATGCCGCCCTTCTGCATCAGACCGTCGAGCCAGGCCGATTCCGCGGATGTCGCGGCGGGCCTTACGGCGGGGTGGGATTCGCCCGGCGGGGCCCATAGCTGCAGTGCGAGATCGTCACGCCGAGCGAGCGCGTCCGACAGGTGGCGGATGAAGAGGCCGCGCCAGTCCGTGAGCGTCGACGGATACGATGTGCTGACCATCAGCACATCGAGAGGAGCGGCTTGGTCGATCGGTGCTGGCATCACTTTGTCTGACGAGCACGCGCCGGTTGGCACGGACAGGTGTCAGGTCCGGAAGTATGTATAGGGGCGAGTAGCTGGCAATAACACATGTGTTTGGCATCTACGCTACTGGCAGCGAAGGGTGCCCGGGGCGTGCAAAATGTGCGGCAGTGTCATTGTGACGTAGCTCGGGTTTGTGCGCTGATCACGATCCCCCGTCGTCCGCCGAGGTCGGCAAGTTCGGTGGACGTCGCTTGCCTGCCGACGAGATGTTCCACCGTATCAGCCGGGCATGCAATTCCACTCACTCTGGGTGTCTCGCGTCGATCGTGGCGCGGAACCTCCTGAGGGCCAGGAAGAGCAGCGCTGCAGTGAACAGCGCTCCTGTCTGCAGCCCGAAGGTGGCGGCTACATACTTGACGGCGAGTAGCGCCGCCATGGCGATGAGGAGGATCAGCTTCTCGTCGCGGCCAGCGCCGCGCTGCATCATGTCGGCCCAGATCCAGCCGGCTGCCGGGACCAGCAGAACGAGGTCGTAGAGATAGGTCATCGGGATCGCGAGCGGCGTCGCAGTGCATAGGATTGCCGATTGTAGGCCGAGCGTGTCCGCGCGGCGACGTCCGCGCCACCACACCCAGGCCACAATTGCCACCATCAGCGTTGCCGAGGCGTACTGGGCGTCCCAGGCCGCGTGGAGCGGCAGGCCGGCCATCCTCAGGGTCGCCAGCACGGTTGTCATAGGGATGAAGTTGTAGGCGCCGGCGCCAAAACCTTCCAGGTGGAACAGGGAGGTGCCGATGAACGCGAACCAGGGGTCGTCACCGAAGGCGATGGCGCTTGCGGCGACGGTGGAGAGGACCGTAATCGATGCCGCGGCAAACGTTCGCCAGTGGCCCCCTGCCGCCAGGGCAATCGGGACGAGGATGCCAAAGTGCGGCTTGACGCTCGCGAGGCCGATGAGGATGCCTGCGACGAGGGGATGAGCCGCGAGTAACGTCAGGCCCAGACCGATTAACCCTCCGGTGAGAAAGCCGGTCTGGCCGTACATGACGTTGAAGAATACGGGTGGGGCGGCCAGGGCGAACGGCCAGGCAAGGGCCGAGGGCAGGATCCGGCGCATCGCGGCGAGGTAGGGCACGGCGGTGAGTCCGATCCATGCGAACCACGACAGCAAGTAAGGCATGGCCGCGAGCGGGGCGACCAGCAAGATGAAGGTCGGTGGATACATCCATGGGGCGAAACCGACGCCGCGCGCTTGTTCAGGGGTGATGCCTGGATAGGCGGCGACGGCGGCGCGGCGTCCGGCTTCGGCCATGTACTTGGGGCGATAGAGGTTTTCCGCGGGAATTTCGCTCACCAGTATCGACGCGGCGTAGGTGGGCGTGTAATCGGTGTAGAGCGGCATTTCGCCGCGTGTCGCGGCGCGATAGCCGCTGACGAGTGTCCAGCCGATAAATACGGCATAGGCGGCCGCGACCATCCACAACGCCGTCACGGCAAGGTGCGATTTCTCCATGCGCGCTGGCGTGACCTCAGACGGGGGAATGATCGCCGTATGGTCGCAATGGTCGCAATGGGTACCATCGAGGAGCGGGAAGCGCATTGCAGGATCAGTCCGGCGCAGCCAGCCGATTATCGGGGCTGCACCGGGCGTTTGCAGTCATGAACAAATCAGGGCGGGCTGGAGCAGGTACTGGTCATCCAGTCCTTGCCGTTGGATGGACTTGTTTTATTGGTGGTGCCGCCCTGGCTGTTCGCGATCAGGTTTGCACCGGATTTCTGCGAGGTTCCGCAGTCGGAATCAGACCACGCGGAATTCTCCCTGAAAGTGAGGATCTTGGCCTTGGCGTTGCGGTAGTACGGTCCGTTGCTGTAGGTATCGCTGCTGCCGTTGATGGCCACTTCCTTGCTATCGGTGAGGGCGTAACCGGCCTCGGCGCCGATGTCGTTGAGGTTGACGAGGAAGGACTTGTTCTTCCAGCCGTGGGGTACCGCGATGTGGCACCAGTTGCAGCGCATCTTTCCGATCCTGTTGTAGTGGATGGCGTGCCCGTCCTTGTCGATCGACGTCCTGAAGCCGGTTTGGCCGGTGCTGTCGCTGGATGGAGCGCCATAGCGGCTATAGTCGTGGCAACGGAAGCAGAGGCCGGTGTTTCCATTGCCGGTGTTCTGGTCGTAGGGGCGTTTCAGCAGGAAGTTGTTTTGCGAACCGTGAGGGCCCCACACGCCGGAGTCCGGCGTGATCAGCGGTGCAGTACTTCCGCTGGCGTTGGAGCCGTGGCAGTCGGTGCAATACATCGTCTGCGCGCCAACATTGGCATTCCATGGCGACAACCATGCGTTGGAGCTCATGCCGTTGCGCTGTGACGTCGTACGGCCGGTGACTGCCATGACCGGATGCCACGAGCGGTGATTGGCGCCTTGGTAGCTGCTACCGGCGCCCGTGGCGCCTACCGAATTATTAGGTTGGAATTCCCGTGCCTGGTTCGTGTAGCTTGTGTAGTTGGTGCGCACGCCGTCCGGGTTCGACGGCGTAAGGTTGACGCCCCCCAGCTGCGGTCGCTTCGTGCTGCTCGGAAAGACGTTGTCATCCGGATACGCGTAGTCTGAATGGCATTTGAGGCAGATCTGGTATTCGCGCGTCACCCACGTGCTGCCCACGGCGGTGCTGGCGCCGGTGCCGCCATCGCCTTTCTTTTCGGTGTAGCTGTTGGGAAGGTCGAAGAAACCGTGGCCTGCATAAACCGGTTCGACGCCGAAAGCCCCGCGTAGCGCGCCGGAGGCAATGTTGCCGTTGCCGGTCGACGATGGTGTTCCATCGGCGCCGCCGGGCACGTGAGTGCGCTTGGCGCTGTCGCCGAGCCTGTTGAACAGGTTGTTACGCGTGACGCGGTGTGGAACGTGACAGTCGGGGCATTCGACGTGACGGTTGTTCATATTCACCGAACCGAGCGTCGTGCGGTCTTCGACGAAGTCGCCGTTCTTGATGTCGTGCGTTTCGACGCCGGATAGCTGTTCGGCCGTCGTAATCGGCATGTGGCGTGTCAGGCCGAATTCCGTCTTGATGTCGGGCACCGTGCTACCGGCGGCCGCGCTGATCACCTTCGTGGCCGACGAGGTGTGGCACTGGTAGCAGGTTTCCTCGATCGCCGAAACTGAGTTGGGCGCGGAGGTGGACGCGAAGCCGGTCTTGTAGCTGCTGTCGTTTGTACCTCCGGAGGTGCCGCCGACTCCCTCACGCAACAGGCGTCGCGTGCCCTGTACGGCGTGCGTATCGTGGCAATTCAGGCAGCCCGCCTGCCACACCTTAGTGCCAGTCGGGAACTCACGCAGCGTCGCGGCGTTGGTTGTGTAGGGTTCGTCGGCGATCGTCTCTGAGGCGTGCGAGGAGTCGGACCAAGCGGTACCGAGTTTGTTGTGGCAGCCGAGGCAGATCTGGTCGTTGGCGGGAATGAATTCCCCGCCGGCCGGGGTGACGGCCTGGAGGCGGTTCAGACGCAGGAATTTCGACGCGTTGAGATGCGGATCATGGCAGGTTGTGCATTGAACCTGACCGGCGCCGGCAGTACCGGTGGGTTGCAGGGGCAGCAGGGGCTTGTAACCACTCTTGCGAATGCCGATCACGGTGCCGGTGCCGGACGGATAGCGCTGTTGGGAGTCCATGTGCCGCAATTCGCCATCCGCGGTCGCGAGCGCGTCGTTGAAGGTGAAGGAGATCGGGTGGTCGTTGCGCAGGTCGACGCCAAGGTTGCGGGTAAAGCCCGTGGTCGCGCCTTGTGGACCGGCCGGCATTACACCGCCCGTGCCTGTCCCTGACATCGCGATCGTCTGGTTTGCCTTGCCGCCCAGCACGCCCACGGTGCCCAGGGCCATGGTGCCATCATGGCACGACAGGCACAGCTTGGAGCTCCCGCCCGGTTGCGAGAGCGCGCCAAAGATCGTCTGGGCGTCGAGTGAGTTGGAGGTGTATGGCGTGTAAGTCGCGCTGGATAGCGTGCGGTTCCACAACGGCGCCGGCGCAGCGCTATTCGCGGCATGCGGCGTGTGGCAGAAGACGCAGATCTGTGTTTCGGTGGTGGCCTTGACAGTGCCGGGGCCTGACTTTGACAGGTTATGCTTGGTTAGGGCGATGTTTGCCTGCTGAGCGGTGGCGAACGGGGTGGTCGCCCAGGCGCAAAGAAGGACGGCGACGGCGCCTGCGAACCTTAGGAGGGGGCGTTTCAATGACGCGCTGAGGGCGAAGCCGCTCATGTCAGGGTCTTCCGGGGGGGGGGTACATGACGTCGGATTATGTGGGGACTTCGGTCGTGCGTCGAGAGGTAATACGGGTAATCCGTACTGCATACTCTGTTTCCAGGTCCGATTGGGCGTCTCCAGATCGAATATCGGGTTTGTGCCGCCATCGCGTCAATTATCCCGGACGCCGTCATGGGAATGCAAGGCGATCGCACGACGAGTGAGGCGAGGTCGGGTCAGGAGGTAGGACGGGTTGCTTCGAGGTAGGGGAAGTAGTGACGATCCGCGCCGACCAGGTGCTGCGCCACGACTTCGTAGGCGAGGAAGTGAAAGACTTCGGCGACCGGAAGATCATCACCGGCCTCGCGGAAGAGGCGGTTCGCCTTGTCGAGCAGGTGAGCGTGCTCCGCGGCGTGGGCGACGCGCTCGGGAAAACCGATCCTGGCATGGAGGCGCTCCTCCTCGGCAAAATGCGTGGAGATGTCGACCATCAGCACGCGTGCGATATCGAGTATATGTTCGCGCGGCGCTTGCGCGATGATCCCTTGCAGCAGGTGGTTGGCGTGGTCGAAGAGCTGGCGGTGCTGGCGATCGATGTTCGCGTCGCCGCTGCAGTAGCTGTTGCGCCACACGAGTTGTATCGGCGACTTGCTCTTGCGAGTACCGTCGGGCGAGAAGGCCGTGAGCGGGTCGCACTCGACACGGTTGCGGCCGTCGGACTTCGCGCGGTACATCGCGTGGTCGGCGCGCGCGAACCAGTCCTCGAAGCTTTCGCCGCATTGGTATTCGGCGACGCCGATGCTGACGGTGACGTGGCCGGCGCTCGACAGTCGGGAGTCGGCGACGCGGTCGCGAAGCTTCTCGGCGAGTTGTTCGGCTTCGTGCAGCGAGGCGTCCGGTGCGAGGACGACGAATTCCTCGCCGCCCCATCGCGTGATGGTGTCCGCGCGGCGGATGTCGGTGCGAATGCTGCGCACGAGTTCGACCAGGACGTAGTCGCCGATGGCGTGGCCGAAATGATCGTTGATGTCCTTGAAATGATCGACGTCGAGGATCATCAGCGACACCGGATGTCCGTGCCGTTCGGCGCGCGACATTTCGAGCAGCGCCGCATCTTCGAGGTGGCGCCGGTTCCACGCGCCGGTGAGGCGATCGGTGTAGGCGAGGCGCTCCATCTGTTCGAGCGCGCGCAGCAGTTCGGCATGGCGCGCTTCCGCGGCGGCCATTTCGGTCTGTTCGTCGGCTGTGGCGTGCGGGGGCGCGTTGGGCGTCTGCGGGAGGCAGGACGCCAATTCGGTCGCGATCATGCCGCGCCCAACCGCATCCCCCGCTGCGTCGCGAATCGGAAATCGCGTGACGACGAAGCGCCGCCTGCGCAGGCCGAATTCCGCTTCTTCTTCGGAATGGGTGACATCGGTGTCGTCCCCGGCGCCGCCGACCCGGAGTAGGTGCGGCGAAAGCGGTCCGCGGGAGAGCTCGTCTTCGCGGCGTCCGAGCAGGGACTCGGGCGGCACGCCGAGCGCACCCGCAAAGGCGCTGTTGGCGTACAAATACTCGCCGTCGCATCCGCGGACGGCGATCAGCGCTGGGGATTGATCGACAAGCGCGTGCAGCAGGGATGCGCGGGGATCCTCGGCTTCGCCGGCCGACGAATCTGCAATTCCGCTCATTCCCGTTTCTCCGTACATGATAGGCTGGATTGCCGCCCCCGATTTTGGGGAGACAACATTACCCGCAATTCTAGCGGGAGAAATCAGTATTTAGCGTGCGACGGGTCACGCCGCAGCGGCCAGACGCGGTATATTCGCGCCATCGCGTCGTGCCGAAGCTTTCGCCGCTGTGCGCCCTGCACAACGCAGATGCGAAGATGCCCGTGCCATTCCTGTAAATCCATCCGACATGCAACGTCGCCTGCCAGTTTGCCCGTATTCTCTTCGGCGAGGAATTCACGCGCGATGATCGGCCATGCAGCCATGCGGCATGTCGATCGGCTCGTCGGTGTTCCTCTGTGCGCCTTCCTGACCGGGCTGCGGCGGCTTGGACGGGCGTTCGCAGGGCATGGGGCGGGCGACGGCGGCGAAGTGCGGCGAATCCTGTTCGTCCAATTGGCCGAGTCCGGCAGCATGGTGCTGGCGGATCCGGCAATGCGGTCCGTGGCGGCCCGCAGCGATGCGCGATTGCATTGCCTGACTTTCGCCCGCAATCGCGCCAGTCTTGAGATTGCCGGCTGCATCCCGGACGAGCGGGTGTTCGGTGTGCGCACGGACGGCGTGCTGGTGCTGCTCGTCGACGTATGGCGCTTCTTGCGGTGGGCGCGCACGGTGCGCATCGATGCGATCGTCGACCTCGAACTCTTTTCACGCCTCAGCGCGGCGCTGTGCTTTCTGACCGGGGTGCAGCGGCGGGCCGGATTCCAGCGTTTCGCAGGGATCGGCCTGTATCGCGGCGATCTCTTTTCGCGTCCGGTTGCCTTCGACCCACGCCTGCACATGGCGCAGAACTACATGATGCTCGTCGATGCGCTGTTGCGCGACGGACCGTCGCCGCTCGCCGTGCCCGAGATGCCGGTCGAACGGCTGCTGCCGCGGGTGCGCCGGCGGGTCGTCGAAGAGGGAGAGCGTCGGGCGGCGCAGCGCAAGCTGCGCCGGCTTGCGCCGAGAACGGTGGAGGGCGGAGCGCGCTTGGTGCTGGTGAACGCCAACGCAAGCGCGATGCTGCCGCAGCGGCGCTGGCCGGAGGCGCGTTTCGTCGCTTTGATCCGGGCGGTGCTGGCGCGTTTCGGGGATGTGCAGGTGCTGCTGATCGGTGCCGGCGAGGATAGGGCGACGACGACGGCGATCGCCGCGCAGGTTTCGGATGCGCGCTGCGTGGACGTTGCGGGGCAGTTCACGCTCGGCGAGCTTCCCGCGCTCTTTGGGCTGGCCGCGGCGATGGTGAGCAACGACTCCGGTCCCGCGCACTTCGCCGCCGTCACGGACTTGCCCGTCGTCGTGCTGTTCGGTCCGGAAACGCCGACGCTGTTTCGACCTTTGGGCGACGCGACGGTGCTGAGCGCGGGGCTCCCATGCTCGCCGTGCGTCAACGTGAACAATCAGCGTCGCACACGCTGCACGAACAACCTGTGCATGCGGCGCATTGCAGTGGATGAGGTGTTCGCGGCGCTGTGCCGCGTGCTCGGCGACTCGGCTCTGCACGGCGATGGGGCGCGGGAATGCGCGGAGACGGTCGCGGCATGATTCCCCGCCGTCGAATCGCGTTCGAGTGGGCCGACCTTGGTGATGCCTTGCGCGCGCTCACGGTGTCGCCGTCGCTTGCAGCGGAGCAGGTGCGGGCGTTCGAGGGGGCGTTCGCAGCGGCGGTCGGCGTGCCGCAGGCGATCGCAACGGCGAGCGGACGCGATGCGCTCGGCTTGATTCTCGACGGGTTGGGCTTCGTGCCCGGTGACGAGCTCGTCATCCCTGCCTACACGCTCGGCGAACTGGTGCCGCTGATCCGGGCGCGCGGTATCGTGCCGGTGCCGGCGGACATCGATCCGGCCACTTTCAATGTGACGGCCGACAGTGTTGCCGCGCGAATCGGCGCGCGCACCCGGGGCGTCTTCGTCGTGCATCTGCTCGGTGCGCCGTGCGACATCGGCGCGATCTGCGCGGTCGCCGAGAGGCGCGGGCTGGCGGTGATCGAGGACTGCGCCCATGCGCTGGGCGCGCAATGCGAGGGGCGAGCGGTGGGGAGCTTCGGTCGTGCCGCGCTGTTCAGTCTGGAGGCGACGAAGGCGGTGGCGACTTTTGGCGGCGGCGTGCTGACGACGTCCGATGACGTGCTCGCCGCCCACATCCGCGCGCGAGTGGCAGACCGACCGAGGCGCGAGTGGCCGCCCGTGCGCAAGATGCTGTTGAAGTGGGTGGAGGAGGCAGTCATTCGCAGCCCGGCTTATGCCTTGCTCGCACCCTTGATGTTCTCGGAGCGGGCCGCGGGGGCGTTCGAGAAGCTCTACCGCGGCGCGCACGACAAGGTGCGTGGCAATCCTGCCGCGTTCAGCGCTTTTCAGGCGCGTCTGGGCTTGCGCAAGCTCGCGCGCCTCGCGGCCCGGCAGCAGGTGCTGAACACGCGCTGGGAGGCCCTGGCGGCGCAGTTGCCGGGCCGTTTCGAGCGGCAGCAACGCAATCATCACGGCAGCGCCGCCTTCTACAACTTCGTGGCGCGCTTCGACGGCGATATCGGCGCGTTGCGGCAGGCGGCTTTGCGCGGTGGGCTCGATCTTGGGGTCGGAAGCGAAGTGATGGACGACACGGCGGCGATGCTCGGTTTTGGCGATTGTCCGGGCGCGGCATGCGCATTCCGGCAGGCCGTGTTGTTGCCTTTGTATCCGGGGCTCTCCGAGCGGCGGTTCCGGCGCGTCGTCGCGACGCTGGGCCGGCTGGCGCAGGAGGTCAAATGAGCGGGTCCTCGAGCCCCGTCGTACTGCTGCGTGTCGACCGCGAGGCGGGGCGACACACCGGCCATCCGCGGCATCTGCATCCGGCGCTCGACCTCAAATACATCCAGGCCGGGCTGGAGGCTGCGCTGCACACCCCGGTGCCGCTGCTCGACGGCTGGCTGGGGCGGTTTGCGGTCGACGACTTCGTCGCGCGCGTGCTCGCGCTGCGGCCGCGCTATGCGGTGATTCGCGGCGTGACCTGGTGCATCGGCGAGGCGGTGCGCGTGGCGAGCCGGCTGCGGGGGGCCGGCATCGTGACGATCGCGATCGGGCAGCAGGTGCAGCATTTCGCGCGCGCCGGCTTTGCCGGCTGGGAGGAGGCCTACGACCTGGCGATTCCGGGGGAGGCCGAAGAGGAGACGCCGCGCCTGCTCGTCCGCTTGCTCGCGGGCGAGGACTTGGGGCAGGTGAGGAGCGGATGGCGGCAGCGGATGGCGCCCGGCGATGTCGTACTCGTGCAGGAACCGGATGCGCTGCCGCTACCGCGGGTCGCAGTGGACGAGATGCGCGATTACGCCTTCCCCTTTCCGGTGCAGCGTCGCGGCGCGGCATCGCGCTGGGGCTACGTGTTGACGGCCTGGGGCTGTCCCCGCCCGTGCCGCCATTGCACGGCAATCGTGCGCAAGAGCGTCGGACGAGACCTGCGCGCGCGGACCGTCGGCGCAGTGGTCGACGAAGTGCTGGCGATGCAGGACGAAGGCGTGCAGGCGATTTCTTTCGAGGACGACTCGCTGCTCGTGCATCGCGCGCGCTTCCTGCAACTGGCGGAAGAACTCGTGCGCCGCGGCGTTCGCGTGCCGTGGATGGCGAACGCACGGCCCGACGAGCTCGATGCCGAGCGCGTGGCGGCGGCCGCCGCGGCGAGTGCGATGCTGCTCAAGGTCGGCGTGGATAGCGGGTCGGCGCGGCTCGTCGAGCGGCTGGGCAAGACCGGCGACGGGGACGGGTGGTTGCGGGCGACCGAAGAAGGCTTTGCCCGGCTCAACGAAGCCGGCATTGGATCGGTGGCGCTACTGATGATCGGGATGCCGGGCGAGACGGTCGCGGATGCCCGCGCGAGCCTCGCGCTCGCGCGTCGCATCCGGCCGGATTACGTGCAGGTACAGCGCTACCAGGCCTACCCGGACGTTCCGCTATGGGGCGAACTGCCGGAGAGCGCGCGTGCGCGTAGCGACGAATACCACTACCTGGATTCGGCGACCAACTGCAGCGAGATTCCCGACCGCGAACTCGCCGCGCTGCAGCGCCGGTTCTACCGCGAGTTCTATCTCCGCCCGGGCTTCGTCGCCCGGCACGTCGCGAGGTACTGGCGCCACTACCTGTCGCCGGTGACGCTCGCGCGTCTTCCGGCGACGGTCGGCTATCTGCTGCGGGGCTAAGGGATGGGCCGCCGGGGCGGCCCCTGAAAGATGCCGGCTAAGCTTACGCGCCGCCCGAGCAGCCGCAGCCGCCGCCACCGCCGCCGCATCCACCGCCGGTCTGTGCGGGCGCTGCGGCTGCTTCGGCCGCTGCGGCTGCTTCGGTCGCTGCGGCTGCTTCGGTCGCTTGCAGCTGGACCGTGAAGTCGATGACGACGCCTTCGACGCTCCGCGAGACGTAGTTGATTCCGATCTGAGCGCCGTAGCGTTGACGGATCTGGCCGAGCAGCGGCAGCGGGTCGTGATCATTGACGAAACGCATCGTTTCGCCATCTTCGAGCGACTCGAGCGCGCCGAAGATCGCCGCGTGGCGGAAGCGCTTGGCGACGCCGCGAGCGTCGAAGGGATGGACGGTGTGGCCGGGAACGGGGGAATCGCAGCTCATGGTATTTCCTGTCGGGTCTTTCGGATGATTGGGGTGGGGGTCGCGACGGTTGAATCCTAGGGGCGCGCGGGGGCCAATTCCTTGAGCCAGGACAATTTTCGGAAGTCGATGGCCCGCCGTGCGCCGTGGCCCGGTCTATGACGTTGTGCGGATCGCATTACATTGTGTTACCGTTTGCACGCGCGCGGAAGAGCGCGGAACGGGGCGGGAATGGTTTCACGCGGGCGAAGACAATTCGGATGCCGGATGATCGCGGGCGGCGTCATGCTGGCGGCGTCGCACTGGCTTCCCGCGGCCGACGACAGGCGCCCCGTGATCCTTGCGATCGATGCGGAATTCGGCGTGCCGGCCGCGACGTCGGCGCAGGCGATCCAGCGCGGCGCCGAGCTGGCCTCGGCGGAAATCAACGCCGCGGGCGGCGTGCTCCCGGGACGTCCGCTGGAGATCGTGGCCCGCAACAATAACTCGATGCCGGCGCGTGCCCGCGACAACCTGACCGAGTTGTCCGGGAACCCGGACGTTGTCGCGGTAATGTCGGGCAAGCACAGTCCCGTCGTGCAGCAGCTGATCCCGCTGATCCACGAACTGGGCATGCCTTATCTTGTACCGTGGGCGGCCGCGGACGACATCACCGACAATCGCCATCAGCCGAATTTCGTATTCCGTCTGTCTCTGAGGGATAGCTGGGCGATGGCTGCCCTGATCCAGCGCGCCGAGGCGCGAGGCTATCGCCGGCTCGGCCTGCTGATCCCGAACAACGGCTGGGGGCGCAGCAACCTCGCAGCGATCGAGGAGCAGCTGGCCGGCTCGAAGCGTCTGGCGCTGGTGTCGCGGCAGTCCTACAACATGGGCCATCCGTATCTGCACGAGCAGTACGAGGCCTTGCTGAACGACGGCGCCGAGGTCCTCATCCTCGTCGGCAACGAACTCGAGGGCGTCGCGCTGGTGGATGAGATTTCCGGCCACCTGCCGGCCGATCGCCTGCCGGTGCTGTCGCATTGGGGCGTGACCGGCGGGGAGTTCTTCGAGCGCACCGGCGAGGCCTTGAAGAAGGTCGATTTTTCGGTCGTGCAGACCTTCAGCTTCGTCGATGCGAAGGGCGAACGCGTGCGGCGCATCGTGGATCAGTTGCGCGCGCGCTGGGGTGTTGCGAGTGCGCGCGACATCGATTCGCCGGTGGGCGTGGCCCAGGCTTACGACCTGACGCATTTGCTGGCACTGGCTGTGCGACAGGCCGGAAGTACCGATCGCGCCGCGGTACGTGCGGCGCTCGAGCAAATTCCCGAGTACGCCGGGCTGATTCGCCGGTACCGCCGGCCGTTCACGCCGGCGCGCCACGATGCGCTGGATCCGTCGCAGGTCTTCGTCGCCCGCTATGCACCGGACGGAGCGATCGTGCGCGCCGCGAAGTGACGGGACGCCCGGCGCATGCCTGACGCTCATCCGTCCTTTCATTGGCGCATTGGCCTGCGTGGTCGCTATACGCTCTACAGTGCCGCGCTGACGACGCTCGTCGTGCTGGCGCTGACGGCGCTCTCCTATCTCAACGCGCGCGAGATCGTGCGCGCCGCGGCGGAGAAGCAGTTGCAGCAGACCGCGGTACAGCTTGCCGACCATATCGGCCGCACGATCCTGATCGGCGCCCGCGAAGTCACCACGCTGGCCGATCAGCCGCTGTTCGCGAACGCGATGCTCGATTCGGAGGGGCGCAATACCTACCTGGGCCCCTTCCTCGCGCGCCACGAGTTGCCCGTGAAGATGGAGTACAACCTCGTGCTCGTCGACTACCGCGGCGAGCCGCTGGTCTCGCGGCGCGCGCTGACGAGCTACGCGGACGAGACCTGGCTGGTCGCGGCGGTCGAGCGCGGCGAGAGTTACATGGGCATCGAGCAGCACGATGGCGACGCGCTGTTGCGCATCGCAGCGCCCATCCTCTACCGCTTGACCGGCACGCACGAAGGCGCACTCGTCTTCGAGACGAACCTCACGCAATGGCTCAACGATCCGAGCTCGCCCTTCGCCGAACTGGGTACAGGGTTGGCCCGCATCGAATTGCTGATGGACGAGGTGCCGATCGTGAGCCAGATCCGCAATGCGTCGCCCGAGCAGGTCGCGATGTCGGCACCGATCGCAACCGAGCTGCCGCTGCAGCTTGCGCTCTCGGTGCGGGTGGCGATGGACGAGGCGGCGTTCGAGGAGCCGCTCGAAGCCTTGCTCGGCAAGCACCTGTGGTGGGGGATGCTGGCGGTCGTGCTCGTCGCCGCGGCGAGTGCGGTCGTCGCGCGAGCCCAGGCCCACCGCATCGAGGATCTGGCCGACGACGCGCGCGCCATCGCGCAGAACGGCGAGGCGCGGCATGCGTTGACCGCGGGCCGCTTCGGCAACGACGAAATCGGCGATCTCGCGAACAGCCTCGTGACGCTGCTGGGCGAGTTGAAATCGCACGAAGGCGAGCTCGCGGCGCTAGTCGAGCGGCGCACCGCCGAGCTCGCGGCACGCGAAGCAGACCTCAACCACGCGCAGTCGATCGCCCGCGTCGGCAGCTGGGTGTTCCATCCGGACTTCGGCCAGTTCGAGCTGTCGGCGGAGGCCCGCCGCATCTGCGGCGTGTCCGAGGGCCAGATGCTGCGCTTTGAGGACCTGTTGCGGATGGTCCATCCCGAAGACCGTGAGCTGATGGGCCAGGCGTGGCGGGCGGGGCTGGAAGGCAGCCAGTACAACCATGAGCACCGCCTGCTCGTCGGGGGCGAGACACGCTGGGTGCATGCCCAGGCGGAAGCCAGGTTCGACGCCGGCGGCCGCCTCGTGCGCAGCGTGGGCACGCTGCAGGATGTGACGCAGCGCCGCCAGACGGAAGCGCGGATGCGCGAAGCGCTGGCGGTGTTCGAGGCCTCGTCGCAGGGCATCATGACCACCGACCCGCGCGGCGTCATCGTGTCGGTCAATCCGGCCTTTTGCCGTATCACCGGCTACACGGTGGGGGAAGTCCTCGGGCGCACGCCCTCGGTCCTGCGCTCCGGCCGCCACGACGAGGCCTTTTACCGCGCGATGTGGGCCAGCCTGCTGGAGGAGGGGCAGTGGGAGGGCGAGGTCTGGAACCGGCGCCGCTCGGGCGAGGTGTACCCCGAATGGCTGACGATTTCGGCCGTCCGCGACGTCGCCGGCCGCTTCGTCGAATTCGTGGCGCTCTTCAGCGACATCTCCGAGCGCAAGGAGCACGAGGAAGTGATCTGGCGGCAGGCCAACTTCGATGCGCTGACCGGGCTTGCCAACCGCAGTCTGCTGCACGACCGGATGGAGCTCGCGCTGCTCCAGCAGCGGCGCGCCGGTCAGAAGATGGGACTGCTGTTCCTCGATCTCGACGGCTTCAAGTGGGTCAATGACACGCTCGGCCACAACGTCGGCGACGAGCTGCTGATCGAGGTCGCGCAGCGCCTCAAGGGCTGCGTGCGCGAACACGACACGGTGGCGCGGCTAGGGGGCGACGAATTCACGATCGTCGTCACCGGTCTGCTCGACGCCGAGGTCCTGCGCGCGATCGGCGAAAAGATCCTCGACGTGCTGCGCGAGCCCTTCATCCTCGGCGGCGGCTCGCATCACATCTCGTGCAGCGTCGGCATCACGGTGTTCCCCGATGACGGCACGGACGTCCAGACCCTGCTGCGCAACGCGGACATCGCGATGTACAAGTCGAAGCAGGCGGGCAAGAACCGGCTGCACTTCTATGCGCCGCAGATGCAGGCCGACGTCGCCGTGCATCTGGAGATGCAGGCCGAGCTGCGCAAGGCGATCGCCGCCGAAGCCTTCGTGCTCGAATACCAGCCGATCATCGATGCCGACAGCGGCGAGCTCGCCGGCGCCGAGGCGCTGATCCGCTGGGAGCATCCGGAGCGCGGACGGATCCCGCCCGCCGAGTTCATTCCCGTCGCCGAAGAGTGCGGACTGATCGTCGCGATCGGTGAATGGGCGCTGCGCGCGGCGGCGAGGCAATGGCGGAGCTGGTACGACGCGGGCGCATCGGACCTGCGCCTCGCGGTCAATGTCTCGGGCATGCAATTCCGCGACGCGAGCCTGCCGCCGTTGGTCGCCGAAGTCATTCGCGAGTGCGGCATCGTGCGCGGCGGGCTGGTGCTCGAAATCTGCGAATCCGTGTTGATGGACGGCAGCGTCCAGGCGCAGGCGCGGATGCGGGAGATCAAGGCGCAGGGCATCGGCTATGCGCTCGATGACTTCGGCACCGGCTTCTCGTCGCTGTCCTACCTCAAGCGTTTTCCGGTGGACGTGGTCAAGATCGACCGCAGCTTCGTCAGCGGCTGCCCGGACGACCGCAACGACGCGCACCTGGTCGAGGCAATCATCAACATGACGCACAGCTTGGGCCTGAAGGTCGTCGCCGAGGGCGTCGAGACCGAGGCGCAGATGAACTTCCTGCGCGAACTCGGTTGTGACCAGCTACAGGGTTATCTGGTCGGCAAACCCGTCCCGGCTGCCGAGTTCAAGCAGCTGATCGACCGCCACGTCCTGCTCGCGCCGGCCGAGGGGGTGCGCCTCGTCGAGAACCGCCTGCTGGCGGCGCTGCGTCAGGACGAACTCGATGTCGAACACTGGTTGCGCCGCCTGCTCGGCGAGCACGCGCCCGAGCTCGCGGCCTATCAGGCCGAGAAGGGGTGGGCGCTCCGCGGGCTGGATCTGGAGGAGGCCGTGCGCGCTCACCTCGACTGGCGCAAGCGCCTCAACCGCCACGTCAGTGGGCGGCAGGCGGCCGATCTGCTCGAGGCCGACGAACCGGGCGCGCATTCATGCTGCGAACTCGGTCGATGGATCGCGGCGCAGATTGCGGAGAACAGCGACTGCCTCGGGCGGCTCGATGTCGCGCACCGCGACTTCCACCGCCTCGCGGGGCAGATCGTCGCCGACTACGACCTCGGCTATCACGACAGCGCGCGGAGGCTGCTCGCTGGCCTCAAGTTCCGCACGGCCTCGCGCAACGTCGTCGTCGCGTTGATCGACTGTTACCGCGAGGCGGCCAAGCGCGCGCTCAGCCCGGATACTCGAAACGAACCCGCTTGACGTTACACAGCAGTTCGTAGGAGATCGTGCCCGCGGCCTCGGCGATGCGGTTGACCGGGATGTTGTTGCCCCACAGTTCGACGCGGCTGCCGATGCCCGCTTGCGGCAGGTCGGTGAGGTCGACGGTGAGCATATCCATCGACACGCGGCCGATCAGGCGCGTGCGGATGCCGTCGACGGCGACGGGGGTGCCGTTCGGCACGGTGCGCGGATAGCCGTCGGCGTAACCCATCGCGACGAGTCCGACGCGTGTCGGACGGTCCGCGCAGAAGCGGCCGCCATAGCCGAGCGGGGCGCCTTGTGGGATCTCGCGCACAGCCATGATGCTGCTTTCCAGCGTCATCACCGGCCGTAGCGGGTTGGGGGCGCCGGGCATCGGGTCGGCACCGTAGAGCAGGATGCCGGGGCGTGCCCAATCGCGGTGCGCCTCGGGCCAGCCGAGGATCGCGCCGGAGTTGGCGAGGCTGCGGGGGCCCGGGATTTCGCGAGTCGCGGCGTCGAAGGCGACGATCTGCTCGGTGGTCGAGATCACCTCCGGCTCGTCGGCGCGCGCGAAGTGGGTCATCAGCGTGATGTTGCCGACCTTGCCGCAGTCCTTCAGGCGCTGCCAGGCGGGAAGCATCTCGTGTGACAGGAAGCCCGCGCGGTTCATCCCGCTGTTCATCTTCAGCCACACCTCGATCGGCAATGCCGGGCGGGCGTGATCGATCATGCGGATCTGCTCGGCGTGATGCACGACGATCCACAGGTCGTGTCGCACGACCTCGTCGAGCTCGTCGCCCGAGAACACGCCTTCGAGGAGCAGGATCGGCTGGTCGATGCCGGCGGCGCGCAGTTCGAGCGCCTCCTCGAGGAAGGCGACCGCGAAGCCGTCGGCGTCGGGCGCGAGCGCCCGGGCGCAGGGAATCGCGCCGTGGCCGTAGGCGTTCGCCTTGACGACGGCAAGGGCCCGGCCGCCGTGGCGGCTGCGGGCGAGGAGGTAGTTGTGACGCAGGGCGTCGAGGTCGATCAGGGCGCGGGCGGGTCTCATGCGGCGGGAGAGAGGTTAAGGCCTTGTGAGCGGGAAGCTGCTACTTTGCCATAACGCGCGAGCCCCAGGTCTTGATGACGAATCGCTGGCTGATGTCCCGTGACGAGATCGGCCATCAGCTGGCCCGAGCCGCAGGCCATGGTCCAGCCCAGCGTACCGTGGCCGGTGCTGACGAAGAGGTCGGGGTAGGCGGTGGCACCGACCACGGGGGTGCCGTCCGGGGTCATCGGGCGCAGACCGGTCCAGAACTCCGCCTTCGGCACGTCGCCGCCGCCCGGGAAGAGATCGCTGACGACCATTTCCAGCGTCTCACGACGGCGCGGGTTGAGCCCGAGGTCGAAGCCGCCGAGCTCGGCCATGCCGCCGACGCGGATGCGGTCGGCGAAGCGCGTGATCGCGATCTTGTAGGTTTCGTCGAGCACGGTGGACACCGGCGCGGCCGCGGCGTCGACCAGCGGCACGGTCAGCGAGTAGCCCTTCAGCGGATAGACCGGCAGGTCGAGGCCGAGGGGCGCGAGCATCTGGCGCGAGTAGCTGCCGAGGGCAAGGACGTAGCGGTCGGCCGCGAGCACTTCGTTGCCGACCTGCACGCCGATCACGTCGCCGCCGCCGACCATCACTTCGCGGATGTCCTGGCCGTAGCGGAACTCGACGCCCAGTTCGCGTGCCTTCTCAGCGAGCCGCGTCGTGAAGAGGTGGCAGTCGCCGGTTTCGTCGTTCGGCAGGCGCAAGCCGCCCGCCAGCTTGTGGCTGACGCGGGCGAGCGCCGGTTCGACGCGAGCGAGTTGGTCGCGGTCGAGCAGCTCGTAGGGCACGCCGCATTCCTCTAGGACCTGGATGTCGCGCGCGGCGGCGTCGACCTGGGCCTGGCTGCGGAAGAGCTGCAGCGTGCCGAGGGTGCGTTCTTCGTAGCTAATGCCGGTGTCGGCGCGCAGCGCGCGCAGGCAGTCGCGGCTGTACTCCGAGAGCCGCATCATGCGTTCCTTGTTCACCGCGTAGCGGTCGGCGGTGCAGTTGCGCAGCATCTGCGCCATCCAGCGCAGCTGGAAGAGGCTGCCGTCGGGGCGGATCGACAGCGGCGAGTGGCGCTGGAAGAGCCACTTCATCGCCTTCAGCGGAATGCCGGGCGCGGCCCACGGCGTGGAGTAGCCGGGCGATACCTGGCCCGCGTTGGCGTAGCTGGTTTCGAGCGCCGCGCCGGGCTGGCGGTCGATGACGGTGACCTTCGCGCCTTTGCGGGCGAGGTACCAGGCGGTGGTGGTGCCGACGACGCCGCTGCCGAGGACGAGAACGCGCATGACTGACTCCGATATCCGAACTGTTGAATATCGCTAGTTTAGGCACTCAAAAGCAGTGATTTTCACTAAAATAAAATCTAAAATTAGTGAAATAAATGATTGTGCGGGGCAAATCCCCGTAGGAGGAGTGAAATGCGCGAACTCGACCGGATCGACCGCCGGATTCTCGATCTGCTGCAGAAAAACGGCCGCCTTTCGATGACCGAGCTGGCGAACAAGATCGGCCTGTCGGCGACACCGTGCACCGAGCGCGTGAAGCGTCTCGAACGCGACGGCGTGATCACCGGCTACCACGCGCGTGTCAGCCCGCAGGCGCTGGGCAAGAACCTGCTCGTCTTCGTCGAGATCAAGCTGTCGGCGAAGTCGGGCGAGGTCTTCGACCGCGTGAAGAAGGAACTGCTCTTCGTGCCGGAGGTGATGGAGTGCCACCTCGTGTCGGGCGACTTCGATTATCTCGTGAAGGCGCGCATCACCGAGATGGGCGAATACCGACGCCTGCTCGGCAACATCCTGCTGAAGCTGCCGTCGGCGGCAGAGTCGCGCAGCTACGTGGTGATGGAAGAGATCAAGGAGACGCTCTACGTTCCCGCCGAGTGAGTGCGCAGCGCACCCTCAGATCCGCCCGAGGTCATTCCTTCTTCCAGCGGTCGTGGCCGATGAATTCCTGCCAGCTCAGGTAGCCGTCGTGGTTGGTATCGAGGCGGTCGAAATTCTCCGCCACATAGGTCAGGCGCCCCTCCACTTCGGCTTTCGACAGCCGCCCGTCCTTGTCCGCGTCCGCACCGTCGAAACGTGCGACCGCTTTCTCCCGCGCGGCGCGCCCGAGATCGCCGACGTGATCCTGGCGTTCGAGCGAAGGGATCAGCGTCTGCGCCGTGGCGTTGCAGACGACGCCCAGGAGTAGCGCGGAGAGGGTTGCGGCCGCGAGGCGGCGACAGGGAACGGTGAGGCTGGAGCGTCGAATCTTCATCATGAAATGTTCCGTCAATTCGCGCGCGCAGGCAACCGAAAACGTCGATCCGGCTGGGGTTGTTCATGCTGCGCCGCCAGATGCTCCACTGTGGAACAGCCTGTATCGCGACAAGCGTGTCTAGGTGTTTCAAAGCGGATCAATGCGGCAGGGAAACTTGAAGGCAAAAGCGCCCAAAACGCGCGGAAATGCCGTGAAACAAAGCTTTTGCGCCGATTGGCCCGGAGTTTGCAATGACCGCCCCAAGCCCCGCCGGCAGGCGTGGCTCCGCGCACGTATCGCCGCCTTCAGAGGCATGCGACGCAGGCGATCGAGACAGAACTAGGCACCAAAACCAAAGGCCAAGGAGGCAAAACAAGATGAAATCTCGTGCGAAAACTGGGGTGTTCCAGCGGACGGTACTCGCCAGCGCGCTGTGTGTGCTCGGCCTGGGTCAAGCCCATGCGGTGAGCTTCACCCAAGGGGATTCGACGATCGACATCAACGGGACGATCAACGGCTTTTACTCGCACCGCACGGCCGAATCCGGCGGCGAGAAGACGACGAACTCTGCGCTGACCAACGGCCTGCTGCCGGGCTGGATCAACTTCGTGTTCACGACCAAGGTCGAAGGCCTGGACATCAAGGCACACGTCGGCTTCGCGCCCGGCATCAACGACAAGTCCGACGTCGTCGGCCTGCCGAGCAACCCGGGCTGCGGCGGCGCCACCGGCTGTGACAGCCCGTTCTCGCAGATCGACACGCGTAACCTGTACTTCCAGTTCGGTTCCAGCGACTGGGGCACGGTCAAGCTCGGCCGCGACATCGGCCTCTTCGGCCAGAAGATCATCCTGTCCGACATGACCCTGCTGGGGCTGGGCGGCAACAGCTATGCGGCGACGCCGTTCAACACCACCTTCGGCATGATCGGCCACGGCTACATGTACACCGGCTTCCAGCCGCAGATCACCTACACGACCCCGACGATGAGCGGCTTCTCGGCCTCGGCCGGCATCTTCGATCCGAACCGCTTCGCCGGTGACGAGACCAAGGATCCGGCCTTCCAGGGCATGCTGAACTACGACTGGAAGGGTAGCAGCGTGAGCGGCTCGGTGTGGGCGGGCGCGGTCCATCAGACGACCAGCGGCACCGGCAGCTTCGATGCCAACGGCTATGAGCTTGGCGGGAAGCTGGGCATCGGTAACTTCGAGGCGGTCGCCTACGGCTTCCGCGGCAAGGGCCTGGGCCTGTCGACGGTGGGCGCGCTGTATTTCTCGCCCTTCGAAAAGACTGAGGGCAAGGGCTACTTTGTCCAGGGCACCTACAAGTTCGGCAAGACCAAGGTCGGCATCAACTACGGCGAGAACCGCGACTCTGACGGCCTGCTGACGGACACCAACAAGTTCAAGTCGATGACCGTGGGCGTGTATCACTCGCTCAACAAGTACATCACGCTGGTCGGCGAGTTCAACCGCGAGAAGGGTACGGGTAGCGACGTGTTCCCGGGCGACCTGAAGACCCGCACGATCTCCCTCGGCGGCATCATCTTCTTCTAATCCTGCCCCGGCAGCATCCCGAGGACGGGCTCAGAGTTTGAGCTCGTCCTCGATCAGTTTCTGATAGACGAAGGCAGTCAGGGCGACCTGGTCGGCCGGCGCGTGATCGACGAACTGCACGCCGTGCGCGAAGCGCGAGCGGCCATCCACCGGCGCCTGGTCGAGCTGGATGCCGCGGACGATGCCCTTCAGCGTCAGCAGTTGCTCGATGCCGTTGATCGGCGCCTTGAACTTCAGGACGATTTCGTCGCTCTTCTGGCCGAGCTGGTTGTCGGCCAGCAGCGAACAGCCACCGGTGCTGAGGTCCGATACGATGGCCGCCGCCGAGGGCATATTGCGGCTCTGCACCGCTGCGATCACCCTGACCTTGACGCGCGCATCGCGCCGGACCATCACCGCCTCCACTTCCGCCGGGTAGGACAGGTGCAGGTGGGGATAGGGCACGTTGGTGACCTTGATGATGGTCGCCGGGAAGGCGTAGGCGTTCTTGCCCGAGAACATCCGCGCGATGAAGCTTTGTCCCTCACGCATCATCAGGAACTTGCCGTCCCGCATCGGTGCGGTGACGATGATGCTCTTCCCCTTCAGATAGCCGATCAGCGAGACCGCGAGGCGCATGTTGCCGCCGTCGAACTGCGCCTGCAGCTGGATCGAGTCTCCGACCGCGAGGCGGGTTTCGTCGAGCAGCCTGCGTTCGGTGCGCTGCTCGCTCGCCGCCGGCGCGGGAGCGGGTGCCAGAGCCGCGGCAGGGGCCACCTTGCCCGAAGGCGCCTCGGCTTCGCGGTAGAGACCGCGCGCGAGCAGCGCCCGGATCTGTTGTTCCGATTCGAACTCCCCGCCTTTGTCGAGCAGCATCTTGCCATCGCGGTCGTAGACGGCCCACGGCACGGGTTGTTCGACATACAGGTCCAGCGGGTCGACGGGCGCGAAATACATCGGCGGCAGGCGTTTCAGGGGAGTCGCGACGGGAGGCGATGGTAACGCGTGCGCATGTTCCGGACAATGCCATATTGATGGATGGCCCGATTGCTGGAGTATCGCTTTCCGGGCGGCTTTCCCAGAGGTCTGGAACGGCGCCAAACTCCGCAGCTGGCGCCGTGTCTACGTACTCACATTCCGGTAATATTGCGCACCTTCCGTGGGGATGCGGGTGCATGTCCGGAAGGGTGCCTGCGGAGTTGTGATGCGTGTCAGAAGATTGTTCAAGCCGCTGGCGATCCTCGTCGGCTGTCTGCTGTATGCCGTGCCGGACTGGCTCACGGACGAATTCGGTTCGGTGACGGTCGACCAGGTGCTCTACCACCTGCGTTTCGGAACGGAAGGCCTTCTGACGACCGATCCCGAGCTCGTGCGCCGCGCGCTGTGGCGCGCGCTGGCCTTGCCGCTGGCGCTGGCGCTGGTGCTGTGGGGGCTGGACGAGTGGGTCAATCACCTGCGGGCGCATCCCGAAAAGTGGCCGGTGCCGTGGCTGCGCGCGGCGCTCGCGTCGCTGCGCAATGGGCTGCGGCGAGTCGGGCGCTGGGGCATGCGTGTCTTCACGCACGGGGCGCCGCGGGCGATTCCTCTGGTGGTGCTCGGCGCGGGCGTCGCCTACTTCATCGACAGTTTCTCGCTCGCGAGCTACGTGCGCGCCTATTTCGGTGAGGACTACTTCTCCGGCTCCTACGTCGACCCGCGGCGCGTGGCGATCGTGAAGGGCAAGGAGCCGCCGAAGAGCCTGATCCTGATCTACGTCGAGAGCCTCGAGAACACCTATGCCGATCCCGCGCTCTTCGGGCACGATCTGCTGCACCGCCTGACCGCTCTGAAGGCGAAGGGGCGTGCGATCTCCTTCGAGAACTATCACCAGATGCAGGGCGCGCACTTCACGATCGCCGGTATCGTCGGCACGCAGTGCGGGCTGCCGCTGAAATCGGTTGCGCTTTTCGGCGGCAACGCGCAGGGCGAGCAGGTCGACAGCTTCCTGCCGCGGGCGCGCTGCCTCGGTGACATCCTTGCGGGCGAGGGCTACACGAACATCTTCCTGAACGGATCGAGCCTCGCCTTCGCCGGCGTCGGCAAGTTCTTCCACGACCATCACTACAGCAAGGTGATGGGGCGGGAGGAGTGGATCCGCGCCGGCGAACGTCCCGAGCTGATGAGCGGCTGGGGCCTGCACGACGACGATCTCTTCCGTCGCGCGCGGGGCGAGCTCGACGCCTTGATGAAGTCGCGTAAGCCCTTCAATCTGACGGTGCTGACGATCGATACGCACCACCCCTACGGCCACCTGTCGCAGCTGTGCGAGCGGCAGGGCTACAGCGACTTCGAAGGCATCGTGGAGTGCACGGCCGGACAGGTCGCGGACTTCATCGAGTACGTCGCGTCCCGTGGCTGGCTCGATCGGGTCGCGATCGTCGTGCAGGGCGACCATCTGGCGATGGGCAACACCTCGTACGACAAGCTGATCACGAATCCGAACCGACGCGTGTTCAACCTCTTGGTCGGCGGCGACAAGCATCTGACGAAGAACACCGAGGACGTGACGCACTTCGACATGCTGCCGACGATCCTCGACCTGATCGGGTTCAATGTGCAGGGCGACCGCGCCGGTCTGGGCTATTCGGCGATCGGTCCGGTGACGGTCGCGCGTCCGGCAGACCGTATCGCGAAGATGACGCAGCAATTGGGGAACTACAGCGCGGCCTACCGTGCGCTGTGGGAGTCTCCGCCGCTTCCCGACGGCGCGCCGCCGGCGGAAACGCCGGCAGCAGGCGTGCCGCCGCAGCCGCCGGCGCGTGTGCTGCCGGCGCCGGTGGCCGTCCGTCCGGACGTGCCGCATCCGCAGTGATGCTTGACAATGTCATTTGTCGCCTTGCGTTTGATCCAAGTCAAATCCGTTTTGATTTGTCATTTTGATGAGATCCGAGAGGTCCTAGAATTCGGCTTCCGGGCCGCTTCTGCGTACGTCGAAGGAAATACGCCTTTCTGAGTAGGAGCCGTCATTTCTTGACGGCTCCTTCGGCGGGCGTGGGGCGCGTGTCGCGGGACAACCCGATACTCATCAAGGCAGACAATGTTTCTCTCGTCCGTGAAGAGCCCAGGCCACGCCGTCCAGGCGGTGACCAACGCGGCGACCGGGCAGATCGTCGATGCGACGGCGAGCCTGGAACAACTCGCGCGCGCGCTGAAGCAGATGACCGAGCGCTTCCGGCTTGCGCCCGCCGGCGTCGGAGCCTGAGCGATGTTCACGATCGAGTGGACGCGGGATCTGGAGGTCGGCGTTGCGGAGATCGACGATGACCACCGCGTCATGCTCGCGATGCTCAACCGGATGACGAAGGCGCACGGGCACGTTGACGCGCAGGCGGTGCTGGAGGAGCTCGGACGCTACACGCTGCATCACTTCGAGCGGGAAGAACGCTTGATGGCGGAGTGCGCTTACGAATTCGCGGACAAGCACCGGTGCGAGCATCGGGCCTTGTACGAGGAGATCCGGCATCAGATCGACGATCTGATCGCCCGCGAGCGCAGGCTGACCGAGTTGGCGAAGTTCATGCAGCGCTGGCTACTGCGACACATCCTTGGCGAGGACCGGCTGTTGGCGCTGGCCGTTCGCCGTCATCGCGAGGCGCAGGCGACGCTCGAACCCGTGAAGTGAGGGCGCCACCGGCCGGCTATAGGTCCGCCGAGCGGTTGATTTCGACGGTGACGTGCACGAGTTCGGCATGCTCGGCGAGCGCGCCGCGCACCGTTGCCGGGGTGATCGCCGGGTCGTCGCTGACGAGGCCGACGATCACCGAGAAGCTGCTGCGTCCGACGCGCCACACGTGCAGGTCGATGACCTGCGGCGGCGCCTGCCAGGCCGGATGCCCGGCGAGCGTCATGCGGATCTCGCCGACGACCGGGTGGTCCATCTCGTGGTCGAGCAGCACCTTGCCGGTGTCGCGGATCAGGCCCTGCGACCAGCGTGCAACGAGCACCGCGCCGACGAGCCCCATCACGGGGTCGAGCCAGTTCCAACCGAAGAGCATGCCGCCCAGCAGCGCGACGATCGCGAGCACCGAGGTGGCGGCGTCGACGACGACGTGCACGTAGGCGGCGCGCAGGTTCAGGTCGTGATGGCCGTGATGATGATGCGCGTGATGGTCGTGGTCGTGATGGGCGTGGCCGTGGTGATGCCCGTGCTCGCCGGCGCGGGCGAGGATCAGCGCGCAGACGATGTTCACGACGAGGCCGATGACCGCGACGGCGATGGCCTCGGTGAAGCGGATCGGCTGCGGGGCGAGGAGCCGTTCGATCGAGCCGATCACCATCGCGAGCGCCACGCCGATCAGGAAGATCGCGCTCGCGAAGCCGGCGAGGATCTCGATCTTCCAGGTGCCAAAGGCGAAGCGCGGGTCGCTCGCGTAGCGCCGGGCGGCCGCGTAGGCGAGCGCCGACAGGCCGATCGCGAGTGCGTGCGAGCTCATGTGCCAGCCGTCGGCGAGCAGCGCCATGGAGTTGTACCACCAGCCGGCGAGGATCTCGACGACCATCGTCACGGCCGTGATCGCCATCACCAGGCGCGTGCCTTTTTCCGCCGCGACGTTGCCGGTGTCGAAAACGTGCGGATGCAGCAAGTTGTTGGGGGTCGTGCTCATCGTCGTATTCACTGCGGGGCCTACAGGTAGCGGGTGATCTGTTTCAGCTCGCGGATCGCATCGCGCGGGTCGCTGCGTCCTTCGGCTGCGGCGTGGTCGAGGCAGTGGTCGATGTGGTCGTGCACGAGCGTCTTCTTGGCGCTCGCGACCGCGCTTTCGACCGCTTGCAGCTGCTGGGCGATCTCGACGCAGGGGCGGCTCGCCTCGAGCATCGTGATGATGCTGCGCAGGTGGCCTTCGGCCCGCTTCAGGCGCTTGATGATGTCCGGGTGGGAGGCGTGCTGGCTCATGAACGGTATCCTATCCTGGGGGAGGGGATGCTGCAAGCCCGTCATGCACGGCGAGCCAGACGGTCGCAGGGCCGGTCGATTCGACGCGGTGGCGGCAATGGGCCGGGATCGTAATCCAGTCGCCGGCGCCCATGGCATGTCGCCGTCCGTCGTCGAAGGCGAGCACTGCTTCGCCCTGCACGACCATCACCCATTCGGCCTGCGGCTGGTCGTACCAGAAGCCTTCGGGGCTCGCGTGGACGTGCGAGACGATGCGCTCGATGCGGGCGCCGGGGAGACGGGCCAGGGTGTCGAAGGCTTCCTCGGCGCCGGGGGCGGGCAGTGGGCGAAGGAGGTTTCCGTGGTCGGGCATGGCGGTTTCCGGCGGTGGCGGCGGTGCAAGGATAGACGGCGGCGGTCGGATCGGCGAGAGGTGGGGGAAATCGCCGATTGGGTGGGGCATATCGCTCGCTCGCCGCGACGGCCGTCGCGTGTGTCGGATCCTGCCGGACGGGGGCGGCACTGACGAATCCCTTGCGAAACGGGCGGTTTGGTCGCGCGGAAGAGCCGTCGAGCTCTCTTGGCACGCGGGATGCATTGGTTGAGTCAAGTGGGAATAAATCCCACGAAACATGGTTGCCTGCCGGCTCCGCCCTTGCAGCGACATGTCCTCAACCCGACTGGAGAGAAATCATGACGACCACGACCAACAAAATCCGCCTCGAACTTTTCGCCGTTGCGCTGGCGGCGTGCGTGGGGGCCGGCAATGCGCTGGCCGACTGGGGAGGTGACGACCTGAACGCGTCGGGCGTGAAGCTGCGCGGCGACGGGACGATCGACGATACGCAGCGCGCCGGCGGCGCCGGAGGGGTGAAGCTACGCGGTGACGGCACGATCGACGACGGCGCGCGGCACGGCGGTCGCGTGAAGATGGAGCGCCACGCGCGTCGCGAGCGGGCCGAGCGGGCCGAGCGGGCCGAGCGGGCCGAGCGCGCCGAAAAGGTCGAGAAGGCCGAACGTCTGCAGAAGCCGGAGCGCGCGGAAAAGCCCGCGCGCATGCAGCGGCTCGAGCGGCCGGAGAAGCCTGAGCGCATGCTGCGTCCCGAGCGCGTCGAGCGTCCGGAACGCGACTAGGGCGGCCGAGTTGCCCGCCGAGTCGGCAACCGAGTCGCGGAATGCGGCGGCGCAGGTGGGCCGCCGCGGGCGAGGCTCAGGCCGCGGTCTTCTTCAGGTCGACGAGCGGCACGATGCCGGGGATGTCGATGTGGGGGCGGTTCGGTTCGGCTTCGGTGAGCGGCTCGCAGGGCTTGAGCGTCGCAAGGCTGCGGCGGGCGAGGTCGTGGTAGCAGGCGGTGCCGTCGACTTTCCAGCTCATCTCCTGTGCCGTGAGCGGACGCACGACTTTCGCCGGCATGCCGGCGACGAGCACTTGCGGCGGGATCTCCATGCCGGCCTTGACGAAGGCGCTGGCGGCGACGATCGAGGATTCGCCGATCACGGCGTTGTCCATCACGACGGCGTTCATGCCGACCAGAGCGTTGCGGCCGACGCGGCAGCCGTGCAGCACGGCGCCGTGGCCGATATGGCCGTCCTCGCCGACGACGGTGTCCACGTTCGGGAAGCCGTGCATCACGCAGCAGTCCTGCACGTTGCTGCCGGCTTCGAGGATGATGCGGCCGAAGTCGCCGCGCAGGCTCGCGAGCGGCGCGACGTAGCAGCGCGGGCCGATGTGGACGTCACCGATCAGCACGGCGTCGGGGTGGACGTAGGCGCTCGGGTGGACGACCGGGCGCAGGCCGTCGATTTCGTAGCAGGGCATGGGGTCTCTCGCGGGGGCTGGGAGTGCATCGGTGCGCAGTTCAGGCCCGAACCACCAGGTTCCGGCCGTTCTGCTTGGCGTGGTAAAGGGCGTCGTCGGCGCGCTCGACGAGCACGTCCGGCGACGGGGTGTCCGGGTCGAACTGGGCGACGCCGAAGCTCGCGGTGACGGCAATCGGCTCGGCGCAGCCCGTCACCGGCTCGGCGGCGATCAGCGCGCGGGCGCGTTCGGCCCACACGGCAGCGCTCGGCAGGTCGGTGCTGGGCAGGATCACGAGGAACTCCTCGCCGCCCCAGCGGCAGAAGACGTCGATCTCGCGCACGGTGCTGCGGACCTTGTCGGCGACGGCCTGCAGCACGCGGTCACCGCAGGCGTGGCCGTAGGTGTCGTTGATCGGCTTGAAGCCGTCGAGATCGAAGAGCACGACCGACATCGGGTGCCCGAAGCGCAGGCAGCGGCCGATCTCGGTCTTGAGTGTCGTATCGGCGAAGCGGCGGTTGTGGATACCGGTCAGCGCGTCGAAGGTGGCGGCGCGCGAGAGTTCCTCGATCAGGCGTGCGCGCTCCGAGATGTCGCGCACGACGGCCGTCATCTCCATTTCGTTGCCGACACGGATCTTCGAGATCGCGACTTCGATCGGGAACTCGGTGCCGTCGGCGCGCAGCCCGCGGACCGTCGCGCGGGACTCCATCGGCCGGGCCGTGACCGGCGAGTCGCGGAAGCTCGTGAGGTGCTCGCCGTGCTGCTCGCGGAAGCGCATGGGCATGAAGCGGGTGAGGCTCGTGCCGACGACCTGCTCGTCGGTGACGCCGAAGATGTAGCGCGCCGCCTCGTTCATCAGCTTGATGGTCTGCTTCTCGTCGACGGTGATCACGCCGTCGTAGGCGCTCTCGACGACGGCCTCGAAGCGCTGGCGGACGATCTCGAGCTGGTGTTCGAGCTCTTTGCGCTCGGTGATCTCGATCAGCGTCGCGATCACGCGCACGACCGCGCCGTCCTCGGCCACTACCGGCGAGGCGACCATCCGCCACCAGTGGCTCTCCCCGCCGCGCTCGACGACGAGTTCCGCCTCCTGCGGGCTCTGCACCGCCTGGCAGTGGACGATGCAGGTGCGCAGCGACTTCTCCAGGTAGCGCGGCAGGAATTCGGTCAGCGGCCGGTCGATGCACGCCGCGATGGGACGGTGGCTGATCTGCTCGAAGAGCGAATTCGCCGTGACCAGCACGGCGCCCTTCGCGTTGTCCTTCAGGTCGAAGATCGCGAAGGCGGCGCCGATGGTTTGGAGGGAGGCGAAAAGGGTCTTGTGGTTGCCGGTGATGAACATCTGCGGTCTCGGTTTCGGCCGGGCGGCGGGTGCCCGCGGGTGGCGTACTCCGCGGGCCGCAGGACCGCGACCGGATCAGTCGATGTGGTAACGCCGCTGCACGACGCGGAAGCGGTTCGCGACGAAGGCGCTGTCGGAGTAGCTCGCGTTGGCAGCCGGGTTCATGCCGACTCCATGATAGTCGGAGAAGCCCGCTGACTGGTTAACGAAGACCCCCCCGGTCAGGTTGATCGACAGCGCAACACCCGCGCGCCACGTGGCTTCGGTCATCGCGTCGATGACGTCCGGCTTGCTCGAATAGATGCCGACGGTGAGCGCGCCATGTTCGCGCACGATACGTTCGGACAGCGCGACGGCCGCGGCGCCGTCGGCGACCTTGACGACGAAGCTGATCGGGCCGAAGCGCTCTTCCATGTAGCTCTTCTCGTCGGCGGCGTCGCAGGCGAGCAGCAGCGGGCTGCGCACTTCGGCCTGCGGGAAGTCGGCGTGGGCGATCTTGCTCGAGGCGCGCACGACGCGGCCGTATTCGACGGATTCGTCGATGCGGCGCAAGGTGTCGGGCGACTGGATTGCGCCCAGCACCGCGGTCGCCACCGCCGGGTCGGCGAGGAACTTGTCGATCGCCGCAGCAAGGTCCGTGCAGACCTCGTCGTAGCTCTTGGGCCCCTGGTCGGTGTCGATGCCGCCCGCGGGGACGAGGATCGCCTGCGTCGTCGTGCACATCTGGCCGGAGTAGAGGCACAGCGTGAAGGCGAGGTTGCGCAGCATCGCCTTGTACTGGTCGGTCGATTCGATGACGACGTTGTTCACGCCTGCGAGCTCGGCGTAGACCTGCGATTGGCGGGCGTTGTCGATGAGCCACTGGCCGAAGGTGTTGCCGCCGGTGAAGTCGATCGATTTGACGGCCGGGTTCGTCGCGAGCGATTGGGTGGCGTCGCGCTTGTCGAAAGCGGCGAGCGTGACGAGGTTGGGGTCGAGGCCCGCCTCGGCAAGGACTTCGCGCGCGATGCGCACGGTGATCGCCGCGGGCAGGATCGCGTTGCCGTGCGGCTTGACGATCACCGGGTTGCCGGTCGCGAGCGCAGCGAAAAGGCCGGGATAGGTGTTCCAGGTCGGGAAGGTGCCGCAGCCGATCACGAGCGCGACGCCGCGCCCGACGACTTCGAAGTGCTTCTTCATCTTGAGCGGCGGGTTTTTGCCCTGCGGCTTTTCCCACACGGTTTCGGCCGGCACGGCCTTCATCTCATTCCACGCGTAGGCGACGGCTTCGAGGCCGCGGTCCTGCGCGTGGGGGCCGCCGGCCTGGAAGGCCATCATCCAGCCCTGGCCGGTCGTCAGCATCACGGCGTGGGCGATCTCGAAGCTGCGTTTGTTGAGGCGGTCGAGGATTTCGAGGCACACGCCGGCGCGGCCTTGTGCGCCGATGCGCTGCCAGGCCGGCATCGCGGCTTGCGCGGCGGCGATCAGTGCGTCGGCGTCGCACACCGGGTAGCGCACGCCGAGTTCGACGCCGTAGGGCGAGCGTTCGGTTGCCATCCAACCGATCTGACCGGGTTGATTGAGTTCGAATTCGTGGTTGAAGCAGGCTTCGACGGCTTGGCGGCCATCTTCCTGCGCGGTTTCGCCATAGACCTTGGGGCTCGGCATCTCGGGGTAGGGCGTCCAGTAGCCGCGGTTCTGGATGGCGGCGACGGCAGCGTCGAGCGTGGCCTGGTGCTTGTCGAACAGCTGGGCGGGCGAGGTTTGGGACGCGAAAGTGGACATGAAGATCTCCTCTGGTGGCGGGCGGATTTCTGCGAACCCGTGGAAATGTTTCGACTTGAAACGGCCATGCTGCGCCGCGGAAAACTGTCAAGCAAAAAGTAGTTGTTTTTTGATCTGGATCAAGCTTACTATTGATTGACCGGTCGGTCAAACAACGAAACCGCTATAAAAGACGAGGTGCGACCGGTCAGCCGACAGAAGGTCCAGAAGCCTTCCGGGCCGAACAATCCAAGGGATTTCTGCAGAGGCGGCAGCCTGTGCAGAGGTCGCAACAGGAGGAGACGCATGAGCAGCGAGCGGGGCAGCACCGAATGGGGCATGCAGGGCGAGACGATTCGCCTGGAAGTGGTCGAAGGCGTCGCGACGCTGACGCTGAATCGGCCGGATCGGCTGAATTCCTTCACGACGCAGATGCACGAGGAAGTCCGTGCGGCGCTGGCGAAGGTGAAGGAGGGGCGCTTGGCGGGCATCGTGCGCGTGCTGGTGTTGACCGGCGCGGGGCGCGGCTTTTGCGCGGGTCAGGATCTCGCCGACCGGGCGGTCGCGCCGGGTGCGGCGCCGGTGGATCTGGGCGAATCGGTCGAGAAGAACTACAAGCCGCTGGTGCTCGGGCTGCGGTCGCTGGAATTGCCGGTGATCGCCGCCGTGAATGGCGTCGCGGCCGGGGCCGGCGCGAGCCTGGCGCTGGCGTGCGATCTGGTGTTCGCGGCGCGCTCGGCAAGTTTCATCCAGTCCTTCAGCAAGCTGGGTGTGGTGCCGGACACGGGCGGCAGCTGGATCCTGCCGCGACTGGTCGGTCCCGCACGGGCGATGGGCATGGCGCTGCTCGGCGAGAAGCTGTCGGCCGAGCAGGCCGAGACCTGGGGCTTGATCTGGAAGTGCATCGACGACGAGGCGCTGATGCCGACGGTGCAGCAGGTCGCCGCGGGCCTCGCGAAAGGGCCGACCTTCGGCTACGCGAAGACCAAGCAGGCCTTGTGGGCGAGCTCGACCAACGACTTCGAAACTCAGCTGGACCTTGAGCGCGATCTGATGACCGTCTGCGGCCAGTCGAACGACTACCGCGAGGGTGTCGCCGCCTTCATCGAAAAGCGCACGGCTCAGTTCAAGGGGGATTGAGATGGCCGCGCTCGAAAAGAACGTGAAGGTATTGGTCGTCGGCGCCGGCGCGATGGGCAGCGGCATCGCCCAGATCGCGGCGCGTGCGGGTCACACCGTGTATCTCTACGATGGTCGCACGGAAGCGATCGCGGCGGGCCGCGCTGCGATCGAAAAGGACCTGAAGTTCCTCGTGGCCAAGGGCAAGCTCGACGCGGCCGAAGCGGAGGCCACACTCGCACGAGTGGTGCCGGTGGCGATACTGGCGGGCGCAGAAGACGCGGGCCTCGCGATCGAGGCGATCGTCGAGAACCTGGAGGTCAAGCGCAAGCTTTTCAGTGAGCTCGAAGGCCTGCTCGCTGAGGACGCGATCCTCGCCAGCAACACCTCGTCGCTGTCGATCAACGCGATGGCGGCCGGGCTCGCGCGCCCCGGGCGGATCGCCGGCCTGCACTTCTTCAACCCGGCGCCGCGCATGGCGCTCGTGGAAGTCATCTCGGGTCTCAACACCGAGCGCGAGGTCGCCGAGTGCCTGTACGACACCGCCCGCGAGTGGGGCAAGATGCCGGTGCATGCCGCGTCCACCCCGGGCTTCATCGTCAACCGCGTCGCGCGCCCCTATTACGCCGAGGCGCTGCGCGTGCTCGCCGAGCATGAAGCGGAGCCTGCGACGCTGGATGCGATCCTGCGCGAGGGCTGCGGTTTTGCGATGGGCCCCTTCGAGCTGATCGACCTGATCGGCCACGACATCAATTTCGCGGTCACGAAGTCGGTGTTCGAAGCCTACTTCTGCGACCGCCGCTATGCGCCGAGTCAGTTCCAGCAGGAACTCGTCGCCGCTGGGCGTCTCGGGCGCAAGACCGGGCGCGGCATCTACGAATACGGCGAGCTCGCCGCGAAGCCGGTGCCGCAGGACGAACCCCCGCAGGAAGGCGAATCGCGCATCACGGTCGTCGGCGACATCGGGGCTGCGGCGCCGCTGCTCGCGCGGCTCGAAGCGGCCGGCATCGAAGTGCGGCGCGAGTCCGGCATGCATGGTCGTCGCGGCTGGATGCAGATCGGCGCCGCGCGTGTCGCGCTGACCGACGGACGCACGGCCACCTACCGCGCGGTCGAAGAGCATTGTCCGAACCTCGTCCTCTTCGATCTCTGTCTCGATTACTCGGTGAGTACGCGCATCGGACTGACGCGTGCCGATCAGTGTGGTCTCGGTGCCATGCGCGCCGTCGTCGGGACCTTCCAGCGCGCGGGCTTCAAGGTGAGCGTGATCGACGACGTCGCCGGGCTGATCGCGCTGCGCACCGTCGCGATGCTCGCGAACGAGGCTGCCGACGCCGTGCTGCAGGGCGTGGCGAGTGCGCGCGATGTCGATACCGCGATGCGCTACGGCACGAACTACCCGAAGGGCGGGCCGCTTGCGTGGGCCGACATGCTGGGCGCCGGCTTCGTCGTCGACGTGCTCGCGAACCTGAAGGAGCACTACGGCGAGGAGCGCTACCGCGTGTCGCCGCTGCTGCGCCGCAAGGCCTACAACGGGGAGGCGCTGTATGACTGAAGCGGCCTTCCGCGATCTTACGAGCGGCCTGTCGCCGCAGGTGCTGGCCGAACGCGTGCGTGACGGCATGTCGGAGAACGACCGCGTGCTGCGCGCGAACGGCATCCGCTTCGAGGCCGTCGGCGCCGGCTACGCGAAGCTGACGATGACGGTGCGCGAGGAGATGCTGAATGGCTTCGCGATCTGCCACGGCGGCTTCATCACGGTGCTCGCCGACACGGCCTTCGCTTATGCGTGCAACAGCTACAACGAGCAGACCGTCGCCTCCGGTATCAGTCTCGATTTCATGGCGCCGGGCCGGCCCGGTGACCTCTTGTGCGCCGAAGCGCGCGAAGTCTTCGCTGCCGGACGGACGGGGGTGTACGACATCAGCGTCAGCAACCAGAAGGGCGAGCTGATCGCGGTGATGCGCGGCAAGTCCTACCGGCTCAAAGGCCGACCGGTCGTCGAGCTGTAGAAAGGAGCCGCAGCAGGAATTTGTGAAAAGCGTTTGACGCGGATCATCCGGAGCACGGCGAAGCCGTCGCAATAATCCCGGACTCATAAACGAAATCCGCGCTGACCCAAAACCTTGGAGGAGATCGCAATGCCCGTAAGAACGCCGTCGCCCGCCGACCTGGAGCCGATCGAAAAGGCCAGCCAGGACGAGCTGCGCGCGCTGCAGCTGGAACGACTGAAGTGGAGCGTACGCCACGCCTACGAGAACGTGCCGCACTACCGCGCGAGCTTCGACGCGAAGGGCGTGCATCCGGACGACCTGAAGACGCTCGAAGACCTCGCGAAGTTTCCCTTCACCGCGAAGAGCGACCTGCGCGACAACTACCCCTTCGGTATGTTCGCGGTGCCGCGCGAGAAGGTCGCGCGCGTGCATGCGTCGTCCGGTACGACCGGCAAGCCGACGGTCGTGGGCTACACGCTGAAGGACATCGACACCTGGGCGGGCGTGGTTGCGCGCTCGATCCGTGCGGCGGGCGGCCGGCCCGGCGACATGGTGCACGTGTCCTACGGCTATGGCCTCTTCACGGGGGGCCTGGGAGCGCATTACGGCGCGGAGAAGCTGGGCTGCACGGTGGTGCCGATGTCCGGTGGGCAGACCGAGAAGCAGATCCAGGTGATCCAGGACTTCAAGCCCGACATCATCATGGTGACGCCGAGCTACATGCTGACCGTGCTCGACGAGATGGAGCGCATGGGGATCGACCCGCACGCGACTTCGCTTAAGATCGGCATCTTCGGCGCCGAGCCCTGGACGGAAGGCATGCGCGAGGCGGTGGAAGGGCGCGCCGGGATCGACGCGGTCGACATCTACGGCCTGTCGGAGGTGATGGGGCCGGGGGTCGCGAGCGAATGCGTCGAGACGAAGGACGGCCCGGTGATCTGGGAAGACCATTTCTACCCTGAGATCGTCGACCCGCGCACCGGCGAAGTGCTGCCGGACGGCTCGGAAGGCGAACTGGTGTTCACGTCGCTCTCCAAGGAAGCGATGCCGGTGATCCGCTACCGCACGCGCGACCTCACGCGTCTGTTGCCGCCGACCGCGCGCAGCATGCGCCGCATGGCGAAGATCACCGGCCGCAGCGACGACATGCTGATCATCCGCGGCGTGAATCTCTTCCCGACCCAGGTCGAGGAGCTGATCTGCCACATGCCCAAACTCGCCCCGCAGTACTTGCTGGAGGTCGACAAGGACGGGCACATGGACACGCTGACGGTGAAGGTCGAGGTGAACCCGGAAGCCAACGTCGGCCGCCATCCCGAGCAGAAGGAGGCGCTCGCGAAGGAGCTCGCGCACCGCATCAAGACCCACATCGGCGTGTCGGCGAAGGTCATCGTCGGCGAGCCGTTCTCGATCGAGCGCGTGACCGTCGGCAAGGCCAAGCGCGTGATCGACCATCGTCCCAAATAGAGCGCCACAAGGAGCCATCGCAATGTACACACAAGCACTGGACATCCCCCAGCAAAGTGCCGACAAGGGGCCGAAGGCGGTCGAGAATCCTGCTTACCAGGCCGAATTCGACGCCAAGATCGACGCCGGCGGCTACATCGAGGCCAAGGATTGGATGCCCGAGGCCTATCGCAAGACGCTCGTGCGCCAGATCAGCCAGCATGCGCACTCCGAGATCGTCGGCATGCTGCCTGAAGGCAACTGGATCACGCGTGCGCCGACCTTGAAGAGGAAGGCGATCCTGCTCGCGAAGGTGCAGGACGAGGGCGGGCACGGCCTGTACCTGTACGCCGCAGCCGAGACGCTGGGCGTATCGCGCGACGAGTTGCTCGACGCGCTGCACACCGGCAAGGCCAAGTACAGCTCGATCTTCAACTACCCGACGCTGACCTGGGCGGACATCGGCGTGGTCGGCTGGCTCGTCGATGGTGCGGCGATCATGAACCAGATCCCGCTCTGCAAATGCAGCTACGGCCCCTACGCGCGGGCGATGGTGCGCATCTGCAAGGAGGAATCCTTCCACCAGCGCCAGGGTTACGACCTCTTGCTGACGATGATGAAGGGGACTCCCGAGCAGCGCGAGATGGTGCAGGACGCCGTGAATCGCTGGTGGTGGCCGTCGATCATGATGTTCGGCCCGCACGACAAGGATTCGGTCCATTCGGGGCAGAGCGCGCGTTGGGGCATCAAGCGCATCTCGAACGACGACCTGCGCCAGAAGTTCGTCGACGCGACCGTTGAGCAGGCGAAGGTGCTGGGCGTCACGATGCCCGACCCGGAGCTGAAGTGGAACGAGGAACGCGGGCACTACGATTTCGGCGCGATCGACTGGGACGAGTTCTGGAACGTGGTGAATGGCCATGGCCAGGGCAACGTCGATCGTCTCGCCGCGCGTGTGAAGGCGTGGGAAGACGGCGCCTGGGTGCGCGAGGCCGCGCTGGAGCACGAACGCAAGCGCGCCGCGCGCGAGCATCAGGCGGCCTGAAGAGAACAATCACGACACACCGACAGAAAGGGCGGCTTCGGCCAGCCCTCACGAGAGGAGAAGAGACATGGAACGCAAGGAATGGCCGCTGTGGGAAGTCTTCGTGCGCAGCCGTAACGGGCTCGATCACAAGCATTGCGGCAGCGTGCACGCGCCCGACGCCAAGCTCGCGCTGCAGGTCGCGCGCGACGTCTACACCCGCCGCCAGGAAGGCGTGAGCATCTGGGTCGTCGAAGCCAGCAACATCGTCGCCTCGGATCCGGACGCGAAGCCCGAGCTGTTCGACCCGGCCGAGGACAAGATCTACCGGCATCCGACGTTTTACCAGCTGCCCGACGAAGTGAACCACATGTGAGAGGGCTGCAAAGATGACGACCCCCAACCCCGCCCACATTGAATACGTCACCCGCATCGGCGACAACGCGCTGATCCTCGGCCAGCGCATGTCCGAATGGTGCGGTCACGCGCCGGTGCTCGAAGAGGACATGGCGCTCGCCAACATGTCGCTCGACCTGATTGGCCAGGCGCGCATGCTGCTGACCCGCGCCGGCCAGCTCGAAGGCAAAGGCCGCGACGAGGACCAGCTCGCCTTCCTGCGTACCGAGATGAATTACCGCAACCTCACGCTGTGCGAGCTGCCGAACGCCGACTTCGGCCGCACGATGGTGAGGAACTTCCTCTTCGCGAACTTCCAGGTCCTGCTGTGGGAGCGCCTGCTGCAATCGAACGATGCCGAGCTCGCCGCGATCGCGGCGAAGAGCATCAAGGAAGCGCGCTACCACGCGCAGCACGCCGGCGACTGGGTCGTGCGCCTGGGCGATGGCACCGCCGAATCGCATGAACGCACGCAGGCCGCCCTCGACTACCTGTGGCCCTATACGGCCGAGTTCTTCGTTTCGACCCCGAGCGACGAAGCGGCCGCCGCGGCGGGTATCGGCCCCGCGTGGAGCGCGCTCGAGGCCGCGTGGGAAGCTGCGGTGGTGCCGGTGCTCAATGAAGCCACGCTGACCGTGCCCGCGCGCACGCCCTTCAAGTCCTACGGCAAGTTCGGCCGTCACAGCGAGCACCTGGGGCATCTGCTGTCGGAGATGCAATACATGCAGCGTACCTATCCTGGCGCGCAATGGTGAGTGCGGCGATGCTCAGCGAAACCCAGGCCTGGGAAGTCCTCAACGCGGTGCCGGACCCCGAGATCCCCGTGATCTCGGTGACGGAGCTCGGCATCGTGCGCGAGGTGCTTGCCCGTGAAGGGGGCCTGCACGTCGTCGTCACGCCGACCTATTCCGGCTGTCCGGCGACCGAGGTGATCTCGCAGAGCATCCGTGACGCGCTGGTCGCCGCCGGCGCGGGGGAGGTCGAGGTCGAGACGCGGCTCGCGCCCGCCTGGACCACGGACTGGATCACGGAGCCCGCGAAGGAGAAGCTCCGCGCCTACGGCATTGCACCCCCGTCAGGGGAGGCATCGCTCGGGGGTGCGCAGCCGATCCGCTTCGTCCCGCGCAAACTCGCCTGCCCGCGCTGCGGCTCGACCGACACGACACGCCTGTCGCAGTTTGGCTCGACCGCGTGCAAGGCGCTGTACCGCTGCCAGAGCTGCCTGGAACCGTTTGAGTACTTCAAGCCCATTTAAATCGAATCGCCACGAGAAGCGATCGAGGAGACACAGAGATGACGACGCATAGAACGCCGAAATTCCATTCGCTCAAAGTCGCCGAGGTGCGGCGCGAGACGCCCGAGGCCGTGAGCCTGCGCTTCGAGATCCCGGCCGAACTCGCCGACGACTATCGCTTCGAGCAGGGTCAGCACCTCAACCTGAAGGTCAGCGTGAACGGCGAGGAGCTGCGCCGCTCGTACTCGATCTGCTCCGGCGTCGACGACAACGAGCTATGCGTCGCGATCAAGAAGATCAACGGCGGCGTGTTCTCAACCTGGGCCAACGACGGCGGCATCAAGTCCGGCGACGTGCTGGAGATCATGACGCCGGAAGGGCGCTTCCACACCCCGCTCGACCCCGCTCACACCAAGCACTACGTCGCCTTCGCCGCCGGCAGCGGCATCACGCCGATCCTGTCGCTGGTGAAGACGACGCTACGCGCCGAACCCAACAGCCGCTTCACGCTGATCTACAGCAACCGCCGCCAGGCGAGCGTGATGTTCGCCGAGACGCTCGAAGACCTGAAGAACCGGTACATGTCGCGCTTCACGCTGTACAACCTGTTCTCGCGCGAGGAGCAGGAAGTGCCGCTCTTCAACGGGCGTCTGGACGGCGAGCGCGTGCGCATGTTCCTCGACACGCTGATCCCCGCGGACACGATCGACGAAGCCTTCATCTGCGGCCCCGGCGGCATGATCGACGAGGTTGAGGCGGCGTTGCTCGGCGCCGGTCTCGCACCGGAACATGTCCACCTGGAGCGCTTCGGCGTGCCGGCGACGGCGCCCGAGCATCACATCGAGCCGGGTGACGCGACGCAGGCGAAGGTCACCGTGATCGCCGACGGACTCAAGCGCGAGATGGAGTTCCGTGCGGAGGATCCATCCATCCTCGACGTCGCGCTGCGCGCCGGCATGGACCTGCCGTATTCGTGCAAGGGCGGCGTGTGCTGCACCTGCCGTGCGAAACTGCTTGAGGGCAAGGTCCGCATGGACAAGAATTTCACCCTCGAACAGCCGGACATCGACGCGGGCTACATTCTCACCTGTCAGTCGCACCCGCTCACCGACCGCGTCGTCATCAGTTTCGACGAACGCTGAGCAGCGCGCCCGACCAGTACGGATACGACGGAAGCAGGCATGGCCAGAGGGAAATCGGCGAATTTCGAACAGCAGCGGGAGACCATCCTGGCTGCCGCTGCGAAGCTCTTTGCGGAGAAGGGCTTCCATAACGCGTCGATGGCCGAGCTGGCGAAGGCGTGCGGGATCTCGAAGCCGCTCGCCTACCACTACTACCGCGACAAGGAGCACATCCTGTTCGACATCGCCGACAGCTACATCGACGAGTTGCTGGCGATCGTGGCGGAGGTCGAGGCACGCAGGCTGGACCCGGCGGAGCATTTTTCGGCGCTGGTGACGCGCTTCATGGACGAATACGAGCACTCGCAAGACCAGCACATGGTGCTCGTGCAGGACGTGAAGTTCCTGCAGCAGGAGCAGTCGGCCCATGTCAACGACAAGCAGCGCCGCGTCGTGGCGGGCTTCGCCGACGCGCTAGTGCGCCTCGAACCCGGCCTCAAGCGGCAGAAGCTCGACAAGGCCGTCACGATGATCCTGTTCGGCATGATCAACTGGACCTTCACGTGGCTGCGCGCAGACGGTCCGCTGACCTTCCGCGACATGGCGCCGATCGTCACGCAGATCTTCCTGAACGGCGTACGCGGACTGATGAGTCCGGACGCCGAGAAGGAGAAGGATGGGGGCAAGAGCGGGGGCCAGGGCAGGGCGCTCGCGGAGAGCCCGCCCGGCTAGCCCGTCGTTGGGTTCCGCTGACCGAAATTACACCGATAAAGAGACGAGGAGACAGGTAGCGTGAGTTCAAGAGAAGTGTTCATCTGCGACGGCATCCGCACCCCCATCGGACGCTATGCCGGCGCGCTGTCGGCCGTGCGGACCGACGATCTCGCGGCCTTGCCGATCAAGGCGCTGATGGCGAGGAACGCCGGCGTCGATTGGGAAGCGATCGACGACGTCTATTACGGTTGCGCCAACCAGGCGGGCGAAGACAACCGCAACGTCGCGCACATGGCGAGCCTGCTTGCGGGTCTGCCTGTGGGCGTGCCGGGGGGCACGATCAACCGCCTGTGTGGTTCGGGCATGGATGCCGTCGGCACCGCGGCACGCGCGATCGCCGCAGGTGAGGCGGAGCTGATGATTGCGGGCGGTGTCGAGAGCATGAGCCGCGCACCCTTCGTGCTGGCCAAGGCCGATTCCGCCTTCTCGCGCAGCGCCAAGATCGAGGACACGACGATCGGCTGGCGCTTCGTCAATCCGCTGATGAAGGCGCAGTACGGCATCGACTCGATGCCCGAGACCGCCGAGAACGTCGCCGCGCAGTTCGAAGTCTCTCGCGCCGACCAGGACGCCTTCGCGCTCCGCAGCCAGCAGCGCTATGCGACCGCGGCCGAACGCGGCTTCTTCGCCGGCGAGCTCGTGCCGGTCGAGATCGCGCAGAAGAAAGGGGAGCCGCTGCGCGTCACCGCCGACGAGCATCCGCGTGCGACCTCCCTCGACGCGCTCGCAAAGCTGAAGGGCGTTGTGCGCGCCGAGGGCTCGGTCACTGCCGGCAACGCGTCCGGCACCAACGACGGCGCCGTTGCGCTGCTGCTTGCCTCGGCTGACGCCGCCTCCCGCCACGGCCTCACGCCGCGCGGCCGTGTGCTCGGCATGGCCACCGCAGGCGTCGAGCCGCGCATCATGGGCATCGGCCCCGCGCCCGCGTCGCAGAAGCTCCTCGCGCGGCTCGGCCTCACGCTCGACCAGATGGACGTGATCGAGCTCAACGAAGCCTTCGCCGCGCAGTCGCTGGCGGTGCTGCGCATGCTCGGCTTGCCGGATGACGCCGCCCACGTGAACCCCAATGGCGGCGCGATCGCGCTCGGGCATCCGCTCGGGGCCTCCGGCGCACGCCTCGTGCTGACTGCGCTGCGTCAACTCGAAGCGATCGGCGGGCGCTACGCGCTGTGCACGATGTGCATCGGCGTCGGACAAGGCATTGCGATGGTGATCGAGCGTGTGTCGAACTTCACGAAGACATGACACAGATCAACAGTTGGACTGGCAATTATTTGTATCGTAATCAATAATCCAGCAGGCGCGGCTGCGGCTTCCCTCGGGTCCGGCCGTATATAAACAAAGAGGAGGAGACACACATGAAGCTACGCACTTCCCTGATGGCCGCCATCGGTCTCGCCTTCAGCGCCGCGGCAGCGCACGCCGAGATCAACGTAGGCGTGATCGTCTCGGCGACCGGGCCGGCTGCCTCGTTGGGCATTCCGGAGAAGAACACTGTCGCGCTGATGCCGACGACGATCGCCGGCGAGAAGATCAACTACATCGTCCTCGACGACGCCTCCGACACCACGTCGGCGGTGAAGAACATCCGCAAGCTGATCTCCGAGGACAAGGTCGACGTCATCCTCGGTTCGACGATCACGCCGAACTCGCTGGCGATGATCGACGTCGCGGCCGAATCGGCGACGCCGATGATCTCGATGGCCGCCTCCGCCCGCATCGTCGACCCCGTCGACGACAAGAAGCGCTGGGTCTTCAAGACGCCGCAGAACGACGCGCAGATGTCGACCGCGATCGTCGAGCACATGACCAACAGCGGGGTCAAGAACGTCGCCTTCATCGGCTTCTCCGACGCCTACGGCGAAGGCTGGTACGAGCAGTTCTCGTCGGTCGCCGAGGCGCGCAAGCTCAAGGTGGTCGCCAACGAGCGCTTCACCCGCACCGACACCTCGGTCACCGGCCAGGTCCTCAAGGTCATGGCGGCGAGGCCCGACGCGGTGCTGATCGCCGGTTCGGGCACGCCGGCCGCACTGCCGGAGAAGGCGCTGAAGGAGCGCGGTTTCACCGGCAAGATCTACCAGACCCACGGCGTCGCGAACAACGACTTCCTGCGCGTCTGCGGCAAGGACTGTGAAGGCACCTTCCTGCCGGCCGGCCCCGTGCTCGTCGCCGATCAACTGCCGGACAGCAACCCGGTCAAGAAGAGCGCCCTCGAGTACATCCACAAGTACGAGGCGGCGCACGGCAAGGGCAGCGTGTCGACCTTCGGTGCGCACGGCTGGGACAGCGGCGTGCTGCTCGCGGCGGCCGTCCCGTCGGCGCTGAAGAAGGCCAAGCCGGGCACGAAGGAATTCCGCGCCGCGCTGCGCGACTCGCTCGAAGGCCTGAGGGAAGTGCCGGGCGCGCATGGCATCTTCAGCATGACGCCGACGGACCACCTGGGCCTCGACCAGCGCGCACGCGTGATGGTGCAGATCCAGAACGGCGCCTGGAAGTTGGTGAAATGAGTCATTCAGTGGGCGGTCAGATGACGCGTCACACCGCCCGCCGGGGTTGCCCGGCGTGAGCCCGAACCGCGACGGCATGGGGCTTTGCCCCGCGCCGCGCGGGGTTCCATCTATTGCATGCAGTCATGTCGCAGCGGCTTTCGGGCCGTTGCGATAGCGGAGTTCGTCCATGGATTTCCAGATAGCGCTATTGCTCGCGCAGGACGGGATCACCAACGGTGCCATTTATGCGCTGCTCGCGCTCGCACTGGTGCTGGTGTTCGCCGTCACGCGGGTGATCTTCATCCCGCAGGGGGAGTTCGTCGCCTATGGCGCGCTGACCCTCGTCATGATCCAGGCCGGCACCGTGCCGGCGACGCTGTGGCTGCTCGCCGGCGCCGGTGTGCTCGCGGCCATCGCCGACGCGCGTCACGCGCTGCATAGCGGCCAGCGCGGGCGCGTCGCAGCGGTGCTCGCGTGGAACGTCGGTTACCCCGGCGTGCTCGCGGCGCTGCTGTATGCGCTGCCGCTCGCAACGCTGCCGATGGCGGCCCAGGTGGTGCTCGCGCTGCTGGTGGTCGTGCCGATGGGGCCGCTGATGTATCGCCTCATCTATCAGCCGATCGCCGCAGCGCCGGTGCTGATCCTGCTGATCGTATCGGTGGCCGTGCACGTCGGCATGGTCGGCCTGGGGTTGCTCTTCTTCGGCGCCGAAGGCTCGCGCACGCCGGCCTTCTCGGAAGCGCGCTTCGAAGTCGGCCCGATGATGATCACCGGCCAGATGCTGTGGGTGATCGTCGCCTCCATCGTGCTGATCATCGCGCTCTACCAGTTCTTCGGCCGCACGATCTACGGCAAGGCGCTGCGCGCGACCGCGATGAACCGTAACGGCGCGCGCCTGATGGGCATCTCGCCGGCGCTCGCGGGGCGGCTCACCTTCCTGCTCGCCGCGCTGATCGGCGCGCTCTCGGGCGTGCTGATCGCACCGATCACGACCGTCTATTACGACACCGGCTTCCTGATCGGCCTGAAGGGCTTCGTCGCCGCGATTATCGGCGGGCTCGCGAGCTACCCGATCGCTGCCGCCGGCGCCGTGCTCGTCGGCCTGCTCGAAGCCTTCAGCTCCTTCTGGGCCAGCGCCTACAAGGAAGTCATCGTGTTCACGCTGATCATCCCGGTGCTCTTGTGGCGCTCGCTCACCAGTCACCACGTGGAGGAAGAGGAATGAAACCGCGCACGATCCTGGCGATTTTCCTCGTCCTGCTGCTGGCGGCGCCGCTCGTGATGCCGCCTTTCTACGTCACGCTGCTCAACTACATCGGCCTCTACGCGCTGGTCGCCCTCGGCCTCGTGCTGCTCACCGGCGTCGGGGGGCTCACGAGCTTTGGCCAGGCGGCCTTCGTGGGCCTCGGTGCTTACACCACGGCCGTGCTGACGACCGCGACCGATCTCCCCGGCTGGCTCGCCTGGGCGGGCGGCTCGCCGTGGCTCGCGCTCGTCGTGGGCCTCGTGTTCACCGCGACCGTCGCGCTGGTGCTCGGCTCGATGACGCTGCGCCTGTCGGGCCATTACCTGCCGCTCGGCACCATCGCGTGGGGCATCAGCCTGTACTTCCTGTTCGGCACGCTCGAATCGTTGGGCGGCCACACGGGCCTCACCGGCGTGCCGCCGATCTCGATCTTCGGCTACGAGCTCACCGACGGCAGCCAGATTTTCTATCTGATCTGGGCCTTCCTGCTGTCGGCGGTGCTCACCACGCAGAACCTGCTCGACTCGCGCGAAGGCCGGGCGATCCGCGCGCTCAAGGGTGGCATGGTGATGGCCGAGGCGATGGGCGTGAACACCTCGCGCTCGCGCATGGTGATCTTCGTCATCGCCGCGCTGCACGCCTGTGCGTCCGGCTGGCTGTACGCGCACATGCAGCGCTTCGTGAACCCGACCCCCTTCGGGCTGCACATCGGCATCGAGTACCTCTTCATGGCGGTCGTCGGTGGTGCGGGCCAAGTGTGGGGCGCGCTCCTCGGCGCGGGCGTGATCACGATCGCCAAGCAGTGGCTGCAGGACTGGCTACCCAAGCTTCTCGGCCAGAGCGGCAACTTCGAGGTGATCTTCTTCGGCCTGATGATGGTCGTGATCCTGCAGCGTGCGCGCGAAGGCCTGTGGCCGCTCGTCGCCCGCCTCGTGCCGGTGCGGGCGGTGCGGCGCAAGCTCGATGCCGCCGCGGAGCCCCTGCCGCGCAAGGCCCAGCCCGCGCGTGGCGACGTGATCCTCGAAGCGAAGGAGGTCACGCGCAAGTTCGGCGGACTCGTCGCCAACAACAACATGAGCCTCACCGTGAAGGCCGGGGAGATCCTCGCGCTGATCGGCCCCAACGGCGCCGGCAAGAGCACGATGTTCAACCAGATCTCGGGCGTCGATACCCCGACCTCGGGCGAAGTGCTCTTCCTTGGTCAGTCCGTCGCGGGCCACGGCTCGCGGGCGATCGCCCGCATGGGCATGAGCCGCACCTTCCAGCACGTGAAGCTCCTGCCGGCGATGACCGTGCTCGAAAACGTCGCGATCGGCGCGCACATGCGGGGTGACAAGGGCGTGTTCCCGGCCGCGTGGCGCATGGACCGCGCCGAGGAAGCGCGCCTGCTGAACGAGGCCGCGCGCCAGATCGAGCGCGTGGGCTTGGCCGAGCATATGTTCGAGCCCGCCGGCAGCCTCGCGCTCGGCCAGCAGCGCATCCTCGAGATCGCCCGCGCCCTCGCGGCCGACCCGTGTCTCTTGCTGCTCGACGAACCGGCGGCGGGTCTACGCTTCAAGGAGAAGCAGGCGCTCGGCGAACTGCTGCGCAAGCTGCGTGGCGAAGGAATGGGCATTTTGCTGGTCGAACACGACATGGACTTCGTGATGGGCCTCGTCGATCGCATCGTCGTGATGGAGTTCGGCCAGAAGATCGCCGAAGGCCTGCCCGAAGAAGTGCAGCAGAACCCGGCGGTGCTGGAAGCGTATCTCGGAGGTGTGGAATGAACGGGATGAGCGTAGAGATGCAGGCCATCGCGCCGGTCGTCGAGGCTGCCCCCGGCGCCGTGCGGACCGTGCTCGAAGTGCGCGACCTGTGCGTCGCCTACGGCAAGGTCGAGGCGCTGTCGAACGCCAACCTGCGCGTCGGCGAGGGGCAGATCGTCACGGTGATCGGGCCGAACGGCGCAGGCAAGACGACGATGCTGTCGGCGATCATGGGCCTGCTGGAGTCGCGCGGCCAGGTCACTTTCGACGGCGAAGTCGAGTTCGTGCCGCGCGTCGAGCGCATGGTCGCGCGCGGCATGAACCTCGTGCCGGAAAAGCGCGAGCTCTTCAGCGAGATGAGCGTCGAGGACAACCTCGTGCTCGGTGCCTTCCAGCGCTACCGCATGGGCAAGCGCGACCACGCGCAGACGATGGCGGAGGTTTATCAGCTTTTCCCGCGCCTGCAGGAGCGGAAAGGGCAGATGGCGGGCACGCTCTCGGGTGGCGAGCGCCAGATGCTCGCGGTCGGCCGCGCGCTGATGGCGAAGCCGAAGCTGCTGATGCTCGACGAACCCAGCCTCGGCCTCGCGCCGCTGATCGTGCGCGAGATCTTCCGCATCATCAGCGAACTGCGCCGGCGCGGCGTGTCGATCCTGCTCGTCGAGCAGAACGCGCGCGCCGCGCTGCAGGTTGCGGACTACGCCTACGTGCTGGAGACCGGCGAGATCGCGATGGAAGGCCCGGCGAAACAGCTCGCCGACGACCCGCGCGTGATCGAGGCCTACCTCGGCCTCGGCGGCAAACACCAGGACAAGCTCGCCCGCTGATTACGTCGCGTGACGGAGAAAGGGCCGGCGGCGTACTGCCGTCGGCCCTTTGCGTCTTCAGGAGCAGCGCTCAGCGCGCCGCGCCGCACACCTGCATGACCGTCACCCGCGCCGGCCTTGCTGCCACGAACGCCCCCAGCGACACGCATGCGAGCCCCGCGAGCAGCCATCCCGTCAGCGCCTCGCCGAGCAGCGGCGCCGCAGCGACCCCGGCGATCACCGGCACCAGCGCGATCAGCGCGCCGACCCGTTCGGCGCCGAGGTTCTTGACCGCCTTCAGGAAGAGCAGCATCGCGATGATCGTCGCGCCGACGCCCTGGTAGAGGCCTTGCACGACCAGCGTCGACATCGGCACCGCGTCGAGCGCCTTCGGCAGCCACAGTGCGTAGACCGGCAGGTAGAGCGCCGCGGAGCTGATCGCGACGAAGCGGGTCAGCGTCCAGGGGTCGAAGCCCCAGCGCTTCGCGAGCACGCTGTAGACCGCCCAGACGGCGGCGGAGGCCAGGATCAGCGCATCGCCGAAGAGCATGGCCGCCGTCCACGTGCCGCCGAGGATATAGGGCTGGGCGACGAAGCCGACGCCCAGCGCGATGAAGAGGAGGCCGATCAGCCGTTCGCGCGGGATGCGCTGGCGCGTGATCAGCCAGGCGACGGCCGCGACGAGGAAGGGCTGCATGCCCGGCAGCAGGATCGCGCCGTGCGCGGCGGGCACGAATTTGAACCCCGCGTAGACCAGCACCCCGTAAAGGAGGCCGCCGATAAGACCGAGCGCCCACAGACGACCGTTGCGCCACGCGCCTTGGCGCAGGCTGCCGGCGAAGGGCAGCAGCAGGACCGCGGCGACGCCCAGGCGCAGCGCGAGCACGTCGTAAGGCGTCAGTGCGCTCTTGCCGCCGAGGCGCGAGATCAGGATGAAGCCGCTCCAGATCGCCACGGTGCCCGCGGCGGCGAGGTAGCCGATGGTTTGGTCACGACTCGAACTCATGGTTCGCTCCGGAAAGAGAGGGGAGGCTGTCACGATAGGCTGGTAATTTGTTCGTGTAAAATGAATAATTAAGATTGAAATCATCTTCTGGAGAGAATGATGGATCTCGACGACCTGACGATCTTCCGTACCGTCGTCCGCGAAGGCGGCATCACACGCGCCGCGGAAAAGCTCCA
>NZ_DATFAO010000043.1:0-91769 GCF_035254505.1 Aromatoleum sp. | reverse complement strand
CCACCACCTGCATGGCGGAAGTCATCGGTGACGACTTGAACGCGTTCATCAACAACACCAAGAAGGAAGGGCACATCCCGCAGGATTACCCGGTCCCCTTCGCGCACACGCCGTCCTTCGTCGGTTCGCACACGACCGGCTGGGACAACATGCTCGAAGGCATCGTCCGCTCCTTCACGCTGAACGCGATGGAAGGCAAGAAGGTCGGTTCGAACGGCAAGATCAACATCGTGCCGGGTTTCGAAACCTACCTCGGCAACTACCGCGTCATCAAGCGCATGCTCGGTGAAATGGATGTCGACTACACCTACCTCTCCGATCCGAGCGAAGTGTTCGATACCCCGGCCGACGGCGAATTCCGCATGTACGCCGGCGGCACGACAATCGAGCAGATGGATGCGGCGCTCCACGCCAAGGGCACAATCTTCATGCAGGGCATCTCGGCCGCAAAGTCCGCCGACTACGCCGGGAAGGCCGGCCAGAAGACGGTGTCGCTGAACTGCCCGATCGGCGTGACCGGCACCGACGCCTTCCTGATGGCGGTATCGGAACTCACCGGCCAGGCCATCCCGGCCTCGCTCGAACTCGAACGCGGCCGGCTGGTCGATGCCATCGCCGACTCGCAGGCTTACCTGCACGGCAAGAAGTTCGCGCCCTTCGGCGACCCCGACATGACGCTCGGACTCACCGCCTTCCTGCTCGAACTCGGCGCCGAGCCGGTGCATGTCGTCTGCACCAACGCGACCAAGGACTGGAACGAGAAGATCAACGCGCTGCTCGCCGCCAGCCCCTTCGGCCAGGGCTGCAAGGCGTGGGGCGGCAAGGACCTGTGGCACATGCGCTCGCTGCTCGCCACCGAGCCGGTCGACTTCCTGATCGGCAGCTCGCACGGCAAGTACCTCGAGCGCGACATCGGCACGCCGCTGATCCGCATCGGCTTCCCGATCTTCGACCGTCACCATCATCACCGCTTCCCGATCTGGGGCTACCAGGGCGGCCTGAACGTCCTCGTGAAGATCCTCGACAAGATGTTCGACACCCTGGACGCGAAGACCACCGACTCGGCCAGCTTCGACCTCGTGCGCTGAGGAAACCGTCCCGCTGTTCGGCCCGCCCGCAAGGCGGGCCGTTTTCTTTCCGCCCCTGTCCGACCACCGGGCCCCACGGCTTGCGGCTAAAATGCGTCGTTCATGAAGAAACAGTGCCGCCCAGGCCTTTCCGCCCGCCAAGCATGTCCAAGAAATCCGACAAACTGATGCAACAGGCCGAACAGGCCCAGAAGAGCGGAAACCGCGAACAGGCGCGTCTATGCTACGAAAAGGTCCTCGCAAAGGAGCCGCGTCACCTCGACGCGCGGTATTTGCTTGGTTCCTTGCTCGCCGAGCAGGGGCGTCTCGTCGAGGCGCGCGCGCACCTTGAGGAAGCAGCCCGCCTCGCGCCGACCTCCCCCTACATCCAGAACAACCTCGGCAACCTGTACCTGCTGAGCGCCCAGAACGAACTGGCCGAGCGCGCCTACATGCGGGCGCTGCAACTTCAGCCGCGAATGACCGAAGCGCTGGTGAACCTGCGTAGCCTGCTGTCCAAACGCGGCGCCCTCACCGAAAGCATTGCCACCGCCGAGCGCGCGCTCGCTGCCGCTCCCGACATGCTCGAGGCGCACGTGATGCTCGCCAACGCATGCCGCGACAGCGGGCGCATCGAGCAAGCCATCGAACACTATCGCCGGGCCCTCGAGATTCAGGCCGGCCACGCTCCGGCAGCGACGAGCCTGCTGATGTGCATGAATTACCATCCGACCGCCACGGTCGATGAAGTCCGCATCGAACATCTCGCCTGGGGCGCGCGTCTGCCCGAACCGCTACCGCGGCCGGCGCGCGAACATGGCAAACGCCTGCGCATCGGCTACGTCTCGCCCGACCTCGTGCGCCATCCCGTCGGCTACCTGATGGAAGCCTTGCTCGCGTCGCATGACCGCGAACATTTCGACGTGCACGTCTATTCCGACGCCCTCGCGGAGGACGACGTCACGGCACGACTGCGCGGACATTGCGAGCACTGGCACAATGTGGCCGCCCTCGACGACGACGCTCTCACGGCCGTCCTTCGCAGCGATGCGCTCGACATCGCCGTGGATCTCGCCGGACATACGGCACAACACCGCCTTGCCGTGTTCGCGCGGCGCGTGGCCCCGGTTCAGGCGAGCTACCTCGGCTACTGCACCACGACCGGCGTGCCGGCGATGGACTACGCGATCAGCGATGCCGACCTCGATCCGACCGAGGCCGACGCCGCCTACTACACGGAACGGGTGTGGCGCTTGCCGCGTCCGAGCTTCGCCTTCAATCCTGACGCCGATTTCCCCGAGGTCGGCCCGCTCCCGGCGCTTGAGGCCGGCCACCTCATCTTCGGGTCGTTCAACAACCTGTCGAAGATCAGCGGCCCCGTGCTCGACCTGTGGGCGGAGGTTCTGCGTGCGATTCCCGACGCAGGCCTGCTGATGCAGGCGCGCGCGCTCGGCGACGAAGGGGTACGTGAACGCATTCAGGGCCAGTTCGAGGACCGGGGCGTCCCGCCCGAACGCCTCGTGCTGACGGGTTTTTCGTCCCTCTCCGCCCACCTGAAGCTTTTCAACCACATCGACGTTTGCCTCGATACCTTCCCGTGGAACGGTCACATGACGACACTGGATAGTCTGTGGATGGGCGTCCCCGTATTGACGCTCGCCGGGGACCGTCGCGCCGCACGAATGGGAGCGGCCGTCCTGCACGCTGTCGGACTGGACGATTTCGTGACCCGCACGCCCTCCGATTTCGTCGAACGCGCCGTCGCGCTCGACAAGGACCGTGCATACCTGGGCACTATCCGGGCCGACCTTCGGCGCCGCCTGACGGCCTCCGCGCTCGCAGACGGCGCGGGGCTCGCGCGCGAGATGGAAGCCGCATTCAGGCAAATGCACGCGGCCGCCGTGTCCGCGGCGAGCAGCTCATGAAATGAAAAGTCTCCTTGGGGGCCTGGCCACCCAAGGAGACTTGATTGCGATACCGCCAGAGGGAAGGGGGCGACGCCTCAGCGAGGCATCAGAGAATCACCCGACCGACGTACCAGCCGGCGGCCGCGAACAGCGCGCTGCACGGAATGGTCAGGATCCACGCCCAGACGATGTTGCTGGCGACGCCCCAGCGCACTGCCGAAACCCGACGAGCCGAACCGACGCCGACGATCGCGCCGGTAATGGTATGCGTCGTCGACACCGGAATACCCAGCGCCGTCGCGAGGAACAGCGTCATCGCGCCGCCCGTTTCCGCGCAGAAGCCGCCCACCGGCTTCAGCTTGGTGATGTGCTGGCCCATCGTCTTGACGATCCGCCAGCCGCCGAAGAGTGTGCCCATGCCGATCGCGAAGTAGCAGGCGACGATCACCCATATCGGAACCGGATCCGTGCTCCGTGTCATGCCGGCTGCGATCAACAGCATCCAGATGATGCCGATCGTCTTCTGCGCGTCGTTGCCGCCGTGGCCGAGGCTATACAGTGACGCCGACAGCAGCTGCAGGCGACGGAACCACTTGTCGACCTTGCGCTGCGAAGTGCGAAAGCAGATCCAACTGACGGCAACCATCATGATCGAGCCGAGGATGAAGCCCAGCAGCGGCGACACGATGATGAACGCGATGGTCTTGATCAGGCCTTCGCTGATCAGCGACCCGAACCCCGCCTTCGCGACCGCGGCCCCGACGAGGCCGCCGATCAGCGCGTGCGAGGAACTCGACGGGATGCCGTAGTACCAGGTGATGATGTTCCACGCGATCGCGCCGAGCAGCGCGCCGAACACCACGTAGTGGTCGACGACCGACGGGTCGATCGTGCCCTTGCCGATGGTCGCGGCGACCTTCAGCTGGAAGATCGAAATCGCCACCACGTTGAAGAACGCCGCCCAGGCGACGGCCTGATGCGGCTTGAGAACGCCCGTCGACACGACGGTGGCGATCGAGTTCGCCGCGTCGTGGAAGCCGTTCATGAAATCGAACACCAGCGCCAGCGCCACGAGGCACACCACCGTGGCGAGGCTGATCTCCATGCCTGTCATGTTGTTTTCCGGAAGGGGTACAGGTCAGGAGTTTTCGAGTACGACGGCTTCGAGGATCTTGGCGACGTCCTCGCAACGGTCGGTGATCGATTCGAGCAGCTCGTAGATACCCTTGAACTTGAGCACCTGGCGAACGTCCTGCTCCTCGCGGAAGAGGCGCGACAGCGCCGAGCGCAGGATGCGGTCGGCGTCCGATTCGAGCTCGTCGATTTCGCGGCAGGTCTTCAGGATCGTCTGGCCGTTATCCATGTTCGACAGCAGCGCGACCGCGGAGCGCACCCGCTCGGCACACACGAGCGACAGCTCGGCGAGCTTGCGGGCTTCGGGCGTCACGTCGACGATGTCGTACAGCGACATCGTCTCGGCCACGTCCTGGATCGTGTCGAGCACGTCGTCCATGTGCGAGATCAGCTGGTGGATCTCGTCGCGGTCGAGCGGGGTGATGAAGGTCGCGTGCATCAGCGCCATCACCTCGTGATTGATGCTGTCGGCGCGGGTCTCGGACTCGTCGATGTCGGCCGTCGATTTGGCGACCTGCGCATCGTTGTGGCCGACTGCCTGCATCAGCACAACCAGCGCTTTCGCGCCGGTCACGATCTCGTCCGCGTGCGCGTTGAACAGCTTGAAGAACTGCCCTTCCTTGGGCATAAAGCGGGAGAACATGATGTAGGCGTCCGGCCAATGAATTAGCCGGCGATTCTACCAGCCAATAGATTTCAGTTTTGTTACACCCGAAACCGTACTGTCACATTCCCGTCACTTACATCTTGATCCCGAAGGCCTTGCTGATCGCCTGCATGGTCTCGGGGCTGTCCCACTCCTTGCTGCCGAACACCTTGTGCAGCACCCGCCCTTGCGGGTCCACGAGCACCGTCAGCGGGATGCGGTCCGCACCCAGCATGTTCTCCATCGTCAGCTTCTGGTCGATGAAGTGCGGGAAGCTCGTCTTCACCTTCGCCAGGAAGGCTTGCGCACGCTCCGGGTAGTCGTCGATCGACACGCCGATCACATTGAACTGCTTGCCCGAGCGCTTTGCGAGCCGCTCCAGCGAACCCATCTCCTGCGCGCAGGGCCCGCAATAGCTCGCCCACATGTTGATGATCAGCGGCTTGCCGCGGAAGGTCGACAGCAGCTGCGACTCGCCCGTCAGCCCCTGCATCGGCACATCACGCAGCATCGCCCCCTCCGGCACTTCGCCGGGCGTCGCGAGCGCCTGCGTCGACGTGATCGCCGCGAGGCTCAAGAGCAGGGAGAGCAGCACTTTCTTCATGATTCGTTCCGTCCGGGCGCCGCCGGCGACGATGCCGCCGGCAAAAAAGAGGAAGCATAACAAGAACGAGGACAGCCGGCAGTGTTCGTCCGGCTCGCGAGCGGTCGGCACCATGTCACTTGTCGCACAAAGGGCGTGTCGGGTCTTCGACACAAGGCAAAGGCGCAGTCTGACATTGACCGCAACCCATTGATTTTTCGCCTTGTTGAAGGCTGGCACCGTTCCTGCAACGGTCTGACCATCCCCCGACATTTGTACGAGCGGGCGCAGAGAGGAAGCCACGATGAGCGCACTGAAACAGAGAATCGACAGCCTGCTGGTCGAACCGGGTTGCGCTACGAACCACGCGAAAAGCGACAAAGCGCGCAAGGAAGGCTGCAAGAAGCCGCTCACGCCGGGCGCCGCCGCGGGCGGCTGTGCCTTCGACGGCGCAAAGATCGCGCTGCAACCGGTCGTCGACGTCGCCCACCTCGTGCACGGCCCGATCGCGTGCGAAGGCAACTCCTGGGACTCGCGCCACGTCTATTCATCCGGCCCGCAGACCTACCGCACCGGCTTCACGACGGACATGGCCGAATTCGACGTCATCTACGGCGGCGAGAAGCGCCTCTACCGGGCGATCAAGGAGATCATCGAGAAGGTCGATCCGCCTGCGATCTTCGTCTACCAGACCTGCCTGCCGGCGATGATCGGCGACGACGTCGAAGGGGTGTGCAAGGCCGCAAGTGAAAGATTCGGCAAGCCGGTGATCCCCGTCAACGCCCCCGGCTTCGCCGGCAGCAAGAACCTCGGCAACAAGCTCGGCGGCGAGGCCCTGCTCGACCACGTCGTGGGCACGATCGAACCGGACTACACGACCGACTGCGACATCAACCTGATCGGCGAATACAACGTCGTCGGCGAATTCTGGCAGGTGAAGCCGCTCTTCGACGAACTGGGCATCCGCGTGCTCGCGACCTTCTGCGGCGATGCGCGCTACAGGGACATCGCGAGCTCGCACCGCGCGAAGGCCGCGATCATGCTGTGCTCGCAGGCGCTCATCAACATCGCGCGCAAGATGCACGAGCGCTACGACATCCCCTATTTCGAAGGCAGCTTCTACGGCATCGCCGACATGTCGGACTGCCTGCGCAAGATCTCGAAGCTCCTCGTCGAGCGCGGCGCGCCGGCCGACCTTCCCGCGCGCACGGAGGCGCTGATCGCGCGCGAAGAAGCCCGGGCCTGGGCGAAGCTCGAACGCTACAAGACGCGCCTCAAAGGCAAGCGCGTGCTGCTTTTCACCGGCGGAGTGAAGTCGTGGAGCGTCGTGTCCGCGCTGCAGGAAGTCGGCATGGAGATCGTCGGCACCTCGATGCGCAAATCCACGCAGAACGATCGCGCCAAGGTCACCGAGATCATGGGGACCGACGCCCACATGTTCGACGAGCTGCCGCCGCGCGAGATGTACCGGATGCTGAAGGAATCGAAGGCCGACGTGATGCTCTCCGGCGGCCGCTCGCAGTTCGTCGCGCTGAAGGCGAAGACGCCGTGGGTCGAGATCAACCAGGAACGCCACCACGCGCTCGCCGGTTACGAGGGCATCGTCAATCTCGTCGCCGAGATCGACAAGGCGCTCTACAACCCGATCTGGGCGCAGGTCCGCGAGCCCGCGCCGTGGGACATCGAGGAAATCGAACTGAGAGGGAGCGCGCATCATGGCTGAAGTCATCGCCGGCAAGAAAGCCTGCACCGTCAACCCGCTGAAGATGAGCGCCCCGATCGGCGCGGCGCTCGCCTTCCTCGGCATGGAACGCGCACTGCCGCTACTGCACGGCTCGCAAGGCTGCACCGCGTTCGGCCTGGTGCTCTTCGTGCGCCATTTCCGCGAGACGATTCCGCTGCAGACCACCGCGATGAGCGAAGTGACGACGATCCTCGGCGGCCTCGAGAACGTCGAGCAGGCGCTGCTGAACATCAAGAAGCGCGCGGACCCGGCGCTGATCGGCGTGTGCTCGACCGGCATCACCGAGGCCAAGGGCGACGATGTCGCGGGCTTCCTGAAACTGATTCGCGACAAGCATCCCGAGCTCGAAGGCACGGAGGTCGTATTCGCGCCGACACCGGATTTCGTCGGCGGCTTTTCCGACGGCTGGGCCAGGGCCGTCACGGCGATGATCGACGCGCTGGTGCCGCGAACGAAGGTCCGCACCCCGTGGCAGGTGAACATCCTCGCGGGTTGCCATCTCACGCCCGGCGACGTCGAGGAGATCCGCGAGACCGTCGAAGCCTTCGGCCTGCGCCCGATCATCCTGCCCGACCTTTCCGGCTCGCTCGACGGCCACATCCCCGAAACCTTCCTGCCGCACACCCTCGGCGGCACACGGCTCGAAGACGTCCGCGAAATGGGATCGTCGGCCCTGACGATCGCGATCGGCGAACAGATGCGCCCGGCCGCCGAACTCTTGGAGAAGAAGACCGGCGTCCCGTTGCGCGTCTTCGACCGACTCACGGGGCTTGCCGCTTGCGACGCCTTCATCGCGCTGCTCGCAGACCTTTCCGAATGCGAAGTCCCGGCGAAATACCGCCGCCAGCGCAGCCAGCTGCAGGACGCGATGCTCGACGGCCACTTCTACTTCGGCGAGCAGAAGGTCGCGATCGCGGCCGAGCCCGATCTGCTCTTCACGCTGTCGCACTTCTTCGCCGACATGGGCGCGACCGTGACCTGCGCCGTCGCACCGCAGGAAGCACCGGTCCTCGCGCGCGTCGCCTCGGAGACGGTGCGCATCGGCGACCTCGGCGACTTCGAGCAGCACGCCGGCGGCTGCGACCTGCTGGTCACCCACTCGCACGGCCGCCAGGCCGCGGCTCGGCTCGGCATCCCCTTCTGGCGCGCCGGCCTCCCGACCTTCGACCGGCTCGGGGTCGCGCATAAGGTGAGCGTCGGCTACCGCGGCACGCGCGATCTCGTCTTCGAGGTGGGCAATGTCTTCATGGAGCAACTGCACGCGCATGAACAACACATCACCCCCTCCGCCCTCCACTCCGCGCCGCCCGTGGATGCGCCGGCTGGCGCTGGTCACTGATTCCTCCCTGGGAGATTTCGGCATGAAAGTCGCCTTTGCCACCGAAAACCTGATCGACGTCGACGCCCACTTCGGCTGGGCGAAGAAGATCGCAATCTATGAAGTGCAGCCCGATTCGAGCCGGCTCGTCGAAGTCGTCGAGTTCTCCGGCGATCTCGCCGAGGACGGCAGCGAGGACAAGCTCGTGCCCAAGCTCGACGCCGTGCGCGACTGCGCGATGCTCTACGTCGCCGCGATCGGCGGCTCGGCCGCGGCGAAGGTCGTGAACCTGCGCGTGCATCCGGTCAAAGTGCCGACGCCGCAAGCCATCGCGACGATCATCGAGCGCCTGCAGGAAGTGCTCAAGGGCACGCCGCCGCCATGGCTGCGCAAGGTCCTGATGAAGGGCAAGGAACGCAACTTCGACTTTGATGTGGAGAGCGATACCGAGAGCGAGGCCGAACATGTCTGAGGTCCAGGCCCCCGACGACGCCGCGACCATCGTCGCGTCGCCCTTCCTGCACGAGCTCGTCAAGATGATGCGCGCACAGGACGGCTACGGCGCCTGGGATGGCAAGTCCGACGCCGAAGTGCTCGCGCCCTACGTCGTCGACAAGGCCGCCCGCAAGCTCATCCCGATCATCGACGATCCCGACCCGGACGTGCTGTGGCGCGTGGACATCTTCTACAACGCCGTCGGCATCGCCATCGAACGGCGCACGAGCTTCATCGCCGCGCCGATGATCAAGATCAACCACGAAGGCTTCGGCCGGGCGATCCTCTCCGCGGGCCGGCTCATCGTCTATTCGAAATACCACCGCGACCTGCACCGCTTCGGCTTCGACTCGCTACAGGCGCTCGGCGAAGCTGGCGACCGCATCATCGAGGACGCGGCCGCGATGGTCGCGCGCTTTCCCGACGTGGCGAATTTCGGCTGAGGCCGACCATGACGACCGACGAACTCAAGGCGCTCGTGAAGAAGCTCAACGCCCAGGCGACGCAGGCCAAGATGGATCTCCACGATCTCTCCGAGGAACTGCCCATCGGCTGGGAGCGCATCCCCGAGCAGGCGCAGAAAACCTACGAAGCCTACGCCCGGCTCACCGAAGCGCGCAAACAGCTCGCCGCCGGCTGAGCGCCGACGATTCTTTCACGGAGCCCCCATGACCTATTTCACCGTCACCCTGCCCTCCGGCGTCGCCTGGACGCCCAACTTCATCGCCGCCATCAACCAGGAAAAATGCATCGGCTGCGGCCGCTGCTTCAAGACCTGCGCGCGCGAGGTGCTGCAGCTGATGGCCGTCGACGACGAAGGCGAGATGTTCGCGATCGAAGACGAGGACGACGACGAATACGAGAAGAAGGTGATGCACGTCGCGCACCCGGAGAACTGCGTCGGCTGCGAATCCTGCAACAACAACTGTACGCGACGCTGCATCTCCTACGCCCCCAAGGAGATGTGACATGCAGCCTGTCGCCTGGCTCGCGATGATCGACGCGCGCTGGAAGCCCGGCGGCAGTCTGGCCGAACCTGGCGAGCGCCACGAGGAATACCAGGACCTGCGTTGCCTGCTGCTCGACGGCGCGGTCGAACGCAGCAACGAGCTCGTCGCGCTCGCGGAGTGCATCGCCCGCGCGTGCATGGGTGAGGACCACCTCTGGCACGACCTCGGCCTGCCCTCGCGCGCCGAGCTCTCCGGCCTGCTGCAGGAGCACTTCAGCCGCCTCGCGCTCCTGAACGTCGGCGGCATGCGCTGGAAGAAGTTCTTCTACAAGCAGCTGTGCGAACAGGCCGGCATCAGCGTCTGCCGCGCCCCGTCCTGCGGCGTCTGCGCCCTTTACGGCGAATGCTTCGGCAACGAGGAACTGCCGCTCTTCGGCCTTGCGGCCCTGGTGTGAGCCCCGCGTCACCCTTTCCATTCTCCCGAGGACGCAGCCCATGAAAATCGCGATCGCCACCGACAACTTCAGCCAAGTCTCCGGCCACGCCGGTCAGGCGCATCACTGGCTGCTCTTCGACTGCCAGCCGGGCGAGTCCGTGCCTGCTGCTGAACGGATCGAGCTCGAACGCCGCCAGGTCTTCCACCATTGGGAATCCGACGCACCGCACCCGCTCGACACGGTCGAGATCATCATCGCCCGCAGCGCCGGCGACGGATTCCTGCGGCGAATGCAGAAGCGCGGCGTAAACGTCCTCCTCACCAGCGAAACCGACTCGCAACAAGCACTGCATAAGGTCCTCGCCGGCGAAGCCCTGCCCGACCCGCGCTGGGACGTGTCGCTGCTGCTATGCAGGCTGAAGGATCTCTTCTCGCGCCACTGACCCCGTCGTCCCGAGGCACTCTCGCGCCTTCGGAACCTGCCGACAGGCTGCGCATCGAATCCTCATTAGCCGTCGAGGAGAGGACGATGGATCAGCGCGCGCCGTACAACTACTTGCGTCGCCGCCTCGCACGCGGGCTCGCCGGCCTGCCGTTGCTGCCCCTGGCCGGCGGCCTCGCCACACCATCGGCGGCGCACGCGGCATTTCGCCCGACCCCCGAAGACGACCTCGGCCCCTTCTACCCGCCCGACTGGAGCGGCGACATCGACGCCGATCTGACCCGCCTCGCAGCCACACCCAATGCGGTGGCCGAAGGAAAGCGCCTGCGCCTTGCGGGCGTCGTCCGCGACACGACCGGCCGGCCGATTTCCGGCGCAACGGTCGAGATCTGGCAAGCCGACACGTACGGCCACTATCGCCATCCCGGCGTCGATCCGCGCACTCGCGATCCGGCTTTCCAGGGCTACGGTCGGGTGTTGACCGATGCGGAAGGCCGTTACGCCTTCCTCACGATCCTGCCCGGCAAGTACGGCACACGCCCCCCGCACATCCACTTCCGGATCGTCCGGCCGGGCCGACCGGAACTGGTGACCCAAATGTATTTCCGCGGCAACAACCGCGAAGGCAACGGGTATGCGCCTCCGGAACGCGAAGCGCTGACCGTCGACCTCGTCGGGCAGGAATACTCGGGCGAGATCACCCTCGCCGCGCACTTCGACCTCACCCTGTCCGGCAGCTGACGCTACCGGCCCCACTCAACCGGAGACCGCCCGCCGCAAACCACCGACCGCCACTCGGTGCTCCCCGCGCGCGGTCTGGAACACCTTGAACACCTTCTGCTCGACACCGCTGGACGCGACGAAATCCTCGTACGCCCGCGCGAGCATCTCGCGGCACGCCGCGCGCGCCTCCTCCCCCGACAGGCTCTCGAGCCCGCCCTGCTGCGCGAGGTACTGGTAGAAGCGCTTCAGGATGTGGAGGCGACTCACGCGCACCACGGCCGGGTCGTACGGCAGAGCGAAATAGTCGAGAAAGGCTTCGGCGCTCTCGAGCGCCTTCAGGTCGTCGATCAGCACGCTCATTGCATGGCTCCTTGGGAATTGGGTGCATGACACTCGCGATGGAATCGCATCAGGTCGCGCATTTCGGGATTGCGTTTGGTCCGGATGGCGAAGTCGCGCACGCGTTCGAGGATCAGGCGCGCGCGCTCCGCGTCGATGGCAAGGCCGAGTTCTCGGCAAGCATTGAGGACTGAGGCCGTCCCCGAATGCTTGCCCAGCACCAGCTGATGGCTGCGCCCGAGCTCGGCCGGATCGAAACTCTGGTAATTGCCCGCATCCTTGACGAGCCCGTCGACGTGGATGCCGGCTTCGTGCGTAAACACCCAACCACCGACAATCGGCTTGTTCGCCGCCACGGGCCGTCCCGAAGCCTCCGCCACCAGCTCCGAGATCACCGGCAATTGGCGCGAGTCGATCCCGATGTCGATCCCATGCAGATGACGCAGCGCCATCACCGCCTCTTCGAGCGCCGCGTTTCCCGCCCGCTCGCCGAGCCCGTTGACGGTTGTGCTGATGTGCGTCGCCCCGGCTCGCACAGCGGCCAGCGTATTGGCCGTCGCAAGCCCCAGGTCGTCGTGCGCGTGCATCTCGATGTCGAGGTCGCTCGCCGCGCGCAGTCGTGCGATCGCCTCGAAGGTCGTGAAGGGATCGAGCACGCCCAGAGTGTCCGCGTAGCGGAAACGCACCGCGCCGGCCGCCTGGGCCGTCTCCAGCACCCGGCACAGGAAGTCCGGATCGGCCCGCGACGCATCCTCGCCGCCGATCGACACCGTCAGCCCGCGCTCACGCGCCACGGCCACTGTCTCGCGCAACTGCTTCAGCGCCCAATCGCGGTCCCGGCCCAGCTTCCTCAGGATCTGCTGGTCCGACACCGGCAACGCGAGATGGATGATGTCGGCGCCGCAGGCCGCCGCCGCTTCGAGGTCGGTCACGCACAGCCGGCACCACACCATCAGCCGCGCCGACAACCTCAGCGCGACGATCGCCCGGATCACCTCGCGCTCGGCCTCGCCCATCGCCGGCACGCCGATCTCCATCTCGCGCACGCCCGCCGCCGCCAGCGCCTGCGCGATCGCGAGCTTCTCGTCCGCCGTAAACGCGACCCCGGCGGTCTGCTCGCCGTCCCGCAGCGTCGTGTCGTTGATCGTCACCATGATGGACCGTCCGCAGAGACAATAAGCCGTCACTGCAAGGACGATGCCACCTCTGCTGCGCTGCCGCAAAAACGGTAAAACTGCGTCCTGTTCGGCCTTTACGGCGCCACCGCCCCCCTAGGGGAGGCGCCGCCTGTGACAAGCCCCTGACAATTGGCCGAAACGCGACAAGCCGCCACGTTCCCTTACGGACATTCGCACGAAAAAAAAGCGCCGGACCAGCCGGCGCTTTTCTGTACAACGGAAGAAACAACGCTTACAGCATCGCCTTCAGCAGCTTGGCCATCTCGGACGGGTTGCGCGTCACCGTGAAGCCGCACTCTTCCATGATGGCGAGCTTGGCGTCGGCAGTGTCGGCACCGCCCGAGATCAGCGCACCGGCGTGGCCCATGCGCTTGCCGGCCGGCGCGGTCACGCCGGCGATGAAGCCGACGATCGGCTTCTTCATGTTGGCCTTGCACCACTGCGCGGCTTCCGCCTCGTCCGGACCGCCGATCTCGCCGATCATGATCACCGCGTCGGTGTCCGGATCGTCGTTGAACATGCGCATCACGTCGATGTGCTTCAGGCCGTTGATCGGGTCGCCGCCGATGCCGACCGCCGACGACTGGCCCAGACCGATTTCGGTCAGCTGAGCAACCGCTTCATAGGTCAGCGTGCCCGAACGCGACACGACGCCGATGCGGCCCTTGCGGTGGATGTGACCCGGCATGATGCCGATCTTGATTTCGTCCGGCGTGATCAGGCCCGGGCAGTTCGGTCCCAGCAGCAGCGTTTCCTTGCCGCCCTTAGCAACCTTTTCCTTCATCTTGTTGCGCACAACCAGCATGTCGCGGACGGGGATGCCTTCCGTGATGCAGATCGCCAGATCCAGGTTCGCCTCGCAGGCTTCCCAGATCGCGTCGGCGGCACCTGCCGGCGGCACATAGATCACGGACACGGTCGCGCCGGTTTCAGCGGCGGCTTCCTTCACCGAAGCGTAGATGGGGATATCGAAGATCTTCTCGCCCGCCTTCTTCGGATTCACGCCGGCAACGAAGCAGTTCTTGCCGTTCGCGTATTCCTGGCACTTCTCGGTGTGGAACTGCCCGGTCTTGCCCGTGATGCCCTGGGTGATGACCTTGGTGTCTTTATTGATCAGGATGGACATTCAAACTCTCCTTACTTGACCGCCGCGACGATCTTGGTCGCAGCTTCCGCCATCGTGTCGGCGGCGATGATCGGCAGGCCCGACTCGGCGAGGATCTTCTTGCCGAGGTCTTCGTTGGTGCCCTTCATGCGCACCACGAGCGGGACGGAGAGATTGACTTCCTTGGCTGCGGCGACCACGCCGGTGGCGATGGTGTCGCACTTCATGATGCCGCCGAAGATGTTCACGAGGATGCCCTTGACCTTGGGGTTCTTGAGCATGATCTTGAACGCTTCGGTGACCTTCTCGGTCGTCGCGCCGCCGCCGACGTCGAGGAAGTTGGCCGGCTCGGCGCCGAACAGCTTGATCGTGTCCATCGTGGCCATCGCGAGGCCGGCGCCATTCACCAGGCAGCCGATGTTGCCGTCGAGCGAGATGTAGGCGAGGTCGAACTTCGACGCTTCGATTTCGTCCGCGTCTTCTTCGTCGAAGTCACGGAAATCGACGATTTCGGGGTGACGGTAAAGCGCGTTCGAGTCGAAGTTGAACTTGGCGTCGAGCGCCTTGATGTTGCCGTTGCCTTCGAGGATCAGCGGGTTGATTTCCGCGAGCGAGGCATCGGTTTCCATGTAGCAGGTGTACAGGCGCTTCAGCGCATCGACCGCCTTCGCGACCGAAGCTTCCGGCACGCCGATACCACGGGCGAGGTTCTCCGCCTGCGCGTCGGTCAGGCCGACCAACGGGTCCACGAATTCCTTGAGGATCTTCTCAGGCGTGCTGTGCGCGACTTCCTCGATATCCATACCGCCTTCGGAGGAGGCCATCATCGCGACCTTCTGCGTGGCGCGGTCGGTCAGCGCAGCAACGTAGTATTCCTTCTTGATGTCGGCGCCTTCCTCGATCAGCAGGTTACGCACCTTCTGGCCTTCGGGGCCGGTCTGGTGGGTGATCAGCTGCATGCCGAGGATGTCGTTGGCGTACTGGCGCACTTCGTCCAGCGAGCGCGCGAGCTTCACGCCACCGCCCTTGCCGCGGCCACCGGCGTGGATCTGCGCCTTCACGACCCAGACCTTGCCGCCCAGTTCTTCAGCGGCCTTCACAGCACCATCCACCGACACGGTATGAAAACCGCGCGGCGTCACGACGCCATACTTCCTTAGTAGTTCTTTTGCCTGATACTCATGAATCTTCATGGTTGCCCTTCGATCGAAGTCGCGACGTGTTGGCCGCCGCGGACAGGTTGATGGGACGCTTCGGAGCTTCGCTCCACGACATACGCCGTCTCCCTCGACCGACGCATACCGCTGCCGACCGACATTGTGCCGACCAGCCCGACCTCATGACTCGCCCCCGAACCGGACGCAGCAGCCGCAAGATCGCGCGATTATAACCGGATTTGTGCAAAGCAGAATCGCCGGACCGGGCGCGACGAATGCCCTTTGCACCGGATCGCGCTCACTCCTGCCGCGGCGCGGCGCGATACCACTTGGGATAGTAGAGGCGTACCGTTTCACCGCTGCAGTCGAGCGCGTGGCAGCGATCGAGCTGAAAAGGCTTCTCGGCCGAGTCTTCGTTATCGCGCCGGAAAGTCGCGAAAGTCTGGATTGCGGCCGTGGGCAGGCTCGACAACAACTCGGTCAGATGCGAACACCCGCGGACGTCGGCGAACATTTCTCCGACGATGCGCCGGAAGCCTCGCACCAGATTCAGTCCGACCAGGCGCTGATAGTCGGGTCCGATCGTGTCGCAACCGCCGACGTAGGGGACCCAATCCGAACAGGCCTCGGCGTCGACAATGGTGAAATCGGCATCGAGCGTGACGCGCACGCGCATCTGGTGCACGGGGTCGCCCGCCTTGCGCACGCCGGACGCGAGCGGGTAATCGATTTCCTTCGTGTCGGTCAGACAGGCATCGAGCTCCAGCATCCCGTCCTCGCGGCGATAACCCTCGACGGAGATCTGGCGGACATGCACCTTCTGGCGCGCGCATTTGGGAGGAGAAAGCGGCATAGACGTACGCCAGCGTATGGAACTCGCCAAATGGTAACGCGAATCGACCTTGACACGCATCAGAAACGGAATTCCACTGAGCAGGCACACTCTGCGGCCAAACGTATCCCGTAAGCAGATGTGCACGCGTAAAATCCTTTGGTTTCACGGCCTCATGCGCTGGCGACATGCAAATTCGTTATAATCCTGCAATTATTTGATACAAGATGCGGGCTCAATCGCCCCTCACCGCCCAATGAGCGGACAATGAACCCAAAGCTGCGCCTGAATCCCGCCCACGCCGCATTGCTGGCATTGACGGCATCGCTAATGCTTCTTTCGTCCGAGACGAAGGCCATCGCATTGGGCGAGCCCGCCTTCATCTCGGAAGTCGGCCGTCCGCTGCATGTCGAGCTGCCACTGCTGGGAGGCGACCTGTCCAACGCCGTTGAATGCCTCCGCCTCGTGTCGGAAAAGGGAAGCGACGGCCTGCCGTGGGTCAAGAACGGGCGTCTCAACATCGCCACCCGCGGCAAGACGGCGCGCTTGGTCATCACGCATCCGGACGCCGTCTTCGAACCCGTCCTGCGACTCGCGATCGAAGACACTTGCGACGCACACCTGCGTCGCGACTACACGCTGCTACTCTCTTTCCCGTCAGCCGAACCAGCGCACGAAGCCTCGGTTGCCGCGGCGGCCGCTGAACAGTCGCGCTCAGAACCGCCCGCTGCGGAACCCGCGCGCAAGCGCGCCGCCCGCCCTTCAGGCGGCGCAGCGTCCGAAGGGCGCCCCGCGAGAAGATCGACCGCTCGGCAAGCCGCAAGTCCTGCCCAGGAAGCGCCTCCAGCCGGCGAGCACGACAAACCTCCGCCCGGGCGCGAGCAGGATCGGCTCGTCCTCGGCGGCGGCGTCGGTGAACCCGGAGGCGGGGAACTGCGTCTCAGCCGGCAACTCGACAGCCTGAGCCGACTAGGCAAGATCACGGATCAGGAACGCGACCAGCTCCGGCGCGAACAAGCGGTGGTGATGGAGATCGATCGCACCATCGTCGCCCAACTCGAGCTCAACGACCGCATCCGCAGGCTCGAAGAAATCCAGGCCAACATGGCCGCGCTGGAGCGGAAGATTGAAAGTCAGCCGCCCGCGCCTGAGCCTGCCGCGCCGCCGCCCGCGGAGAAGACTGTCGCCCGAGCCTCGTCATGGATCGTGCCCACGGCGGGATTCATCGCGCTGTCCACGGCGCTCGCGGCCGGCCTCCTGTGGCTCCGACGTCGCAACAGTAGTCAGGGCGTCGACCTCGACGCGGAGGACGAAGCCGCGGTCGAGCACTACATCGTTCCACAGCCGCAACGTCCGTCCTCCGTCGCCAGTGAGGCGCCTGAACTGCCGCCAGAGTTCACGGCGCCGGATATCGATCTCCACGAGGAAATGCCACGCCCCGCGGAGCGCGCTCCGCTCGGCTGGGAAACCGTCGCAAGCGTCCCCGAATCTGCCGCACCGCTCGCCCCAATCCAACCGATCGAAACGATCGACGACACGGCCGAGGAGCACGAATCGGCCATCGAATTGGCCGAGATCATGATGGGCTTCGGGCGCATTCAGGGCGCAGCGGAGACACTCGCCGAATTCATCGCCTCAAATCCGAAGCGGGCCGTCACGCCGTGGCTGAAGCTCCTCGAGGTGTATCGCGCCGCCAATCTGCGTCAGGAATTCGACGCCCTCGCCCAACAGCTCAACAAGACCTTCAACGTCAAGGCCGTCACCTGGGAGACCTTCGAGGAAGCGAAGCAATCGCGACACTCGATCGAACAGATGGCCCACATCTCGAGCAAGGTGCAGCGGATTTGGGGCACAGAGGAGTGCCAGGCCTACCTCGAGAAGCTGCTGCGCGACAACCGGGACGGCAAACGTGAGGGCTTCCCGCTCAGCGTGATCGACGAGATCCTGATGCTCGCCTCCGTGCTGGAAGATCAGCTCGGCCCCTATCGGCCCGAAAGCACGGACGTCCAAAACTCCGACCAGTGGGACGGCGAAGGGCACTCGGCCCAGGACGCCGCCTGAGCGCAGACCCTCCCCAGGAGAGGCGCGCGACCGTCGCGCTCAGACCGGATTGTCGAGGTCGACGAATTCGGCCGCCAAGCCGAAGGTGCGCTCGAGATACGCCGCGACCGCGCGGATGCCGTAGCGTTCGGTCGCGTGGTGCCCGGCGGCGACGAAGGGCACTCCCGATTCTCGCGCGAGATGCACGGTCTGCTCTGAAATCTCGCCTGAAACATACAAATCCGCTCCGGCGGCGATCGCCTGTTCGAAGTAGCCTTGAGCGCCGCCCGTGCACCACGCCACACGACGTACCATGCGGTCCGCGTCGCCGACCAGAAGCGGCTCGCGCCCCAAGCGTGCTGCCAGCGCCCGCGCGACGAGCCCCGCCGGCTCCACATTGGAGGGCCGGCCAATCCACCCGAGATCTTGCTCGCCGAACCGCCCTTCCCCACTCCAGCCGGCAAGCACGCCCAGTTGTGCATTGTTTCCCAGCGTCGGATGAGCGTCGAGCGGCAAGTGATAGGCGATAAGGTTGATATCGTGCTTCAGTAGCGCGGCGAGCCTACGCTTGCGGATGCCTGTCACACGCCCGTCTTCGCCGCGCCAGAAATAACCGTGGTGAACCAGCACCGCGTCATACGCACCTGCAATCGCCAGGTCGAGCAGTTGCTGACTGGCCGTGATACCGCAGAGGACGCGCTGCACTTCCGGCCGTCCTTCCACTTGCAGACCGTTTGGGGAATAATCCCGATACCGTGCGACCTCCAGCAGTTCATCCAGATGAGCGACCAGCTCGACGAGTTGCATACGGACTCCACTACAAAATACGAAGGCTGTCGGCGAAACCCGCAACGACGGCTCGCCCCGATCGAGCTACATTATGCGCCGCCTCTGGCTCATCTTTGCACAGGCCGTGACTATCAGCGTCGCGGTACTGTTCGTCCTGACGACGCTTAAGCCGGAATGGCTGCGCGGCAACGCGCCTTCGTCCGTAGTCGAGATCCTGCAGGCACCGCCCTTCACGTCCGAACACGAGGCGGCCGCACAGGGCTCCTACGCCGAAGCCGCCCGCCGCTCGATGCCGGCCGTGGTGCACATCTACACGGCGAAGGACGTCGCTCGCCCCCGTCACCCACTGCTCGATGATCCGGTTTTCCGTCATTTCTTCGGCGACCGCCAGGATAATGGCCCGACCCAGCGCGCAGCCGGCCTGGGATCCGGCGTGATTGCCAGCAGTGAAGGCTTCGTACTGACCAACAATCACGTGATCGACGGCGCAGACGAGATCGAAGTCGCACTCAACGACGGCCGCAAATTCCCAGCCACACTCGTCGGCCGCGACCCTGAAACCGACCTCGCCGTACTCAAGCTCAAAGGGCCCGGCGCGCTCCCGGCGATCACCTTCGCCGCACAGGATGCCGTGGAAGTCGGCGACGTCGTGCTCGCGATCGGCAATCCCTTCGGCGTCGGGCAGACCGTGACGATGGGAATCGTCTCGGCGCTCGGGCGCAGCCAGCTCGGGATCAACACCTTCGAAAATTACATCCAGACCGACGCAGCGATCAATCCCGGCAATTCCGGCGGAGCGCTGGTCGACAACCACGGCAACCTCGTCGGGATCAACACCGCGATCTACTCGCGCTCGGGCGGATCGCTCGGAATCGGCTTCGCGATCCCGGTTTCGATCGCACGCAACGTCCTCGAACAGTTGGTCGCCAACGGGCAAGTCACTCGCGGCTGGATCGGCGTCGAGATCCAGGAGATCACGCCCGAGCTCGCAGAATCCTTCGGCATTGCGGGCACTCGCGGCGCGCTGATCGCCGGCGTGCTGCGCGACAGTCCGGCGGAACGCGCCGGCATTCGGCCAGGCGACGTGCTGACTGCCGTCGAGGGCCGCACGATCCAGGACCCGCGCGGGATGCTGGAGATGGTGGCTAATCTGCGACCCGGGCGTAACGCACAGTTCCATCTGCGCCGCGCCGAAGCCGAACTCGATCTCGCCGTCGAAATCGGGCGCCGGCCGGCGCCGGCCCCTGCGCCGACGGCCGAACGCTGACCTCGGTCAGCTCGCGTCCGGCCCGGTATTGCCGATCCGCTCAAGCGGCTCTTCGCCGCCTTCGATCTCCGACGCGTCGCTGCCCTTGGCGACGAAGCGCGAGATGATGATTCCCAACTCGTACAGCAGACACATCGGGATCGCCAGCAGGCACTGCGAGACGACGTCGGGCGGCGTCACCACGGCCGCGACGATGAAGGCGCCGACGATCACATAAGGACGTGCCTCGACCAATTTGGCAATGCCGACGACACCGGTTTTCACGAGCAGAATGACCGCCACCGGGACCTCGAAGGTCAGCCCGAAGGCGATGAACATCGTCATCACGAAGGACAGATATTGCTCGATGTCCGGCGCCGGCACGATGCTCTTCGGAGCGAAGTTCGCAATGAACTTGAAGACCGTACCGAAAACGAAGAAGTAGCAGAACGCCATCCCGAGCATGAACAGGACCGTCGAACCAAACACCAGCGGCAACGCAAATCGCCGCTCGTGTGCGTAGAGCCCGGGTGCAACGAAGGCCCATACTTGATACAGCACGACGGGCAGCGCCGCGACAAACGCGACCAGCATCGTGACCTTGACCGGAACGAAGAACGGCGTCACGACGCCGGTCGCGATCATGTGCGTTCCCTCGGGCAGGGTCCGCATCATCGGCAGCGCGAGCAGGTCGTAGATGTCGCTCGCCCAAGGCATCAGGCACACGAACACCACGACTACCGCGAGGATGGCACGCAGCAAGCGGTCCCGCAGCTCGACGAGGTGCGAAATGAAGGTTTCCTGCAGCTCGCTCATGCCTTTTCCTTGGGTTGAGCGGGCGCGGGAGCAGCGCCGGTCTCGAAGCCGAAATCCATTTGCCGGCTGTCGACTTCGGGTTGCTCGGCGAGCGGGACAGCCTCAGCCGTGTCGGGCGCCGGCGACGCCACCGCAGGCGCAGACTGATTTTCAGTCGCGACAGGAGCCGGTATCTCACCAGGGACGGGCGCGCTGGGAGTCGGCTGCTTCAGCGCTGCCTCGTCGACTGCGGCCGCGACCGGCGCCGCCGCTTCCGCGGCCACTTTGCCCAGATCGGTCTCGACCTTGTCGACACCCTCCCGGAAGGAGGATTCGAGCTGGCGGGCCTGCTGTTCGACCTGCTGCTGCAGCTTCTTCAACTCCTCGAGTTGCATTTCACGCTGGATATCCGACTTCACGTCAGAAACGTAGCGCTGAAAACGACCGAGCAGGTGGCCGACGGTGCGCGCCACCTTCGGCAGGCGCTCAGGCCCGACGACGATCAGCGTCACGACGGCGATGACTACGATTTCGGAAAAACCAAGATCGAACATGGATTGGGTGCCTGTTCAGGCAAAGACATGATGGCGCGGACGCTACCAAAACGAAGGGGCGCACGCCCGGCGCCCCCTGTGACTAGTATCGGCCGTGCAGGAATCAGGAATTGACCTTGTCGGACTTTTCGCGCGCCTGACCTTCGAGGGTTTCCCCGCCAGCGATCTTCTGCGGATTGTCGCCCGCAGGCCGATCCGCTTCGCGCATGCCTTCCTTGAAGCCTTTCACTGCACCGCCCAGATCCTGGCCGATGTTGCGAAGCTTCTTCGTACCGAACACCAGCACGACGATGACCAGGACGATCAGCCAGTGCCAGATGCTGAATGAACCCATACTGCCTCCTTAATACTTCACCATGGCCGGAAGCACCTCCGGACCACCCACGACGTGGACGTGCAGATGATACACCTCCTGCCGTCCGACCTTGCCCGTGTTGATAATCGTTCGATACCCGTTTGCGCAACCAGTTTCACGCGCGACCTGCGCCGCGACCGTCATGGCCCGCCCCATCACCTCGGCGTGCTCGGGCTGCAACTCCGCCATCGACGGAATGTGAAGCTTGGGAATCACGAGAAAATGGACCGGTGTTACCGGGCGGATGTCATGAAAGGCGACGACGAGATCGTCTTCGTAAATTTTCTTGGCGGGGATCTCGCCGGCGGCAATCTTGCAGAAGATGCAGTCGCTCATGACATCACCTCAGGCCGTGGTACGGGACTTCTTCTCGTCGATCCCCGACACCCCTTCGCGGCGCCGGAATTCCGCCAGGACGTCGTCGACCGACAGGCCGAAATGCGACAGCAGCACCATCGAATGGAACCACAGGTCAGTCACTTCCCAGACGACGTGCAGCATGTCCTTGTCCTTGGCCGCCATGATCGTCTCGGCAGCCTCCTCGGCGACCTTCTTGCAGATCGCGTCGGTCCCCTTCGCATACAGACTGGACACGTAGGACGAGTCGGGACTTGCCTTCTTGCGCTCGGCGAGCGTAGCGGCGACGCGGTGCAGCACTTCGATATCGATCATTTGTAGATATCCTTCGGATCTTTCACCACGGGATCGACGGCAGCCCAAGAGCCGTCGGCCAGGTAACGCTGGAAAAAGCAGCTGTGTCGGCCGGTGTGGCAGGCGATTCCGCCGATCTGTTCGATCTTCAGCAGCACCACGTCGTTATCGCAGTCGATGCGGATCTCCAGCACCTTCTGGACGTGACCGGACTCTTCGCCCTTGTGCCACAGCTTGCGGCGCGAGCGCGACCAGTAGATCGCCTCGCCGGATTCGGCCGTACGCTGCAGCGCATCGCGGTTCATCCATGCGAACATCAGCACGTCGCCGGAGGAGGCCTCCTGGGCGATGACCGGCACCAAGCCTTGGTCGTCCCAACGAATGTCGTTGAGCCAGCGCGGCGAGTGCGGCGCAATCATAGTCTGACCTCGATCCCGCGACTGCGCATGAGTTCCTTCGCCTCGCGCACCGTGTGCTGTCCGAAATGGAAAATGCTGGCGGCGAGCACGGCGTCGGCGCGGCCTTCCGTGACCCCTTCGGCGAGGTGTTCGAGATTGCCCACACCGCCACTGGCGATCACCGGGATGGGCACAGCGTCGGCCACTGCGCGCGTCAGCGCGAGATCGAAGCCGATCTTGGTGCCGTCGCGGTCCATGCTCGTCAGCAGGATTTCACCTGCACCGAGTGCTGCGACCTTCTTCGCCCACTCGATCGCGTCCAGCCCCGTGTTGTTGCGACCGCCGTGAGTGAACACCTGCCACTTGCCGGGCGCGGTCTGCTTCGCGTCGATCGCGACCACGATGCACTGGCTGCCCACCTTGCCCGACGCGTCGGCAACGACCTGCGGGTTATTGACGGCCGCGGTATTGATGCTGACCTTGTCCGCTCCCGCGTTGAGCAGCCGGCGCACGTCTTCCACGGTGCGCACGCCACCGCCTACGGTCAGCGGAATGAAGACCTGCTCGGCCACCTGCTCGACGACATGGAAGATCGTGTCACGCGCATCCGAGCTCGCCGTGATGTCGAGGAAGGTGATCTCGTCGGCACCCTGCTCGTCGTAGCGACGCGCGATCTCGACGGGGTCCCCAGCGTCACGCAACTCGACGAAGTTGACGCCCTTGACGACCCGGCCAGCGTTGACGTCGAGACAGGGGATGATCCGCTTGGCAAGCATCAGGCGGTTTCACCGCTGAGTTCGTCTGCACGCGCCTGCGCTGCGGCGAAGTCGAGCGAGCCTTCGTAGATCGCACGGCCCGTAATCGCACCGGTGATCCCCTCCGACTCGACGGCGCACAGTGCATCGATGTCAGCGAGACTGGCAATGCCGCCGCTGGCGATGACCGGGATGCGCAGCGCGCGCGCAAGGCGCACGGTGGCTTCGACGTTCACGCCCGACAGCATGCCGTCGCGGCCGATGTCGGTGTAGATGACGGCTTCGACGCCATAGTCCTCGTATTTCTTTGCGAGATCGACGACGTCGTGTCCGGTCATCTTCGACCAGCCATCGACCGCGACCTTGCCGTCCTTCGCATCGAGCCCGACGATGATGTGGCCGGGGAAGGCGCCACAGGCATCATGCAGAAAACCGGGGTTCTTCACCGCGGCGGTGCCGATGATGACGTACGAGATGCCGTTGTCGAGGTAGTGTTCAATGGTGTCGAGATCACGGATGCCGCCGCCGAGCTGCACCGGGAGATCATCGCCCACTTCGTCGACAATCGTGCGGATCGCGGCACCATTCTTCGGCTTGCCGGCGAACGCACCGTTGAGATCCACGAGGTGCAGGCGCCGCGCCCCGAGATTGACCCAGTGGCGCGCCATGGCGGCCGGATCGTCGGAAAACACGGTGGCATCGTCCATTTCGCCCTGTTTGAGGCGGACACAATGACCGTCCTTGAGATCGATAGCGGGAATCAGCAGCATACGGGGAGAGAATGAAAGTCAGGTATGGAAGGGGGTTCGCCGCAGACCTTCGCCCGAAGGCAGGTCACGGCGCCCAGGACATGAAGTTCGCCAACAACCGCAGGCCTACGTGTGCGCTCTTTTCGGGGTGGAACTGAACCGCAAAGATGTTATCCCGTGCCACTGCACTGGTAAACATCAATCCATATTCGGTTTGGGCCGCGGTGAGGGCAGATTGCTCGGGCACGACGAAATAGCTGTGCACGAAGTAGAAGCGCTCGCCGTCGGGAATGCCCGCCCAGAGCGGATGCTCGCCGCATTGACGCACTTCGTTCCAGCCCATGTGAGGCACTTTCAGACGTGCGCCGTCGGGGGCGACCATCTTCGCGTCCGGAAAGCGTACGACGCGGCCAGGCAGGATGCCCAGACCTGGCACATCGCCTTCCTCGCTGTGTTCGAACAGCATCTGCTGCCCGATGCAGATGCCAAGAAAAGGCTTGGAGGCGGCCGCCTCGAGCACCGCCGTGCGCAGCCCGCGCAGGTCGAGTTCGTGCATGCAGTCGGGCATCGCGCCCTGACCGGGGAAGACCACGCGTCCGGCCGCGGCAACGACCGCAGGATCGGAGGTCACGACGACCTCCTTGCCGGGCGCAACATGTTCGACCGCCTTGGCAACCGAACGCAGATTGCCCATGCCGTAGTCGATGATGGCTACGTCGCTCATCGCGGAATCGCTCGTAAGGGGTTCGAAGGAATCAGTAGGAGCTCAGAGGGCGCCCTTGGTCGAGGGAATCACGCCGGCGACACGCTCGTCGCGCTCAGCGGCCATGCGCAATGCGCGACCGAAGGCCTTGAAAATGGTCTCGCACTGGTGGTGAGCGTTGTCGCCGCGCAGGTTGTCGATATGCACGGTCACGCCAGCATGATTGACGAAGCCTTGGAAGAATTCGCGCGCGAGATCGACGTCGAAGTTGCCGATGCGCGCACGGGTGTAGTCGACGAAGTAGTGCAGCCCGGGACGGCCCGAGAAGTCGACGACCACGCGCGACAGCGCTTCGTCGAGCGGCACGTAGGCGTGGCCGTAGCGGCGGATGCCCTTCTTGTCACCTAGGGCCTTCGCAAAGGCTTGGCCCAGCGTGATGCCGACATCTTCGACGGTGTGATGGTCGTCGATATGGGTATCGCCTTCGGCCTTGATGTCGAGGTCGATCGCGCCGTGACGGGAGATCTGGTCGAGCATGTGGTCGAAGAACGGCACTCCGGTGGCGAGACTGGCCTTGCCGCTGCCGTCCAGGTCGATGCGGACGGTGATCCGGGTTTCCAGGGTGTCGCGTGTGACTTCGGCTTGCCGCATGAGAATCTGACGAAAAAGGTTGAACAGGGATGCCTGCGGGCATCGTTCTCGCAGCATGATACCATCGGCTGCCGGTCGCGCTGCAATGACGGTCACCGACCGTTACGACCGTACGGCAGGCGGCGACGCCCTCCTTCGATATCCACCCGCAACCGATCCGACGATGAGCCAATACTGGAGTGCCGTGGTCCACGGCTTGACCCCTTACGTTCCGGGCGAACAGCCCAAAATTGCGAACCTGATCAAGCTCAACACCAACGAACATCCGTACGGGCCTTCACCGCGCGCGATCGAGGCGATCCGGGCGGAGGCGTCGGATGCTCTGCGGCTATATCCGGACCCGACTTCGGAGCGGCTGAAAGTCGCGATCGCCGCCCGTCACGACATCACGCCGAAGCAGGTCTTCGTTGGTAACGGCTCCGACGAGGTGCTGGCACACGCGTTCATGGCGTTGCTGAAGCACGATCGCCCGCTGCGCTTTCCGGATATTTCGTACAGCTTTTATCCCGTGTATTGCGGGCTCTACGGGATCAACTTCGAGACGGTCCCGCTCGACGAGAATTTGGCGATTCGCACGGAGGACTATCTGCCGAACGGCGGTGATGCCGCGGGTGGCATCATTTTCCCGAATCCGAATGCACCGACAGGCCGGGCGCTATCGCTCGACGAGATCGAGCACATCGTCACATCGAATCCCCAGTGCGTGGTGGTGATCGACGAGGCGTATGTGGATTTCGGCGGTGAAACCGCGATTCCGCTGGTCGATCGTTATCCGAACCTGCTGGTGGTACAGACCCTTTCGAAGTCGCGGTCGCTGGCGGGCTTGCGGGTCGGCTTTGCGATGGGGCATCCGGCACTGATCGAGGCGCTTGATCGGGTCAAAGACAGCTTCAACTCGTATCCGCTGGATCGGCTGGCGATCGTCGGCGCGGTGGCAGCGATCGAGGACGAGGAGTATTTCGACCGCACCCGTCGCGCAGTCATGGCGACACGTGAACAGCTGGTCGCGGACCTAGCCTCGGTGGGTTTTGAGGTACTCCCTTCGACGGCGAATTTTGTGTTTGCGACCCATCCGACGCGCGATGCGGGGGAGCTTGCGGCGGAATTGCGCAAACGGGCGATCATCGTGCGGCACTTCCGCCAGCCGCGGATCGAGCAGTTCCTGCGGATTACGGTCGGGACAGACGAGCAGTGCGGCGCTTTGATTACCGCGCTGCGTGAGATTCTGGGGTAAGGGCAGTTCTTCGGGCGGGGGATGTGGCTTCGACCCGCCCCCTTCGCGGGGTATTCCGCGGCTCATTGGCGCAGCCTCGCCACGAAATACCCCACGAAGGGGCTAGGCGTGAGTGGAGATGATGCCCTCACGGCAATTTGCGCGCGCCTTATTTAGCCGGCCGCACAATATTATTTGGGCCGAGCCCGTCGAGGCCCTGTCAACGTCAGCCGGGTGCCTCACGGGGAACCGCTGCATTTCCCCGCCAGCTTAGTAATTTAGCGGCACGCGTTACAACTTCAGTCGCTTAAACCCAGAACCAAGGCAGCGCCCGACGTGGTGGCTTTCGGGGCGAGGCGTCCGCTTGCGCCAACGAGCACCGGAAGCCACCGCGGCGGGCGCGGTTTAGCTCCCGGACCAGCAACAATTACTCGCGCAAGCGCATCTCAGCCGAGCGCGCGTGCGCCTGCAGCCCCTCGCCATGCGCGAGCGTCGAAGCAACACGCCCCAGCGTCTGCGCCCCGGCTTCGGAAATCTGGATGATGCTCGTCCGCTTCTGAAAGTCATAGACACCCAGCGGCGACGAGAAACGCGCACTGCGCATGGTCGGCAGGACGTGATTGGGCCCAGCGCAGTAGTCGCCCAACGCCTCGACCGACCAATGGCCGACGAAAATCGCACCGGCGTGGCGAATGCGGTCGATCCAGGCTTCCGCGTTATCCATCGACAGCTCGAGGTGTTCCGGCGCGATGCGGTTGGCGATCGTGCAAGCCTGCTCGACGCTCTCGACGTGGATCAGTGCGCCACGATTCGCGAGCGAGGCGGCGATCGTCTCGCGGCGAGGCATCGTCGGCAGCAGGCGCTCGATCGATGCGTAGACGGCATCGATAAAGCCAGCGTCAGTGCAGAGCAGGATCGACTGCGCGAGCTCGTCGTGCTCGGCCTGGGCGAAGAGGTCCATCGCGACCCAGTCGGCGTGGCCGCTGCCGTCGGAGATGACCAGCACTTCGGAGGGACCGGCGACCATGTCGATGCCGACCGTGCCAAAGACGCGACGCTTGGCTTCGGCGACATAGGCATTGCCCGGGCCAACAATCTTGTCGACCTGCGGCATGGTCTGCGTGCCGTAGGCGAGCGCAGCGACGGCCTGCGCGCCGCCGATCGTGAACACGCGATCGACACCGGTGATCGCCGCAGCCGCGAGCACGAGCGGATTCTTCTCGCCGTTCGGCGTCGGCACGACCATGATCAGTTCGCCCACCCCCGCGACCTTGGCAGGAATGGCATTCATCAGCACGGAGCTGGGGTAGGACGCACGGCCGCCGGGCACGTACAGGCCCACGCGATCGAGCGACGTGACCTTCTGGCCGAGACGCGTGCCGTCGGCCTCGGTGTAGTCCCACGACTCGGCGCGCTGGCGCTCGTGGTAGATGCGGACGCGGTCGGCCGCGATGCGCAGGGCTTCGCGCTGCTCGACCGTCAGGCTGTCGAGCGCCGCCTTCAGCTCGGACTTCGGCAGTTCGAGTTCCGCCATCGAACTCACGTCGAGGCGGTCGAAGCGGCGAGTGTATTCGATGACCGCCGCGTCGCCGGTCGTGCGCACGGCACCCAGAATTTCGGTGACCGCGAAATCGATGCGCGCATCGGCCGAACCTTCGAAGGCCAGCAGTGCGTCGAGAGTCGACAGGAATTCGGGATCGCGCGCGTCGAGGCGGCGAATGGTCGCGGCGTCAGCAGTCATTTCACGGCTCCGGCAAAGGCGTCCAGCACTGGCTGGATCAGTTCGCGCTTGAGCTTGAGCGAGGCCTGATTGACGATCAGGCGCGAGCTGATAGGCATGATCTCCTCGACTTCCTCGAGGTTGTTGGCACGCAGCGTGCTGCCGCTCGAGACGAGGTCGACGATCGCGTCGGCGAGACCCACGAGCGGCGCGAGTTCCATCGAACCGTACAGCTTGATCAAGTCGACGTGCACACCCTTCTCGGCGAAGTGCGCCTTGGCGCTGTTGATGTACTTCGTGGCAACGCGGACACGTCCACCGGGGTGCGTCGCGGCAGCGTAGTCGAAACCTTTCTGGGTCGCGACGCACAGGCGGCACTTCGCGATGTTCAGGTCGAGCGGCTGGTACAGCCCTGCCCCGCCGTGTTCGAGCAGCACGTCCTTGCCGGCAATGCCCAGATCCGCCGCACCGTACTGCACGTAGGTCGGGGTGTCCGTTGCGCGCACGATGACGAGCCGCACGTCGGGCCGGTTCGTACCGATGATGAGCTTGCGCGAGGTTTCCGGGTTGTCGGTCGGCGTGATGCCGGCTGCCGCGAGCAAGGGCAGCGTTTCCTCGAAGATGCGGCCCTTGGACAGGGCGAGGGTGATGCTGGACACGAAAGGTGCCTCGGGAAAATTCGGATCGGTATTGTAACCCGGAGCGGCGCCCCGGCTGGAGCGCCGCCGTCCGGTTACGCCAGGCGGCGCACGCGGGCGCCGAGGGCGGCGAGCTTCTCTTCGAGGTGCTCGTAGCCGCGGTCGAGGTGGTAGATGCGCTCGATGGTGGTCTCGCCTTCGGCGACGAGACCGGCGATCACGAGGCTCGCGGAGGCGCGCAGGTCGGTTGCCATCACCGTGGCCCCCTGCAGTTGGGCGACGCCTTGCACGACCGCGGTGTTGCCGTCGATACGGATGTCAGCGCCGAGGCGCTGCAGCTCGACCGCGTGCATGAAGCGGTTCTCGAAGATCGTCTCGCGGATCACGGCCGTGCCGCCCGCGACCGCGTTGATCGCCATGAACTGGGCCTGCATATCGGTCGGGAACGCCGGGTACGGGGCGGTACGGATGCTCACCGAGGTGAGCCGCTCGGGAGCTTTCAGACGGATCGCGTCACGCTCGCTGACGATGTCGCAGCCCGCATCCATCAGCTTGTCGACGACGGAATCGAGATAGCACGACGAGGTGCCGGAGAGGCGGATTTCGCCGCCGGTCGCGGCTGCCGCGCACAGATAGGTGCCGGTTTCGATGCGGTCCGGCATGATGCGGTGGGTCGTGCCGGAAAGGCTTTCGACGCCGCGGATGCGAATCACGTCGGTGCCAGCACCGGAAATGCGCGCGCCCATCGCAACGAGGCAGTTCGCGAGGTCGACGACTTCGGGTTCGCGTGCAGCGTTTTCGATGATCGTTTCGCCGTCGGCGAGACAGGCGGCCATCATCAGGTTCTCGGTGCCGGTCACCGTCACCATGTCGGTGAAGAGCCGTGCGCCTCTCAGCCGCGGGACCTGCGCGTGCACATAGCCGTGCTCGACCGTCACCTGTGCGCCCATCGCCTGCAGGCCTTTGATGTGCTGGTCGACCGGGCGCGCGCCGATCGCGCAGCCGCCGGGCAGGCTCACGCGGGCCTCACCGCAACGCGCGACCAGCGGTCCGAGCACGAGGATCGACGCACGCATCGTCTTGACCATCTCGTACGGCGCGACCGGGTTGTCGAGCGCCGAGGCATCGAGCGTCACCGTATCGCCTTCTCGCGCGACCTTCACCCCCATCTGCCCGATCAATTTCAGCAGCGTGCCAATGTCCTTGAGTTGCGGCACGTTCGTAAACGTGACGGGCTCGCGCGTCAGCAGCGCGGCACAGAGGATCGGCAGCGCGGCGTTCTTCGCACCGGAAATGGCGATCTCGCCCGACAGGCGGGCGCCGCCTTCAATCAGAAGCTTGTCCATCGCGTGCGGCTCAGAATCCGAGTTCGGTCCGGACTTCAGCCCACTTGGCGGGGGAGTAGGTCTGCAGCTGCAGGGCGTGGATCTCGTTGCCCATCAACTTGCCGAGCGTCGCATAGACGGCCTGGTGCTGGCGCACCTTCGGCTTGCCTTCGAATTCGGCGCTGACGACGATTCCAGTGAAATGCACACCGTCGTCGCCTTCGATTGCCACGAATTCGCAGGCCATGCCCTGCTCGATGAGACGCTTGATTTCTGCTGCTTCGAACATGTTGATTCCCTCAAGCCCGCAGCTTGTAACCCCGGGCGAGCATCGCCAGGGTCAACACCGCGAGTAACACGAAACTGACGCTTACGACCGTCAGGCTCAACCACGGCGACACGTCGGACTGGCCGAAGAAACCGTAGCGGAAACCGTCGATCATGAAGAAGAATGGATTGATATGCGAGATCTCCTGCCAGACCTGCGGCAGGGTATGAATTGAATAGAACACACCGGAGAGCATCGTCAGCGGCATGATCAGGAAGTTCTGGAAGGCTGCGAGCTGGTCGAACTTGTCAGCCCAGATGCCGGCGATCACGCCTAGCGATGCCAGAAGTCCGCCGCCGAGGACAGCGAATGCGAGGATCCAGCCGGGCGAGGTGATCGGCAGCGACACGAAAGGCAGCGACACCAGCAATACGCCGCAACCGACGAAGAGGCCGCGTGCGACCGACGCAATCACATAGGCGGCATAGAACTCGCGATGCGACAGCGGCGGCAGCAACACGAAGATGATGTTGCCGGTGATCTTGCTCTGGATCAGCGAGGACGAGCTGTTCGCGAACGAATTCTGCAGCAGCGACATCATCACCAGGCCGGGCACGAGGAAGGTCGTGTAGGCGATCTCGCCGTATACGGTAACGTGGCGCTCGAGCACGTGCGAGAAGATCAGCAGGTACAGGATCGCGTTGAGCACGGGCGCCGCGACGGTCTGGAAGCTAACCTTCCAGAAGCGCAGCACTTCCTTGTACAACAAGGTGCGGAATCCGAGCAGGCGCGCCTCATGCACGGCTCATGACCTCCACAAAGACCCGCTCGAGGTCCGCGTCGCCGAGCCGCATCTCAAGGATGCTCGCATCGGCTTCGCGCAGCCGTGCGAGCAGCGGCTCCACGTCCTCGAAGCGCTCCAGCGGGAACTCCATCCAGCCGTTGTTCGCAGCGGTCGCACCCAGCGCGACGCCGACTTCAGGGCGATCCAGGCGCAGCCCGAGGCTATGCGTGGCGAACTGGCGCAACAGATTGTCCGTCGTATCGAGGGCCACCACCCGCCCCGCCTTCAGCATCGCGATGCGTCCGCACAAGGCTTCGGCCTCTTCGAGATAGTGCGTGGTCAGCACGATGGTGTGGCCGTCGCGGTTGAGCTTGCGAATGAACTGCCATAGACCTTGGCGCAATTCGACGTCTACGCCTGCGGTGGGCTCGTCCAGCACGATCACTGGCGGACGATGCACCAAGGCCTGTGCCACCAGCACGCGCCGCTTCATGCCGCCCGACAGCGTGCGCATATTGGCGCCCGCCTTCGCGGTCAGATCGAGGCTTGCGAGGATCTCGTCGATCCAGTCGTCGTTGCCGCGAATGCCGAAGTATCCGGACTGGATCCGCAGCAGTTCGCGCACCGAAAAGAAGGGGTCGAACACCAACTCCTGCGGCACGACGCCGAGATTGCGCCGCGCGTTGCGGTAGTCCGTGACGACGTTGTGCCCCATCACTTCGAGGGTTCCGCCGTCCGGACGCACGAGGCCGGACAGCGCCGAAATTAGCGTGGTCTTGCCCGCACCGTTGGGGCCGAGCAGGCCGAAGAATTCACCCTGCGCGACTTCGAGGTCGACGCCGGCCAGCGCCTGGAGGGTGCCGTAATGTTTGGTAACCGAAACGATACGGATCGCGGGGAGCGTCATTGGAGCGAACCGTCTCACGCTTGCGCCGAAAGAAGTTCATCGACGCCATACAGGGCGGCGAGGCTGCGCAGGCCGTCCGGCATTCCCCGTTGCTGCAGCGCGTGTCCCGCTCCCCGGGCAGTGCGCAGCCAATCGATAAGGGCCGCGAGCGCCGCCGAGTCGGCCTCGGCAACAGCGGAGAAGTCGACAGTGAGCTCGCCCTTGCGCGCGAGCTCACGCCCGCGTTCGAGCCACTCCCCGACCGTCGCCATCGTCAGCGCCCCGTCGAGGGTCAACACCTGGGCAGACGCCTCGCTCATGAACGCGACACGGCCTCCAGATCGCGGTTCTTCTGCTCGAGCGAGCGGATCAGTCCGTCGACGCCGCCGACCCGGATTTCCTGAGCGAAGGTGCCGCGGTAGTTGGTGACGAGGCTGACCCCGGCGACGACCACGTCGTAGACCTTCCAGCCGTCGGCCGTCTTCTCGAGCGAGTAGTCGATGCTGATTGGCTGCGCACCCGCTTGGCGGACCTCCGTCTGGACACGCACCGAGGTGTCGGTCTCGACGAATTTCGCAGGTTTGTACTGGATGGTCTGGTCGCGATACTGCGTCAGCGCGTTCGAATAGGTGCGCACGAGGAGCGTGCGGAAGGCTTCGACCAGCTTGTCCTGCTGCTCGGGGGTCGCACCGCGCCAGTCCTTGCCGACCGCGAGCATCGTCATGCGGCGGAAGTTGAAGTGCGGCAGCACCTTGTCTTCGACCAGGTTGATGACCTTGCGCGTGTCGCCCGACTGAATCGAGCGGTCCTTGCGGACGATCGTCAGCACGTCGTCACTGACTTCGCGCACCAGCGCATCGGGCGCCTTCCCGGTGTCGACCGCATGCACGGCAGGCGCCAGGAAGAACAGCGTGGAAAGCAGCAGGAAGAACCTTTTCATCGTTATCACCTCAAGGGGCAGCGCGACGTCAGTCGCGGCGCTCGCCCAACTTCACCAACTCAAGATCACCCAGCGCCGCCTGCACACCGACGTCGGTGGCATACCCAGGCGGCAAGGCAGCGCCGTTCGAATCGAAATCCTCGACCGGCGGATTGCCGTCGTAGACACGGTAGCGACGCTGCTGCAGATAGAAGTCGCGCGCGTATGAATACTTGTCGAGCGTCCCTTCCTCAAGCGTCTTGTCGATGCCCAGAAGGTTCGCGCGCGTGTTGACGAGTCGCAGCGCGGTCAGGCTGTTGCGCAGCGCGATGTCCTTGATCGCCCATACGTTGTCGCCAAAAGTCACATCGACCGGCAACACGACGGCATCACGGATCGTTCGCGGCCCGAAGAAAGGCACGACGAAATACGCCCCCTCTCCGACCCCCCAACGCCCGAGCGTCTGGCCGAAATCCTCGTCATGCTTGTCGAGACCGATTTCGGTGGCGACGTCGAACATGCCCAGGATGCCGACCGTGGAGTTAACCACGAAACGTCCCCAATCGTTCAGTGCGTCGACAAGCTTGCCTTGCAACAGATTGTTGCCGCCAATCCACAGATCGCCGACATTCCCGAAGAAATTACCGACGCCGGTACGTACCGGCAGCGGCGTGGCGGTTTCGTAGGCCTGCGCAACCGGTCTCACTACGGCCTCGTCGACCTTCTCGTTGAAACCGAACATCGCGCGGTTGTAGCTTTCCAGCGGGTCGTCCGGGTTCGCGAACTTAACGGAGCACGCGCCCAGCAGCAGCGAGCAGGCGCAAAGCGTCGCCGCCAGGATCCGGTTGGGGGATTTCTCTCTCATCTTCTTCTTTTCAGTGCGGCGTTCCGCTCTGCGCCGGGGTCTCCGACGCCTTGTTGAACAGGAACTGACCGATCAATTTTTCCAGCACCACTGCCGACTGGGTCATCTGGACCTTGTCACCGGCCTTCAGTGGCTCTTCGTCACCGCCGGGCTCGAGGCCGACGTACTGCTCGCCGAGCAGACCGGAAGTGAGAATGGTTGCAATGGTATCGCGCGGGAACTGGTAACGCGTATCCAGCGACAGGCTGACTTCGGCCCGGAAGCTCTTCGTGTCGAAACGGATGTCGGTGACGCGCCCGACGACGACGCCGGCGCTCTTCACCGGCGCCCGCACCTTCAGCCCGCCGATGTTGTCGAACTGCGCGGACACGGCGTAGGTCGGAGCGCCATTGGAGGCGCCGAGGTTCCCGACCTTCAGGGCGAGAAAGAGCAGCGCAGCCATCCCGATGACGACGAAGAAACCGACCCACAGGTCGAGCGTAGTGCGGCTCATGACTGGCCCCGGAACATAAATGAAGTAAGCACGAAATCGAGCGCAAGGATCGCCAGCGCGGAACTCACGACGGTACGGGTGATCGCGCGCGAGACGCCTTCCGCGGTCGGCGCGCAGTCGTAGCCCTCGAACACGGAAATCAGCGCGACGGCGACGCCGAAGACGACGCTCTTGATCACGCCGTTCATCACGTCGAAGCGGAAGTCGACGGCCGCCTGCATCTGCGACCAGAAGGAACCCTCATCGACACCGATGAACACGACACCGATGAGCCAACCGCCGAGCACACCCATCGTCGAGAACAGCGCCGCCAGGAAAGGCATCGAGATGACACCGCCCCAGAAGCGCGGCGCGACGACGCGGGCGATCGGATTGACTGCCATCATGTCCATCGCCTTGAGCTGCTCGGTGGCCTTCATCAGGCCGATCTCGGCGGTGACGGCAGAACCTGCACGGCTCGCAAACAGCAGCGCCGCGACGACGGGGCCCAATTCGCGCGTCAGCGACAGTGCGACGAGCACGCCCAGCGCATCGCCGGAGCCGAAACGTTGCAGCGTCTCATAGCCCTGGAGCCCAAGCACCATGCCGACGAAGAGGCCGGACACGATGATGATCAGCAGCGACAGGACGCCGCTGAAGTAGATCTCGCGGATGGTCAGGTGCAAGCGACGCACCGACTGGCCGGAATAGGCTAGCAGCAACATGAAGAAGCGGGCCGCGAAACCGAGGCGCCACACGCCTTCGACGACCGCACTGCCGAGGCGGCGTACGAGGCTCAGGACGGCGTTCATGTGCGCTCCTGCCCGAGCAGGCTCTCGCCAATTGGCGGCGCGGGATAATGGAAAGGCACCGGACCGTCCGCTTCGGCGTTGATGAACTGATGCACGAAGGGATCCTTGGAGGCGCGGATTTGGTCCGGCGTCCCCTGCGCGACGATCCGCCCCTCGGAAACGAAATAGACGTAATCGACGATCAGCAACGACTCCATGACGTCGTGCGTCACCATGATCGTGCTCGCCCCCAGCGCGTCGTTGAGCCGACGGATCAACTGCCCGATCACCCCCAGTGAGATCGGATCGAGGCCCGCGAAGGGCTCGTCGTACATGATCAGCATCGGATCGAGGGCGACCGCGCGCGCGAGCGCCACGCGCCGCGCCATGCCGCCGGACAGCTCGGATGGCTTCAGCTTCGCAGCGCCGCGCAGACCGACGGCGTTGAGCTTCATCAGCACCAGGTCGTGGACCAGCTCAGGCGGCAGCCGGGTATGCTCGCGCAAGGGGAAGGCCACGTTATCGAACACCGACATGTCGGTGAACAAGGCGCCGAACTGGAACAGCATGCCCATGCGCCGTCGCAGCGCATACATCTCGGCCGTCGTGAGGCGCGACAGATCCTGACCGGCGACGTCGACGGTGCCCGAGCTCGCCTGCAGCTGACCGCCGATCAGGCGCAGCAGCGTGGTCTTGCCGGAGCCGCTGCCGCCCATGATTCCGATCACCTTGCCACGCGGCACCTCCAGGTCGACGCCGCTCAGGATTTCCCGTTCGCCGTACGCGAAGCGGACATCCTTGAGGCTGACGAGCGGTTTGTCGGTTCCGGAAGCCAAAGCGGCGCCCTCTCTTGTGAAAATTCAAAAGTGAAGGATTTTAGCAGACGCGGTGCAGCATACCGTCACGCATCGACGAATGTCGCCGAACCGGTATGCAAGACACGCAATCGATCACGGTCGATGCGGTGCTAGCCTTTCAGCAGCCTCGCCTCGGCCCGCTCCAGATTTTCCGGCACGCCCAGCAGCACCACGACGTCGCCTTCCATCATCTGCGTCTCATGGCCGGGCGAAACACCGCGGATGTTGCGCCGCCGCACGGCAGATACTGCGACCTCGAACTCGTCGAATGCGAGCATGCCGATGGTCTTTCCGACAGCATACGCGCCGGCGGGCAAGGTCACCGTATGCAGTCGCATCTGGCCGGAATCCGGTTCGTCGGCATCGGAAGCACCGTGGAAGAAGCCACGCATTAGTGCGTAGCGCTGGTTTCTGACGTCGCGGATTCGGCGTACCACGCGATTGAGCGGAACACCGATCAGCGCCAACGCGTGCGAGGCGAGCATGATGCTCCCTTCAAAAGCCTCTGGCACAACTTCGGCCGCCCCGCCCTGCTCTAGGCGCGCCATGTCCTTCTCGTCGCCGGCACGTGCGACGATCGGCAGGTCCGGTCGCAGGGAAAGCGCGCGGTGGAGCACCCGCAGCGCTGCGTCGACGTCGGAAAACGAAATTACGAGCGCACTGGCACGCATGATGCCTGCCGCCATCAAGGTTTCGTGGCGCGACGCGTCACCGTAGACGACCGTATCGCCCGCCGCCCCCGCCTCTGACACGCGTTCCGGATCGAGGTCGAGCGCAACGTAGCCGATGCCTTCCTGCTCGAGGAAGCGCGCCATGTACTGTCCGCTGCGCCCGTAGCCGCAGACGATAATATGGCGCGACGTATTCATCGACTGCGCAGCAACGCGCGTCAGTTCCATCGAGCGCAAAAGCCACTCGGACGCAACGAAGCGCATCACGATGCGATCGCTCGCCTGCACGACGAAGGGCGCGAGCAGCATCGACAGTACCAGCGTCGCGACAGTGACCTGTAGCAATTCGGGCGGCAGCAGCGCGAGGCCATCGACATACGACACCAGCACGAAGCCGAATTCCCCGCCGGCGCACAGCCACAGCCCGGTGCGGAGCGCGGTTCCGGCCGAGGAGCCGAACGCCCGCGAGGCCGCGACCACGATGGCACACTTGACTAGCAGCAGGCCCGCGACCATGCCGAGTACCGCCGGCAGGTTGGCGACGATGAGCCGAAAATCGAGAAACATGCCGACGGTGACAAAAAAGAGGCCGAGCAATACGTCGCGGAACGGCTTGATATCCTCTTCCACCTGATAGCGGAATTCCGTCTCGGAGATCAACATGCCCGCGAGAAACGCGCCGAGCGCGAGCGACAGTCCCACCTCCTCGGACAGCCACGCGAGCCCGAGGGTAATGAGCAGCACGTTCAGCATGAAGAGTTCGCCGGAACGACGCCGTGCAACGACCGTCACCCATATCCGCATCAGGCGCTGCCCGAAGACCAGCACGAGAGTCAGCAAGCCTGCCGCTTTCAGGCCGGCCAGCCCGAGGGTACTCGCCATCTCCTGCGCGGGACGCGACAAGGCGGGGATCAGGATGAGCAGCGGCACCACCGCGATGTCCTGGAACAGCAGCACGCCGATGGTCTCGCGGCCGTGCCGGCTATCGAGTTCCATGCGATCCGCGAGCAGCTTCGACAGAATCGCCGTCGACGACATCGCAAGGGCGCCGCCGAGCGCGAGACTTCCGCCCCACCCTAGCCCGAAGGTCCTGCCCACCAGCATCACCAGTCCGATGCAGCCCAGCACCTGAACCGATCCGAGCCCGAACACGATCCGCTTCATCGCGATCAAACGTGGCAGCGAGAACTCCAAGCCGATCGAGAACATCAGGAAGACGACGCCAAATTCGGCGAGATGCCTTGCCCCTTCCGATGCCGGCACGAGGCCGAGCGCATGGGGGCCGACGACGGCACCGACCAGCAGGTAACCGATCACCGGCGGCAGGTTCAAGCTGCGGAAGATCGCCACTATGACGACCGCCGCCGCCAGCAACAGGAGGACCAATTCCAGGGTATTCGGCATGAGGCTCCGGGCGTGGGTTGCGGCGCGCTCAGAACCGGGCGGGCGCACCCGTCTGATATACTCGTCCGACTTCGCCGGCGGCATTATCCCTGCCATATTCAGGGTTCATGGCGCACGGCACGACACCGCACAGTTTAACCGCATCGAACGCCATGAACGCATCGCAGCCGAAACCTGCATCCAAGACCGACGCCGTCGCGATGGCGCGTCGGGTGCTCCGCATCGAGGCCGACGCCGTCGCCGCCCTCGCCGAGCGCATCGGCGGCGAATTCGAAGCTGCGGTGGGTATGATCCTCGGACGACACGGACGCGTCATCGTCACTGGCATCGGGAAAACCGGTCACATCGGACGCAAACTCGCCGCAACGCTCGCGAGCACCGGCACCCCGGCCTATTTCGTGCACGCGGCCGAAGCGGCCCACGGCGACCTTGGCATGATCACGCCCGAAGACGTCGTGATCGCGGTGTCGAACTCTGGCGCGAGCGAGGAACTGCTCACCATCGTCCCGCTCGTGAAGCGCCAAGGCGCAAAGCTGATCGCGATGACGGGCAATCCAGAGTCCCCGCTCGGACGCGAAGCGGACCTCCACCTCGACTCCGGCGTCAGCGAGGAAGCCTGCCCGCTCAACTTGGCGCCCACCGCGAGCACTACTGCCGCCCTCGCCCTCGGCGACGCGCTCGCCGTCGCGCTGCTCGACGCCCGCGGCTTCGGCGCCGAGGACTTCGCTCGCTCACACCCTGGCGGCAGCCTGGGTCGCCGCCTGCTCACCCACGTCAGCGACGTCATGCGCGCCGCCGGCCGCGTGCCTCGCATCCGCGAAGACGCGCCCCTCACGGGTGGCCTGCTCGAAATGTCGCGCGGCGGCATGGGCATGACCGCTGTCGTCGACGCCGCGGACCGGCTCGTTGGCATCTTCACCGACGGCGACCTGCGGCGCGCACTGGAGCGCGGATGCGACGCCCGCACGGCGAAGCTGGGCGAAGTGATGACGCGCGGCCCGCGCAGCATCGGACCCGACGCGCTCGCCGTCGAGGCGGCCGAAGTGATGGAGCGCCAGCGCATCAGCCAGTTGCTCGTGATCGACGACGAAGGCAGGCTGGTCGGCGCCCTGACCACGCACGATCTGATGCTCGCGAAGGTGATCTGATGCCCAAACTGCCGGCATTCGCTGTGGCACCCGATCGCCTGCAGCGCCTATTGAACCTCCAGCCCGCCTAAGCTGCGCCGTGCGACAGTCATTCCACAAGCTCTATCCGATCATCGCCCTGCTCGTCGTTGCCGGGGCGACCCTGTGGCTCGAACGCATCACCGGTGGCGACGAGACGCGTTCCGCCGCCCAGGTGCGCACCCAACCCGACTTCACGGCCGAGCAGGTGCGAATGGTCAACTTCGACAAGACCGGCCGCCAGCATTTCGAACTCTTCGCCGATCGCGTCATCCATCATCCGCAGACGAGCGTGACCGAACTCGACAACCCGCGCCTGCGCTACGATGTATCGGGCCGCGAGTTGAACATCGCCGCGCAACATGCGGACGTGCTCAATGAAGGCAACGAAGTGCGGATGTCCGGCAATGTCCGTGCGCGCCGCGCCGCCATCCCCGGCAGTCCCGAACTCACGCTCGCCTCGTCCACGCTCACCGTTTGGCCCGACGACGAGAAAGCACAGACCAACGACCCGGTCACCCTCACCCAAGGCAACAGCACCGCCCAGGGCGACGCGATGAAGGCCGATAACCTCTATGGCACCCTGAATCTGATCGGCAACGCCCGCATGAACATCGCACGCTCAACCCGGACCACACCATGAAGCGCACTCTTCTCCTGAACCTTCCGCTACTGGCTGTCTTCGGTTTCGCCATGCAGACGGCGCACGCTGAACGGGCCGATCGCCAACAACCCGTCAATATCGAAGCCAGCCGCGGGTCGGTCGACGATCGCAACAAGGTCCACGTCTTCGAAGGCAATGTAGTCCTGACCCAAGGCACGCTCGTCATCAAGGGCCAGAAGCTCGTCGTGACGCAAGGCGCCGACGGCTTCCAGTCCGGGGTGGCGACGGGGACGGAGAAACAGCCGGCGACCTTCCGGCAGAAACGCGACAACAGCGACGAATACATCGAAGGCGAAGCCGAACGCATCGAGTACGACAGTCGCGCCGAGCGTGCGCGGCTGTACAACCGTGCCTGGGTCAAGTCGGGTGGCGACGAGGTCCGCGGTCAATACATCGAATACGACTCGATGACCGAGAACTACTTCGTGACGAACCAGCCCGGCACCGCGACAAACGCGCGCGGCGCGTCGCCCGAGGGCCGCGTGCGCGCCGTGATCCAGCCGAAGAACTCGGGTGACGACAAGAACGAAGCCAGCGGCGAGAAATCGAAGAATCCCGGCAAGCAATAGCCGGTCACTGCAAGAGGAGAACGCATGGAATACTCAAACATCCTGGTCGAGACGCGTGGACGGGTCGGTCTGATCACCCTCAACCGGCCCAAGGCGTTGAACGCGCTGAACGACCAGCTGGTGGACGAACTCTGGGATGCACTCGATCACTTCGAGGCCGACGAAAACGTTGGCGCGATCGTCATCACCGGCTCAGAGAAGGCCTTTGCCGCAGGTGCCGACATTGGCGCGATGGCCAATTTCTCCCACATGGACGCCTACAAGGGCGACTACATCACGCGCAACTGGGAACGGATCAAGACCTGCCGCAAGCCGGTGATCGCAGCGGTCGCCGGGTTCGCGCTGGGCGGTGGCTGTGAGCTGGCGATGATGTGCGACATGATCTTCGCTGCCGACACGGCGAAATTCGGCCAGCCCGAAGTCAAGCTCGGCATTCTTCCCGGCGCCGGCGGCACCCAGCGCCTGCCGCGCGCCGTCGGCAAGGCCAAGGCGATGGACATGTGTCTCACCGCGCGCATGATGGACGCCACCGAAGCGGAACGCGCCGGCCTGGTCGCGCGCGTCGTCCCGGCCGAGCGCCTGCTGGACGAGGCCATCGAGGCCGCGGCGGCAATCGCCAGCTACTCCCTGCCGGTCGTCATGATGATCAAGGAATCGGTCAGTCGCGCGTTCGAAGGCAGCCTCAACGAGGGCCTGCTTTTCGAGCGCCGCGTCTTCCACTCGGCCTTCGGCCTTGAAGACCAGCGCGAAGGCATGGCAGCCTTCGTCGAGAAGCGCAAGCCGCAATTCAAGCACCGCTGACCCGCGCCGCGCCATCCCCGAGGCGGCTGCGGACCGCCTCGGCGCCGCCGCCCCAATAGGCGCAGCAACATTCTGCTGCAGAGCCGCAAAATGGGGATCGAAGTCCTTCCCGTTGTAATTCTCGCGTAATCAGCGTCTGGCAGCATGACGGCCGCTGAACATGCATTTCGCAAAATCCACCCGGTCCCGAATCGCATTTCGTTGCATTCGGAAACACAACAAAAACAGGCCGGTAAGGAATACTTCACGGCACTACTCCGTTTGGGCAATCGGATTGCTGCAGCGCACAAGGATAGGCCTTGACAAGCAGTCCGGCCCACCTATAATCGAGCTCATGTTGCGACGCATCATGCAAGATGAGCATAGCGAAGCAAAGCATCTTTGCCACACCATTCATCAGGAGATGAAATATGTTTGCTACCCCTGAGCAGTTCGCCGCAGCCAACAAGACCAATGTCGAAACCCTGCTGACCCTGGCCAACAACGCTTTCGCCAGCGCCGAGCGTTTTGCTGCCCTGAACCTGAACACGGCCCGTTCGCTGCTGGAAGACGGCCTGGCCAACTCCAAGGCCCTGCTGGGTGCCAAGGACGTCCAGGAACTGCTGAGCCTCCAGACCGCGCTGGTCCAGCCGCTGGTCGAGAAGGCCGTTGCCTACAACCGCAGCGTCTACGAAATCGCTTCGCAGAGCCAGGAAGAAGTGTCGAAGGTTGTTGAAGCTCAAGTCGCTGAGCTGAACAAGGCCGTCGCCTCCGCTCTCGACAAGGCTGCCAAGTCGGCTCCCGCCGGGTCGGACGTCGCCGTCGCTGCCGTCAAGTCGGCCATCGCCGCCGCCAACAGCGCCTACGACAGCGTCAGCAAGGCTGCCAAGCAAGTCGCCGAAATTGCCGAAGCCAACGTCGCTGCCGCGACCAACGCGACCGTCAAGGCCGTGACCGCGTCGACCAAGGCTGCTGGTGGCAAGAAGGCTGCCTAATTGATGTGACCTGCCGGTTCCCGTAACCGGCGGCCGCAGCAATAAAAAGCCCCACAGGATCACCTGTGGGGCTTTTTGATTTTGCGGGGGCCGAATGGCGCATGCAGTCCCCTTTTTCGTCTCCTCGCGCCCTTATTTCCTCATATTCTAGACCGTCGCCTTGCCCGGCGCACCCTCCTCGTCTTCGTCCGGCTTCTCTTCCTCGATCGAAAGACTCAGCCCCCCGGACGACTCGAGGCCCGGTTGCGCGCGGTCGGCCTTGAGCTTGATCTGCAGTCGCAGCTCGTTGGCCGAATCGGCATTGCGGATCGCCTCCTCGTAGCTGATGAATCCCGCGTTGTAGAGGTCGAAGAGCGCCTGATCGAAGGTGCACATGCCAAGTTCGCGCGACTTGGCCATGATCTCCTTGATCGACTGGAACTGGCCCTTGAAGATCATCTCGGAGATCGTCGGGGTATTGAGCAGCACCTCGATCGCGGCCTTGCGGCCGTTGCCGTCCTCGGTCCGGATCAGGCGCTGCGACACGATCGCCCGCAGGTTGGAGGAGAGGTCCATCAGCAGCTGGTTACGGCGCTCCTCGGGGAAGAAATTGACGATGCGGTCGATCGTCTGATTGGCGTTGTTGGCATGTAGCGTCCCGAGGCACAGGTGACCGGTTTCGGCGAAGGCGATCGCGTGCTCCATCGTTTCGCGGTCGCGGATCTCGCCGATCAGGATCACGTCCGGCGCCTGGCGCAACGTGTTCTTCAGCGCATGCTCCCACGAGTGCGTGTCGACGCCGACTTCGCGGTGGGTGATCAGGCACTGCTTGTTCTTGTGCACGTACTCGACGGGATCCTCGACCGTGATGATGTGGCCGGGCGAGCTGCTGTTGCGGTGATCGATCATCGCCGCGAGCGTCGTCGACTTGCCCGAGCCGGTGCCACCGACCACCAACACCAGCCCGCGCTTGGTCATGATGATCTCGCGCAGCACGTTCGGCAGGGCGAGCTTGTCGATGCTCGGAATCTCCGAAGCGATCGTGCGGATCACCATGCCCACGTTCTGTTGCTGGACGAACACATTGACGCGAAAGCGACAGACATCCGGGAGCGAGATCGCGAAGTTGCATTCGAACTCCGCGTCGAATTCGGTGCGCTGACGTTCGTTCATCAGGCTGTAGGCGAGCGAGCGCGTCACGTCGGACGTCAGGCGTTGCTGACTGAGTGCCTTCATGGTGCCATGCGCCTTCATGCTGGGCGGGAAATCGACCGAGATGAAGAGGTCCGAACCGCCCATCTGGTGCATCGCCTTGAGCAGTTTGTGCATGTAGTTGCGAGCGTCTTCGTTGCTCAGTCCGGACGACATCTCTCAGTTCCTTGATCACAGACGCGCTGGGTGGAAAAGCCCAGCGCTAACGGCAAAACGGTGATTTTACGGCAGGCGCGGCGGCGCGCGGAAACCGGGCGCCGCGATCAGGTCGGCGCCGTGCAGGATGAGGCGAAGGGAAGCGTGATTTCGACCGAGGCGCCGACTTGCGCGACGCTGCCCCCCATTCCCCCGACGCGCCGACGCACGATCTCGAAGCGCGTGTCCTGGAAGGGATCGTGTTCGGCGCACACGCCGGGCTGCGTGCATTCGCAGCTGATGCGGATCACGGCGGAGTCGTTCCGCGCCAAGGTTTCGACCAGTATTCGGCCAGCGCGTGCGGTGGGACCGGCCGGACATTCAGTGCAGGCCTGCAGCACATTCATGAGGACTTCGTTGAGATAGTCGGGAATGACGCTCAGCGCCGGAAGGTCCTCGGCGGCACGGAATTCGACCTCGATCGAGCGGAAGCGGCGGTCGAAGCTGAGGAAGTCCAGGACCGCCTTGACCATCTGGTTGATGTCGACGAGCTCGCGGTTTTCGCGATGGGCGGCGGCGAAATCGGAGATATGGCGCGTCATGCCGGCAATGCGGCGTGTCTGTTCGAGAATCTCCGCCGGCTTGCATGTCACGCACTCGTTCTTGTCCCTCTGCCGCTGAATCTCCTGGGCCATCATCGAGATCGTCGCGAGTGGGTTGCCGACTTCATGTGACACGTTGGCCGCCATCGTCGCGAGCGCAGCCATCTTCTCGCGGTGCCACCGATCCTCGCGTTCGGTCGCGCGTTCTTGCGCATGCACCTGCAGGTCGATGACGCGCTGACCGTAGCGCACGATCAGCAGCAGAGCGGCGTAAAGCAGTACGAGCAGGCCGCCGACGATCACCAGGAAGCGATCGGAACTCGTCGAAACCTTCTCCTCGTTCTCGGCCGCTTGCGCGGCAAGATTCTTCTGGTTGTCGGCGGCGAGCTGGGCGATCTCGCCGGACGCGGTCTTGATCCGGTCGAGGAAGGCGGTGGCGTCCGAGTAGATCTCGAAGACGCCGACGACCTTGTGGCTGTCCGCCTCGCGCACGGGGACGTAGCTGGAGATCAGGTCGCGGTTCTCGACCACGCCTTCGAAAGAACTGAAGCGGTCGCGGTGCGTGAGCTCACTGGCCGGCTGACCGGACATTGCGAGCTGCCAGCCACGGTTGTCGGCCTTGTCTTCGCCGACCTGGGCGCGTTCGGACGAATAGATCGTGATGCCGCGCAGGTCGAAGACCTTGATCTTGAAGACGTTGCTCGCGTGCATTGCCACGAAGGCCTTGGTATCGAGTTCGGCAAAGCCGGGCAAGGCGGCGATCCGTTGGCCGAGCTCGACGAAGCATTGGCGGCGTGCGACGCCATCACCTTCCGCACCGGCCTGAGGCTGGCTGCGGCAGCCGTCGATCGGAAGTTCCCGGACCCGCGCCATGAGTGGCCCGATGTCGGACTTCCAGAGCACGTTGGCGACGATGCGCGTCAGCGCAACGTGGCTCCCTTCATGCACTGCAAGCAGGTTCTCGCGCGCGCTCCGCTCCTGCTTGTCGGCGAGATCGGTCTGCGCATGGGCAAGGAAAACAGCCTGCTCGCGCTGGACGTCGGCGAAGAACGATTCCTCGCCCCGCTGAAGGAAGAACAGGACGAGGCCGACGATGGCGAAGGCGACGAGGCTCGCCAGCGTGAAGTAGCGCAGCAGGCGAAAGCGGCCGGCGCGGGAAGCCTGTATCTGGGCTTCCTGCGCCTGCCGTGAAATCCTGCCCCTGCGGTCCATCATCTGCGAGCCCTCCGATGACACGTTCCTTTCGCCGACCGGCCCGCAGGGCGGGCCGTCAGACGCTTTCCTGGCTACCGTTCGGCGCCTCGGCGACGTCCGGCGCTCCGACATAATGCTGCGGGAAGAGCCGGCGCATCTCGCCTTCGATCCACTGCGACGCCTGCGAATTGATCGCGCTGGAGCTCAGGCCCGCGGTGTCGATCGCCGGCCCGATGCTTACTGTAATCTCGCCGGGATACTTCAGGAAGGCATTGCGGCGCCAGAATTCGCCGGCGTTGTGGGCGACGGGCACGGCCGGCACGCCGGCCTGCTTGGCGAGCACCGCACCGCCGGGCTTGTAGCGCCGCGAGGTGCCCGGCGCCGTCCGTGTCCCTTCGGGGAACACGACGACCCAGAAGCCTTCGGACAGGCGCGCCTTGCCCTGCTTGACCACCGTCGACAGGGCATCCTTGCCGGCAGTGCGATCGATCGCGATACCGGGGATCTGGGCCAGCGCCCAGCCGAAGAACGGCACTCGCAGCAGTTCGCGCTTGAGCACGAAACACAGCGGCGGAAAGATGACCTGCAGCGCCATGGTTTCCCACGCCGACTGGTGCTTGGAGAGGATCACCGAGGGCACGGCGGGAATGTTCTCGCGTCCGATAACCTTGAAGCGGATACCGAGCAGGTGCCACACGAACCACATCACGAGCGGCACCCAGGAGGTGATGATCCGGTGGCGCACACGGGGCGGGAACGGGAAGGCGAGCCAGCCGAAGATCGCGTAGGGCGGCGTGACGATCGCGAGGACGATCGCGAACAGCAGGGAACGCAGGAGGACCACGATATCCTTCAGGCAGTGAGATCGGCGACAACGGCCGCGAGATCGGGATAGATGAGCGTACCTTCGGGCAGCGCTGGGTCATCGCGGGTCTTCTGCCCCTTGCCGGTGAGGACCAGATAAGGCTTGCAGCCGACTGCGACACCCGCCTGCAAGTCACGCAGGCTGTCGCCGACGCAGGGGACGTTCTCGAGCACGACGTTGAAACGCTCGGCGATCTGCAGGAACAGCCCCGGCTTGGGCTTGCGGCAGTCGCAGGTCGAGTCCGCGGCGTGCGGGCAGAAGAAGATCGCGTCGAGCCGGCCGCCGACCTGGGCGAGGCTTTTCACCATCTTCTCGTTGATGGCGTTGAGGGTGTCCATGCCGAAGAGGCCGCGACCGACGCCCGATTGGTTCGATGCGACGACGACGCGCCAGCCCCACTGGTTGAGGCGAGCGATCGCTTCGAGCGAGCCGGGGATCGGCTTCCACTCGTCGGGCGACTTGATGAACTGGTCGGAGTCCAGGTTGATGACTCCGTCGCGGTCCAGGATGATCAGCTTCTGCGGCATGGGACGGCTCCGTCAGGCGGACAGGCGCGAGAGGTCCGCGACCTGGTTCATCAGGCCGGCGAGCTGGCGCAGCAGCGCCAGGCGGTTCTGACGCGTCAGCGGTTCCTCGGCCATCACCATCACGCCGTCGAAGAAGGCATCGACCTCGGCACGCAGACCGGCGAGCACACACAGCGCGTCGGTGTAATCCTCGTTCGCGGTGTGCGAGCGCACGAGCGGCGCGACCTCGACAACGCGGTGGAACAGCGCCTTCTCGGCGTCTTCCTGGAGCAGCGCGACATCCGGTTCGGGCAGTTCGCCTTCGACCTTTTTGAGGATGTTGACGATGCGCTTGTTGGCGGCGGCAAGCGCTTCGGCTTCGGGCAGCGCGCGGAAAGTGCGCACGGCGTCGAGCTTCGCGGGGACGAGGTCCATGCGCGTCGGGCGCAGCGCGAGCACCGCGTCGACGACGTCGACCGTATGGCCGGCGTCGCGCAGCAGGTTCTTGAGGCGCTCGAACATGAAGTCGAGGAGCTGCGCTTCGAAGCCTTGCGCGGTGAGGAGACCGGGCTTGAAGCCGGCGACGGCATCGCCGATGAGTTCGGCCAAGTCGAGCGGCAGCGGGCTTTCGATCAGGATGCGCAGCACGCCGAGCGCAGCACGGCGCAGGCCGAATGGGTCCTTGTCGCCGGTCGGCAACTGGCCGATGCCGAAGAAGCCGACGAGCGCATCGAGCTTGTCGGCCAGCGCGACGGCGCAGGCGACGTTGCCCGCGGGCAGCGCATCGCCGGCGAAACGCGGCTGGTAGTGCGACTGAATCGCGTCGGCGACGACTTCGCCTTCCTTGTCGTTGAGCGCGTAGTAGCGCCCCATGATGCCTTGCAGCTCGGGGAACTCTCCGACCATATCGGTGACGAGGTCGGCCTTGGCGAGGCGAGCGGCGCGGGCGGCGGCGGTCGCGTCGCCATGCAGGCGGGTCGCAATGGCCGCGGCGAGACGCTCAAGACGCTCGACGCGCTCCAACTGGCTACCGAGCTTGTTGTGGTAGACGACGGGCGCGAGGCGCGGCAGGCGGCTGTCGAGCGTGTGCTTGCGGTCCTGCTCGAAGAAGAAGCGTGCGTCGGACAGGCGCGGGCGCACGACGCGCTGGTTGCCGGTGATGATGTTCGACGCATCGGACATGCGCATGTTCGACACGATCAGGAAGCGGTTCAGCAGCTTGCCGGCGGCGTCGAAGAGCGGGAAGTACTTCTGGTTCGCGCGCATCGTCAGGATCAGGCATTCCTGCGGCACGGCGAGGAATTCGGCTTCGAATTCGCCGACGTAGACGGTCGGGTGCTCGACGAGCGCGGTGACTTCGTCGAGGAGGTCGGCGTATTCGCCGAGGCTCGCGCCCTGCTCGGCCGCCGTCGCGACGAGCTGGCGCTCGATGTCGGCGCGGCGTTCAGCGAAGTGCGGGATCACCTTGCCTTCGGCGAGCAGCGTCGGTTCGTAGGCTTCGGCGGTCGCAAGCGCGATGTCGCCACGGCTCATGAAGCGGTGGCCGCGCGTGACGCGATCGGAGTCCAGGTCGAGCACGCGGCCCGGCACGACGCGTTCGCCGTGCAGCATCGAGAGCTTATGCACGGGACGCACGAACTGCGCGTCGCCCGCACCCCAGCGCATCAGCTTGGGGATCGGCAGCGCCTTGACGGCGTCCTGGACGATGGCTGCGAGCACTTCGTCGAGCGTCGCGCCCGCTTCGTTGCGGGTGTAGAACAGCGCTTCGGCCTTGCCGTCCATGCGACGTTCGAAGCTTGCGACGGCCTCGGCGGCGATGCCCTTGGCTTCGAGTTTCTTCAAGAGCGCGGGGGTCGGGCGGCCTTCGGCGTCGAGCGCGACCTGCACCGGCATGATCTTCTCGGTGACTTCGCGTGCGGGCGCGGCGGCACGGACGTGCGGCACGGTGATCGCGATGCGGCGCGGCGCGGCGAACCAGCGGAAGCCCTGGTCTTCGGCGAGGAGATCGCGCGCCTTGAGGCCGTCGAAGATCTTCGCGGCGAAGGTTTCGCCCAGGCGCGGCAGCGCTTTCGGCGGAAGTTCTTCGGTCAGCAGTTCAACGAGCAGGGAGGCGTTCATCACACGGCCTCCGTCTTGTTTGCAGCGGTGTTGAGCATCGGGAAGCCCAGGCTCTCACGGGAGTCGTAGTAGGCCTGTGCGACGGCGCGCGACAGGTTGCGGATGCGGCCGATGTAGGCGGCGCGTTCGGTGACGGAGATCGCACCGCGCGCATCGAGCATGTTGAAGCTGTGCGCGGCCTTCAGGACCATTTCATAGGCAGGCAGTGCGAGGCCGATTTCGATCAGGCGCTTAGCTTCAGATTCGTAGTTGCCGAAGAGCGAGAAGAAGAAGTCGACGTTCGCATGCTCGAAGTTGTAGGTCGACTGCTCGACTTCGTTCTGGTGGTAGACGTCGCCGTAGGTGACTTTGCGGCCGTCCGGATAGACCGCCCAGACGAGGTCATAGACGTTCTCGACCCCTTGCAGGTACATCGCGAGACGCTCGAGACCGTAGGTGATTTCGCCGAGCACCGGCTTGCAGTCGATGCCGCCGACCTGCTGGAAGTAGGTGAACTGGGTGACTTCCATACCGTCGAGCCACACTTCCCAGCCGAGGCCCCAGGCGCCGAGCGTCGGGTTCTCCCAGTCATCCTCGACGAAACGCACGTCGTGCGCGTTGGTGTCGATGCCGAGCGCTCGCAGCGAGTCGAGGTAGAGCTCCTGGATGTTCAGCGGCGAGGGCTTGAGCACGACCTGGAACTGGTAGTAGTGCTGCAGGCGGTTCGGGTTCTCGCCGTAGCGGCCGTCCTTGGGACGGCGCGAGGGCTGGACGTAGGCGGCGTTCCAGGGCTCGGGGCCGATTGCGCGCAGGAAGGTCGCGGTGTGCGAGGTGCCGGCGCCGACTTCGAGGTCGTAGGGCTGCAGCAGCACGCAGCCGCGATCGCCCCAGAATTGCTGGAGCGTCAGGATGACTTGCTGGAAGGTGGGTTTTTGCAGGGACATGGTCTCTCGACAGCTTTAGGCGACGGCAAGAGCGCCGGCGGCGGACGCAAAGCGTCGATTTTACTGGCATTCTGGGAAGGCGCGAAGTTTGCGCCGGAAATTGCGACGAAAACGGGGGAGCCTTACCCCCGCTCTAGCCGTTTTTACGCCGACGCAATGCAGGCAGGACCGACGCGGCGACCGACGCAAGCGCGATCGCCAGCGCGCCGACGTCGCCCCAGCGGGCGTAAGGCGTGAGGCCCTGGTATCCGCGCACAGAGGTGGTCAGGATGCCCTGCTCGAAAGCGGGCAGCACTTCACTGACGCTGCCGTCAGGCTGCACGACCGCGGTCATGCCGGTGTTGGTCGAGCGCAGCATCGGGCGACCGGTCTCGAGCGCCCGCACGCGTGCGATCTGCAGGTGCTGGGGCTGCGCGAAAGAGTCGCCGTACCATGCGAGGTTCGACATGTTGAGCATCAGCGTCGCCTCGGGGAGGCTGCGGATCAGTTCGCGCCCGAAGAGGTCCTCGTAGCAGATGTTGATCGCGACGCGCTGGTCGCCGAGCCGCAGCGGAGGTTGATCGGACTTGCCGCGGGTCTGGTCGGACATCGGGATGTCGGCGAGGCGGTAGAACCAGCCGAAGAGCGGCGGGGAGTATTCGCCGAAGGGCACGAGGTGCTGCTTGGCGTAGGTCTGCGAGGGCGAGCGGCCGACGTTGAGGGCCCCATTGTAGATATGGCCCGCGGCGTCGCGCAGGAATACGCCCAACACGAGATCGCCCGCGCGGGCGCGCATCTCGGCGGCCAGCTCCTCCAGGTAGCCGTTGGGCAGGCGGTCCGCAAGCAGGGGCAGCGTCGTTTCCGGCATCACGACGAGATCGGCCCGTTGCGCCAGCGCAAGCCGCGCGTTGCTTTCGAGCTGCTCGGCGAGCGTCTCGGGTCGCCACTTGAGGCCTTGTTCGACGTTGGTCTGGATGAGCGCAACCTGGATCGGCTCACCCGCCGGCTCAGTCCAATGAAGGGGGCGCAGAACTGCGCCGACGCCTAGGACAAGCGTGACGGCAACGAGGCTCAGCGCGGCGGCGCGGCCATTGCGCCAATGCGTGAGCCCGAGCATCGCGGCGCAAAAGGCGAGCAACGCGCCGACTCCGTACACGCCAAGAATCGGGAGGAAGCCCGCCATCGGGCTCGGGGCGGATTGCGAATAGCCGATCGCAAGCCACGGGAAACCGGTGAAGAGCCAGCCGCGCAGGAGTTCGCTGGCACACCACAGTCCGGCGAAAAGTGCAGCGCGCTTGAGGATGCCGCCAGCGGCGAAACGGGCGTAAACCCCGAGCACGAGCGCGGGGAAAAGCGCGAGGTAGGCGCTCAAGAGCAGGATCGCGAAGGCCGCGAAGGGCATCGGCATACCGCCGTAGCGGTTGAGCGCGATGTAGAGCCAGGACACGCCCGCGAGGAAAGCGCCGAGGCCCCAGGCGAAGCCGAGCATCGCCGTCGCACGCTTGCCCTGCGTCCGGCTCGCCATGCCGACGAGGATGGCGATGCTGACGAGCGCGAGAGGATAGAGTTCGAACGGTGCGTACGCGAAGACGCTGCCGGCTCCCAACAGCATCGCCGACACCAAGCGCCCCACGCACACCCGCGACGACGCGCCGGCGTGGCCGGACGACAACACGGTCGAGCCCGTCACTCTTCGACCGCCTCGTATTGCTGCCCCACCGGCTGCACGAGCAAGGTTTGCAGACGACGGCCGTCGACACGTACCGCCGTCACGCGCAGGCCGTCGAGCAGGACGATCTCGCCGCGACGCGGCACGCGGCCGAGCTCACGCATGACGAGCCCGCCGACGGTATCGACTTCGGCGTCGCTGAAGACCGTCCCGAAGGCGGCGTTGAACTCGGAGATCTCGGTGACCGCCTGGACGCGGTAGCGGCCGTCAGGATCGAGCTGGATGTTGCCGCTGGGCTCGAAGTCGTCATATTCGTCCTCGATGTCGCCGACGATCTGTTCGAGGACGTCCTCGATGGTCGCGAGGCCGGCGATGCTGCCGTATTCGTCGACGACGATCGCCATGTGGTTGCGACTGATGCGGAATTCGCGCAGCAGGACGTTCAGGCGCTTGGTCTCGGGCACGAAGACCGCAGGGCGCAGCGCCGAACGCAGGTCAAAGGCGTGGCCGGCGAAGTAGCGCAGCAGATCCTTCGCGAGGAAGATGCCGACGATGTCGTCCTTGCCGTCGCCGATCACCGGGAAACGCGAATGGCCGGTATCGATCACGTGGCGGACGATGCTTTCGATCGGATCGTCGAGCCGGATCACGTCCATCTGCGGGCGCGGGATCATGACGTCGCCGACTTGCAGCTCGGACATTTGGAGGGCGCCCTCCATGATGGACATCGCGTCGGCGTCGAGCAGTTGGCGCTCGAAGGCCGAATGCAGCAGGGCGACGAGTTCTTCGCGGTCGTCCGGGGCGCGTGTCAGCAGGGCGGAAAGTCGTTCGAGCAGACTAGGTCGGGGTGAGGAGGAATCCATGGACTCGATGATCGAAAGGCGGCGGTCAGGCGTAAGGGTCAGGATAACCGAGAGCGGCGAGGATATGCGTTTCGAGCGCTTCCATCTCCTCGGCCTCGTCGGCGACCTCGTGATCATAGCCTTGCAAGTGCAACATCCCGTGCACGACGAGATGGGCAAAGTGCGCATCCAGCGGCTTGCCCTGCTCGGTGGCTTCACGCACGACGACCGGCACGCACAGCACGAGGTCGCCCATCAGCGGCATCTCGGCCTCCTGCGGCAGCGCCTCACCCTCACCATAGACGAAGGTCAGCACGTTGGTGGCGTAATCCTTGCCGCGGAAGTCGCGGTTGAGTTCGCGTCCCTCAGTGGCGCCGACGAGGCGCACCGTGACTTCCGCGTCGCCCTGCAGCGCGGCGAGCGCCCAGCGACGGATGTCGTGCGAGGATGGTGCTTGCTCGCGGTTGGCCTTGCCGATGGCCTTCTGGATCGTGAGGTCGAGATGCGGCGGTGTTGCGATGCTCAAGCGCCCTGCTCCTTCTTGGCCGCGAGGGCCTGCGCGGCGCGGGCCGCCTGGTTGTCGTAGGCTTCGACGATGCGCGCGACCAGCGGGTGGCGCACGACGTCTTCCTTCTGGAATTCGGTGAACGCGATGCCGCGCACGGCCGCGAGCACTTCGCGCGCTTCGAGCAGCCCGCTGCGGTGGCCGCGCGGCAGGTCGACCTGCGTGAGGTCGCCCGTGACGACCGCTTTTGCGCCGATGCCGATGCGGGTGAGGAACATCTTCATCTGCTCGGGCGTCGTGTTCTGCGCCTCGTCGAGGATGATGAAGGCGTGGTTCAGCGTCCGGCCGCGCATGAAGGCGAGCGGCGCGATCTCGATGCTGCCGCGCTCGAAAAGCTTGGCGACGCGGTCGAAGCCCATCAGGTCGTAGAGCGCGTCGTAGAGCGGGCGCAGGTAGGGATCGACCTTCTGCGCGAGGTCGCCCGGCAGAAAGCCCAGCCGCTCGCCCGCTTCGACCGCGGGGCGCGTCAGGATGATGCGTTCGACCAACTGGCGCTCGAAGGCGTCGACCGCGCTGGCGACCGCGAGGTAGGTCTTGCCGGTGCCGGCCGGGCCGATGCCGAAGGTGATGTCGTGCGCTTGGATGTTCTTCAGGTAGTCGACCTGGCGCGGCGTGCGGCCGTGGAGCTCGGTCTTGCGCGTCATTAGCGCCGGCGCCCGCGCATCCGACGCGCGACGGTTGGCGAGCTCGATCAGGCCGAGCTGGATGTCGTCGACGGACAGATGCTCGCCCGCCTGCTCGTAGAACTCGCGCAGCGCCTTCGCCGCGAGCTGCGTCTGGGCCGTCTCGCCCTGCACCGTGAAGCGTTCGCCACGCCGCGCGATCGTCACGTCGTAAGCGGTTTCGATCTGGCGCAGGTTGTCGTCCAACGCGCCGCACAGGTTCGCCAGCCGCTCGTTGTCGAGCGGCTCCAGCACCACTTCAGTGGGTCGCCCCATTCAGATCTCCCGGGTCACGATTTCGCCGCGCAAGCTGTGCGGCAGCGCGCCAGTGATCGTGACGTCGACGAATTGGCCGATCAAGCGAGAATTGCCGGCGAAATTGACGACGCGGTTGTTGTCCGTACGTCCGGCGAGCTCGTTCTCGTCCTTGCGCGAGGTGCCTTCGATGAGCACGCGCTCGACACGCCCGACCATCGCCCGGCTGATCGCCTGCGCCTGCTCGTCGATGCGCTTTTGCAGCCGCGCGAGCCAGCGCAGCTTGGTTTCCTGCGGCACGGGGTCTTCGAGATCGGCGGCGGGCGTACCCGGGCGCGGGCTGAAGACGAAGCTGAAGGAGGCGTCGAAACCGACTTCCTCGATGAGCTTCATGGTCTTCTCGAAATCCTCCTCGGTCTCGCCGGGGAAGCCGACGATGAAGTCTGAGGACAGCGAGAGGTCAGGCCGCGCCGCGCGGAGCTTACGCACCACGGACTTGAATTCGAGGATCGAGTAGCCGCGCTTCATCGCCGCCAGGATGCGGTCGGAACCGGACTGGACCGGCAGATGCAGGTGGCTGACGAGTTTCGGCAGCTTCGCGTAGGCCTCGAACATCCGCGGCGTCATCTCGCGCGGGTGCGAAGTCGTGTAGCGGATGCGCTCGATGCCGGGCACTTCGGAGACGCATTCGAGCAGGAAGGCGAAGTCGCCGATGTCCGAGCCGTCGCGCGTGTAGGGGCCGCGCCAGGCATTGACGTTCTGCCCGAGCAGCGTCACTTCCTTAACGCCTTGGTCGGCGAGGCCGGCGACCTCGGTAAGGACGTCCTCGAGCGGGCGCGACACCTCCTCGCCACGCGTATAAGGCACGACGCAGTAGGTGCAGTACTTCGAGCAGCCTTCCATGATCGACACGAAGGCGCTCGCCCCTTCGACGCGCGCGGGCGGCAGGTTGTCGAACTTCTCGATCTCAGGGAAGGAGATGTCGACCTGCGACTTGCCGCTGTAGCGCCGCTCGGCGATCAGCTGCGGCAGGCGGTGCAGCGTCTGCGGGCCGAACACGACGTCGACGTAAGGGGCGCGCGCAACGATCGCCGCACCTTCCTGGCTCGCGACGCAGCCGCCGACGCCGATGATCAGGTTCGGGTTGGTCTGCTTGAGATGCTTGACCCGGCCCAGATCGTGGAACACCCGCTCCTGCGCCTTCTCGCGCACCGAGCAGGTATTGAAGAGGATCACGTCCGCTTCTTCCGGGTTGTCGGTCTTGACCAGTTCCTCGGTCGCCCCGAGCACGTCCGCCATCTTGTCGGAGTCGTACTCGTTCATTTGGCAGCCGAAAGTGCGGATGTAAAGTTTCTTCATCGTTGCATGTTGACGCAGAGTTTCCTGAGCCGTTATATTAGCAGGCTCTAGGCGGTGATGTAGCTCAGACGGTTAGAGCGATGGATTCATAACCCATAGGTCGGCAGTTCGATTCTGCCCATCACCACCAACGAATTCAGGGGCTTGCAGCGATGCAGGCCCCTTTTCATTTTTGTCGGGCTAGCGCCGGGCTAGCAGGCCGCCTCTTCAACACCTACGACACTGGTTCGGCTCGGTCAGTTTCCGACGGCTTGTCGCCCACAGTCATACGGCGTGTTTTCAGCGCGAGGCACACGGCCTACACTGAATTGACGCCCCGCTTGCTTTCGCCATACCATCGCCCCGAGCCGGCCGCCGGGTCACAACCGTATTCAATTGGTGTTGCGCACCATGACAAATCTGAACCGCAACCGCCTGATTAACGCAGTCGTGTTCTTCGCGGCGAACGTGCGCCATTGCGGCAAGATAAAGCTATTCAAGCTGCTCTACCTCCTCGACTTCGAGCACTTCCGCCAGACCGGGAAAAGCGTTACCGGCGTCGAGTATCAGGCTTGGAAGTTCGGCCCTGTACCCATCGAGCTGATGGAGGAATGGGACGAAATGAGCGAAGACTTGTGTCGCGTCGTGCATATCGAACCAGAGAAGGTCATCGACTACATGCGGGAAACGGTCAAGGTCAACGAGGGCGTGACATTCGACGCCGAAGACTTTACGCCTCGGCAGCTCCGCATCATGAATGGCCTTGCGGATCGCTTCCGCGCCGAGTTCTCGCCGAAAATGATCGATGTGACTCACGAGCAAAACGGAGCGTGGGACAAGGTCTGGAGGCAAGGGCAAGGCGCCCACCAAGTCATTCCGTACAAGCTCGCCGTCGGTGACGATGTAGCAGAACGGGAAGAGCTGCTGACCGTGGCGCATGAACGGGCCATGTACCTCGCGGCACTCAAAGCTGCCCGCAGCGCTGCCCTACCAGGCTAATGGCGAAAGCCCCCGCAGCCCCTGGCCAGATTTGGCAGGACGACTGCTATTACCTCGACCAGCAGACAGGGGAATGCCGTCGAAAGTTCGTCGTGGTGCTTGCGGTGGACGGTTGCGGCGACGCTTTGACCGCCGTATTTACATCCAAGCCGAACGGCTTGACGGAAAACCCCGCCTGCTCGCTTGGCCCTCCACGCGCTGGTTATTTCGTCGGCGTGCCGGGGGGGCAATTCCCAAAGCCCACCTGGGTGGATTTCAGCAGCCTGGAGATGCTTGACGTCGCCGATCTGGAATTGCATGTCGCGACCGGTCGCACTCGACTGCTCAACCAGAAAGTCCAGCCACCGACGCTGTGCGCCATCTTGCGGTGCCTGCTCCAATCCGACGACATTACCGGCCGGGAAGCGCGCTTGCTCGGCGATATCGCCGCCGCGCTCAAATGCCCTTAGCGGCCGAAATCTCAGGGACTGCCTTGGGCTCGCTCCATTAACAGTCGCCGAATAGCCGCACCCGTTCGTCGAATGCCCCCCAGCGCTACAGCCCACTTTCGGTCGCTTTGGCGAACACAGGGTGCATCCCCGCCCCGACACGCGACCGCCCGGACTCCTACAACCGTGACCAGCGTCACAGCTTCCTAGCCTTGGAGACCGTACGCCTCACCTTCGCGCCGCACCATGCCGAGCTCTTCCAGGGCCTCTAGCACGGCGAGCACAGCGGCCTTCGGAGAGCGCTTGAACTGACCGGCGATCGCCTCCAGCGGTAGTCTCTGTCGGACGAGCATGGCACGCACGACGGCGACCTGCTGACGCATGTTCTTCGGCCATGCTAGTTTGCCGGCGGGCACGGCAGGAGTGACCTCGACCTCGTCCATCTCACCAAGCTCAACCTCGAACTGTTGCGGCACGGCAGCGCCGGAGTTCTGGTATTCGGGGCGCTGCCAGCGCACTAGACCGCGCGCTTCCTCGGCGGCGCGTTGGGCATTGAGTTCGAAGAGGCGGCGCAGCAACTCTCCCTCTGCGTCGGCCAGTGCCTCCGGCTTGTCTGGCAGCGGGGTGGTCGCGCCGGGGCGGCCGACCAGGGCGGTGGCGAGGTCGTTCCAACCGTAGGCGTCGAACACCGCGGCGTCGAGCGCGTCATGCAGCTCCCGTAACACCGACACCAGCCCGTGCTCGTGGATCGCCTTGTCCTTCGCCGACAGCACCTCGCCGCTCCGCAGCTTTTCGAGCACGTTGTACATAGCGGTCAGCGTGAGGTCCGGGTGCTGCGCTTGTTGGCGCTTTCGATGGGCGTCAAGCTGTTCGGCGAGGTCGCGGATACGAGCTTGCTGGTCGAGGGTCGCATCGGGGAAGGGGAAGGTCTCGAAGCAGACGTTCTTGTTGTAACGCGGCCGATCTTCAAGGGTTCCCCCTGCCGCTAGCGCCCAACAGACGTGAATGCGGCTCGAAAGTGTGCCGAGATCGTCCATGGCAAACATCACCGTCGTGCTGTCGCAGATAGTATCGGCAGGGACTTTGACAAAGACTCGATGTTTCGCTGTCAGCGATGTCACAGCGATAGACGAGACGTCAAGAAGAGCGGGTCTAAACGTGCTTCGGGCTTCTCCGAATATCCACCAACGCGCTCGCAGCGCCGTCCGGTTATTGTGATCCCGCTCAGGCTTCACCCATTCGACAACCCATTGGTAAACGCTGGGGTAACGGCGCAAAAGGTCAGCTTCGCTCAGGCCAAAAAGATCGATTGCGTACAGCCCCCGGGATCGTTGTGTGATGTCGCGGCCAGTCATTAATGGACGCACGATACCGTGAAGGTTGCCGCCGTCTTCCAACTTCTTGGCCTGCTCCTCAGTGACCACAAAACCTTGCCCCGTCAGCTGGTATCCGACGCACGCCATCGACCGGTTGGCTTTCAATGCTCGCGCCTGACCCGGATCTACCCCGATGGTCAGATTCGGAGTGATATGCCCGGATTCGAATGTGAGATCGACCTCGATTTCCCCGTCACCCGCAGGGCGCTCCCGCACAACACGCGCGACGACCCCGGGCGACGAGTCCGCGCTAACTGTTGTCAGCGCGACCCTTACTGCGGCGCCATCTGAGCTGTCTACCCAAGGATGATCGGGTACCACGAATCTGATTCCCAAGGCCGGATTGCGCTCGAATGAGGTTTCAATAACTTTCCTCGAGAAGCTCTGCCTCAGACTGTTCGTTGTAATCAAGCCGAAACTCTGGGCGGCGCGTGCTCCGACAGCGTCCGAGGCGATCGCCCACCAATACATGACTAAATCGGCATGCTCGGGAACTTCCGCGTAGGTACTCCGTAGGGCTGAGAGATACCCATCTCCGAGCGCCTGACGGATGCGACGAGCACCGATGTAAGGAGGATTCCCCACGATGAAATCCGCTTGCGGCCACTCCGCCTTGCGGGGATTCGCGTAGCGCACCTGCACGATCTGCGCGCGCTCGTCCGGAATCGGCTCGCCGGTGACGGGACTGGGTTTGTAGGTGACGCCATCCCAACGCGTGACCGGGCGGCCCGCCGCGTCGGTCACGATTTCCTCGCAGTCATATTCGATCAGCGCGTCGCGGTGCTGGATGTTTCGGAAGTCGCGCAGCACAGGCTCGGGCGGGCTCACCGAGCCGTGGGTGCGGAAGTGCCATTGCAGGTAGCCGATCCACAGCACCATCTCGGCGATCTTCGCGGCGCGCGGGTTGATTTCTAGCCCGAGGAACTGGTGCGGGTCGACGGTGACGCCTTCGAGCTCCAGCAGACCTTGCGATTCGCCGAGGTCATGCAGCACGTTGAGCACCTCGCCTTCGAGACGCTTCAGGTGTTCCAGTGTGACGTACAGGAAATTGCCGCTGCCGCAGGCCGGGTCAAGCACGCGCACGTCGCACAGGTGGCGGTGGAAGGCACGAATCTCGGCGACGGCTTCCTTGTGCTTGCCCTGCTGCTCGAAGGCGAGCGCGGCGGTCTGGACTTCCTTCCATTCGCTGCGCAGCGGCTCGATGACGGTGGGCAGCACGAGACGTTCGACGTAGGCGCGCGGCGTGTAGTGCGCGCCGAGCTTGTGGCGTTCGCGCGAATCAAGCGCCCGTTCGAGCAGAGTGCCGAAGATCGCCGGCTCGACGTAGCGCCAGTCAGCCTGCGAGGCTTTCAGCAGGAGTTCGAGCTGGTCGCGGTCGAGCGGGATCGCGGTGGCGTCTGAAAACAGCCCGCCGTTGAAGCGCAGCACGTTGCCGCGCAGGATGGGCGAGAAGCCGCCGACGTTCATGTTCTGCCACAGGTGTTCGAGCATCGGCGCGAAGGTGAGCGGCGAATCCTTCAGGCTCAGCAGCAGGTCGGTGAAGCTGCGAACCGGCAGCAGGCCGACGTCCTCGGCGAACATCGTGAACAGCGCTCGCATCAGGAAGCCGGCCACCTTCTGCGGCGCGTGCCCGGCGGCTTCGAGCGACTTGGCAAGGGTCGCGAGGCGGTCGGCGATCTCGCGCGTGACGCGTGCCGAGCGCCGTGCCGGATCGAGCGCGAGCGGGTCGAGCCACACCGTTCGCAAGCGCTCGCGGATGTCCTCGCGGCGCAGGTCTTCGAGGCGGATGCGGTGGTTGCGTGGGTCGGGGAAGGGCGTGTAGGTCGCGCCGGAGCGACTGAACTCGGCGTACAGCTCAATGTTGCGGCCGACATCCGTGACCAGAATGAAGGGCGGGCGGCCTTCGTCAGCGGGCAGTGCGCGCGCGTACTGGTCGGCCTGGTTGTGGGCGCGCAGCATCGCCTTGTCCCATCCGGAAGAATCGAGCGTCTTGCCGGTCTGTTTGGCCTCCAGCACGAAGGCGCCGCGCCGGTAGAGGTCGATGAAGCCGTTGTTGCTGCTGCCGTCGGGCCGGCGCATCACGACGCGGCGCTCGAACACGTAGGCGTTGTCGCGGGTGTCGTCGCCGGCCGGTTCGGGTTGCGGGAGGTCGAGTAGCGCGCAGAGCTCAGTGAGGAAGAGTTGGTAGTTCGCGCGTTCGCTACCGCCGGCTTTCTGCCAGCGCAGGATGAAGGGATCGACCGCTGTGGTCACGGCGCTAGACCTCAGTCTCATTCAAAGAGCGGGATTGTACCTGCGGGAAGCGGGCGGAACGGCAAGACAACGCCCTATGACAAACGCCGCGCTACCGGTTCACGCGCGCGTAAGGGGTGCGTACCGAGTGCGTACCACGATCGGCTCCATGCCATTCCTGGCAATCCCGAGCCCCTCGTATTCGACGCTGCCGATGCTCCCCTTCATCGCCAATTGGGTGGCGCCCTGAGCGCCGACGACGTGATGGTGGAGCCCTCGCCGTGTGGGCCGAAATGGCGTGCAACACGATGAACGGCGCCAAGCGCATCGAGCAGGCATTGAAGCGCCTCGCCCCCCGCGGGCGGCTGGCGGCGATCGTCGGCGAAGGCATGGCCGCCGGCCGCCCCGCCTTCAAAGCGTGGTGGGACAAGATCGGCGCCGACTACAATGTGAGAGCGAACATCGGCATCAGCGGCAAGGAGTACGCCAAGTACGGCACGTACCTTCGACAATCAGATCCTCGTCATCGACAAGGTCAAGCCCGACGGCTCGCCGGTGATGACGGGCAAGGTCGATCACGTCGCCGACCTGCCGCACCTACTGGAGATCATCCGTGCCAACCGACCGAGCGCAACTGTCAGCGACCGAGCAGGCCAATCAGCACCCGCTCAACCAGGCCGCAGCGAGCTTCCTGCGCAAGACGGATTGGGGCGCGAGCCCGCACGCCCTGTATTGCCTGAGCCTGATGCGCTGGGGGCTGGACAACGGTCTGCGCGTGAAGACGATCGTGGAGCCGGCCTACCTCTTGCTGCAACTGGAGGACGCGATGGGGCCGCTGCGCCTGACGCGGCTCGCGTCCGGGGAAGCGCTGGGCGAGGAGAATCTGACCGCGGAGCACCTGCTGCAGGAAACGGACCCGCTGGACGCGGCATCGCTGCTGCTGGAGTCGCTGCTGGACAACCGCGCAGCGATGCCGTAACCCCGCCGCCGCCCCCCTCGCCGGACGCCCCCTATGCCCACCTCGACACCCAACCCGACACCCAACCCGACACCACCGAACACCAACGCGACCTTGGACGAACGGCTCTTGCGGACCTCGCGCAACGGTACCTTGGTGTTCGTGCTGGACGACTCGCCGCCTCCGTACTCGGATCGCGCCTCTACAACGGCTTCGTCGCCCTCGGCGGAAACCAGCTCACCGACCAACGCATCGACACCCCCCGCGACCTAGCGCCCCTTGCGCAGGTTTATCGCGACCTTCCGCCTCATCTACGTCAAGGCCGGCCAGATTGTCGGCGAGGGCAGTTATTCGTCGCGCCTGCCGGGCTCGGTGATGCTGCTCGTCGACCTGCCGGACCGGATTACTCAGGACATGGCGCGCTTCGGCGCCGATGGTTACGGGACGCAGCACAATCACCCGAGCGGCCGCGCCTCGCGGCGCTGGTACTGGCGAACTCGGACAAAAGGTACAGTTGCTGGCCCGTATGCCGATCGCCGCACGCTACAAGTCGAGCCCGAGGGGCCTCGCGCGCGCGAAGGGGGTGCGTACTGCGTGCGTACCAGAGCGCTCTTGCGAACCACTCCCCCCGTGTAGCCGCCCTGTGCACAAGAAAGAGGGAGCGGACCGCCCCCCCAGTCCGCTCGTCGAGCTACGGCCCTCAAACGCCCCGTCGCGGCTGCGCATCGAGGGCGGTCGGATAGTGCTGCAGCACCTCCGCGCGCGTCATTCCTTGCGGCACCGTGAACAGGATCGTTCTATCGGGCAACGCGACCATCCAGTGGCGATGCGCAACCAGACCCAGCATTTGGGCCTTGAAGCACGTGATCTGCTCGCGCAGGCCGTCCGTAAGACGATCACGTGGCCCGACCCACAGGTGGTCGCCGTCGCCCACAACCACAAGACCTTCGGCATTGAGCTGGTCCAGGAACTCCGGGGCGCCCATTAGAACGTCTCCATCATCGCCGGATTGCTCCAACGTGCTGCGCCCTCAGGCTGGCCGCCAATGGCCGTCACTGTCGATGCTGCTTGATCAGTCACGCTGACAGTTTTCTGCAGAGGCTCCTGAGAAACCTGCGAAACCTGCGAAACCTGCACAACGCGCCAGGACTCTGCTCCACGTGCTCTGCCGCAGCGCTCAAACTTGCGCCCCGCGATGATGCGTCCGACGTTGCGCTTGAGCCACCATCCCAGACGACGCCGGTTTATCAGGCCCCGCTCCTCCGCTACATCGCGCAACGCCTCCAGAAAGTCCGGGTGACCGCTGCACTCGGCATGGCGAACGACATCGCGCAGCAACATCGGCGTATTGCCGTGCGCCTCCTGCCAGCCAATCAGGACGCGGCCGAGAAGCTCCGCATCTGGGTCATGCGCAAGCTGCTCGAAGAGACGCGACGCGGGATCGGGCTGCCCCAGCCACAAGAGCGGCTGCCGACACCACTCGGACCAGCGCTGATACGAGGCCAACGGCTTGACGGGCGACATCGGGCAACCGGCCTGAAACCAGGCGCGGCTGATCGTCAAAGCGGCTGCCACGTACTTCGGGCGGTCGTCGCGAAGCTCAGCATCGAGATGCGGGCGTTTGAAGGCGCGCGCCACCGGGTTTTCGCAACGAGGATCGAGACGAATCGTCAGCACGCGCCGGGCCATGTCGCGCACCGGTGCCACGTTGTTGCCGGAGAAGAGCATCAGCGTGCGCGTCGACGCCGTCACGTCCTTACTCACGCCGAGGAGTCGCCCGCCAATGAACTCTTCGGTCAGGGTCGTCTTGAGCGCCTCGCTCGGCAAGATGTCGCCATTCAGGTCATCAAAGTTGATGACGGCCGGGCTCTTGATGAGCAGCGCGATCAGGGTCTTGCGCATTTCGTCCGCGTCGCCGGGGAACGCGATGCCCGGCACGTTCTGCGGCGTCGCCATCGCGCTGATGATGCGCGCCAAGAACGACTTTCCGCTACCGATCGCGTGTGCCGCGACAAGAAAGGCCGGCGCCGTCGGGAGACTGGCGCGAACGGACGCCGTCAGCATGGCCGAGAGTGCGGCTGCACGATCGATGTCGGCGTCGAAGGCGACCTCGGTCAATGCGTCTTCAAGCACGGCGAGCGCGCTGAGCGCGTCGTCACGCGTCGGATGATCCGGAATGTTGTACTGGCGGGCCTCAAAAGCACCAAAAAAGCCGGTCGCGGGGTCGTATCCCGCTGCGGTAACAATGGCGCCGTCGTTGCGCAGGTAGGGCTGGCGCGCGAGCCCACGCAGTACCGGCAGGTGCGGGTAGTCCGTCATGTCGAACAGGACCGCGTTGTGCTTTTCCGGCGGATCGATGAACTTCCATGCGTCGGAGCGCGCGTCGTAACGCTGCCAGTCCGCGACACGCGCCAACGCGCGCAGCAGAGCCCGCTGGGTGACCGGCACGACCGCAGTTTCGCCATTCGCCGGATTGGTTTGAACCGTCACGATCAGGCCGGCCGACTGATAGTGACGACCGGTCTGGGCCAGCAGATGCTCGGCGCGATCGACCACGAGATCGAGGGCCCCCGCCTGGACACGAAGGATGGGCTTCATCCTCGCGAAAATCGGGTCGATGCCCAGATACGCGAGCAGTTCGTGAATATGGAGGCGATCGCCGTGCGAGTGCAGGCACCGGAAGCCGCCAACGGGAAAGCCGTCACCCGGCTCGAAATACGCCGTCCCGCCGTCAACCTCGGCAGTATGTTCCGAGCACCAAGGACAAGTGACGTCATGCTTACCATTGCCGAGCGCCTTCTTGTACAGCCCCTGCGCGCGGAGCTCCACGAGAACGGGGTTGTCGTTGGGCACGGCGACAAACACCTCATCGGGGCTCGAATGCGGCGCGTGGCTACCGACGACCTTATTGCGGGCCGGCAGACGGTCAAGCGGCATGGGGGCGACGCCCAGGCAGCCGAGAATGGTCTTTACCGAATAGCGACGCTCGGGCGCCCACTCGATGAGGCGGCACGAGAAGACAGGGTCGAGCTTGCCGTTGATGCCGACAGGCAAACGCGCCAGACGTGCAGTCGGTCCGCCCGCACCCGGATCGCACAAACCGGCCACGATGATGGCCTTCATCAGGCGGTCAGCCGCTTCCGCATCCCGCAGCGGCTCGTCGAGGATCAGCCCCCCTTGGAAATTGCCGGGCGAGGTCTCGATGAGCCACGACAGCGCGAGGGTAACGCGCGCGCGATCGACCTTGCTGCCCAGATCGTCGAGCATGATCGCGTGCAGCCCTGCAAACGCCTTCTTGGTGCGGCGAAAATGTCCCGCCTCATCGTCGTAGAAGCTGCTCAGGGTGAAGTAGTTGTTGTGCGTGCCAACGAGTTCGTCACTAGCCGGACGCGCGCCCCAGGACTGCGGCGGTACCGTCGCGGGGTGCCCGGCGAAACTGACCACGCGCGAGCGGGCCGCCTCGACCTGTGCGTGGAAAACGGCATCGAGGAAATCGGCATTCGAGACAGCGGCACAGGTTTCGCCGGTTTTGCAGGTTTTCGTCTGGCCGTCGGCGAAAACTTCCGGCACAAACGCGGACGGCGCTGACTGGTGCGCGTCGTGCGCAGGAGAGACTAGGTTAAGATTGGCGTCGGAACTTTGCTGTCGGCCTTCATCGTTCGCGATGTGGGCCGATTCTTTTTGGGCGAGCGGATCCTCGCAGTGGGAGAGGTGATCGACGGACATGCTGTCGCCCTCCCGTTACGCCGTGGCGCCGTTGCCGCGCGTACGCGCCTCCAGCCACGCGAGGAGATCCGCGCGACGATAGCGAACCTTGCGTCCGACCTTCACGAACGGCAAACGGTAACGGCCCGTCGAACGCCACACCGACAGCGTGCCCGGGGAAACGTTGAGCAGCATCGCCGCGGATGTTTCATTGAGCAGGTCTGCGCCTGCCGCGATAAGGTTTGCGAGATTTTGCGTCGTCATTATTCGCCTCCGAGGGTTCCGGCCAAGCGCCGTATCGGGGGCGAAGTTTTGAATAAGTGACGAAGTCTGAAACGGGAAGAAACTCGCCGGTTCTCGTCGACTTTATTCCCGTGTGGTCGCTAAGTAGCCCCGAATATCGTCCCTCGTCAGAGGCGTTTTCAGATCGAGGACCGCCGTGGCAATCCGCGCGACGGTGTCGTGCAGCGGCTGGGAAAAATATTTGTGCATGAACCAGTCAAGGAGCTTGATTAGAAGAGGCCGCAGTGCGTCTTCGCCGCGTCCCGGCTGCTTGATCCGGGGTTCCCTCTCGGCCTCCACCTGAATCATTTCCATGAAGAACTGCAGGTGATCCTGCAGGCTCACTTCTCCCGCTCTGCTCGCCCAGAACTCCAGACGCCGAGGCAGGGCCCGTTCCGACCAGCGGGAAATCCTTTCATCCTCCAGTTCGTCTTCCCATGACTCGCAGCGAAACTCAGCGCAATCAGCGTCGCGCGTGACTCCTGGGCTCGCCGTCTCTTCCCATCCGATACGCTCGCCGCGAGCCTCCCGAAATTGCCAGTTTTGTCGGTCGAGGTAGCGAGCTGGCACATCGCGCGCGACTACCGCCACTTCACGCGCTGCGCCAATGACCTCAAGCAGTTTTTTTGCCTGCCCCTCCGCTGCCTTCAAATTCTTTCGCCTGACAGCCGCAGTATTTGCACCGTCAATCTGCTCGTAAAAAGACTCGAGCTCCTTTTCGACGAGAAACCACAGCATCCAGGGCACGTCCATGCCATTCCGACGAACGAAGGGGTCGTTCGACTCAAGGGGGCGCCCCAACGCCTTCCAGGCCGCCTCCATATCCGGTGACGCGAGCAGGCGCTCCAATGCCCCAAAAACCTTGTCATCGACCTTGGCCTGCCTTGCTATCCCATGGGGGCAGAAACCGCGGTCGTCGAGCTCTCCCATCTCGTCATTCATTTGCTGCCGAAGCGCACGCGAGTCCAACATTTGATCGCGCCGGCTCACCAACGATGTCGGAGCCCACTCGGGGAAACGCGTCATTGCCCACTCCGTTTGATAAGTAACGGCAGAATTTCTGCCCCATCTTTCAGGCCGCCGGCTTCCCACATCGCTGCAGTCGCCGTATTGACGGCCGCGCGCACCGGATCTAGGTCGAGCCGCGCATAGATCGCCGTCGCTTGCTGGCTCTTATGGTTCAGGCTCTTGCCGATGATCGCCAAGCTGGCCCCCGTCCTCGCCTGCCAGCTTCCGAAGGTGCGCCGCAGGTCATGGAGCGTTACTCCGTTCTCGACGTCGCGACCATAGGGGATACCTGCTCGCGCCATGACGCGCATTACCCCTTTTTTCGGCTCAACGAGATGGCCACTAGCGCTGTCACCAGGAAAGACAAAACCACCGCCTATCGTGGGCTGTCTCGTTTCAAGAATCGCCACCGCCTCTGGCGACAGGGTCACCGTCTGCGGCTCGTCGTTCTTGGTGCGAGGGATCCGCCACACCCCAGCCCGCAGGTCGATCTCCCTCCAGTGCATCGCGCACAGGTTTGCCCGGCGAGCACCGGTGAGCAGCGCCAGGAGAATGAAGTCACGCAAGGTGTCGTTTGGCTCTTCGGCGAGCGCCGCAAAGAACCGCGGCAGTTCGTCGGCCTGTAAGAATCGATCGCGGCTCACCTTCTTCCCGCTTACCTTCACCCCTTGCGCCGGATTCCGGTCGAGGAAGCCCCATTCCACTGCCTTTGCGAAAAGGCCCGACGCGAGTGCGCGAATGTTGCGCACCGTTGCCACCGACTTGCCGGCCTTCTCCGCGTCCAGGAGAACGCGTGCGATCATGTCTCGCGTGACTACAGACAGTTTCTTAGCCCCAAGAGGCTTCAGCAGGTAATCTCGGAACCGCTGCTGATCGGCGCACCACGCGCGCTTCTTCTCGCCATGCCGAGTCCCATATTCAGCGAAGAACCCGGACACCGTGAGTTCAGCCTTGAACGCGCGACGGGCTTCTGCGGGATTCGTGCCACTCGCGAACTCGGCGAGCAACTTCACAGCCTCCCCGCGTGCCCGCTCGACCGTCATCTCGGGGAAAGTGCCCAGCTTCACCCACACCATACTCGTGCCGGCCCGCTTCACCACGTAGAAGGTTCGGGTGCCGGCATGGGTCACGCGAAGGGCGAGTTTCGGCACTTCAGTGTCGTAGACGGTCAGCCGGATGCCGACCGGCGGGGATTCCAGGGCTTGAATTGCGCCCTTCGTGAACTTGAACTTGTTCGCCACAACTCACCTCGCATCCGGCGGGCTATCACCGGGCTAGCATGAGCCAGCAAATTACGTCATATTCCGTGCTAGCCCGTTAAGGTGAGTATCACCGAAAACCATTGCCCTGTATAGACTTGCTAAGATTCGTTAATCTACATGAGCTATCTGGAACACGGATTCATAACCCATAGGTCGGCAGTTCGATTCTGCCCATCACCACCACGATTTCGAAAGCCGCTGATCCGCAAGGTTCAGCGGCTTTTTCATTTGCGGCGTCGGTTTTGAGACGTCTGTCGGGCTGGAAATGGCGGTACCCTTCGTGCTCCCGGGCAAGTCGGCCCGCCAACGCATCCGGAGCGCCATGGCAACGAGCGCCACTCTCAAACCCCTTTCCGGCATCAAGGTCGTCGAGCTCGGCACGCTGATCGCCGGCCCCTTCGCGGCGCGAATTCTCGGCGAGTTCGGCGCAGAGGTGATCAAGATCGAATCGCCGGACGGCGGCGACCCGCTCCGGAAGTGGCGCAAGCTGTACGAAGGCACGTCGCTCTGGTGGTACCTGCAGTCGCGCAACAAGAAGTCGGTGACGGTGAATCTGAAGCATCCGGACGGCATCGAAGTCGTTCGAAAACTCGTGGCGCAGGCGGACATTGTGGTCGAGAACTTTCGCCCGGGCGTGCTCGAGAAGCTTGGCCTCGGCTGGGAGGCGCTGTCGGCGATCAATCCGGGCCTCGTCATGCTGCGCTTGTCGGGTTTCGGTCAGACCGGACCGATGGCCCGGCAGCCGGGATTCGGTGCGATCGGAGAGTCGATGGGCGGGCTGCGTTACGTGACGGGCTTTCCGGACCGGCCGCCGGTCAAGACCGGCATCTCGATCGGCGATTCGATTGCCGCCTTGTGGGGCGCGCTCGGTGCGCTGATGGCGCTGCGCCACAAGGAGGTCAATGGCGGTCGCGGGCAGGTGGTGGACGTGGCACTTTACGAAGCGGTATTCGCGATGATGGAATCGCTGGTGCCGGAGTTCGACGTGTTCGGCTTCGTGCGCGAGCGCACCGGCAACATCATGCCCGGGATCACGCCCTCCAACACGCACACCACAAAGGATGGCAAGCACGTGGCAATCGGGGCGAACGGCGATGCGATCTTCCGTCGGCTGATGCAGACCATGGGCCGCGACGATCTCGCCGAAGACCCATCACTCGCGGACAACGCAGGGCGAGACGCGCGACGCGAGGAGATCTACGCGCTGATCGATGCCTGGGTCGCCGATCACGACGAGGCCGCGGTGCTGGAGGCGCTCGCCGCGGCCGAGGTACCGGCATCCCGTATCTATTCGGTCCCGGACATGTTCGCGGATCCGCAATTCCTCGCGCGGGAAATGTTGCAGACGGTGAGCTTGCCCGACGGACGCTCATGCCGCATGCCGGGCATCGTACCGAAGCTCTCGCTCACGCCCGGCGAGGCGGAGTCGCTCGGGCCGGCGCTGGGCGAGCATACGGATGCAGTGCTCGGCGCGCTCGGGTACGACGCGACGGCGATCCGGGCGCTCAGGGAAGGCGGAGCGATCTGAATGGCGATCAGAACACTGCTCAAGATGGGCGATCCGCGTCTGCTGCAGCCAGCGGCGCCGGTCGACGAGTTCGCCACCGCGGCGCTCAACGCGCTGATCGGAGACATGTTCGACACGATGGCCGCGGCAGGTGGCGTGGGCCTCGCCGCGCCGCAGATCGGCGTGGGGCTGCAGGTCGTGATCTTCGGCTTCGAGCGCAGCGAGCGCTATCCGGACGCGCCGCCGGTGCCGCGCACCGTCCTCGTCAATCCGGTCATCACCGTGCTCGACGCGACGGAAGAGGAAGGCTGGGAGGGCTGCCTCTCGGTGCCGGGGCTGCGCGGCGTCGTGCCGCGCCATCGCCGCATCCGTTACCAGGGCTTCGACCCGGCGGGCAATCCGATCGACCGCGAGGCGGAAGGCTTTCACGCGCGGGTCGTACAGCACGAGTGCGATCACCTGAACGGCGTGCTGTTCCCGATGCGAGTGCGGGACTTTACGCGTTTCGGTTTCACGGACGTGCTGTTTCCGGAAATGGCGGATCAGGGCGACGACTGAGCGGGCAATTGGCTCGCATTAAATGACAATAACATCACTCCATTCCTGCGGGCTCGTCTTGCGCGGACTTAAATACTGTATAAAATTACAGTTACTAACCACCCGCGTCGCCTCTTGGAATGTCCCTGTCCGCCTCTGCCCTACTGCAAAGTCTTCAGCGCTCGGACCTCTGGTCGGGGGCACGGCTGGCCACTTCTTCGGTGTCGGGCGTGGCAAGCGGCTTTCCGGCACTGGATGCGGTGCTGCCCGGCGGTGGATGGCCCTGCGGTGAGCTGACTGAGGTTTTCCAGGCCCGCCAGGGCATCGGCGAGCTCACGCTGTTGCTGCCCGCGCTGGCGGGACTGGTCGCCGAGGATGGCTGGATCGCAGCGGTGGCGCCGCCGTGGCCGCTGCACGCCCCGGCTTGGCAGGCGAACGGTCTGCCGCTGGAGCGCCTGCTGGTGATCCGGGCCGAGGGCCAGGAGACGGCATGGGCCTGCGAGCAACTTCTCGCGAGCGGTGCGCTGTCGGGGCTGCTCGCCTGGCTACCCGAGATTGACACCCGGCAACTGCGACGTCTGCAGCTCGCAAGCGAATCCCACCCCGGGCCGGTGTACCTGTTCCGCCCGGCGGCTCAGGCCGGCATGGCTTCGCCGGCGCCGCTGCGCCTGACGCTCGATGCCGCCCCCGACGGGCTCGCCGTCACGCTGTTCAAGCGCCGCGGCCCGCCCTTGGCCGCCCCGCTGATCCTGAAGGTGAAGCGACCGGTGAGAACGGTACGTCGCACGGCACGTCGGATGACACCGATCGCACTCCACCCTGTTCCGGTTTCGTGACCATGCTGTGGCTCGCCCTGCGCTTTCCCCGCCTCGCGGTGGAAACCCTCTCCCTCCCGCCCCCGGCCGTGGCATTGCACCGCGGCCGGGTGGCGGTGGCGGACGAGGCCGCGACCGTCGCCGGGGTGCGTTCGGGGATGCGGCTGGCGGGCGCACTGGGCCTCGTCCCCGGCCTGATCGGACGCGAACGCGATCTCGCCGGGGAAACCGACGCGCTACACCGACTTGCCTGCGCGGCCGGGGAATTCACCCCCCAAGTGAGCATCGCCTCGCCGGACGAGCTGCTGCTCGAGATCGGCGGCTGCCTGCGCCTCTTCGGCGGCCTGCCGCCCCTACTCGCGCGGATCGCCGCGAGCTATGCCGAACAGGGCTTCGCCCGTCAGTGGGGACTCGCGCCCACGCCGCTCGCGGCGCAGTGGCTCGCCCGCTGCGCGCCGGTCGATGGCCCGCCGCCAGCCCTCGTCGATGACGCCAAGCTGCGCGCCGCCGTCGCCCCCCTGCCGGTCGGCGTACTGGCTGTGCCGGAGCGCACCGCGGGCCGACTCACCACGCTCGGCGTATGGCGGCTCGCAGACCTGATGGTGCTGCCCCGCGCGGGCCTCGCCCACCGTTTCGGCCCCGAACTGCCCGGCCTGCTGGCCCGGGCCCTCGGAGAGGTCCCTGACCTGCGCCCGCCTTTCGTCTTTCCCGAACACTTCCGGGACGGACTGGAACTGCCGGCACGGGTCGAGGACGCGGCCCGCCTGCTGTTCGCCGCGAGCCGCCTGCTCGCCGCACTGGCGGGATGGCTCGCGGTGCGCTGCGCCGGCATCCAGTCCTGTCACCTGATGCTGTTTCACGAGGGGCGGCCGCCTTCCCGGGTCGAACTCGGCTTCGCCAGCCCCACGCGCGACCCGGAGCGCCTGCAGCGGGTGCTGCGCGAACGCCTCGACCGTCTGGAACTCGTCGCCCCGGTAGTCAGCCTGGGGCTGGAAGCGCCGGAGCCTCATGCTCTGCCCGGCACGAACGCCGTGCTCTTCGGCCATGGCGGCACGACGCGTCTCGCACCGGTGGTGGAGCGCCTGCGCGCACGGCTCGGTCCGGAGGCCGTGCATGGCCTGACTGCGGTCGCCGATCATCGCCCCGAACAGGCGAGCCGCCCGGTGGCCGAACCGGCTGCCGCCCGGTCCAGCGAAGCACCCTCAGGCCCCCGCCCGCTGTGGCTGCTGCCCGAGCCGCGGCCGCTCGCGGAAGAGAACGGCGCACCTTGTCATGAGGGACGATTGCGCCTGCTAACACGCGCAGAGCGCATCGAAAGCGGCTGGTGGGACGGCGGCGAAGGCCTCGGCGACGTGCAGCGGGACTACTTCGTCGCGCTGAGCCCGCAAGGGGAATGGCTGTGGATCTTCCGCGACGGGCAGTCGTGGTGGCTGCACGGGCTCTTTGCGTGAGCATGCAGGACGGAATTCGCCATGCCCCCCCCCTGCCCGCCTACGCGGAACTGCACTGCCTTTCGAACTACAGCTTTTTGCGCGGCGCTTCGCATCCCGAGGAACTGGTCGCCCAGGCGTATGAGCTGGGCTATGCCGCGCTGGCCTTGACCGACGAATGTTCGATGGCGGGGGCGGTGCGGGCCTTCGACGCGTGGCGCCAACTCGACGAGGCGGCGCACCAGGCCGGCTCGGACTTCACGCTGAAACTCATCCACGGTGCCGAGTTCCGGCTCGCCTGCGGCCTGCGCCTGGTGCTGCTCGCCTGCAATCGGGCGGGCTACGGCAATCTCTCGGCACTGATCACGCTGGCACGGCGTCGCTCGGAAAAGGGCAGCTACCGCCTACTGCGGGGGGACCTTGAATCGCCGTCGCCTGGCGGCGCGGTGCCCGACTGCCTTGCTCTGTGGCTGCCGGAAGAGAACGCCGACGTCGACGACGGGCGCTGGATCGCGGATCGCTTCCCCGGCCGGGCTTGGCTCGCGGTGGAACTGCATGCCGGCCCCAACGACGGAGCGCGTCTCGATCGGCTGCTCGAGCTCGCTGCCGACTGCGGCCTACCCCCTGTCGCAAGTGGCGACGTCCATATGCATGCGCGCGGCCGCCGTCCGCTACAGGACATGCTCACTGCGCTGCGGATCGGGACCTCCGTGTTCGAAGCCGGCCATGCCCTCTTCCCGAACGGCGAGCGACATCTGCGCCATCCGCTGCGCCTCGCCCGCCTGTATCCGCCGGAACTCCTCGCGGAGACGATCGAGATCGCCCGCCACTGCGAATTTTCGTTGGCGGAGCTGCGCTACGAGTACCCGGAGGAGATCGTCCCACCGGGCCTCACCGCCGCCGCCTACCTGCGCCAGGAAACCCTCGCCGGGCTCGCCAGGCGCTATCCGAGCGGCGCACCGGAGGGCATACTGGCCGGCGTCGAGAAGGAGCTCGCGCTGATCGCCGAACTCGGCTACGAGCCCTTCTTCCTGACCGTGTACGACATCGTCTGCTTCGCGCGCAGCCAAGGCATCCTGTGCCAGGGCCGCGGCTCGGCGGCCAATTCGACGGTGTGCTACGCGCTGGGCGTCACCGAAGTCGACCCGACGCGCGCAAGCCTGCTCTTCGAACGCTTCATCTCGAAGGAGCGCAACGAACCGCCGGACATCGACGTCGATTTCGAGCATGAGCGGCGCGAAATCGTCATCCAGTACATTTACAAGAAATATTCTAGGGAACGCGCCGCACTCGCTGCGACCGTGATCCGCTACCGCACCCGCGGCGCGCTGCGCGACGCGGGCCGAGCGCTCGGCTTCGGCCGCGAAGAGATCGACGCGCTCGCCGGCTCGCTCGCGTGGTGGGACAAGCGCGAGGCGCTGCCGCAGCGGCTGCGGGAAATCGGCCTCGCGCCGGAGAGCCCGCGCGTCGCAAAGTGGATCGCGCTGACCGAGATGCTCGTCGGCTTTCCCCGCCACCTCTCACAGCACGTCGGCGGCTTCGTGATCTCGCGCGGACCCCTAGGGCGACTCGTGCCGGTCGAGAACGCCGCGATGGTCGACCGTTCGGTGATCCAGTGGGACAAGGAGGATATCGAAATCCTCGGTCTCCTCAAGGTCGACGTGCTGGCGCTCGGCATGCTGAGCGTGATCCGTCGCAGCCTCGAACTCGTGAGCCAGCGCCGCGGCCGCCCCTTCGGCCTGCCGGACATTCCCGCGAAGGACGAAGCCACTTTCGAAGCCCTGTGCCGCGCCGATTCGATCGGGGTGTTCCAGGTCGAGTCGCGCGCCCAGATGGCGATGCTGCCGCGGCTGCAGCCACGCCGCTTCTACGACCTCGTCGTGCAGGTGGCGATCGTGCGCCCCGGGCCGATCCAGGGCGACATGGTCCATCCCTACCTCGCCCGCCGCGCCGACCCGGAAGGCGCCCGGCGCGAGATGGCGCGCATGCCGGCAGAGATCCGCGCCGTGCTCGAACGCACCGAGGGTGTGCCGATCTTTCAGGAGCAGGTGATGGCGCTCGCCGTCGCCGCGGCCGGCTTCACGCCCGGCGAGGCCGACCAGCTACGGCGCGCGATGGCCTCGTGGCGACAGAAGGGCCATATCGCGCGCTTCCAGGAAAAACTACGCCAGGGGATGGCCGACAATATGCACGACCCCGCCTTCGCCGAGGCACTGTGCCGCCAGATCGAAGGCTTCGGCGAATACGGCTTTCCCGAGTCGCACGCCGCAAGCTTCGCGCTGCTCGCTTACAGCTCCGCCTGGCTCAAGCGCCACGAGCCGGAAGCCTTCCTGTGCGGGCTGCTAAACAGCCAGCCGATGGGCTTCTACGCGCCCAGCCAGCTGATCCAGGATGCGCGCCGCCACGACGTCACGGTGCTGCCGGTGGATGTCACCGCGAGCGACTGGGAGAGCGGCTTCGAATGGTTGCCCGAGCACGACCGCCCTGCCGTCCGGCTCGGCCTGCGCGAGATCAAGGGCTTCCCCGAGGCGCCTGCGCTGCGCATTGTCGCCGCCCGCGCCGCACGCCCCTTCCGCGACGTGCAGGACCTCGCCGCGCGCGCCAACCTCGACCGACGCGCGCTCGACCTCCTCGCCGCCGCCGACGCGCTGGCGCCGCTCGCCGGCCATCGTCGCGAGGCGGCGTGGCAAGCCGCCGGCGTGCGGCTGCAGGGTGACCTCTTCGACGACGTCCCGCTGGTGGAGGCGCCGCCCGTGCTGGCGGCTCCCCGCGAGTGCGAGGAACTCGTCGCCGACTATGCCGCAACCGGCCTCACGCTGCGCCGCCATCCCCTGGCACTGCTACGCGCGCGCCTCACCGAGCAGCGCTTCCTGCCCGCATCCCGCCTCGCCGGGATGGAGCACCGCGCGCTCGCCCGCGCCGCCGGCATCGTCACCGGCCGGCAGCGCCCGGGCACCGCTGGCGGGGTGATCTTCGTGACGCTGGAAGACGAGACCGGCATGACCAACGTCGTCGTCTATGCCGACCTCGCCGAGCGCCAGCGCCGCGAACTCCTCGGCGCGCGCCTGCTGGGCGTCTATGGCCAACTCCAGCGCGAAGGCCGCGTCGTGCATCTGCTCGCCAAGCGGCTCGTCGACCTCAGCCCCTGGCTGGGCCGGCTCGAAACGAGCAGCCGCGACTTCCACTAAACCTCTTGCGCCAACTTGTCCGGCACACGCCGCGAGCAGCCGCCAAAGCTCAGGCGCAAAGCGTCTTCAGCCAGCCCAGCCCGTCCTCGGTGCGACCGCGCGGGCGATACTCGCAGCCGACCCAACCGCCGTAGCCGAGCTCGTCGAGCAGCCGGAAGAGATAACGGTAATTGACTTCGCCGTCGTCCGGCTCGTTGCGCGCCGGCACGCTCGCGATCTGAATGTGGCCGACGTGTTCGACGTACCGCCTGAGCTTCGTCGCGATGTCGCCCTCGACGACCTGCACATGGTAGAAATCCATCTGCACCTTCAGGTTCGGCTCGCCGACCTCCTCGCGGATCGCATGCGCCTCGGCCTGCGTCGTCAGGAAGTAGCCCGGCATGTCGCGCGGGTTGATCGGTTCAATCGTGAGCGTGATGCCGTGCGGCGCCAGGGCGCGCGCCGCGTAACGCAGGTTCTCGACGTAGACGACCCGATGCGCCGCCCGATCGGCGCCTGCCGGCAGCAGGCCCGCCATCGCGTGCAGGCACGGCGTGCCCAGTGCCTTCGCATACTCCAGCGCGGTCGCCACGCCCGCACGAAATTCCTCCTCGCGCCCCGGCAGCGACGCGAGCCCGCGCTCTCCCGCCGCCCAGTCGCCCGGGGGCATGTTGAAGAGCGCATTGAAGAGCGCGTTGTCCTTCAGCCACCGCGCGACGTCCGCGGACCGATGCTCGTACGGAAAGAGGAACTCGACCGCCTCGAAGCCCGCGCGGGCGGCTGCGACGAAGCGCTCCGGGAACGAGGTTTCGTTGAACATCATCGTCAGGTTGGCAGCGAATTTCGGCATCGTCTTTCCTTGGTCGTCGGCCCGCGCACGATACCTCAGCGCGGGGAGCCGAGGGCAGCTGCGGGGCGGGCCATGCCGTTCGAAGCCCATATCCTGCCAGTCGGCACCCAAGTCGTTGCAATGCTCTACGAATCGCCGGACGATGTCCTGAATTGCACACGCATCACGCCGAATCCACGTTCCGACGCTCACTCTCCGGGAGAATGATCATGAGCGCAGTGCTCTTCGAATGGTCCGACAGTTTCAATGTCGGCATCCAGGAGATCGACGAACAACACCGCACGCTGGTTGATCTCCTCAACCAACTCCACGCCGCGATCCGCGACCACAAGGGCAGCCAGGCCTGCCGTGCGATCCTGGACCAGCTCGCCGAATACACGCGCACCCATTTCCTGCTCGAGGAAAGCCTGATGCGCGTATCGCACTACTCCGGCTTCGAGATCCACAAGCAGCAGCACGAGGAGCTGATCTCGCAGGTCAAGGCGCTGCAGGACAAGCTCGACACCGGCCAGGCGTCGATCAGCTTCGAGCTGCTGCACTTCCTGCAGGTGTGGCTGACGAAACACATCAACGAGAGCGACAAGCGTTTCGGCCAGCACTTCGCGAAGTCCACCAACCTGCAGGGCTACACGCAATGGTCGGAAGAAGTGAAGACGACGATGCAGAAGAAGAAGTGGTGGTGGAAGTTCTGGTGATTTGCCTCCGACGGGGCAATTGAGCAGAATCGATCCGACCGTCAGGGCGGCACAGACAGCCCGGCGAAAGCCCGGCCCGGTAAGGTCGGACGCTGCTCCCCAACTTTCCTCGGATCACCCCACATGGATCTCCCCGCCCATCAACTGACCATGACCGTGCTGATGACGCCGGACATGGCGAACTTTTCCGGCAAGGTGCATGGCGGCGCCGTGCTCAAGCTCCTCGACCAGGTTGCCTACGCCTGCGCGAGCCGCTACGCCGCGCGCTACGTTGTCACGCTGTCCGTCGACCAAGTGATGTTCCGCCAGCCGATCATGGTCGGCGAGCTCGTCACCTTCCTCGCCAGTGTCAACTACACCGGCAAGTCGTCGATGGAGGTCGGCATCAAGGTGGTCGCCGAGAACATCCGCACCCAGGAAGTGCGCCACGCCAACAGCTGCTTCTTCACCATGGTCGCCGTCGACGACGACGGCAAACCGGTTGCCGTGCCGCCCTTGCGCCCTTTCAGCCCGAAGGAAAAGCAGCGCTTCGAAGCGGCGGAGGCGCGCAAGGCGCTGCGCCTGGAGCTCGAAAAGCGCTTCGCCGAGACGCACAGCCAGGCCGATAAGGACTGACGGCTGCAGGCCCGGCACGGCGCGCGAATTCCCGCGGCTGGCACCAAGGGGCTATCATGCCGGCCCTTACCCTCCTCCGCAGGCAGGTTTCCCGATGAACGACTTCCCGCAGATCGTCTGGGACGAGGACGGCGCCAGCCGCACCGCACGCTGGCGCTCCGAGAGCGGCATGCCGCCGCCGAAGCGCGTCGTCGTCGCCGACGACCAGACGAGCGCCGACCAAGCCTACCGCCTCGCATGCGAAGGCACGGCGCTCCTCTATCGGGGCGACTTCCAGAACGCGAAGCAACTCCTGCAGGCGATAGCGCGTCGCATCGACCGCAAGCCGCGGCGACCGGGCAAGCAGGCGGCACCCAAAAGTCCGACGGAAGCCTTCCACCTGCACCGCCAGGCCCAGGCGCAACGCGCCCGCACCCTCGGCATGCTGCTCCTGCCCTTCGACGCCGGGCACGCGCTGCCGCTACGCCGCGCGCCCGACGTCCGTCAAGCCTGTCTCGAAGCCTACGGCCCCGCCGAGGAAGCCTACGTGGCGTCGCTACGCGAACTGCAGGGTCTGATCGGCGCGCACGAATGGCGCAAGAAAGGCGTGCCGATCCCGGCGCTGGGCGCCTCGATCCATCCGCATTACGGCGTCTTCTCGCCGGTGCGCGGGGAATACATCGATCTCGTCGCGAAGGCGCCCTTGCCCGCAGCCCTCTCGAAGGGAGCCGCCTTCGACATCGGCACCGGCACCGGCGTCCTCGCGGCGCTGCTCGCGCGGCGTGGCGTCGCGCGCATCGTCGCGACCGACCAGGATCCGCGGGCACTCGCCTGCGCGCGCGAAAACCTTGCCCGGCTGGGCTGCGCGAAGCGCGTGCAAGTGGTGGAGGCCGACATGTTCCCGGAAGGGCACGCGGGGCTCGTCGTGTGCAATCCGCCATGGGTGCCCGCGCGCCCGAGCTCTCCGCTCGAATACGCGGTCTACGACCCCGACAGCCGCATGCTGCGCGCCTTCCTCGACGGTCTTGCCGCACATCTCCTGCCCGGCGGCGAAGGCTGGCTGATCCTGTCGGACCTCGCCGAGCATCTTGGTCTGCGCTCCCGCGACGAACTCGTCGCGATGATCGAAGCGGCTGGCTTGCAGGTGCTAGACCGTCTCGGCGCCCGCCCGACGCATTCCAAGACGAGCGACGTCGACGATCCGTTGCATGCCGCCCGTGCAGCCGAAATCACGTCGCTATGGCGGCTCGGCGCGAAACAGAAATAGATAGTCAGTCGTATCCAGCTATGGCAAGGAAGGCGTCCGCTACCTTGTGGGACGTCGCCGAAACCTCATACCGGCGACTTCACTCCGGCAAGGTCCACGCCGGATTCCACGCCACTTCCCACAGGTGCCCGTCCGGGTCCTGGAAATAGCCCGCGTAGCCACCCCAGAAGGTGTCGTGCGCCGGTTTCACGATTATCGCCCCGGCGCGGCGCGCCTCCTCCATTATCGCGTCGACCTCGGAGCGCGAGGCCACGTTGTGCCCCAGGCTCAGCTCCGTCGCGCTCGGCTTTGCGAGCGGTAGGCCGCTATCGTGCGCGAGACTTGCTCGCGGCCACAGTGCCAGCCGCAAGCCGCCGTGAAGCTCGAAAAACACCACCGCGCCGTGTTCGAACTCGGTTCCGACGATGCCGTCCGTCTTCAATCCCAAACCGTCACGATAGAAACGCAAGGACCGCTCGAGATCGTCGACTCCGAGCGTGACGAGCGAAATTCTCGGCAACATGGAAGCTTCCTCCATATCCTGGGCCAAACTCCGCGCCCTCTTCCGGTATAGAGAACGCGACCGCCGACACAAGCCCACGCGGTCAGCGACGATCCGGATTCCGGTCCTTTTCGAACTGCCTCTCGGCTTCGCCCAGATGCCGGATCAGGACATGCGAAACCACATTCACGCCGATGCCGGCAAACAGCACCGGCAGCAAGTACAAACCCAGCGTCAGCTCGGACACGAAGACCGCATCGTCCGCAAGCGACGCGGTCGCCTTCGCCATCTGCACCAGGCTCTGCAGCAGGTAGGTATCGAATCCCGCGATCAGGATCAGCGCCAGCCCAAGCGCCAACACCGTCATCGGCGACACCGCGCGCGTGACGAGCAGCAACACGTAGATCGCGACCGGCACGACCAGCGAAAACAGTACGAGCAGCCAGAACTTCAGCTCGGCGAACACAGTGAGGCTCATTCTTCCTTCGACTCGCAGCAGGGCCCGGAAATCAACCGCGTTTCCGATCAGGCGCCAGCGACGAGCACCCGGATGAGTTCGTAGACGGCGGCCATCGTTAAAAAAATCACGACGGTCATTATCGCCAAGATGATTTCGCCGAATTGTGAGAGCGTGTAGCGCCAGATTCGGTCGGTAAAACGATGCTCGAGCCCAACACGGTCCAGTATTCGGCGAGCGAGCGCATATCCCAGTATTGCGACAAGAATCCCGCCGATGAATTTCAGGACTGCCACGGCGCCTCTCACTCAATGGGAACACACGACGTAGACGACAAAACCGGCGTGGCCGTGTCCAGCGACGCCGGTTTCAACGTTCAAACCCTTACTTCTTTGCACTCTTGTTCGCAGCTGGAACCGCCGGCGTCAGCTTGTAGCCGACGACCTCGTCGTTGTCGCCGCGGACTGCGTTCACCTGCACGCTGCCGCCAAAGTGCTCGGCTGCCCCGGGGAAGACGAAGTTCTGCTGTCCCGTGGGTGTGACGAAGCGGACGGCGTTGAGAGCCGACTCGGTGTTGCGCGGCACCTTTGGAGCCGGGGCGGGCTCGGGCGCCGGAGTCGGCACGGACGTCGGGACGGGCTCGGATTCCGGCGTCGGCGTGCTGGTCGGGATCAGGCCGGCCACGCCGTTCGCGACGCCCGGACGCGTCGCGTAGCTGCTGCTGGGCGGACCGCGGAGGCGTTCACCGTGACCGGAGCCGGAGCGACGGCGTTGGGCACGACAAGCATCGAACGGATTTCCTGGGCGCTGCAGTAGCCGCTCGACGGGAAGACGTTGTCGCTCCAGAAGGTCACGTAGCGTCCGCCCGCACCGTATGCCCTTTGCGTTGGATAAAAAATCAAATGGATTTGGTCACAAATGCATTCAGGAAGCGCCGAAACCTGAAGGCATTTATTGGTGGGCATCTTCTGATTCGAGAAGACACGATTCGGCCGCCCACGCTGTCGGGTGGACGGGATGGTGCCCCGTCAGAACGCGGGCACTGGATTGCAATCCCCAATGGATTGCCGGGGGACAGCCTTGCACCGTCCCCCTTTGCCTCACTCGTCCTGCAGCATCTTCTTCAGATATTCCGGCAGCCCAGACAGCACCAGTGTGTCGCTCGTGCGGTCGTAATGGACCGCACCCGAATGCAGGCTGCTGCGGTCGAACTCGAGCTTCCATTGCTCGCCGGCGGCACGGAAGCGCACCAGCGGGCGGATCGCGCGGCGGTCTGGCACGAAGCCGCTCGCGAGCGGCGCCTCGCCGCCAGTCAATACAGCATCCAGCCGTTCCGGCTGCTCCGGCCAGATCTTGCGCGCGACCTCGTCAATCGCGAGTGGCGATCCGCTCTCGCCGAGCTCGTCGAGGTAGCCGTGCGCGCGTTCGAGCATCGCATCCCGCGAAGGCGGGTCGAGGCGCTGCGTCTCGGCGAAGTCGGACAGGCGCTGCACGAGCTTCTTCGTCTCCTTCAGCGCGATCACGATGTCGCTGCAACCGAGGAAACGCTTGAACCACGGCGCGACGTCGCCGCGGCCCTTGAGGAAGCTGATGTAGCGCTCGTCGCCGCGCTGCCATCCCGAAAGGTCGATGCGGCCCGCGGCCGGCAGCGCCGAAAAGTCGAGATGCAGGCAGTCGATGACGTCGAAGGCGCCCGTGACGGCACTGCCCACCGCCTCGCCGACGACCGCGACCCACAGGCAGTCAGATGCGCCTTCCATGATCCGCGCGACCACCACGTAGCCGGAGATATCGGCCCCCTCCTCGTCCGCGCACAGGCACATCGCGTCCATCATCCGCTTCGACAGGGCTGCGAAGTCGAGGCTCTTGTCGACGACGTGCTCGCGCACGAGACGCGGCAACGGAAAGGCATTCTCGTCGTCCTCGAAGCGGCCATAGCCCTTGCTGCTGCGATCCGCGTAATGGCTGCACAGACGCTCGACCATGCGCACCGCGGCATCGTCGACGCGACAGGCGGCCTCGCGCAATTCCGCGCTCGCAGGGCTTTCGCCGGAGCGATGGAGCTTGTGGACGACGAGGTGGGTGATGGTGTGCTGGATCTGGCTCATGGCGGCGACTCGGGCGAACGGGGCGCGATTCTCGCACGCCTGGGCGCCTTCGTAGCGCCACACAAATTAACAAGCCGCAAAATCGAACGTGATCCATTCCCGTACTACCGACCCTCGAATCGGACTACGATATTCGTAGTAGGTCGGAGCAGGAGGCTCGAACATCGAACGAGGCTCCCTGCATATGCAACGAACGGACCATGCGCTCCGCTCGACGTCGCCATACCCCGTCTCTCTACTCAAAAAGAACAATCAATCCGCTCGCCCCGCAGAGGTATTTTCGATGGATCAACTCGACGATTCGTCCGGCGCGCAAATTGCCCGCCTGACCGCGCAGCTGTCGACCAGCCGCTCACTCGAGCAACGCGCCCGCGAACTGCTCGACGCCGCGCCCGACGCGATCGTCGTCGTCGATCAGGCCGGCCAGATCGTGCTGGTCAACGCACAGACCGAGAAGCTCTTCGGCTACACGCGCGCCGAACTCATCGGCCACTCGATCGAACTGCTCGTCCCGCAAAATCTGCGCTCAGGCCATGTCGGCAAGCGCAGCCAGTTCGCCGGCTGCCCCTCGGTGCGCCCGATGGGCACGGGGCTGGATCTCAGCGGCCAGCGCAAGGACGGCACGCAGGTACCGGTCGAGATCAGCCTCAGCCCGCTACGCACCGATCACGGCGTACTCATTTCGGCCGCGATCCGCGACACGACCGAGCGCCGTCTCGCACAGGAAGCCCTGCGCCAGGCCCACGACGAGCTCGAACGCCGCGTCAGCGAGCGCACCGCCGAACTGGAAGACGCCAACCGCGCGCTGCAATCCGAAATCGAAGACCGCGCGGCGGCCGAGCGCGCCCTGCATCAGGCGCAGAAAATGGAAGCCGTCGGCCAGCTCACGGGCGGTATCGCGCACGACTTCAACAACCTGCTCACCGTGGTGATGGGCAACCTGCAACTGCTCGCCCGCCGCGTGCAGAGCGACCCCCTCGCGAACGACCTCATCAAGAGCGCCCTCAATGCCGCATGGCGCGGCGCCGAACTCAACCGTCGGCTGCTCGCCTTCTCGCGCAAGCAGCGGCTCGCGCCGATTGCGCTGGACCTCAACGACATGATCGGCGGCATGACGACGCTGCTCACGCGCAGCCTCGGCGAACAGGTCCGGATCAGCGTGCACGTCACACCGGACCTGCCGCCGGCGCTCGCCGATGTCACCCAGCTCGAATCGGCGCTGCTCAACCTCGCCGTCAATTCACGCGACGCCATGCCCGACGGCGGCACGCTGACCATCGAAACCGCCGCCGTCAACCTCGACGAACACTACGCCGCGCTCGAAGGCGACGTGAAACCCGGCTCCTACGTCATGCTCGCGGTCTCCGATACCGGCACCGGAATGCCGCCGGAAGTCGTGCAGAAGGCTTTCGAACCCTTCTTCACGACCAAGGAAACCGGCAAGGGCAGCGGCCTCGGGCTCGCGATGGTGTATGGCTTCGTCAAGCAGTCGGGCGGCCACGTGAAGATCTACAGCGAACCGGGCACCGGCACCACGGTCAAGCTCTTCCTGCCGATCATCGCCCGGCCCGCTCCGGTCGAGGAAGCTCCGGCCGAAGCCGAGCAGCGCCCGGAGGCCAACGGCACCGAAACCATCCTCGTCGTCGAAGATGAGGACGACGTGCGCGAACTCGTCTGCCGCCTGCTCGGGGCGCTCGGCTACCGCATCCTGCAGGCTTCCGAAGGCAAGACGGCGCTGGAGATCATCGAACAGGAACCCAGTATCAAACTGCTCTTCACCGACGTCGTGCTGCCGGGCGGCATGAACGGCCCCGAGATCGCGCGCCGCGCCCAACTGCTGCGCCCCGATCTGAAACTGCTCTACACGTCCGGCTACACCGGCAACGCGCTGCAGCAGCTCGAAGCGCTGGAGGGACCGTTCAAGATGATCAGCAAGCCCTACGTGATCGACGACCTCGCCCAGATCGTGCGCGAGGTCCTCGACAACTGAGCCACGCTCAGGGCATCACTTCGACGTACTCGTAGATCTCGCAGTCGGAGATCTCGCGCCGCACCGGGATCGAGGCCTTCGCGTACCACGCATGCGGATCCCGCCGGTCGATCTCGGCACCCATGAACTTCACCAGCTCGCAGATCGGCTCGACGACCTGCTCGCGGTAGGGCGCGTCGTCCAGCACGTAGCCCACGTAGAGGTTCTTCATGCAGTTGCGGCGGCAGAAGGACAGCGCCTCGCACCCTTCGCAGGGCATCTCCGGCGCGGGCTGCAGCGGGCTCGCCTTCAGCCAGTTCGCGTTGAGGTCGCCGCTCTGCAGCTCCGGCAGATGCGTCAGATCCGGGCACGGGAAGATGCGGCCGTCGGGCAGGATGTTCAGGATGTGCGTCGACGAGCGGCACTGCGTCTGCCCGCTGCAGGCTTCGCGCGCCCGCGACGGCAGCACCTTGTTCCGAACCGTGCCCATCAGCGGAATGAAGGGATACAAGCCGTCGACCGCGAAGAACTTGTCGATCAGCTGCGTTAGCGCCACCTTCTTGCGCCGCATGTTCTCCGCGTCGTAAAAACCCTCCGCCTGCGCGAACTGCCAGTACACGTAGTCGAAGGTCGGCAGCAGGCTGTCGAGCTCCTCGAAACTGATGTCCTCATGTCCCCAGGTGACGCGCGCCGTCAGCTTGCCGCCAAGCTTCGGACGGATCTTCTCGATGTTCGACGTCACCTTGCGATACACGCCACGGCCCCGATAGTGGTCCGTCGTGTGCTCCGCGCCGTCGACCGAGACCAGCACGTTCGACAGCTTCGCGAGCACCGTATCCGGCAGCCGGTGCAATAGTGTGCCGTTGGTCTGCAACTGGTAGCGCCAGGTCGGATGGCGCTCCATCAACCCGACGATGAAGGGAATATTCAGCGTCGGCTCGCCGCCATAGAAGGTGACGTAGATCTCCTTGTCCGCAAGATGGGTCGCGACAAAGGTATCCAGCGTATCGAGCGAATACTCGGCCTTGCCCTGCGAGCCGACGACGTCGCCGACTGCGATCGAGCAATAAGAGCACTTCAGGTTGCAGGTGAGCGTCGTGAAGATATTCAGTTCGACGCGATTGCCGACGATCGGCGAACGCAGTTCCGGCGCATTCATGGTGCGGTAGGTGATCCGAAATGATTTGACCCCACTTGGGGCGCGGGATTATAGCGGGCCGGCAGCGTAGAAGGGAGCAATCCGGAACGAAGCCTCAGAAGGTTCAGCCCTGATGAAGCGTGGCGGAGCGTGCTTCTCCGCGGGCTGTCCGGGAGCGCCGGACCGGGGCGGGTTGCGGGGGAAACAAGGCGACGCATGTCTGAGGGCGCGCAGCGCCCGAGTTTGCGTCGCCGCCCCCGCAGCGCGACATGGGACGGGAAGCCGAAGGCCGCGAGCGCCTGCCCGCGGAGAAGCACGCTCCGCCACGCTTCCCCCCGGAGAGCTGGACCCGAATCAGCTCAAACGCTCAGCCAAATGCCGCCGTACCGAAATCGCGCTACCCAGCCACCCCAGAAAAGCCGCGAACCCCAGGATCGCCGCCGCTTCCCGCAGCCCCGGCCCCGTCAGCGCGAACACCGCCCCATAAGTCTCGGCAAGACTCGCAACCGGTCCGCCCAGCGCCTCGACCGTCGCCCACACCGTCGCCAACGCAACGCAGCCGCCGAGCAGCCCCTGCAAGCTGCCGAACCAGTAGAACGGGCGACGAATGAACGGATCGGTCGCGCCCAACAGACGACTGACATCGATCTCATGCCGCTGCGTCAAGATCTGCAAGCGGATCGTGTTGAACGTGACGATCACCAGCGCAAAGCCCAACAAGCCCGCCAGCAACAACACCGCCAAGCGCCCGAGCCCCAGCAACGCATGCAAACGCTTGACCCAAGCCGAATCAAGCTGCACGTGCGCAACCCCCGGCCAAGCCGCGAAGCGCGCACTCAGCGTGTCATACACCGCTGGATCCTCGCCACGTGGCGTCACAATGAAAGCATCCGGCAAAGGATTCGCCGTCAGCCCGCCCAGCACATCCCCCAGCCCGTTGCGCTCCAACTGACGCAGCGCCTCATCCTTCGCCACGTAACGGTAGCCCGCGACCTGCGCGTCACCGCGCAGCTGCTTCTCGGCGGCTGCAACGTCCGACGCCGAAGCATCCTGCCCCATGAACACGCTGATCTCGGGCGTCCCCGACACTCCACGCGCCAACGACGCCACATTGTCGAGCAGCAGATAGCCCGCCGCCGGCAGCGACAACGCGATTCCGACAACCAAGGCCGACAACAGCGTGCCCAACGGCTGGGCAGCCAGACGCCGCAAAGCCTGCATCAGCGCGCGGCCGTGCAGATAGAACCAATGATTCATGCCGCCTCTCCCAACAGCATCCCCTTGCCGAGCACCAGCCGCCGCGGGTTGTGCTGCGCGAAGAGTCGCTCGTCGTGCGTCGATACCAGCACCGTGACGCCGGCGGAATTGAAGGACTTGAAGAGATTCGCGATCTCGTCCGCGTAGGCCGTGTCGAGGTGCGCGGTCGGCTCGTCGGCAATCAGGATCGACGGCTTGTTCACGATCGCCCGCGCGATCGCGACGCGCTGCTGCTCCCCGCCCGACAGCCCCGCGGGCATCTCGCGCTCACGGCCCGCCAGCCCGACGCGCTCCAGCGCCGCCGCCACCCGCTTCGCCGCATCGCGCGGCGGATGCCCGGTAATCACCAACGGCAGCATCACGTTGTCGAACACCTTGCGGTCGTACAGCAACCGATGCTCTTGCAGCACGAGTCCGAGGTTGCGCCGCAGGTAAGGAATTGCACGCGGACGCAGACCGGAGATGTCCTGACCGTTGATCTTCACGCTGCCGGAGCTCGGCCGCTCGATCGCCGCGATCAGCTTCAGCAGCGTGCTCTTGCCCGCGCCCGAATGCCCGGACAGCACCGCCAGCGCACCGTGGCGGATCTCGAAGCTCACACCCCCGAGCGCCGTATAGCCGCCCGGATAGCGCTTCACCACATTCTCGAAGACGATCATGCCGCGGCGCCTGCTCCCGGGACCGGTTCGAACAGCGCGTCGACGAATTCCTTCACATGGAAAGGCTGCAGGTCGTCGATGCCCTCGCCCACGCCGATAAAGCGCAGCGGACGCGGATACTGCCGCGCGATCGCCGCCACCACGCCGCCCTTCGCCGTGCCGTCGAGCTTGGTCACGACCAGCCCCGTCACGCCGATCGCCGCATCGAAAGCCTTCACCTGCGCCAGCGCGTTCTGGCCGATGTTCGCATCGAGGACCAGCAGCACCTCGTGCGGCCCGCTCGGATCCGCCTTCCCGATCACGCGGCGCACCTTCGCGATCTCTTCCATCAAGTGCAGCTGAGTCGGCAGGCGTCCGGCGGTGTCGGCCAGCACGACGTCGATGCGGCGTGCCTTCGCAGCATTGATCGCATCGAAGATCACCGCGGCCGAGTCACCGCCGTCCTGCGCGATCACCGTGACGTTGTTGCGCTCGCCCCAGGTCATCAGCTGCTCGCGCGCCGCGGCGCGGAACGTATCGCCCGCCGCCAGCAGCACGCTCTTGCCCTGCGACTGGAAGTACTTCGCGAGCTTACCGATCGAGGTCGTCTTGCCCGAGCCGTTCACGCCCGCGATCATGATGATGTAGGGCGAATGCGTCGACACGTCGAGCGGCTGCTCGAGCGGCGCGAGAATCGCCTGCAGCTCCTCGGCCAGGGCCTTCTGCAACTGGTCGGCCGTCTCGAGCTTGTCGCGTTTCCAGCGCTTGCGCAGTTCGGTGAGCAGATGCTCGGTCGCCTCGACGCCGCAATCGGCCATCAGCAGCGTCGTCTCAAGCTCTTCGAGCAGATCCTCGTCGATCTTGCGCAGGCCGAAGAGGTTCGCGAGCCCGCCACCGATCTGCTGACGCGTGCGGCTCAGGCCGGCCTTCAGGCGCTCGGCCCACGAACGCTTGACGGCCGGCTCGGCCGCCGCCTCTTGCACCGGGGCAGGAGCAGGGGTGGCTACAAGGGCTGTCTCCGGAGGCGAAGCCGCATCCGGGGCCGAAGTCACCTCAGGGGCTTTCGGTGCCGCCGGATCGGGCTTCGGTGATCTTTTCAGGAAACCAAACATGGATATTCGGGTCTTTTGTGACGTTTTGAACTTCAGGCGGCGCCGGATTCCCAATAACGCTAAGATGCGGCTGCACGTTGAACGCGGCGCGCCCGAAAAAAAGGCCGCCGCAAGCCGCGAATTCTACCAGATGCAGGACATCTCCATGTTTCGCCACATCTTTCCCCGCAGCACCGTGCTGGCCGCGGCACTCGCCCTCGCGGCAGGCCCTCTGCACGCCAATCCGTTCGAGACCACGCTTCCGAATGGCATGCAAATCATCGTCAAGGAAGACCGTCGCGCGCCGTCCGTCGTCCACATGGTGTGGTACGGCGCGGGCTCGATGGACGAGGCCGCGGGCGTCTCGGGCGTCGCGCACATCCTTGAACACATGATGTTCAAGGGGACGGACAAGGTCGGCCCCGGTGAATTCAACAAGCGAGTCGCAGCGATCGGCGGGCGCGACAACGCCTTCACCGGGCAGGACTACACGGCCTACTTCCAGCAGGTGCCGTCCTCGCGCCTGGGCGACGTCATGGCGCTCGAAGCCGACCGCATGGAGCATCTGAAGATCACCGACAAGGAGTTCAAGCCCGAACTCGAGGTCGTCAAGGAAGAACGGCGCCTGCGCACCGACGACGAGCCGCGCTCGCTCGTCAATGAGCAACTGATGGCAACGGCCTTCGAGGCCCATCCCTACCACCGCCCCGTCATCGGCTGGATGACCGATCTCGACACCACCGGCGCCGAAGACGCGCGGCGCTGGTACCGCACCTGGTACGTGCCGAACAACGCGCGCCTCGTCGTCGTCGGCGACGTCGACCACCGCCAGGTGTTCGAGATGGCGCGCAAGTACTACGGCGCGGCCAAGGCGCGCCCGCTGCCGGAGCGGCGCATCACCACCGAGCCCGAACAGCAGGGCATGCGCTCGGTCGTCGTGCGCGCGCCCGCCGAGCTGCCGTACCTGGAACTCGCGTGGAAAGCGCCGACGATGCGTGACGCCGAGCAGGATCGCGACGTCTACGCGCTGAAGGTGCTCGCCGCGGTGCTCGACGGCTACGAAGGCGCCCGCCTCAATCGCCGCCTCGTCCGCGAAGATCGTGTCGCCGTCTCGGCAGGCGCCGGCTACGACGGCAGCGGCCGCGGCCCGCAACTCTTCACGCTCGACGGCTCCCCGGCACCCGGCAAGACCGTCGCCGACGTCGAAAGCGCCCTGCGCGCGGAAATCAAGCGCATCCAGGACGAAGGCATCGGCGAGGACGAGCTGCACCGCGTCAAGACGCAAAGCGTCGCCGGCCAGGTCTACAAGCGCGACTCGCTGATGGGCCAGGCGATGGAGATCGGCTTCCTCGAATCGACGGGCCTCTCCTGGCGCGACGACGACAAGCTCCTCGAAGGCGTCCGGCGCGTCACGGCCGACGAAGTGCAGGCCGTCGCCCGCAAATACTTCAGCGACGACACGCTGACCCGCGCCCAGCTCGACCCGCTGCCGGTCGGCGACGCCAAACCCAAAGCCCACAAGCCCGGAATGCGGCACTGAGATGGCAAAGCCCCCACGCTCCCTGCGGTCGCTGCCCCCCCGAGGGGGCCGCAGTATGCTTGGGGCGGCCCTGTGCACACTGACATGCGAATTCACATCATGATCCGTCACCTGAACCGTAGCTTCGTCGCGCTCGCCGCACTGGCCGCGCTCCTGTCCCCGCTCGCGAGCACCAGCGCGACCGCGGCCGGCCCCGACATCAAGCACTGGACCGCGCCGAACGGCGCACGCGTCTATTACGTCGAAAGCCACGCCCTGCCCCTCGTCGACATCCAGGTCGGCTTCCCCGCCGGCAGCGCCCTCGATCCCGAAGGCAGCGCCGGCCTCGCGGGCCTCACGCGCGGCATGCTCGATGCGGGCAGCGAAGGACTCGATGAGCAGCAGATCGCCGAACGCATCGCCGACACCGGCGCCCGCATCGGCGGCAGCGCCGACTCCGACCAGGCGGGCCTGTCGATTCGCACGCTGTCGAGCGAGGCCGAACGCAACGCCGCGATCGACCTCGCCGCACGCCTGCTCGCGAAGCCGACCTTCCCCGCCGACGTGCTGGAACGCGAACGCGCACGGGCCGTCGCCGAGTTGCGCGACGCGCTGACGCGCCCTGACACCCTTGCATCGCGTCGCTTCATGGCGGCGGTCTACGGGTCGCATCCCTACGGCCGCAGCACGACGGTCGAATCGCTGCAAAGCATCACGCGCGACCAGCTTGTCCAGTTTCACCGCAACTACTACACGGCCAATACCGCTGTCGTCGCGATCGTCGGCGACGTCACCCGCGAGCAAGCCGACGACATCGCGCGCCGCCTGACGGCCGACCTGCCCGCCGGCACCGCCAAGCCCACGCTGCCCACGCCGCAGCAGCCCGCAGCAACCGTCGAACGCATCGCCCACCCCTCGGCCCAGGCCCATATCCTGATCGGCCTGCCCGGCATGAGCCGCGACGACCCGGACTACTTCCCGCTGCTCGTCGGCAACTACGTGCTGGGCGGCGGCGGCTTCGTGTCGCGGCTGACGAAGGAGGTCCGCGAGAAGCGCGGCTTCGCCTACAGCGTGTACAGCTACTTCATGCCGCTGCGTGTCGCCGGCCCCTTCCAGATCGGACTCCAGACCCGCGGCAGCCAGTCAGAGGAAGCGCTGCGCGTGACGCGAGCCGTGGTCGACGACTTCATCGCCAAAGGCCCCACCGCCGCCGAGATCAAGGCTGCCCGCGACAACATCGTCAACGGTTTCGGCCTGCGCCTCGATTCCAACCGCAAGATTCTCGACCACGTCGCGATGATCGGTTTCTACCAGCTGCCGCTCGACTGGCTCGAAACCTATCCGAAGCGCGTCGAGGCCGTGACCCCCGAAGCGGTGCGCGATGCCTTCGCGCGGCGCGTCCATGACGCCAACCTCGTCACCGTGATCGCAGGCGGCGACGGTGACAGCGGCGGCGGAAGCGCCCCGGCCGCGGCGACGCCGAAGAAGGCGGGACACGGGAAGTGAGTCGCGTCCGCATCGTCGGCGGCCAGTGGCGCTCGCGCCTGCTCGACGTCGCCCACGTCCCCGGGCTGCGCCCCACGCCCGACCGCGTCCGCGAGACGCTGTTCAACTGGCTGGGGCAGGGCCTGACGGGAATGACCTGCCTTGATCTCTTCGGCGGCACCGGCATCCTCGGCTTCGAAGCCGCCTCGCGCGGCGCCGAACGCGTCGTCATCGTCGAATCCGATGCGCGGGCGCATGCCGCGCTGCGTCAATCGGTCACGGCGCTCGATGCCATGCAGGTGGAGGTGATCCGCGCCGATGCGTTAAGATTCGTGCAGACTGCCACCGAGAAGTTCGACGTGGTGTTCCTCGATCCGCCCTATCACAAGGGCTGGCTCGAGCGGCTGGAACCCTGGCTCGACCGGCTGCTGAAGCCGGACGGCTGGCTTTACGCCGAAGCCGAAACGGCGATCGGAGAACTGGCCGGGTTGAGCACGATCAAGGCAGGCCGCGCCGGCCTGGTGCATTTTCATCTCTTGCAAGGGAGTCAGGAATGAAGGAAGGGGTAGCGGTTTATCCGGGTACCTTCGATCCATTCACGCGGGGACACGAGGATCTGGTTCGCCGGGCGTCGCTGCTGTTCGACAAGGTCATCGTCGCGGTGGCCGAGAGCCGCGGCAAGAGCCCGATCTTCACGCTCGAAGAGCGCGTCGAGATCGCGCGCGAAATCGTGACCCCATTCGGGAACGTCGAAGTGACCGGATTCGACGGCCTGCTGATGGATTTCCTGCGCGCGCGCAACGCACGCCTTATACTGCGCGGTCTGCGGGCGGTTTCCGACTTCGAATACGAATTCCAGCTCGCAGGGATGAACCGAAAGCTCTTCCCCGACGTCGAAACAGTGTTCCTGACGCCGGCGGACGAATATATGTTCATCTCCGC
>NZ_DATFAO010000042.1:0-10277 GCF_035254505.1 Aromatoleum sp. | reverse complement strand
AGCACCATCACGAGGCCGAGCGCCACGTCCTTGTAGAGTACGGCCGCGACGAGGCCCATGACGCCGCCCCAGATCACGCCGTTGACGAGGCTCACCGCGATCTCCTTCCGGATGAGCTGCCGCGCGTTGTCGACCGTCACCTGGCCGAGCGCGACCGCGCGCACGATCATCGTGATCGTCTGATTGCCCGAGTTGCCGCCGATGCCGGCGACGATCGGCATCAGCGCCGCGAGCGCAACGAGCTTCTCGATCGAGCCTTCGAAGAGACCGATCACGCGCGAGGCGATGAAGGCGGTGACGAGGTTGATCGCGAGCCACGCCCAGCGGTTCTTCACCGAGTCCATCACCGACGCGAAGATATCTTCCTCTTCGCGCAGACCGGCGTTGCTGAGGATCTCGTGCTCGGATTCCTCGCGGATGTAGTCGACGACGTCGGCGACCGTGAGGCGCCCGATGACGCGCTTTTCGGTGTCGATGACCGGGGCGGAGACGAGGTCGTAGCGCTCGAAGGCCTGGGCGGCGTCGTCGGCTTCGTCCTCGGGCTCGAAGCTGATGACGTTTTCCTTGTGCATGACCGACACGACGGTCACGTCCGGGTCGTTGATCAGCAGCGATTCGAGGGTCAGGATCCCTTTCAGGTGGTCTTCGCGGTCGATGACGAAGAGCTTGTCGGTGTGGTCCGGCAGCTCGTCGAAGCGGCGCAGGTAGCGCAGCACGACTTCGAGGGTGACGTCCTCGCGGACCGTGACCATGTCGAAATCCATCAGCGCGCCGACCGAGTCCTCGGGGTAGGACATCGCCGCGCGCAGCTGTTCGCGTTCCTCGCTGTCGAGCGACTGGAACACGTCCTGCATGACGTCCGGAGGGAGGTCGGGCGCGAGGTCGGCGAGTTCGTCGGTGTCGAGGGTCTCGGCGGCGGCCTTGAGCTCGTCGGGCCGCATCGTCTCGATGAGGGCTTCGCGCACCGCATCCGAGACTTCGAGCAGGATGTCGCCGTCGCGATCGGCCTTGACCAGATCCCAGACGAAGAGGCGGTCGGCGAGCGGCAGCGCCTCGAGGATGTAGGCGATGTCGGCCGGGTGCAGCGCGTCGAGGCGGGCCTGCAGTTCGGCGACGTGCTGCTTGTGGACGAGATCCTCCACCAGCTCGTGGTGGGGCATGTCCTGCCGATGAACGAGGTCTTCCACCACCCTGTGGCGCGACAGCAGTTCCTGCACTTCGCGCAGGTGCTGCTGGACATCGTCCGGGTGGCGTTCCTCTTGTTCGCTCATCGGCGCCTCCGGTTTTTATTGGGGTGGAAACTGGCGTAAGGCGCGAATTCTACGGGCTTCGCAGCCCGGTTGCGACCCCGCAAAACGCTAAATTGTTGCAATGCGCCAGCCGGGCGACGAAGACCGTCGACGAAGGCTCACGGCACCTGCGAGTAGACCATCCGCTCGCGGATGCGTTCGGCATGGGCGGCGAGGCGGGAGCCGAACTGTTTCTCGTATTTCCGGGGGTTCGGCAGCATCACCGCAAGGCGCGCGGCCTGTTCGGCGCCGAGGCGGCTCGCCGATATGCTGTAGTAGCGTTGCGCGGCGGCTTCGCAGCCGAAGATGCCGGTGCCCCATTCGACGACGTTGAGGTAGACCTCAAGGATGCGCCGCTTGCTCCACACGGCTTCGATCATCACGGTGATCAGCGCCTCCTCGCCCTTGCGCAGGTAGCTGCGCGACGGGGACAGGAAGAGGTTCTTGGCGAGCTGCTGGCTGATCGTCGAGCCGCCGGCCACCGCGCGGCCCTTGCGCTGGTTCTTTTCGAGCGCGCGCTGGATGCCTTCCCAGTCGAAGCCTTCGTGTTCGATGAAGCGGTCGTCCTCTGCGGCGATGACCGCGCGCTTGAGCTGGATCGAGATGCGCTCGTAAGGCACCCATTCGTGGCGCAGTTCCGCGTTGGGGCGCTTCTCCTGCAGCTCTTCGAGCCGGATGCGCATGAAGCTGGTGCTGGCGGGGTTGAAGTGGCTCCACCACAGCACGAGCAGGAAGATCCACAGCTCGTAGAGGATGACCAGCGCCGCGATCGCGGCGAGGGCCCAGCCGAGGCCTCGCAGCGCGGTCTTCATCGTCAGCCGATCTGCGCGCGCAGTGCGGCGAGCACCGGTCCGGTGTCGGGGCGCACGCCGCGCCAGAGCTCGAAGCTTTCGGCTGCCTGTTCGACGAGCATGCCGAGGCCGTCGGCGAGACGCGCGGCGCCGTCGCGGCGGGCGGCGGCGAGGAAGGGCGTGTCGCCGCGGCCGTACATCATGTCGTAGGCGAGGGCGCCCGCAGCGTAGAGCCCGGCGGGTAGCGGCGGGGCTTCGTCGGCGAGGCTCGCGGCGGTCGCGTTGATCACGACGTCGAACTCGCGGTCAGCGAGGTCCGTGAAGCCGCAGGCGTCGAGCGGGACGTGCGTGTCGCGTTCGGCGAAGTCAGCGACGAGCGCTTCGGCGCGTGCGACGGTGCGGTTGGCGAGCGTGAGCGACGCGGGCTGGGTGCCAAGGAGCGGCAGCAGTGTGCCGCGTGCGGCGCCACCTGCGCCGAGCAGCAGGATGCGGCGGCCGGCGAGTGCGCAGCCGAGGTTGTGCGTGAGGTCGCGCACGAGGCCAGCGCCGTCGGTGTTGTCGCCGAAGATGCCTTCGGCGTCGAACGCGAGGGTGTTCACGGCGCCGGCAGCGAGCGCGCGCGGGGAGTGGCGCTCGGCGAGGGCGAAGGCTTCGAGCTTGAAGGGAACAGTGACGTTCATGCCGCGTCCGCCAGCGTCGCGGAAGGCTTGCACGGTGTCGGCGAAGCCGTCGAGCGGGCCGAGCAGCGCTTCATACGTCAGCTGCTGGCCGGTCTGCGCCGCGAAGCGGGCATGGATCGCGGGGGACTTGCTGTGGGAGATCGGGTTTCCGATGACGGCGTAGCGGTCCATGGTCACTTGGCGGTAAGGCTGTTGGCGTTGGTGAAGGTCCACGTGCGCACGAACTCGATCACGTCGTAGTCGCGGCGGATGTCGTCCGGGAATGGGGCGAAGGTGCCGGCAAGACGGACAATGCGTAGCGCCGCTTCGTCGAGCACTTTCTCGCCTGAGGAGCGCTGGATCTCGGCCTTCTCGACCGTGCCGTCGGCGCGGATGGCGACGTAGAGCAGCAGGCTTCCGTAGATGCGGCCCCGAGCCGCCTCCGGATAATTCAGCGTGCCGATGCGTTCGATCTTCTGGCGCCAGTCTTCGAGATACTGCGCGAAACGGTATTCCTGCGCACGCGCGCCGATGAATTTCTTGCGCGGGCGCTTGGCAAGCTCGTCGAGGGAACGGTCGATCTCGGCTTCCATGCGCGCAACGGCGGAGACGCTGTTGAGGAGATCGAGACCCGAGGGCTGGGCTTGCGGTGCGGGCAGGTCGCTCTGTTGGACGGGGGCTGGCGGCGTCTTTTCGGTCGATTTCGGCGCGGTGAGCACGCGACTGCGGCTCGCGTCGATGTCCGTCGTGCGCTTGCGGGCGTCGATGAGCGCGTCGCCTTCGCGGCGAGCGTCCTGCGGCGGGAGCGGCGACTTCGGGCGCGCGTTCTGCTCGCTGTTGCCGCCGCCATCGAGGTGGGCCTGCGCGAGCACGTCCGGCTTGTGCGGCGCGCGGGCGTGGCGGGCGTTGACCAGGACGACTTCGAGCCCGCGGTCGCGTTCGCGAGGCTTCTCGCGATTGGGCATGACGAAGCCGATCGTCAGCGTGAGGCCGTGCAGCAGCATCGAGATCGCAAAGGCGATCGCGAGGCGCCGGTCGTCCTGCAGCCTGAGGCCGACCGGGCGCAGGCCCGCTTTCGCTGCCGTTTGCCGACGCGGTTGCCGATGCGAGGTGCGCGAAGCCTTACCCGTCATGCGTGCCCTGCGGTCAGTTGCCTTCGAACATCGAATCCGCCGCTTCGGCCGGATCGGGTTCGGCCAGCGTCGCGACGTAGCGGGCGTGGATGTCGACGTCGAGCAGATCGCTCGATTCGATGCTGACGCGCACGCGGGTGCCGGGCAGCAGCACCGGCAGCGACGGTACCTTGATCATCAGCGGGATGGTGTCCAGCCGCACGAGGTTGTCGCGCAGGACCTTGCCGTCGAAGCTCGTGCCTTCCGGGTGCTGGCGCAGCCAGCGCAGGCACCAGTAGCGTTCCATCTGACGCTGGAAATCGGCGTACGCGGTATAGGTGACGTCGAAGTCGCGCAGCGCCGCCATCAGTTCGGCGGACTTCGGCGCGAAGGCGGGCGCTTCCTCGCGCAGCACCGAGATGAGCTGCCATTGGTTGACGAGGTCGACGTAGCGGCGCAGCGGCGAGCTGGACCAGGCGTAGCAGTCGACACCGAGCCCGTCGTGCGGTCCCGCAGTCGTCGACATGCGCACCTTGCCGCCACTTTGGACGCGATACAGGCCGGGCACTTCGGCTTCGTCGAGGAGCTTGCCCCAGGTCGAGTTGGCGAGAATCATCATCTCGGCGACGAGCTTGTCGAGCGGCGAGCCGCGCTTGCGGGGGCTGATCGTCACGTAGCCGGCGCCGTCGGCCGTTTCCTTCTGCCAGTCGACATAGAAGCTGTAATCGACCTGGTTGGGGCTGTTCTCGGCCTTGCCGCGGCCGGCTTCGAGGATGCTGGCGAGATCCCACAGCAGCGTGAGTTCGCGCTTCCATTGGAAGTCCGGCGTCTCGCTGTGGTCGTGCAGCGTCTGTTCGTTGAAGACTGGTTCGAGGTCGTGGTGGCGCAGGTTGGCGACGATGGGCACGCGATCGATGCGGGTTTCGTGGCGCTGGATCGCGAGCGCGGCGGTGACGTCGAGGTAGAGCGACAGCGCCGGGCATTCGCGGCCGGCGGCGAGCGTGAAGGTCTCGACAGCCGCGTCGGGCATCATCGTGATCTTGTTGCCCGGCATATAGACGGTCGAAAGCCTGCGCCGCGCGATCGCGTCGAGCTCGGAGCCGCGCGCGAAGCCGAGTGCGGGGGCCGCGATGTGGATGCCGATGCGCCAGCCGCCGCCTTCGCGCGGCGTGACCGAGAAGGCGTCGTCGATCTCGGTGGTCGTCGCGTCGTCGATCGAGAACGCGGCGACGTCGGCGCGCGGCAGATCGGTCGGGTCGACGGGGGGCGCGAAAGGCGGGAAGGCCGTGCCTTCTTCGAAGTGTTCGAAGAGGAAGCGGTTGTAGTGGAAGTCGTAGCTCGACGCGAGCGCGCCGCACTTCAACAGCAGGCGCGGGGCCGAGAGGCCGGTGTCGACGCAGGCCGCTTCGAAGGCCTTCGTTTCGATGCGGTTGCGGTCCGGACGGTAGAGGAGCTGCGGCAGCATGCCGGCGATCTCGCCGGGAAGATGGCCTTCGACGAGCTCGACGCGTAGGCGCTCGATCGCTTCGGCCTGCTGGCGCTTCTTCTCGAGGCCGGCGAGCGCGGCTTGCAGGATCTCGGCGGGGGCCTTGCGGAAGCGGCCGCGGCCCTTGCGATGGAAGTAGGTCGGCGCCGAATGCAGGCGCAGCAGGATCGCTGCGGATTCGACGGCGTTCGGCGCGTGTCCGTGGTAGTCGGCGGCGAATTCGTCGAAGGCGAATTCGTCGTCGCTGCAGACTTCCCACAGGAAGGCGGTGTCGAGTTCCTCCGCATCCGCTTCGGCGCGCGAGAGCAGGTCACCCGGCGAGGGCTCGCGGAAACGCATCAGCACGTGGCTCGACTTGAGCTTCACGCGCTTGCCGTGAGAGGTCTCGACCTGCAGGGAGGAATCGTTATCAGCGAGAATGGTCCCGGCCTTGAAGGCCCCACTCTCTTCGAACAGCACGAACATCAGCAACCGCCATACTTGAGCAAGCCCGACAGTTTAAAGGATTCGGCTGTCGGGCGCAGAGGAGGGCGCGAGTTAGCCGGCGCTGCGGGTGGTGCGGAGCATGTCGACCGAGTAGACCGCGAGCGCGGTCCAGATCAGCGCGAAGCCGACGAGCTGGGCGGCGTCGAAGGGTTCGCGGAAGACGAAGACGGCGAGCAGGAAATTGAGGCTGGGCGCGAGGTATTGCAGGAAGCCGACTGTCGACAGCGGCAGACGCTTGGCGCCGACCGCGAAGAGCATCAGCGGCACGGCGGTCAGCACGCCGGCGAGCGGCAGCAGCGCGTCGATGAGCGTGCCGTGGCCGAAGTGCAGATCGCCCTGCATCGCAAGCCAAGCGAGCCAGCCGAGCGCGAGCGGGGCGGTGACGAGCGTTTCGACGAAGAGGCCGTTGATGGCGTCGACCGGTGCGCGCTTGCGCAGCAGGCCGTAGACACCGAAGGTCAGCGCGAGGAAGAGGGCGATCCACGGCACGGTGCCGACCTGCCACACGCGCCACGCGACGCCCGCGCAGGCGATGCCGACCGCGGCGCGTTGCAGCGGGCGCAGGCGTTCGCCGAGGAAGAAGCGTCCGAGCAGGATGCTGACGAGCGGGTTGATGAAGTAGCCGAGGCTCGCCTCGACCAGGCGGTTCGCGGAGATCGCCCAGACGAAGACGAGCCAGTTGCTGCCGGTGAGCGTCGAGGCGATCGCGAGGAGGCCGATGAGTCGCGGCTGGGCGGCGAGGCGGCGTAGGCCGTCGAAGCCGCGCCAGAGCGCGAGCAGCGCGAACAGGAAGACGACCGACCACACCACGCGGTGCGCGACGATCTCGGTCGGCGGCACGCTGCCGACGGCCTTGAAGTACAGCGGCGCAAGACCCCAGGTCGTGAAGGCAATGAGGGTGGCGACGACGCCCTGGCGACGGGCGTTCGCATCGATCGCAGCGGTCGTCATGCGGTAGCGCTGGCGACCAGGGCGAGGGCCTCGACGGTGTAGCCGCTGCCGTCCGGCGCGCGGTGGGCTTCGAGATCGGCCGCGACCGCTTCGCGCAGGGCGCGTCGCGTGTCTTCGGGCAGTCGCGACAATGCTTCGGCAGCCCCGCCGGCGAGGTCGAGGAAGGCCTGCCAGTAGGTGTCGGCGGTGGCGAAGCGGCAGGCGAAGGGGCAGCGGGTGATGCGCACGTCGGAGAAGCCGGCGGCGGTCAGCGCGGCGGTGAGCGTCGCCGCGTCGCCGAAGCGGAACACGGACGGGCGCGCGACTTTCGGCGGCGGCAGCAGGCGGGCGATGCAGTCCTGGGCGCGCGAGATCAGCGGCACGGTCTCGCGCGGGCCCCAGACGGAGAGTGCGACGCGGCCGCCGGGGCGCAGTACGCGCCGCATCTCGGTGAGCGCGCGCTCGGGATGCGGGAACATGAAGAGCGCGAGGCCCGCGAGCACGCGATCGACGCTGGCGTCGGGCAGGCACAGGTGTTCGGCGTCCGCGGCGGCGAAGGCGAGCGAGGTGCGGCCTTCGGCGGCGGCGCGGTGCGCGCCTTCGGCCAGCATGCCTTCGGCGATGTCGCTCGCGAGCACCCAGCCGTTGGGGACGACGCGTGCAGCGGCCTCGCGGGCGAGGAGGCCCGGGCCGCTCGCGAGGTCCAGCACGTGCTGGCCGGGGGCGAGCTCGGCCGCTTCGATGAGTGCGACGGCGAGGTCGGCGCGCAGGTGGGCGCCTTCGGCGTAGCGCGCGGCGATGCGGTTGAAGCCTGCCCGTTCCTGGGCCTTGAAGCGCTGTGCGTCGAAGCCGGCGGGGGCGCTCATCGGGGGAAGATCCCGGAGAAGGCGAGGATCTCGTCGAGGTAGTCGGTCCAGCGCGAGAAACCGTGATCGCCGCCTTCGAGGACGGTCTGGCGTCCGCCTGCGTACTTCGCAACCGCGTCGCGGTAGTCGAGGACTTCGTCGCCGGTCTCGACGAGCAGCCAGTACTTTTCGGGGCGCGTGATCGTCGCGACGTCCATCGCGCGCAGCTCTACGATGTAGTCGTGCGTAAACTGGAAGGTCTCGCCGGTGTAGAGGTTGGTCTGTTCGCCGACGTAGGCTTCGAGCGACAGCGGGGCGACGACCGCGGGGTTCACGAGCACGGCCTTGAGGTCGTGCTTTTCGGCGAGGTGGGTCGCGTAGTAGCCGCCGAGCGAGCTGCCGACGAGGGTCGGGGCCAGTTCGGGACGCGTGGCGCGACAGCGGGCGATCTGTGTTTCGATCAGCGCGATCGCGTCTTTCGGGCCGACCGGGAGTTGTTCGCACCAGAATTCGTGCGCGAGCCCGCGCTCGGTCATGTGGCGAAGCATCGCCTGCGCCTTGATCGAGGCCGGCGCAGAACGGAATCCGTGCAGATAGATGATCATCGCATCAAACGGAAAGTCGGGACGAAGCCATGAGTGTAACCGCGGCTTCGTCCTCGATCATCAGGCTGCGGTCCACTGCACCCAGCCGAAGTACCAGGTCGCGAGCACGAAGAGGCCGAAGGCGATGCGGTACCACGCGAAGGCGATGAAGGTGTGGTTCGACACGAAGCGGATGAAGCCGCGCACCGCCCACATCGCCGAGAGGAAGGCGGCGACGAAGCCGATCGCGAACATCGGGAAGTCGTGCAGGTGAAGGAGCGCGCGGTTCTTGTAGAGGTCGAGGACCGTCGCCGCGAACATCGTCGGGATCGCGAGGAAGAACGAGAATTCGGCGGCGGTCTTGCGCGACAGGCCGAAGATCAGGCCGCCCATGATCGTCGCGCCCGAGCGCGAGGTGCCGGGGATCATCGCCAGCGCCTGGGCGAAGCCGACTTTGAGGGCGTCGGTCCAGCGCATGTCGTCGATGGCGTGGATGCGCGGACGATGGTTGCGCTTTTCGAGGTAGAGGATCACGAGGCCGCCGAGGATGAGGGCGGTCGCGACGGTCAGCGGGTTGAAGAGCAGGGCCTTGATCTTCGAATGGAAGAGCAGACCGAGCACCGCCGCGGGAAGGAAGCCGACGAAGAGCAGCGTGACGAAGCGGCGCGCGCTGGCGTAGCGCGTGATGCCGAGGGCGACGTCGGTGAGCCGTTCGCGGTAGTCCCAGCACACGGCGAGGATTGCGCCGAACTGGATGACGATCTCGAACACCTTGCCGACTTCGTCGTTGAAGTTGAGCAGGTCGCCGAAGATGATCAGGTGGCCGGTCGATGAGACCGGCAGGAACTCGGTGAGGCCTTCGATGATGCCGAGGATCAGCGCGACGAGGTATTGGGGAAGGTCCATGGATCGGGAGTGTGGGTAGTCGGGCGAAACCCGGCATGATACGCGCGCACCACCGCCCTAAAATTAAATTGCATTCAGTTGCGCTTTGAAACCTGCATGGGGGCGGGCGCGGTCAGTACTTCGAGTTCCGCAAGCCAGAGGATCGCCGCCTCGCGGTGAGCGCCGCACATCTGCGGGCTGGGGCTGAGACTGCTGCAGACGGCAGGCCGGCGTGGGTCGCCGAAGAGGCGGCAGCGGTCGGCGGCGTCGAGCTGCACGCAGCGCGCGCCGGCGGGTTTGCCGCCTTCCATGCCGGGGATCGGGCTGGAGATCGACGGGGCGATGCAGCACGCGGCGCAGGCGGGGCGGCACTCCATCGTCAGGCGGACCGTGAAACTGCGTCCCACCACGCGACGATGTCTTCGGCGCGCGCTTCGAGCAAGGTGCCGGCGTCGCCGGTGAAGTCCCGCCAGGCGTCGAGGAAGCGTTCGCCGACGGCGGTGATCACGGGGGTGCCGGAGCTGACCGCCATCGCCATTTCGCTGCGCAGGCCCGAGCCGGACGCTTCCTGTGCGCCGAACTTGTTCACGAAGACGAGCTCGACGCCGCTTTCCAGCGCGCGCCGTATCGCGACGGCCGCGTGCGCGAGCGCGTTCGGGTCGAGCCGGCAGGCTTCGGAGCCGCTGCCGAGCTCCTGCGACAGCGGGAAGCGCTCGCCGCTCGCGAGATCCTCCAGCTCCATGCCGCAAGGATCCTCGATGCAGGTCGGCAGGTCGTGCTGCAGGATGCCGCCGAGGCGCACGCCCCGTTCGGCAAGCCGTTGTGCGGCTTGCTCCAGCACCGGTTCGATGTGGTCGGTGGGGCGATAGACGATGGCGGCGATCGACAGGCGCGGTTCGGTAGTCATGGCGGTGGCGGATGCGGGCAATCCGGCGATTGTCGCACCGCACGTCGTCGGCGCGAAGCGGGGCGGGCCGAATTGTCGCAATCGTCCGCGCGCCACTGAGACAGGTGTCGCGGCCGTCTCAGCGCGGGGGAGACGCCTGTCTCGCGTCTCACGGCTGTTCGAGTCTTTAAGGGTTTGATTTGAAAGAAAACAGTCTCCTGGCACGGGTTTCGCGAATCCGGGGATGAGGCGGCGGAGCGTTCGCGGAAATAGCCCGACCGTCTCGTGACACCACGCCAAAAAACCAAAGGAGACATTCATGCA
>NZ_DATFAO010000041.1:0-7553 GCF_035254505.1 Aromatoleum sp. | reverse complement strand
GCGAGACCCCGGTGCTGCCAATCGTCGGCAACGACGACCGCGAATTCGCAGGATTCGCCGTCCGGGTTCACAGCGTAACGGCAGACGCCAACCTCGACCTCCTTGCCTTCGGCGTCGATGGTCGCGACGAAAGCCATCTCGCGGTCGTAGTCGATCTGCGTGAGGCGCGCGACCATCGCCGGCGGCAGCTCGCGCATCGTGTTCATGAAGCGGTAGTACTTGGTCTCGGCCGACAGCTTGCGGACGAACTCGACTTCCAGTTCGGCATCTTCAGGCTTGATCGGGCGAATCGTGACAGCGGTGCCGTCCGGCTGCGTCCATACGCTGATGAGCTGCGACGGGTAGGGGTGGATCGCCATGTGGGCATAGCGATCGACCGAGGGGGAGACGTTCTCGACCGTCACCCGGGCGTCGACGGCGACTGCACCGTCTTCGTCCACGATCAGCGGATTGATCTCGAGGCCCTGGATCCAGGGCAGTTCGCAGACCATTTCCGAGATGCGCAGGAGCACGAATTCGAGCGACTCCATATTCACCGGCGGCATGGTGCGGAATTCGCCGAGGAGGCTCGATACGCGCGACGAACGGATCAGGTCGCGGACGAGGAAGTTGTTCAGCGGCGGCAGCGCGACGGCCAGGTCCTTATTGGCTTCGACGCGGTTGCCGCCCTCGCCGAAGGTGATGTAGGGGCCGAAGACCGGGTCACGCTTGACGCCGACGACCAGCTCGCGGCCGTTGCGCTTGAGGATCATCGGCTCGATCGCGACGCCGTTGATCGCGGCGTCCGGCTTGTTCCGCCGGACTTCCTCGAGGATCTCCTGGTAGGCCGTGCGCACGGCCGCAAGGCTGCCGAGGTTCAGACGTACGCCGCCCGAGTCGGTCTTGTGGATAATCGACGGCGAGTCGATCTTCATCACGACCGGAAGCCCGATTTCTTCGGCGAGCACCATCGCTTCGGTCGCGGAGCGGGCGATCACGGTCTGTGCGATGGGAATGCGGAAGGCCGCGAGCAGCGCCTTCGATTCCATTTCGTTGAGCACCTTGCGGCGCTCGGCCAGCGCCGTCTCGATCACCAGGCGCGCGCTCTCGACGCTCGGCGGATTCAGATGCGACAGCGATGCCGGCGTCTGCATCAGCAACTTCTGGTTGCGGTAATAGGCCGAGATGTGGCTGAAGAGTTCGACGGCGGGTTCCGGGGTGCGGAAGGTCGGGATTCCGGCCGCTTGCAGGGCCTTCCGCCCGTCGCGCACGAGGTCCTCGCCCATCCAGCAGGTGACGACCGGTTTGTCGGCGTTCTTTTCCAGCTCGATGAGCGATTGCGCGACCGAGGTCGGGTTGGTGACCGCCTGCGGCGTGAGCATGACGAGGACGCCATCGACGTTGGTGTCTTCGAGTACCGCGTGAACGGTCTTCGTATAGGCCTCGACGCCGGCGTCGCCCAGAATGTCGATCGGGTTCCCGCGCGACCAGCCGGGGGGCAGACTCGCGTTGAGCTTTTCCATCGTCCCGTCGGAGAAGGTGGTGAGCGGGATGTTCAGATCGGCTGCACGGTCTGCCGCCATGACGCCCGGTCCGCCGCCGTTGGTGACGATGGCCAGGCGATTGCCGCGCGGGCGGAAGTGGGAGAAGAGCGCGTTGGCGGCGGCAAAGAGCTGGCCCATGTTGTACAGCCGGATGACGCCCGCGCGGCGCAGCGCCGCGTCGAAGACGGCATCGTCGCCGCTCATCGCACCGGAATGGGAGCGGATCGCCTGCGCCGCCGCCGGATGCCGGCCGACCTTGATCAGCAGCACCGGCTTCACGCGGGCGGCGCCACGCAGGGCGCTCATGAAGCGGCGAGCGTCGCGGATGCCCTCAACGTACATGATGATGCTCTCGGTGCGCGGGTCCGAGATCAGGTATTCGAGCACCTCGCCGAAGTCGATGTCGCTGGAGGAGCCGAGCGACACGACGGCCGAGAAGCCGATGTTGTTGGGCTTGGCCCAATCGAGGATGGACGTGCACAGTGCGCCGGACTGGGAAATCAGGCCGATCGTGCCCTTCATGGCGCTGACGTGCGCGAAGGTGGCGTTCAGGCCCAGGTCCGGACGCATGATGCCGAGGCAGTTCGGGCCGAGCAGGCGGATGCGGTAACGCCGTGCCGCTTCGACGATATGGCGTTCGAGTGTGGCGCCGCGGGGGCCGGTTTCGGAGAAGCCGGACGAAATGATGACGACCGCCTTGACGCCGGCGCGGCCGCAACTTTCGACGATCGTCAGCACGCGGTCGGCGCGGACGGCGATCACAGCGAGATCCAGGCGGTGGGGAACGTCTTCGACCGATTTGTAGCAGGGCACGCCGAGCACGGATTCGTGCTTGGGATTGACGGCGAAGAGGCGGCCGCGGAAGCCCGCGTCGAGCATGTTCCGTACGAGCACGTTGCCAAGCGAGTCTTCGCGTTCGCTGGCCCCGATGATGCCGACGGATTTCGGCTCGATCAGCGGGCTGAGATAGTGCTTCTCTTTCATTGGTTTTATCGCCTGAATCCAGGTGGGCGCGCTAAGTGTTCGTTGGTGTCGGATGTCTGCTGCAGTGTGGCTGAATCTTCGACAAACTCAAGCTTACTGCAGTGCACAATAACGCATTGTGACATATGTTGACTCAATCGCCGATTGGGGCAAACCACAAAGAAGCTCGCGAATGCTGGCTTCCGTGCGTCGTGGACGGTGCGGGGCTAGAATCAAAGGCCGTTTCTCGGCCAATCTGCGACAGTTCTGGGAGATGTCATGAAACAAGGGCACAGGCCTCACCCGACGCATTGCATATCGCGCAATCGGATCGCATTTTATGTAAATATCCTGCGAGTGGAATCATGACCGCGCCTCACACTCCGGTACTCGAACCCTCGGCCTGGGTGCGGCGGTTTGCGGGAATGATCGCGCCGGCGGGGCATGTTCTCGATTACGCGTGCGGCAGCGGACGACACGCGCGCTGGCTCGCGCGGGTTGGGTTCGACGTCGAGGCGGTCGATCGGGACCCCGAGGCGCTCGCGCGGCTTGCCGGCGAGGCGCGTGTGAGTACGCGGCTCGCGGACCTTGAGGACGGGCCGTGGCCGTTCGCAGAGGCTGGATTCGACGCGATTGTCGTTACCAATTATCTGTTCCGTCCGCGATTCGATGCGATGCTCGCGTGCCTGCGGCCGGGCGGGGTGCTGATCTACGAAACGTTCATGCTCGGTCAGGAGCGCTACGGACGTCCGTCGAATCCTGCTTTCCTGCTTCGGCCGGGCGAACTGCTCCAAAGGCTGGCAGCAGATTTCACGATCGTCGCGTTCGAGCAGGGCGTCGTTCACAGTCCGCGTGACGCTGTGATCCAGCGCGTTTGTGCCGTCAAGGCAAGCGAGGCGATAGTGGACCTGCCCGTGCCTGGCGCCGCCTGAGCGCGGCACCCCCATTTCTTGGGCATTTGACCCAATCTGGGGCGATTTCCCGCGGCCTGTCACCTGGGTCGTTTCGCTAGCTTGCCGTCCGCCGTGGAAGTGGCTCTCACAAGCCCAGTGGCACGCGACGTGCCTAGACAGATGGGGGACATGCGGCAGCATGTCATACCGTCGCCGCCCGGTCGCCCGGTATGCTGGCGGTACTTCTCTTGGCCGGAGCCGATATGTCCATCGATGAGGCGGTTAGCGGCGGACGGACGCAACCCGCGACGCCCATTATGGCCGATTCACGGGGACCTTCATCGGGACCTCGGCCGTTCAATCTGAGCCGCTGGTTCGCGCTCGTAGGACTGCTTTCGATCGCCGGAATTTCGGCCCTCGCGGGTTACCTGCTTTCCATTTTCGTCACTGATCGAATGGTGCGCCAGGAGGGCGAACTGACGATGGAAATGGTGCAGAACCTGGTGCTGGTGGAAAAGCCCTTCCTGAACATGTTTGCGGAAAGCGAACCCGCGCGCCGCGAAGATGCGGCGGAGGCCATCGAGCATATCGCCAGTATTCCGGGAGTGCTGCGCGCGAACGTGTATGACCGCGGCCGGCGAATCCTATGGTCCAGCGACCAGGAGCTGATCGGACAACTGTTCGGCGTGAATGACGAACTCGATGACGCGCTCCGCGGCGAGTTGGTAGCGCACGGCCAGCGGCATGACGATGAGGCTCACGACAAGGCCGAGCACAAGGACCTCGCCCAGCCCGCGAACTTCTTCGTCGAGATCTATCTCCCGGTGCGGGACCGGCAGACCGGTGCAGTGGTAGGGGCCATCGAGGTCTACAAGAACCCTGTCGCGCTCTTCAATGCGCTCCAGCATCTGTATCGCTACATCGCGGTCGGGGCGGCACTTTCGGGGATGTTCCTGTATGCCGCCCTGTTCTGGCTCGTGCGGCGCGCGGATTTGCTGATTCGGGAGCAGCAACGCCGCCTGCTGGACGCCGAGACGCTCGCGGTGATCGGTGAGATGAGTTCCGCGGTTGCTCACGGCATCCGCAATCCTTTGGCGTCGATCAGGAGTTCGGCCGAGCTCATGCTGCTCACCGAGGATAATACGACGGCCGAAGCGGCAGCCGACATCATCGCGGAGTCGGACCGGCTGGAGGCGTGGGTGCGCGAACTCCTGTCGTACTCCCGTCCGCTCAACGAGAAGCTGACGGCGATCGAGCTTCAGCCCCTGGTGCGGCGTTGCATTGACGAGTTTGCGCGTGAGCTTCAGCGCCGCAGCATCGATGTCGAATTGAGGCTGCCGGATACGCTTCCGGCCGTGCGCGGCGACCCCCTTCTGTTTGGGCAGGTGTTGCATAGCGTGGTGGCGAACGCGATCGAGGCGGTCGGCAACGGCGGTCGCCTCGAAGTGGCCTGCGACGTGGAGCGCGGCGGTCGACAGGTGCTGCTCCTCGTGCGGGACAACGGGCCGGGGATGGCACCAGAACTCTTGCAGCGCGCCGGCAAGCCGTTCTTCACGACCAAGCCGCGAGGACTGGGCGTAGGACTTGCGCTGGCCCGGCGGATCGTCGAACGATTTGGCGGCGCGCTCGCGATCGAAAGTTCGCCCGGCGACGGCACGGCGGTGAAAGTGATCATGGCGGCAGCCTGAGCGGGAGGGGCGATGGGACGCGCGATTCTGGTCATCGAGGACGAGGCGGTCCTCGGCAAGAACATCCGGATCTATCTTGAGCGTAGCGCCTACGATGTGCGTGTCGCAGAGACGGCGGAGGAGGGGCTCGCGCTACTCGACGTCTTCAAGCCGGACGCCGTCGTGCTCGACTTCAACCTGCCCGGCATCACCGGGCTCGAGGCGCTGGCGCGGCTGAAGGCTTTCGATCGTCATTTGCCCGTCATCATGATCACGGGTCATGGCAGCGTCGAATTGGCGGTCGAAGCGATGAAGGCCGGCGCGCGCGACTTCCTGACCAAGCCGGTCGCGTTGGCGAAACTCAAGCTGCTGATCGACAAGGCATTCCACGAAACCCAGCGCGACAGCGCACTCGACTACTACCAGCAGCGCGAAGCCGATGCGGCGGATCTGACGAGCCTGTTCGGCGAATCGCCGCCGATGCGCGCGCTCAAGCAGACCTTGCGGCAACTGCTCGAGGCGGAGTCGCAGTTGCAGGATGCGGATGCGCCGGCAGTCCTGGTGCTCGGGGAGACGGGCACGGGCAAGGAGCTCGTCGCACGCGCGCTGCATTACAACGGACCGCGTCGGGACCGGCCGTTCGTCGAGCTGAACTGTGCGTCGATTCCGGCGCAGCTGCTGGAATCCGAGCTCTTCGGCTACGAGCGGGGGGCGTTCACCGACGCGCGCGAACGCAAGCTCGGCCTCGTCGAAACTGCGGAGGGCGGAACGCTGTTTCTCGACGAAATCGGCGACATGGACCTTGGCCTGCAGGCGAAGCTTCTGAAGCTTCTGGAAGAAAAGACGGTGCGCCGCATCGGTAGCCTGCGCGATCAGCGCGTGAACGTGCGGATCGTCGCCGCGACGCATCGGCCGATCGACGCGCTGGTCGGCGAGGGACGTTTTCGCGCGGACCTCTACTTCCGCCTGTGCGTCTTCCAGATTACGCTTCCGCCGCTGCGTGACCGCGGAGATGACATCCTGTCCCTGGCGCACCACTTCATCGCGATACACTCGGGGCGATACGGCAAGCGTGAGCCGTCGTTGTCGGCTGCAGCCGAAGCATTGTTGTTGCGACATCGCTGGCCGGGCAATGTGCGCGAACTGCGCAACGTGCTCGAACAGGCGGTTCTGCTCAATACGGGACCGGTCATCGAGGCTTCGCAGTTGTCGCTGACGACGACCGCGGTGCCGCCGTCCCCGACAATGCCCGACGTCATGGAGACGTCCCGGCCGCGTGCCGACGCGCCCGCGCAGACGCTCGAAGACATCGAACGGCGTGCGCTGCTCGATGCCCTCAAGCGGACCGGCTGGAACGTGTCGCGCGCGGCGCGCCTGCTCGGCGTGAGCCGGGACACCTTGCGCTACCGGATCGAGAAATGGGGTCTTTCGATGGGCGCGTGATTCACTGCTGTTCGCGCAGAATGCGATCGGCCAGCTCCCCGATGCCCTCGTCGCTGAGATCCTTGCAGACGAAGGCTGGCGCTCGCGGAAAGCGGGCGAAGTTGCGGTTCTGGGAGCGTTGGTAGAGCGGGTCGTAGTGCTTGTCTATGAACTCCGCGAAGAGCGTGTAGAGCTCATGCCGCGCGGCAAGCGCCTTCCAGTTCGCCAAGGTTTCGTTGCTCTGCAGGCCGTGCAGGCAGTCGATCTTGCTTTGCAGGTCGGATACGTCGTCGCCAAGGTAGGCGTAGTCCCGAACCAGGAAATCGAGTCGCGCTTCGCGTGTCGCTTCGATCGCGACGCAGTGGCTTTCGCGCATTCGGCCAATGAGGACTTCCGGGACCTGGATGCGCCCGATCTTGCGGCTTTCGGCCTCGACGTAAACGGGACGAGTGGGGTCGAAGGTCCGCAACACGCCATAGAGGTCCGTTTCGAAGGACTTCTGCGTCGGTTGCGGCCGGTCGGGCAGCGCGCCGAGAACCGAGCCTTTGTGGGCGGCGAGGTGTTCCAGGTCGAGCACCTGCGCGCCAAGCCTGCCGAGCGCTTCGAGGACGCGGGTCTTGCCGCTGCCCGTTGCGCCGCAGACGACACGGAAATCGAAACGGCCGGGCAGGGCGGCGAGCTCTTCGACGACGAGATGTCGCCAGCTCTTGTAGCCGCCTGCGAGCTGGCAGGCGTCCCAGCCAATCAGGCGCAGCCACGTGACGAAGGAGCCGCTGCGCTGGCCGCCGCGCCAGCAATAGACCAGCGGTCGCCAGTTTTTCGGCTTGTCCTGGAAGCGCTCGCGCAGATGATGCGCAATGTTCTCCGCGACCATCGCGGCGCCGATGCGGCGGGCCTCGAAGGCGGATTGCTGCTTGTAGATCGTGCCGACGATCGCTCGTTGTTCGTTGTCGAGGACGGGGCAACTGATGGCGCCGGGGATGCGGTCTTCGGCGAATTCGGCCGGGCTGCGGGCGTCGATGAACTCGTCAAATTCGGAGAGCTGTGCTACGGTCGCGAGGCCTTTTTTCATGCGTTGTCGCGGC
>NZ_DATFAO010000040.1:0-4145 GCF_035254505.1 Aromatoleum sp. | reverse complement strand
ATAGAGGCGGTTGCGGTCCTTCGCCCTCCCGGCTCCAACTCACACTGACCGTCACCAAGCGGTCGCTCGGCTCAACCACCTGTGCGAAGTCTGACAAACCGCTGTACAAATTGAAGCGGCCAAAGGATCCCGGTGTCAGGCCCAGGGAGGGATCATCAGCACGCCGTGGCTCGTCAGATGGCACAGCCGCTCGCCTTTGAGGGGTTCCTTCGTCGCTTTGTCCTCCACCAGCTCGATGCCGATCATCTGGCCACGGCCACGGACCTCGCCGAAGAACGGCCCTCGATCTCGAGGCCATAGTGCTGCAGGCCGAGCCCGCCCTGCCGCGCCCCGGCCTCCGCGCGGATAAGCGCGATGTCGTGGTGCTTGTGCGCGAAGGACATCATGATCCAGCGCTCGGATCCCAGATCGGCAACTTGTCCAAATCGGGCTTCCCTGACCACAATGGTCACACCAGACTCGCGGTAATCTCGCTGGCCTCATGAACCTGCCGCTCGACCTCGCTGCGAGTGACGCCACGGCGCACCCGGTCCGCCGAGAACGCGACTTCTGTGCCGACCCGGAATCCTTGGAAGGGATCCCCGGCTGGGACATCCATTGCCTGCAAGTCAGCCGCGGAGCCCTGGCAGGACGGTCCGTCGATCTCCATCTGCCGGCCGTGCAGCTGCTGTTCGAGGAATATCGCAACGTCGTCACCAATCAGTTTGGCTGTGCGCCGCCGGGCTCGATCAGTCTCGGGATCGCGGTGTCGATGAAGAGCGAAGGTCTGCTCAACGGAACCCGCTGGGGCGACGGCCTGAGTGCGTTCGACACGCGACACGAACTGGACTCGATCGTCTGGCCGACGAGACTGATTTCGGTTGTTGTCGACCGCCGCCTCCTGGCCGAGTACCTCTGGGACACCGAGCATGCGGACATCGAGCACTGGCTGTCGGATGGGCCTGCCGTCGCGAACGACGCGCCCCTGGCGGCAGGCTTGGCGGAGCGGCTGTCCGGATTGGCCGACTCCTGCGCAGTCCTGGGCGACGCCATCGGCACTCCCGCGGTAGCGCACCGTCTGCGCGACAGCGTGCTCGCCCTTCTTGGCCCGCACATCGTCGATCGCCTGAGTGTCACGGCGCCTTCCCGGCCAGAGGGCTCCCACGTCGAAGTGGTGCGCCGTGCGCGTGAACTGGTGAGCGCGCATCAGGACGACCCACCATCGATTCGGGAGCTGTGCCTGGCGCTTGGGGTATCCCGTCGCTGGCTGCAGTTGAGCTTCAACGCCGTTCTGCAGATGAGCCCATTGGCGTACCTGCGGGCCATGAGACTGGACCGCGCCCGGCGCATGCTCGCCAGCGGCGCCACTGGGGTTCAGGTGAAGAATGCCGTCGAGGCTTACGGCTTCTGGCACCTGAGCCGATTCAGCCGCGACTACCGAGACCTGTTCGGCGAGCTTCCGTCCGAGACACTGCAGCGCGCGCGGGCGCGGACATGAGCCGCCGCTACTTCTTCTTGTCGCTGCCCTTGTCGAACGTCCCGAGGAGCACGACGTCCCCGGCGCAGAACCACTGGCCGCTAATCTTCTCCCACACGAACAGGATGCGCACCGGCGAAGGCGGGTAGTCCTTCACCTTCTCTGGCTTCACGTCGGCGTAGAAGTTCGTCCAGTCCCAACCCATGTTGCCGTTGACGTAGGTGTGGATCGATTCGATGCGGACCTTCGTCGTGTCGGCGACAAAGGTCTTGTAGAGCTCCAGGAACTGCGAGCGTCCCATCGCAAAGAACTTCGGCTCACCCTCCGCGGCAGTGAACGCATTCGGCGAGTAGAAGCCCTTGACCAGTCCCTCGGCGTCCTGCGCGGCCCAGGCCCGTTCCTTCAGGTCATACTTGGCACGGATGGCCTTTCTAAACGCCTGAAGGGCTGGCGTCGACCTTTCCTTCTCGACCGGGGCCGCCGTGGATTCAGGCATGGCGGAAGCAGTGAACGCGGCGCAGGCAAGCACGGCGGTCAGGGCAATTCGGGGGAAGTGATTCATGGATGTCTCGAGTTGAGGTTTTCAGATCACGCCGAGCAGTTGCGTCGCAGCCCGCTGCCCTTCGTCGGCGGCGGACTCCCACATCTGCGTACCAGTCAGCTCGGAGTGGGAGAACGCAATGCGGTGGAAACGCTTGCGCAGGATCTCGCGCGGCGCCGGCCTTCCGTTTTGGCCGAAGAAGAAGCCAGGCGGATCGACGACGTAGGCGTGGCCCCAGCGGTTGGTCGTAATGCCGGCGATGTCCCGGGCCGCATCGAAGCCGGCCGACGAGAACATCTTGGTGAACTGGGCACGGACGGCGGCTTCGATCTCGGCGTAGCTCATGCCGAACAACTGCATGCGCGCGGCCGTGCACTGCTGCGGAAACGGCAGCCCGGGCAGGAGAAATGGGTTGTACTGCGTTAGGACGACAGGCTTGTTCGGGTCCAGGGGCATCGTCTCCTTGCCGTCGACGATGACGTTGCGGCGCAGTCCGGTCCACCAGCCGAACCCTTCGAACCAGCGGGCGCAGCTGATGCCCAGTTTGTCCAAAAAGCGCCAGTTCCGCAGCGCCACGTTGACGGTCAGCATGGGCGCGTGGTGGAAGGTCTGCATGGCCTGCCGATATTCGTCGTCGATGTCCCGGCAGATGTGCCGATTGACGTGCTGCTGCCCCGCCATCACGACGCCCTTGGCCTTGACCTTGTAGAGTTGCCCGCCGCGCTCGTACCACACGGTCACCTTCTTGGCCTTCGCGGGATCGCCGTCGTGCTTGACCGCGACCACCGTGCAAGACAGGCGGATGCGTACGGCGTTGGCGGGCTGGTCGAGCACGCCGAAGTTGATCCGGTCCAGCAGCAGCTCGCTCAGGCGCTTGCCCTTGAAGGCGCCCGGAATCATCTTTTGCACCAGGCGCCTGGCAATGCTCGCGTTACCGCCCGGCAGCGAGACGAGGTAGACCTGGTCGGCCGGATCGCCCAGCCCCTTGTGCAGATCCCGACCCTGCGCGACTGGACCCGGCGCCATGAAGTTGAAGGCCGAGTAGGCGGAGATCACGTCGGAGCCCATGCCGCAGCCCATGGCCGCGTTGACGGGGCTGATGTACTTCTCGAACGCCGGGCAGTCGATGCCGAGCTCGTTGCGCAGGTACTCCGAGTAGGTCATCGAGTCCAGCCACTTCTCCCAGTCCGGCCGGGAGTTGGGCGTGCGGAACAGCTCCGCGGTCATGAAATCCAGGCGCTCCTTGTCGCTGAACGGCGTGTTGCGCAGGCCGTCGCGCCACATGTTCTTGACGAAGCCCTTGGACTCGAAGAAGTAACCGATGTCGGCCGCCTCCCACTGGATGTGCATCGGCCCCCACATGTCGCCCGGCACCAACGCCTTCGAGGACATGTTGCGCGGCTGCTGGAACTCGAACTCGCGGGGAAAGTCGAGTTGATCGTAGAAGTCGGAGTAGAAGTTGTATTCCTTTGCCCGCTTCAGCGGAAACACCATGCCTGTCGAGCCCTGCGGTGCCCACAGGTGAACGCCGTCGACCTCGAATTCGTTCTGCTTGGCCTCACCGCCGAAGACCGGGTGCTGGTCCAGCAGCAAGACGGGGCTCTTCGAGCGATGTCGGTGGTAGGTGTAGGCTGAAGTGAGGCCCGAAATGCCGGCGCCCACCACCAAGAGATCGAAGGTCTCGCCGGTGTCCGTTGCCGAGTCGAGATAGCTGTCGACATCCTGATTGCGGATATGTCCATGAGCCGCGTTCAGCACGTCGTGCGTGTTGCCATTCGACTTGCCATAGTCGCCGATGCCGCCCGGCCCGGTCCAACTGGCATCCAGGCCCGTCATCGGAGCGTTGATCGTTTGTGCCGAGGCGGATCGGATCGCGCCTGGCGAGGCAGCCGTCAGCAGTGCAGCGCCGGCTCCGAGAAGGATCGAGCCGGCGAAGTCCCGGCGCGTGATGGCGGCGTTCATACCGAGCTGATCCGCCTCGCGGCGAGACAGGAGAGGAACCCCCTCGGGCGGGGGCACGTCGGGGGCGTCGTCGGTGTTCATCATGATTCGTCGTCCAGCCCTCGAGGCGAAGGCGGATCGAAGTTACGGACGGACGAACTCTAGGAATACAGTTCCCCTCGGCGTTAGCCGCTTTTGGCAGTGACC
>NZ_DATFAO010000039.1:0-10210 GCF_035254505.1 Aromatoleum sp. | reverse complement strand
GCTTGCTGCTGCTCACCGACGACGGCGGGTTGCAGCATCGGATCACCGATCCGCGGCACAAGTTGCCGAAGACCTATGTCGTGCAGGTCGAGGGAGAGCCGGACGAGGCGGCGCTGGCGCGGCTGCGTGGCGGGCTGGACTTGGGGGATTTCGTCACGCGCCCGTGCGAGGCGCGGCGTATTTCGGAGCCGGACTGGTTGTGGCCGCGCGATCCGCCGGTGCGCTTTCGGAAGAGCGTGCCGACGAGCTGGGTCGAGATCGTGCTGCGCGAAGGGAAGAATCGGCAGGTGCGGCGGATGACGGCGAAGGCGGGGTTCCCGACCTTGCGGCTGATCCGGGTGCGCATCGGCGACTGGTCGCTGGACGGTCTGCTCCCGGGGCAGTGGCGCAGCGAAGAGATTGCGATGCCGGCAGTGGCGGCGGGGCAGCGTCCGGGACCGCCGACAGGTGTGGGACGCAGGCCGCGGCCTGCCGGGCCGCGTGGTCGTCGCCCTTAGCACGGCCCGTGCGGCGGGAGTAGAATTGCGCGCTCCAGCCATTCCGGGTGATGCATCCATGAAGTTCCGCGCAGTGGGCGCTTGCGCCGCAGCAGTCCTGGCCGTCGGGTCGATGTGCGTCGTGCCGGCGGCGCGGGCGGATTTGCCGGTGGTCGAACTTGGGGCGGGGATGTACCGCATCGAGGCGGAACTGGCGCACACGGACATGACCCGCCAGATCGGGCTGATGAATCGCCCGATGATGCCGGCGCAGCACGGCATGGTCTTCGTCTTCACCGAAGACGCGCGGCACTGCATGTGGATGAAGAACACGCTGCTTCCGCTGTCGGTCGCTTTCCTTGATCGCGAGGGGCGCATCCTCAACATCGAGGACATGAAGCCGCAGACCCTGGACAGTCATTGCGCGGCCGGCCCCGCGCGCTTCGCGCTCGAAATGAACGAGGGTTGGTTCGCGGGGCGCGGCGTGCGCGCCGGCGACAAGATCCGCGGCATCGACAAGCTTCCCGCCGGGCGCTGAGCGCCGTTTCCATTTCCTGAATTGAGGGCTTTTCCGGTCGCTTATCGACCGGCAGTGCTTGCCGCCTGCCGGCGATAATTGCCCTGTGTCGGGGTTCGTCCGCATTGAGCGGTCGGTCGGCACGAGGCAGGCAGGGGCGCGGCAATGGCCGACGACAGCGATCTAGAGAAGACAGAACAGCCATCCGCACGACGGCTGGAGCAGGCCCGCGAGGAAGGGCAGGTTCCGCAGTCGCGCGAGCTGTCGACCTTCCTCGTGCTGCTGGCCGGCGTTGCCGGCCTGTGGGTCATGGGCGGGTGGATGTCGGGTCGCATCCTGGGCATGTTGCGCGAGGGCTTCCATATCGAGCGCGTGAAGCTCGTCGACCAGAACAAGATGCTCGAAGGCGTGCTCGGTCTGTTCATGGACACGCTCGTGACGATGACGCCGCTCTTCGCGATCCTGCTCGTGTCGGCGATCGCGGCGCCGATCCTGATGGGCGGTTTCGTGTTTTCGCCCAATGTGCTGAGCTTCAAGTTCGAGCGCATGGACCCGATGCAGGGTTTTGCACGGATGTTTTCGATGCACGGCGTCGCCGAACTGGTGAAGTCGCTGATGAAGACGGGGATCGTCGGGGTCGTCGGGGCCTATGCCGTCTGGCGGGAGCGCGAGCACATCTTCACGCTGATGGGCGAGGCGATCGAGAGCGCGGTGCCGGACTTCCTCCACACGGTGTTGATGTCGGCGCTGTTGATCATCATGGGGCTGGCGATCCTCGCGCTGATCGATGTGCCTTTCCAGCTTTGGCAGTACAACAAGCGGCTGCGCATGACGAAGGAAGAGGTCAAGCGCGAAGCGAAGGAACAGGAAGGCGATCCGCACGTCAAGGCGCGTATCCGCGGCATGCAGCGCGAGATGGCGCGACGGCGGATGATGGCGCAGGTGCCAAAGGCGGACGTGGTCGTGACGAACCCGACGCACTTTTCGGTGGCGCTGAAGTACGACGCACAGAAGATGCGGGCGCCGATCGTGGTGGCGAAGGGGCGTGGCGAGCTGGCGCTGAAGATCCGCGAGCTCGCGAAGGAGAACAAGGTGCCGCTGCTGGAGGCGCCGCCACTGGCGCGTGCGCTGTACAAGCATTGCGACCTCGAACAGGCCGTGCCGGGGGCGTTGTACACGGCGGTGGCGGAAGTGATGGCCTACGTCTACCAGCTGAACCACTGGCTGGCAAAGGGCGGCCTGCCGCCCGCGGTGCCGGCGAAGCTGCCAGTGCCCGAGGACATGGACCCGGGCTCGCCCGACTGAGCGGGCGCGGAAAGGAAGTAAGAGATGGCGACGAACGATACCCTCAACCTGCGGATGCTGCTGACGCCGACCAACGTGCGGATGCTCGGCGCGCCGATCTTCATCATCATGGTGCTGTCCATGATGGTGCTACCGTTGCCGGCCTTCGTGCTGGACGTGTTCTTCACGTTCAACATCGCGATGGCGGTGATGGTGATGCTGGTGTCGATGTACACGCGCCGCCCGCTCGAGTTCTCGGTGTTCCCGACCGTGCTGCTGGTGACGACGCTGCTGCGTCTCGCGCTGAACGTCGCCTCGACGCGGATCGTGCTTCTCGAGGGGCACACCGGGCCGGATGCGGCCGGCAAGGTGATCGAGGCCTTCGGGCACTTCCTCGTCGGCGGCAACACGGCGATCGGTATCGTGGTGTTCGTGATCCTCGTCGTGATCAACTTCGTCGTCGTGACGAAGGGCGCGGGGCGGATCGCGGAAGTGAGCGCGCGCTTCACGCTGGATGCGATGCCGGGCAAGCAGATGGCGATCGACGCGGACCTCAATGCGGGTCTGGTCGATGAGGCGACGGCGAAGCAGCGACGCAAGGAGGTCGCGCAGGAATCCGAGTTCTACGGCGCGATGGACGGTGCGTCGAAGTTCGTGCGCGGCGATGCGGTCGCGGGCATCCTGATCCTGCTGATCAACATCGTCGGCGGCCTGCTGGTGGGGATCGTGCAGCACGACATGGAGGCCACCGTTGCGATGCGGACGTACACGCTGCTGACGATCGGCGACGGTCTCGTGGCGCAGATCCCGGCGCTGATCATCTCCGTGGCGGCGGGTCTCGTGGTGTCGCGCGTCGGCGACGATGCGGACGTCGGCGGGCTGGTCATCACGCAGGTGTTCTCGAACCCGCGCGTGCTGATGCTGACGGCGGCGATCATCGGGATACTGGGTCTGATCCCCGGGATGCCGAACCTGGTGTTCATCCTGATTGCGAGCGCGTTGGGGTGGCTCGCGTGGCGTCGGGTGGGGGTCGAGCGGCAGGAGGCCGAGGCGGCCGCGCGCGCGAAACCGGCTGCGGCGGCTCCGGCGCCGGCGGCGGAGTCGCAGGAGGCGAGCTGGAACGACGTCGCCCCGGTCGACGTGCTGGGGCTCGAGGTCGGCTACCGGCTGATCCCGATGGTCGACAAGGGCCAGGATGGGGAGCTCTTGAAGCGCATCCGCGGTCTGCGCAAGAAGTTCGCGCAGGAGGTCGGCTTCCTGTCGGCGCCGGTGCATATCCGCGACAACCTGGAGCTGAAGCCGAATGCCTACCGGATCGCATTGAAGGGCGTCGAGATCGGCAGCGGCGAGGCCTATCCGGGCCAGTATCTCGCGATCAATCCGGGGCGCGTCAGCGGGCCGTTGGCGGGGCGCGAGACGCGCGATCCGGCCTTCAACCTGCCGGCCTTCTGGATCGACGCCTCGCAGCGTGAGCAGGCGCATGCGCTCGGCTATACGGTCGTCGATGCGAGCACGGTCGTCGCGACGCATCTGAACAACCTGATCCTGACGCACGCCTCCGAGTTGCTGGGGCGCCAGGAGACGCAGGCGCTGCTCGACCATATCGGCAAGACCGCGCCGAAGCTCGTCGAGGACCTCGTGCCGGCGCTGCTGTCGGTGTCCGCGGTGCAGCGCGTGCTGCAGAACCTGCTCGACGAAGGCGTCAATATCCGCGACATGCGCACGATCATCGAGGTGCTGGCGGAGAACGCGCCGCGCGTGCAGGACCCGATCGAGCTCACGACTCGTGTGCGCCAGGCGCTTGGCCGTGCGATCGTGCAGAGCCTGTTCCCGGGCAACTCGGACGTCCAGGTGATGGCGCTCGATCCGGCGCTCGAACGCATCCTGATGCAGGCGATGACCTCCGGTGGCGGCGACGGGGCGGTGATCGAGCCGAGCCTCGCCGACGGACTGCTGCGCCAGGTCGCGGAAACCTCGCAGCGCCAGGAGGACATCGGGCTGCCGCCGGTGCTGCTCGTGCCGCCGCAACTGCGCTGGCTGCTGTCGCGCTTCCTGCGCCGCGCCGTGCCCTCGCTGAAGGTGATCGCGAATTCCGAAGTGCCGGAAACGCGCACGATCCGCGTGACCGCGATGGTCGGTGGAGCGGGGCGCTGAGGCGCGTCCGCCCGGGACTGCGCAGTTCGCCGGCGGTGGATTAACGGGGAGAAACCCGTTTTATTCCGCGCTATCGACTCGGGCCTCGCCGTCCATAATCGGCTCCATGCTGCGCGAGATGCGTAGCAGTCGGGAGAGTCAAAATGAACGTCAAGCGCTATTTCGCCCAAACCGCCCGTGAGGCCCTGCGTGCCCTGAAGGCCGAACTCGGTGCCGATGCGATCGTGTTGTCGAACCGCGCGGTCGAAGGCGGCGTCGAGATCCTCGCGCTGCCCGCCGACGAGGTCGGCTCACTGCCCGGCGCCGCGAAACCGGCCCCGAAGGTGGCGCCGCAGCCCGCGATGGAGCGCCGTCCCGCACCGCAGCCCGCGCCGAGCCGGCCGACGATGCTCGACTTCGACGATGACGACTTCCAGGTGAGCCTGTCGGGTCGCGCTGCGCCCGCGCAGCCGTCCTCGCCCCCTTCGCCGCCGGCGAGAAAGGCGCCGGTAATCCGCGCGTTCAACCCTCCGCGCGTCGAGACCGCCGACTACGTGATGCGCCGTCGTGAGGCCGAGATCGAGGATCGCTACGCGGCCGAATACGCGGCGGACGACTGGGCGCTGCCGGAAATCCCGATGCCCGAAATGCCTGCGGCACAGCGTGAATTCGCGCCGCAGCCCGCCACCCGCAGGGTTCAGCCCGTGGCGCCGCAGCCGATTGTCGAAGCCGTTGCGCCGGCTCCTGCGGCTGCTGTGGAAGATGAACGGGTACGTGCACTGCAGGAGGCGAACGCCCAGTTGATGGGCGAACTTGCCGGCATCCGCGCGATGATCGAACGCCAGCTCGCGGGCTTCGCCTGGGGCGAGACGCGGCGCAAGGCACCGGCGCGTGCCGAGATCGTCGGTGAGCTGCTCGAAGCCGGCTTCTCGGGCGTGCTCGCTCGCCGCCTGGCCGAATCCGTCGGCGAAGACGCGACGCCGGAGCAGGCGCGCACCGCCGTCAAGAATGCGCTGGCTCGCGGTCTGGGAGCGATCGCTTCCGACGCCGACATCATCGACCGCGGTGGCGTCTACGCGCTCGTGGGGCCGACCGGTGTCGGCAAGACGACGACCACGGCCAAGCTCGCCGCGCGCTGCGTCGTGCGCCACGGCGCCGACAAGGTCGCGCTGATCACGACCGACGGCTACCGGATCGGCGCGCAGGAACAGCTGCGCATCTACGGTCGGATCCTCGGTGTGCCGGTGTTCTCGGTGCGCGACGCGTCCGACCTGCGCCAGACGCTCGCCGAGCTGCGCAACCGCCACATCGTGCTGATCGATACGATGGGCATGAGCCAGCGCGACCGCATGGTTGCCGAGCAGGCCGCGCTGCTGTCCGGCGCGGGCAACGTGCGTCGCCTGCTGCTGCTCAATTCGACCTGTCGCGGCGACACGCTGGCGGATGTCGTGCGTGCCTACCGCGGACCGGATCTCGCGGGTTGCATCCTGACGAAGGTTGACGAAGCCGCGTCCCTCGCGCCGGCGCTCGACGTGGCCGTGAGCAGCCAGCTCGACGTCTTCTATGTTGCGAACGGGCAGCGGGTGCCGGAAGACTTGCATCTGCCGAATCGCGCGTATCTGCTGCATCGGGCGTTGCGCGTGCAGGCGGCTGATTCGCCGTGGAAGCTGCGCGGGGACGAGGCGGCGTTGATGCTCGCTGCGGCCGGAGCCTGAGATGATCGACCCCCACGAAGACCAGGCAGCCGGCCTGCGCCGGCTTTTCCGGCGGGCGCCGCCGGTGGTGGTGGCGCTGTATGCCGCCGGCCGCAATCCGGGCCAGATCGCACTGCAAGCGGCGCATCGCGTTGCCGGGCATCGCGAGCGCGTGTTGATGCTCGACGAGGTGCGCGGTGAGCGCTCGCTCGCGCATCTGGTGGGTGAGCAGCCGGGCGGCGATCTGCTGAGCGTGCTCGGTGCCGGCGTCCAGCCGCGCGATCTCGTCCAGCCCTTGCCGGGGCTGCTCGGCCGCGTGCCGGTGGCGGCGGCCGCGCTCGCGTTGCCGCTCCTCGACAGCGAGCGGCGTGAAGTGTTGCTGCAGGCGCTGCGTGCATTGATGCGGCCGGCGAGCTTCATCCTCGTGCATTCCGATTGCGAAGCGGCGGAGGATCCCTCGCCCTTCATCTTCGCCGCGCCGCGCCGACTGGTCCTTGCCGAGGCGAGTCATCGGGGCGCGACGGAGGCCTACCAGGTCATCAAGCGTCTTGCCGCGGCCGGTGCCGGTTCGATTCATGTCGCGGTCACCGGAGCGCGCGGTCGTGCCGATGCGAAGGCCTTCTTCACGAGCCTCGACGGGCTGGTTGCGCGTCATGTCGGGCTGCCGCTCGCGTGGCTCGGCGAAGTGGAGCGCGATGACCTCGCCGGAGGGCTCAGTGCGGAGTTCACGGAGGCTTCGCCGCGCGATGCCGAGGCCGCCTTCCTGCGTCGCCTGGCGAGCTGCGGGCTGCGTCGTCCGCGGGCGGCTGCGCTCGGGTCGCGGACATGATTCCCTTCACCTATTCTTCTGGCAAAGCGTCTGGCAATGGGATCGCCGCTGCGGGACAATGGCAGTCCGGCGGTCTGCCCGATCGTCCGAATCCCAACGCTGGTCGCAAGAAGATACAGGCAAAGTGGATGTACGACGCTGACGGAAATCTCGACAAGAATCATCTCGTGGAGGCCTACGCTCCGCTGGTCAAGCGCATCGCTTACCACCTGATGGCGAAGCTGCCGGCGAGTGTGCACCTCGACGACGTGATCCAGAACGGCATGCTCGGCCTGCTTGACGCGATCAGCCGCTACGAGGAGGGCCTCGGGGCGCAGTTCGAGACCTATGCGGTGCAGCGCATCCGCGGCGCCATGCTCGACGGCTTGCGCGAAAACGACTGGCTGCCGCGCAGCATGCGGCGCGACATGCGGCGCATCGAAAGTGCCGTCCACAGCCTCGAGCAGCAGAACGGCCGTCCGCCGACCGAGATCGAGCTTGCCGAAAGCATGGGCATGCCGCTGGCGGAGTACCAGCGCATGCTGCAGGACGCACGCGGCCATCAGCTCGTGTATTTCGAGGACTTCACCGACGAGGAAGGCGAGGACTACTTCGAGCGCCATCTCGGTGCACACGAGTCGAATCCGGCCGATCTCTTCGAGCAGGCCAACATGCGCAGTGCGCTCGTGAAGGCGATCGAGGATCTGCCCGAGCGCGAAAAGCTCATGATGGCGCTGTACTACGACGAGGAGCTGAACCTGCGCGAGATCGGCGAGGTGCTTGGGGTGTCCGAATCGCGCGTGTGCCAGCTGCACAGTCAGGCGGTGGCCCGGCTGCGGTCGCGGGTGATGGGCACGGCGCGTGCCGATGCGGGCTCGGGCACGGGCGCGCGTCGCGGACGTCCGCCGAAGACGCCGGCAACCGGCGCCTGAACGGAGCCGACCGGGGATCGCGATCATGGACAAGATCAGCCTTATCGGCATCACGCTCGGGGTCGCTGCGATCCTCGTCGGACAGGTGGTCGAGGGCGGGCATATCGCCTCGCTCGTTCAGCCGACCGCGTTCCTGATCGTCATCGGCGGGACGCTCGGCGCGGTGATGTTGCAGAGCCCGCTGCCGGTGTTCCGCCAGGGCATCCGCATGACCAAATGGGTGTTCGTGCCGCCGACCTCGACGCATGCCGAATTGATCCGCCAAGCGACGAGCTGGAGCGTGACGGCACGCAAGGAGGGGCTGCTCTCGTTGGAGGCGCAGTTGCCGCGCATCGTGGACCCGTTCGTGCGCAAGGGGCTGCAATTGCTGATCGACGGCGTCGAGCCGCAGCGGCTGCGCGAGGTGTTGGAGGTCGAGATCGATGCCTGGGCTGCGCAGATGCGCCAGTCGGCACGCATCTGGGAAGCGGCCGGCGGCTACGCGCCGACGATCGGCATTCTCGGCGCGGTGATGGGTCTGATCCACGTGATGGAGAACCTCTCCGATCCGTCGAAACTCGGCGCGGGGATTGCGGTGGCCTTCGTCGCGACGATTTACGGCGTGGGATCGGCCAACCTCATCTTCCTGCCGATGTCGAAGAAACTCATGGCCCATATCGGCACGGCCGTGTCGCAGCGCGAGATGCTCGTCGATGGCCTGGTCGGCATCGCCAACGGCGACAATCCGCGCATCATCGAAAGCCGGATGCAGGGCTACGTGGCCTGATCCACGCGGAGGCGCGCCATGCGACGACACCGCCGGCATCGTCAGAGCGACGAAATCAACCACGAAAACCACGACCGCTGGCTCGTGTCTTATGCGGACTTCATCACACTGCTGTTCGCGTTTTTCGTCGTGATGTATGCCTTGTCCTCGGTCAACGAGGGCAAGTACCGCGTGCTGTCGGATTCCTTGATCAGCGCGTTTCGTAACGTGACCGTGAACGAGCCCGGCGATCCGGTCATCGCGACGCCGCCCAACGTCACGCCGACGCGCCCGATCACGCCCGCCAAGCCCACCGACGACGAGATCGAGGTGCGTCGTCAGACCGAGGTGAAGCGCATGACGACGATGGCCGAGGACATCCGCAAGGTGCTTGAGCCGCTGACGCGTGGCGGGCAGGTCCACGTGAGCGAGGGCGCGCGCGGAATCACGGTCGAGATCAACGCCAGCGTCCTCTTCCAGCCGGGCGACGCGACGCTCGCGCCGTCGGCGGTGACGGTGCTGCGCGCGGTGGCGCAGGTGCTCGCGCGGGCAGAGTTTCCGATCACCGTCGAGGGGCACACCGACAATATCCCCATCAGCAACGCGCGCTTTGCGTCGAATTGGGAGCTGTCGGCCGTGCGGGCGTCGTCGGTGGTGCGGCTTTTCATCGAGTCGGGTGTGAATGGCACACGACTGACGGCCGCCGGTTATGCCGATCAGCGCCCGGTGACTGACAACACGAACGAGGAGGGGCGGGCGCGCAACCGGCGCGTCGGCATCCTGATCGAGTCGGTGACAGGCGAGCACCCGTCGCGGGCGCCGGGCCAGATCCGCGAGGGCGATCCGATGCGCTCGATCCTGCCGGAAGGACAAGCGGCGCCGCCGGCGTCTTCAGCCGGCGGTAACGCTGCGCCCGGACCGCGCTCAGGAGAGTGACGAGGGCTTGAGCTTGATCGCCAGCGCCATGCCCTTGCGGGCGCGGCGGTGGACGAGGCCGGCAAGCTGCGCCGGTTTCAGTTCGACGCTCGTCGCCTTGTTGCCGCGGCCGATGCCTTCGACCTTCAGGATTGCGTCATCGGCCGGCACCGCGACTGCGACGAGCGCTTCACCGTCGTCGAGCGCCATGATAATCACACCGCGACCGCCCGCCTGGACCTTCATCTCGCTGCGCACGAAGACGAGGATGCGGCCGTTCTCGGACACCGCGGCGATCTTGTCACCGACGACGCGCGCCGGCACGAGCACCTTCTCGCCCTTTTCGAGCGTCATGAAGGCCTTGCCCGCGCGCTGGCGGCTCGTCGCGTCGGCGAGCGTGCAGATGAAGCCGTAGCCGCCGGAGTTCGCGAACATCCACGTCGATTCGGGTTCGGCGGTGAGCACTTGCGCGAGCTTGCCGCCGTCCTGGAAGTCGACGAGGGTCGTCATCGGCACGCCGTCGCCGCGTCCGCCGGGGAGATCCGAGACGCGCACGGTGTAGGCGCGGCCGTTGGTGTCGATGACGACGAGCGGCCAGGTGGTGCGTGTCTCGATCACCGCGAAGGCGAAGTCGCCCGCCTTGTAGCTGATGGCCGCGGCGTCGATGCCGTGGCCCTGGCGCGAACGCACCCAGCCGTTCTTAGAC
>NZ_DATFAO010000038.1:0-17883 GCF_035254505.1 Aromatoleum sp. | reverse complement strand
GTTTCGAGCCGGGGCTGCTGGTCGGCGGCGGCGTCGATGCGATCTGGGAGCGTGCGTTCGATGCCGGCGTGATCACCGCCGACGAGTTCGCGCTCCTGAAGCGTCGCGGCGAGCTGCGCGACAAGGTGATCCGCGTCGACGATTTCCCGTACGACTTCGGCCTGCGCGAAGCGCTCGCGGAGATCGGGCCGATGGCGGCGGACACGGAACGGGCGGCGGCCTGGGTGGAGTGAGCGGATGACCCGCACGATCTACATCATCGACGGCGCGCGCACGCCTTTCCTGAAGGCGCGGAACGCGCCGGGGCCGTTCGCCGCGTCGGACCTAGCGACCGCGGCCGGCGCGGCACTGCTCGCCCGCCAGCGCTTCGCGCCGAACGAACTGGACGAGGTGATCCTCGGCTGCGCGAGTCCGTCGCCGGACGAGGTCAACATCGGCCGCGTCGTCGCGCTGCGTATGGGCTGCGGGCAGAAGGTGCCGGGCTGGACGGTGATGCGGAACTGCGCCTCCGGCATGCAGGCGCTCGATTCGGCGATGGCGAACATCCACGCCGGCCGTTCGCAGCTCGTGCTCGCGGGCGGGGTGGACGCGCTGTCGCGGGCGCCGCTGCTGTTCTCGGATGCGATGGTGCGCTGGCTCTCCAACTGGTACGCGGCGAAGAGCGCCGGGCAGAAGCTCGCGGCGCTGCGCCAGTTCCGCCCGGCCCACCTCGCGCCGGTGATCGGCATCATGAAGGGACTGACGGACCCGATCGTCGGCCAGCTGATGGGGCAGACGGCGGAGAACCTTGCGCATCGCTTCGGTATCTCGCGCGCCGAGATGGACGTCTTTGCCGCGCGCAGCCACGCCCGCGTGCTGGCGGCGCGCGAGGCCGGATACCTAGGAGAGATCGTGCCGCTGATCGACCGTGACGGCACGGTCTATCGCGACGACGACGGCGTGCGTGCCGATTCGACGCCGGAGAATCTCGCGAAGCTCAAACCCTTCTTCGACCGCAAGTATGGTCGCGTCACCGCGGGCAACAGCTCGCAGATCACCGACGGCGCGGCCTGGCTGGTGCTTGCGTCGCATGAAGCGGTCGAACGACACGGCCTCACGCCGCTCGGGCGCATCGTCGACAGCCAGTGGGCGGGGCTCGACCCGGAGCAGATGGGGCTCGGCCCCGTCCATGCCGCGACGCCGCTGCTGCAGCGGCACGCGCTGGAGCACGCCGACATCGACGCGTGGGAGATCAACGAAGCCTTCGCCGCGCAGGTGATCGCCTGCCTGCGCGCGTGGGACGACGCGGAGTACTGCCGCCGCGAACTCGGTCTCGACGACGCGCTGGGACGGCTCGACGAGGACAAGCTCAACGTCGATGGCGGTGCGATCGCGCAGGGGCATCCGGTCGGAGCGAGCGGTGCGCGCATCGTGCTGCATCTCCTGAACGTGCTGCGGCGCAAGAACGCGAAGCGCGGAATCGCCAGCATCTGCATCGGCGGCGGGCAGGGCGGGGCGATGCTGGTGGAGGCGCTGTGATGATCGAGTTCAAGCATCTCGTGCTCGCGCGCAAGGGCGACGCCGACGGCCTCGCCTGGCTCTATCTCGACCGCGCAGGCGCCACGACCAACACCTTGTCGCGCGAACTCCTCGACGAGCTCGCGGCCGCCTTTGCGGCGCTCGAAGCCGATCCGCCGAAAGGGCTCGTGATCGCTTCGGCGAAGCCGGCGGGTTTTGTGGCCGGTGCCGATATCGAGGAATTCACGCGCATCGATTCCGCCGAGGCCGCACGCGATCTCGTGCAGCGCGGCTGGGAGCTTTTCGAGCGGCTCGCGCGCCTGTCTTTCCCGACGCTGGCGCTGATCCGCGGCCATTGCCTCGGCGGCGGGCTGGAACTCGCGCTCGCCTGCCGCTACCGCATCGTCGTCGACGAGCCGGGAACCAAGCTCGCGCTGCCCGAAGTGATGCTCGGCATCGTTCCGGGTTGGGGCGGCATGAAGCGTCTTCCGGCGCTGATCGGCCCGGCGGCGGCGCTCGACATGATGCTGACCGGTAAGAGCATCGACGCGCGCCGCGCGAAATCGCTCGGCCTCGCCGACGAATGCGTGCCCCCGCGCGTGATGGAGAACGCCGCAAGGATGCTCGCCACCTCCGGCCAGCCGCCGCGTGCGCGGCCCTTCATGCAGAAGCTGATGAACGGCCCGCTGAAGGCGATCGTCGCCAGCGGCGCGCGCAAGCAGGTCGCCGCGAAGGCGCGTCGCGAGCATTACCCGGCGCCCTACGCGATCGTCGATATCTGGCAGAAATATGGCGGCAATGCGCTCGCGGTGCCGGCGGGCGACCCCGCGTCGCTGGAGGCGATCTTCCGCTCGCCGACGGCGAAGAATCTCGTGCGCGTGTTCTTCCTGCAGGAGCGGCTGAAGGGCTTCGGGAAAGACTCCGATTTCGCGCCGCGCCGCGTCCACGTCGTCGGCGCGGGCGTGATGGGTGGCGACATCGCAGCGCTGTGCGCCCTCAATGGGGTGACGGTGACGCTGCAGGACCAGTCCGTCGATCGCATCGCGCCAGCCGTCGCGCGGGCGGCGAAGTTTTTCGAGCGCAAGTTCCGCGGCGACAAGCGGCAGGCGAGATTTGCGCTCGACCGGCTGATTCCGGACCCCGAGGGGCACGGGGCGGCGCGCGCCGATGTGATCATCGAGGCGATCTTCGAGAACCTCGACGCGAAGCGTGCGCTCTTCGCCGAGCTGGAGCGCAAGGCGAAGCCGGGTGCGGTGCTCGCGACGAACACGTCGAGTCTCCGGATCGAGGACATCGCGACGGGGCTCGCCGATCCGCGCCGCCTTGTCGGCATCCACTTCTTCAACCCGGTCGCGCTGATGCCGCTCGTCGAGGTCGTCCGCGGCCGGGAGTCAGACGAGGAGGCGCTGCGCCGCGCTGCGGCCTTCGTGCGCCGTCTCGACAAGCTGCCGCTGCCGGTCAAGAGCGCGCCGGGATTCCTCGTCAACGCGGTGCTCGGGCCCTACATGCTGGAGGCGCTGCGCTGTGTCGACGAAGGCATCGCGGCCGAGACGGTCGATGCGGCGCTCGCCGCCTTCGGCATGCCGATGGGGCCCGTGGAGCTGGTCGATACCGTGGGGCTGGACATCGCCGTGGCGGCGGGAAAGGCGCTGGCGGGCGAGGGCGCCGAGCCGCCGAAGAAGCTGATGGAGCTCGTCGCGGCCGGCCATCTCGGCAAGAAGAGCGGCCACGGCTATTACCGCTGGGCGGACGGCAAACCGCAGAAGGGGGCGGCCGGCACGGTGCCGGACGGGCTCGCCGAGCGCATCGTCGCGCCGCTGCTCGCGGCGACGCGCCGCTGCGTCGAACAGGGCGTCGTGGCGGACGCCGATCTCGCCGACGCCGGGGTGATCTTCGGCACGGGCTTCGCGCCCTTCACTGGCGGGCCGCTGCATTTTTCCCCGATAATGGGGAAAACGCCAATTGGCGCGGATGTCCGGCTGGCGGATGGTGCTATGGTCGAAGCTCGCTAAACCCCAATACGAGAGAACGATGTCCCAAGCCGAAGAAATCCCCGCGAAGCTCCCGGAGAACAAGCAGCCTGCGCTGCGCGTGATGCCGATGCCGGCCGACGTCAACCCCGCCGGCGACGTGTTCGGCGGCTGGATCATGTCGATGGTCGACATCGCCGGCGCGATTCCCGCGCACCGTCGCGCGCGCTGCCGGGTCGCGACGGTGGCGGTCAATGCTTTCACGTTCAAGCAGCCGGTGTCGGTCGGCGATCTTGTAAGTTTTTATGCCGAGGTCGTCTCGATCGGCCGCACTTCGATCACTGTGGACGTCGAGGTGTACGCTGAACGCGACCCCGAGAACCCGGTGGTCGTGAAGGTCACCGAGGCGACGCTGACCTACGTCGCGCTCGACGACAAGGGGCGCAAACGCCCGATTCCGGATGCGTGAAACAATAATCATAAGACATATGTGAAGATGCGGTCTTCGAGGCGCCGAAGGCCGCCGCAGGACCCGGATTGCCGCTGGGCGGGCCGGGATTATTCGCGCCGAAAATGCACAGTCAATGCATGAGGAGACTATACGTATGAACAAGACTACGATCGCCCGCCTGCTTCCGTTCGCTCTGCTGGCGATGGCCTCCGGCTCTGCATCTGCCGCGGGTTTCCAGCTGCTCGAACAGAACGCGAGCGGCATCGGCAACGCGTACGCCGGTTCGGCGGCCGTGGCGGAGAACGCGAGCACCATCTACTTCAACCCGGCAGGGATGACGCAGTTGAAGGAGCGGGAGATTTCGATGGGCCTCGCCGCCGTCAGGCCGAGCTTCGAGTTCAAGAACAAGGGCAGCACGATGCTCAACACCCCAGCGCTGCCGACGAGTGGCGGGGATGGCAGCGACGCGGGCTCCTGGGGCGCGATCCCGGACGCCTACCTGTCCTGGGCGCTGACGAAGGATCTGTACGCGGGCGTCGGCTTCGGCGCGCCGTTCGGGCTCGCGACCGAGTACGACAACGACTGGGTCGGCCGCGCGCAGGCGCTGAAGTTCGATCTCAAGACGATCAACGTCAATCCGTCGATCGCCTATCGCATCAACGACAAGGTTTCGATCGGCGGCGGCGTCAGCTGGCAGCGGCTCGAAGCGACCTACACGCGCGTGGCGACCGTGCTGCCGGTGACCTCCCCGCTCGTCGGTGCGCTGAACGCAACGAAGGCCAAGCTCGATGTCGACTCCGACGCCTGGGGCTGGAACGTCGGCGCGCTGTTCACGCTCTCGCCGGCGATGAAGCTCGGCCTGTCCTACCGCTCGAGCATCAAGCATGAGGCCGACGGCGACATCACCGCGACCGGCCCGAGTGCGCTCGTGAATGCGGCCAACACGAGCAAGGCCAAGATCGACGTCGAACTTCCGGATACCTTCATCGTCAGCGTGTCGCAGAAGCTCGACGATCGCTGGGAGATGCTCGGCGACCTCTCGCGCACCGGCTGGAGCAGCATCAAGAAGGTCGACATCAAGCGCACGTCCGGCTCGCAGGCCGGCACGACGGCGCAGACGCTCGACACGGACTTCCGCGACACCTGGCGCATCGCGCTGGGCATGAACTACCGGCTCAACGACGCCTGGAAGTTGAAGTTCGGCTTCGCGTGGGACCAGACGCCGGTGAAGGACAAGCAGAGCCGTCTCGTGTCGTTGCCGGATAACGACCGCACGTGGCTGACCTTCGGCGGCCAATGGAAGGTCAGCAAGAGCAATACGCTCGACCTCGGCGTGGCTTATCTGTATGTGCCGGACACGAAGATCGACAACGACCAGACCGCCGCCGGCCGCGGCCACGTGAGGGGCGAGTACGAGTCGAACGTGTGGATCCTGGGTGCGCAGTACTCGATGGCATTTTGAACGACGGCATCCTGATCGACGCATCGCACGGCGGGCGGCAAGCGACCCAGTGCCGCCCACCTTGTCGGCAAACGCCGGCCTGATCCGCTAAAACGAAAGGGAAGTGCCCGGGGCGATGTTCGTTTCGGGCTTATGTCAAACAATTAATCCGGAAACCGGAGGATTGGCATGAGCAATTTCATCATCCGCAAGGTGGCCGTGCTCGGGGCGGGCGTGATGGGGGCGCAGATCGCCGCCCATTGCGCGAACGCCGACGTGCCGGTGCTGCTGTTCGATCTGCCGGCCAAGGAAGGCAAGCCGAACGCGATCGTCGACAAGGCGCTCGCCGGCTTGAAGAAGCTTGACCCCGCGCCGCTGGCGACCAAGGACCGTGCGGCCCTCATCGATGCGGCGAACTACGGCACCGACCTCGCGGCACTGCGCGACTGCGATCTCATCATCGAGGCGATCGCCGAGAAGATGGAGTGGAAGCTGGACCTCTACCAGAAGGTCGCCCCCTTCATCCGCCCGGACGCGATCTTCGCGTCGAACACTTCGGGGCTGTCGATCAACGCGCTCGCCGAAGGCATGCCGGAGGCACTGCGCCACCGCTTCTGCGGCATCCACTTCTTCAATCCGCCGCGCTACATGTCGCTCGTCGAACTGATCGCGACGCGCGACACCGACGCTGCGATGCTCGATCAGCTCGAAAGCTGGCTGACGACGCGGCTCGGCAAGTCGATCGTGCGCGCGAAGGACACGCCGAACTTCGTCGCGAACCGCGTCGGCGTGTTCTCGATCCTTGCGGTGATGCATCACACCGAGCGTCTGGGCTTGGGCTTCGACGAGGTCGACGGCCTGACCGGCCCGCTGATCGGCCGCCCGAAGAGCGCGACCTACCGCACGGCGGACGTCGTCGGCCTCGACACGCTCGCGCATGTGATCGGCACGATGCAGGCGACGCTGCCCGATGATCCGTGGCACGCCCACTTCAAGCTGCCCGACTGGCTGCAGGCGCTGATCGCGAAGGGCGCGCTGGGGCAGAAGACGCGCGCGGGCATCTACCGCAAGGAAGGCAAGCAGATCAACGTGCTGGACCCCAAGGCTGGCGACTACCGTCTGAGCCGCGGCGATGTCGTGTCCGAGGTCGAGCGCATTCTGAAGACCAAGGATCCGGTCGAGCGCTTCGCGCTGCTCGCGGCGAGCGAGTTGCCGGAGGCGCAGTTCCTGTGGTCCATCTTCCGCGACGTCTTCCACTACTGCGCAGTGCATCTGGGCGACATCGCCGACAATGCGCGCGACGTGGATCTCGCGATGCGCTGGGGCTTCGGCTGGGCACAGGGGCCGTTCGAGACCTGGCAGGCGGCGGGTTGGGGGCAGATCGCGAAGACGATCCAGGAGGACATCGACCACGGCCGTGCGATGGCGAAGGTGCCGCTGCCGGCGTGGGTGTTCGAGCGCGTCGGCGTGCATGAGGCGGTGGGCTCGTATTCGGCGACGACGAACACGCTGAAGCCGCGTTCGACGCTTCCCGTGTACAAGCGCCAGCTCTACCCGGAGCAGGTCTTGGGCGAAGCACCGGCCGAGCGTGGCGAGACGCTGTGGGAGAACGAGGGCGTGCGCCTGTGGACGCGTCCCGATCAGGACGCCCGCATCGGCATCCTGTCCTTCAAGTCGAAGCAGCATGCGATCGGCGACGAGGTGGTGGATGGCCTGCTGGAGGCGATCGCGCGGGCAGAGCGCGATCTCGACGGCGTCGTGTTGTGGCATCCCGCGCCTTTTGCGGTGGGCGCGAACCTGTACCAGGTCGTCGAAGCCTGCAAGGCGGGCCAGTTCGACATGCTGGAGCGCAGCGTCGCGAAGTTCCAGCGTGCGTCGATGAGCCTGAAGCTCTCGCAGGTGCCCGTCGTCGCGGCGATCCAGGGCATGGCGCTGGGCGGTGGCTGCGAGTTCGCGCTGCATTCCGCGCACCGCGTGCTGGCGCTGGAAAGCTACATCGGCCTGGTGGAAGCGGGCGTCGGGCTGATCCCGGCCGGCGGCGGCAGCAAGGAGTTGGCGCTGCAGGCGCATTACCTGGCACAGAAGGCGGCGGGCGGCGATGTCTTCCCGTACATCCAGAACAGCTTCCAGACGGTGGCGATGGCGACCGTCGCGAAGAGCGCGCTGGAAGCGGTGCAACTGGGCTTCGCGAAGGCGTCGGATGACGTGGTCTTGCATCCGCAGGAGCTGTTGTACGTCGGCATCCGGCGGGCGCGTGCTCTGGCGGAATCCGGCTACCGGCCGCCGCAGGTGCAGCGTGCAGTGACGGTCGCGGGGCGTAACGGCATCGCGACTTGCGAGCTGATGCTGGTGAACATGGCCGAAGGCGGCTTCATCTCCGAGTACGACTACAAGGTCGCGAAGGCGGCGGCGACCGCCTTGTGCGGCGGCGAGGTCGAGACGAATTCGCGCGTGTCCGAGGCGTGGATCCTCGACGTGGAGCGTGCCTTGTTCGTCGATCTGCTGAAGCAGGAGAAGACGCAGCAGCGCATCGCGCACACGCTCGAAACCGGCAAGCCGCTCAGGAATTGAGGGGGATAGAACATGAGCAGACAGATTCAGGAAGCCTACATCGTCGCGGCGACGCGCACGCCGGTCGCCAAGCGCAACGGCATGTTCCGCAGCGTGCGTCCGGACGACATGCTGGCGCATGTATTGTCGGCCGTGGTGGCAAAGGCGCCGGGGCTCGACGCGAGGGAGATCGGCGACGTGATCGTCGGTTGTGCGATGCCCGAGGCCGAGCAGGGGATGAACGTCGCGCGCATCGGCCTGTTGCTGGCGGGCCTGCCGGACACGGTGCCGGGGATCACGATCAACCGCTTCTGCTCCTCGGGGCTGCAGGCGGTCGCGGACGCCGCGGCGCGCATCCGGCTCGGCGAGGCGGACGTGATGATCGCCGCGGGCACCGAATCGATGAGCGCGATGCCGCAGATCATGGGCAACAAGGTGAGCCTGAACCCGGCGATCTTTGCGAAGCAGGAAAATGTCGGGATCGCTTTCGGCATGGGCCTCACCGCCGAGAAGGTGGCGCAGCAGTGGAAGGTGAGCCGTGAGGATCAGGACGCCTTCGCGCTGCAGTCGAACCAGCGCGCGTGCGCAGCGATTGCGGCGGGACACTTTCGCGACGAGATCACGCCTTACATGGTGCGGACGCACGTGCCCGGCGAGGGCGGGACAGTGCGCGTCGTCGAGCGCTTGGCCGACACGGACGAGGGGCCGCGGCCGGATGCGTCGCTGGAGGGGCTGGCGAAGTTGAAGCCGGTGTTCGCGGCGCGCGGGTCGGTGACGGCGGGCAACAGTTCGCAGATGTCGGACGGGGCGGGTGCGGTGCTCTTGATGAGCGAGGCGGCGGTGAAGCGGTACGGTGTGACGCCGATCGCGCGTTTCGTCAGCTATTCGGTCGCGGGGGTGCCGCCGCAGATCATGGGAATCGGGCCGATCGAGGCGATTCCGCGGGCGCTGAAGGCGGGTGGCGTTGCGCTCGGCGAGGTCGCGCGCATCGAGCTCAACGAGGCTTTCGCGGCACAGGCATTGGCGGTGATGCGGCAGTTGGAGCTCGATCCGGCGAAGGTGAATCCGAGCGGCGGGGCGATTGCGCTGGGGCATCCGCTGGGGGCGACTGGGGCGATTCGGACGGCGACGTTGATGAATGCGATGCAGCGGGATTCGGGTCTGCGGTACGGGATGATTTCGATGTGCATCGGGACGGGGATGGGGGCTGCGGGGGTGTTTGAGCGGGTTTGATTGTTCTCAGATCAATGATCCTTTTTCGTCTGGGGCCGTCGGGTGCGGCGGGGGGCAGATGCGGGACTGAAGGTCGTGGCCTGCGGCTTCCCTCGGTCGGAACACCCGCCGGGGCGGCGACGCAAACTCGCCCTGCGGGCTCAAACATGCGTCGCCTTGTTTCCCCGTCGGGCGTCCCGCCCTCGGCACGACCCGACAGTCCCGCATCTGCCCCCCGCCGCACCCGCGGGCTAGACACTTGTGGTTGCGGATCGCTTTGGGGGTTCTCTGGTTTTGTTGAGGGGTAGTTGCCGGGAACGCTCGTTGGGCTCGCGACGTTGTTATTTAGGGGGCGGATTACGCGCACGAACCAAGACGGACCCAAACGCAGCAACGAAGACTCAAACACAACATGCGCCCCAAGATCCTCGACCGCATCCCTCCACGCTTCCGCGCCGCGCTGCTTCGGATCGGCTTCAACCTCTATCCGTCCTACCGGGCGACCGGCGGGCGGGTGATCCACGTCTCGAAGGACCTGAAGACGATCCGCGTGATGCTGCGCCATTCGTGGCGCACGGTGAATCCGGCTGGGGCCTTGTTCGGCGGGGCGCTATATGCGGCGGCCGATCCGATGTTCGCAATGCTGCTGGCGCTGCAGCTGGGCGACGACGTGATCGTGTGGGACAAGGCGGGCCAGATCCGTTACCGGCGGCCGGGACGTAGCCACCTGTTTGCGGATTTTCAGGTCACGGACGAGGACGTCGCGGTGGTCCGCAAGGCGCTGAAGGAGCAAGGCGAGACGGAGCGGACCTTCCAGGTCGTGCTCAAGGATCGCCACGGAGAGCCGCACGTCGAGCTGGAAAAAACCGTCTACGTCGCGACAAAGGCATACTACAAGGCCAAGCTCGAACAGCGCGGCACCGAGAGAGGGGCCGCAGGATAGAACAAGGAGACCAAACGCAATGTCCAGCAACGTGTTGCTAGAAGTCACGAACCGCGTCGCGACGCTCACGCTGAACCGCCCGGAGCAGCTCAATGCCCTGTCGACGGCGATGATGGAGGACCTGCTGGCGGAAGTCCGGCGGCTGCGCGACATGAAGGATGTCGACGTCGTCGTCGTGGCCGGCGCGGGCGATCATTTCATGGCGGGCGGCGATTTGAAGGACTTCTCGACGCAACTGCACCTCGGGCCGCAGGCGCGGCTGGTCGCATTCCGCGCGCTGATCGAGAAGTACATCAACCCTTCGGTCGAGATGCTGCAGTCGATGCCTCAGCCGGTGATCGCGAAAGTGCGCGGCGCCTGCGCCGGCTTCGGGATGTCGATGATGCTGGGCTGCGACCTCGTCGTGTGCGCGGACAACACGAAATTCACGACGGCCTATTCGGCGATCGGGCTGCCGGCCGATGGCGGCATGACCTACTTCCTGCCGCGCGTCGTCGGCGCGCGCAAGGCGATGGAGCTGATGCTGTTGGCGGACCGCTTCGACGCCGCGGAAGCGCAGCGTCTGAACCTCGTCAATCGCGTCGTGCCGCTCGCCGAGCTGGATGCGGAAACCGACAAACTGGTCGCGCGCCTGCAGTCCGGTCCGCGTTTCGCCTATGGCGAGATCAAGCGCCTCTTGGCGGCGTCGCACGACAACAAGCTCGAATCCCAGCTGCAGAGCGAAGCCGAGGCCTTCGGGCGTTGCGGCGGCACCGAGGATTTCGCCGAAGGGGTGACAGCCTTCCTCGCGAAGCGCAAGCCGGAGTTCCGCGGGGCCTAGCCTACTCGGGCAAGGGGATTCGCTCCGTCTCGCCCGGCACCGGCGCGAAGCGCTCGGCGCGCCAGTCTTCCTTGGCCTGCTCGATGCGCTCGCGCGAACTCGACACGAAGTTCCACCACACGAAGCGCGGGCCGTCGAGCGGCTCGCCGCCGAGCAGCATCAGGCGCGTCGGCGCGCCGGCCGTGAGCACGATGTCGGCGCCACGGCGGAAGACGACGAGCTCGCCGGCGGGGTAGAGCGTGCCGGCGATGGTGACCGAGCCTTCGACGATGTAGGCCGCGCGTTCCTCGTGCTCGGGCGGCACCTGCACCTGCTGGCCGGAGTCGAGCGCGACGTCGGCGTAGAAGAGCGCCGAGCGGGTCGCCGCCGGGGAGCGGACACCGAAGGCGTCCCCGGCGATCACGCGGATCCGCAGGCCCGCGTCTTCGAGGACCGGCAGATCGTGCGCGCCATGGTGGGCAAAGTCGGGCGCGCATTCCTCGTCGCGGCCGGGTAGCGCGACCCAGGCCTGCAGGCCGGAGAGCGCGGGGCCGGCCGGACGTAGCGCAGCGGGGCTGCGTTCGGAATGGACGATGCCGCGCCCGGCGGTCATCCAGTTGAGTTCGCCGGGGCGGATCGGCTGCACGCTGCCGAGGCTGTCGCGGTGCAGGATCTCGCCGTCGAAGAGATAGGTGACGGTCGCGAGCCCGATGTGCGGATGCGGGCGGACGTCGAGGCCGTTGCCGGGCTCGAGTTTCACCGGGCCCATCTGGTCGAGGAAGACGAAGGGGCCGACCATCCGTTTCTGCGCCGAGGGCAGTGCGCGCAGCACGGTGAAGCCGCCCCCGAGATCGCTCGCGCGCGGCACGACGACGGTTTCGATGCCGGCGTCCGGCAGGATTTCGCTTTCTGGCTTCATGTCCTCACTCCGTGGCGAGCTTCAGCAGGAAGGGGATTTCGCGCCGCTGTTCCGGGTCAAACTGGGAGCGGCCGGTGTAGTTGAGGTGGTGGCCGTAGATATGCAGCGACAGCGAGAGGTGGTTGGTGTCGTTGTGCACGCTGTGGATCAGGCCGGTCGACATCGTCAGGACTTCGCCGGGGCCGAAGATGCGGCTGGCGGTGCATTTGATCTCTGCGTAGCCCGGCCGGCTGCGGTCGTCGAGGCGACGGTAGAAATCGTTGCGTTCGAGCCCGTCGACGCCGGTGACGACGCCCCAGGTGCCATGGTCGTGCGGCGGCGTGCCGCGGTGCGGGAGCCAGCTCACGGCGAGGATCGCGAGCGAGTGGTCGGCTTCCTCGTGCAGGCGGTAGACGCTGAAGCCTTGTTGGGTGTCCGGGAAGTTCATGCGTTCCTCGAACCAGCTGTTGCGGTCGAGCGCCGACCGGCGCGCGAGTGGGCGGATGGCGGCGAGCAGCTCGTGTTCGTCGGCGATCTCGGCGCACAGCCGGCGCAGGTCGGCCGCAAGCGCCGCAATCGGGTAGACCTCAGGCTCCATTGCTTCTCCTGTCGGATCACAGGGTTTTCAGATACTCCACCAGTGCGGCCTTGTCCGCGCCGGAGAGATCGGTCCCGTACAGGTGCCCGCCGTTGCCGTTGCCGCGCTGCTGCGTGTCGTAGCGCGTGCCGACCCGTTCGGCCTCCGGCCCTTCCGTGACGAAACCGACCTTCTCCTGATCATAGACGTCGTAGCCGCGAAGGAATTCGACGGGGCGGCGCGCCGGGGGTTCCAGCAGGTCGCGCAGCGTCGGCACCGAGCCGTTGTGCAGGTAGGGCGCGCGCAGCCAGATGCCGTCGAGGAACTGGATGACGTAGCCGTCGAGCGTCTCCTCGACGAGTCCCTTGCGGGCTATGCCCATCGCGCGCACGACACGGTTGGCCTCGATCGCGGCGCCCTTGTTCCAGCTGTCGAGCCGGCTGCGGTCGGTGCCGATCTCGGCGAGCGGCAGGCGCGTGCCGGTGCGGTCGGACTGATGGCATCCCGCGCAGTGAGCGTCGAACACGGTCTTGCCGGCGGCAGCCCGGTCGGCATCGATGGGGAAGGGGTACTTCGGTGCGGGCAGTTTGCCGAGGTAGTCGTGCAGCCAGGCGACCTGGGCGAGGAAGTCCTGACGGTCGTGCGGCGCGGCACCGAGCACGCCGAGCGCCGAGTCGATGATCACCGAGCGCGCGTCGTGACTGTCGCCGGCGAAGTTCATCACGTGGCCCTTCTCGGGCTGGTACTTGTTCAGGTTCCACAGCGAAGGCATGTCGGTCGGGCCGAAGCTGTCGTCCATCGACGCCTTGATCATGAAGTACTTGGTGAGGTTCATCGCGTCGTCGCGCCCGCGCCCCCAGTCGGGGAAGTCCTTGCGGTAGATCCAGGCGAACTGCGCCTCGCGTTCGAGCAGGCGCTTTTTCGTCATCGGGATGATCAGGAAGCGGTAGGCGAGCTTGTCGAGCCAGTCGAGCTCGGTGACGAGCGCGATCTCGGTGAGCAGCACGTCGGGCGTGAAGCGCGGGTCCTTCGCGCAGTCGATCAGGTAGCGGAAGAAGGCTTCGAGGTTGAGCGTGTGGCCGGGGCCGGCGACGACGTAGGTGGGGTTCTCGTCGGCGCGGCTGCGGTAGCTCGCGGTGTGGCAGGCGGCGCAGGTGTTGGCGACGCGGGGGAAGCCGATGGTCTTCTTCGTGAAGCCGATCGGCAGTTCCTGGCCTTGTTCCCACGCGACGCCGAGCGAGGCGTAGCCGCCGGGGCCGGGGAGCTTTTCGGGGAAGATGCGCGGCAGCACGTAGAAGATCCAGTAGGGGATGCCGGCATCGCGCTCGGCGCCGATCGAGCCGTACTTGAAGCGCATCTCGGGCGTTGCGGTGACCCACGCGGGTTGCGCCTCCTCGCGGAAGAAGCGGTACCAGCCGATGAAGGCGAGGGCGGCGCCGGCGGCGATCACCAGGGTCAGCGCGAGCCATAGCCAGCGGTGCTTCGGCGGGGCCAGCGGGTCGATCTCGAGCTCGGTCTCTTTCGCGGCTTGCATCGCACCCCTCGCGTCAGAAGGTCTTCAGGAATTCGACCAGCGCGGCCTTCTCGTCGGCCGGCAGATCGGTGCCGTAGGCCTTGCCCTCGTGGCCGGCGTTGCCGTTGCCTTCGAAGCTGGTGTCGAAGCGGAAGTATTGGCGGGCGCCTTCCGCGCACACGTCGCTCACAAAGCCGAGCTTCTGGCGGTCGATGACGTCGTAGCCGCGGCAGAAGCTCTTCGGGCGATTCGCGACGGGTTCGAGCAGGTCGCGCACCGTCGGCACCGAGCCGTTGTGCAAATAGGGCCCGCGCAGCCACAGCCCGTCCAGCGGCAGGTTGGCGTAGCCGAAGGTCTTGCGGAAGCCGGTGAAGCGCCACGGGTAGCCGGCGTAGACCGAGCCGAGGTTCTGCGCGAGCTCGGGCGTGAAGGAATCGAGGCGGTGGCGGTCGGTGCCGATGTCGGCAAGCGGCGTGACGTGGCCGACGCGCGCGCCGTGAAAGTCCTGCCCGCTCGCGCCGTGGCAGTCGGCGCAGTATTCCGCGTAGACGGGGGCGCCGCGCGCGGCAAGCCGCTCGTCGATCGGGTAGGGGTATTTCGGCGGGGCGGCGTCGAGCAGCCATTCCTCGATGCGGCCGATCGCGACGAGGTCGATCGTCGGCGGTGTCGTGCCGGTGCCGAAGGCGGCGTTCTTGTTGCGCTCCTCGGTCTTGGTGTTGTTGCCGTCCCAGTGCAGCTGCATCGGCTGGCCGTTGTCGCGCATCTTGCGCTTCCCCTGCTCCCAGATCGACGGGAAGTCGGTCGTGCCGATGCGCTCGGCGGGCGACAGCCGGTCGGACGGGAAGTTGAACAGCGCCTTCGAGGAGTTGAAGGTATCGACGCGCCCCGGTCCCCAGGCGGGTTGCGGCAGCGTCCATTTGAAGCGCTCGCGCAGCATCAGCAGGCGCTCGCGCATCAGTCCGATCGCGACCGGGTAGACCAGATAGCGATCGAGCAGCCCGAGCTTGCCGGCCTGGGCGTCGATCTCGGGGATGAGGGTGTCGGCGCTGAATTTGGCGTCGGCGGCGCAGCTGAAGAAGAAGTTCTCGAAGGCCATCAGGTTGAGTTGGTGGGCGGGCATGCCGAGGTAGAGCTGCGGCTCGGACTCGGGCGTGTCGCGCACCGTGCCGCTATGGCAGGCGGCGCAGTTGAGGAAGACGCGATCGAGCCCGAGGTTACGGCGCATCGACACGCCGACGGGGAGCGTGCGCCCGCGCTCGTAGATCATCCCGAGCGAGGCGTAGCCTTCGCCGGGCAGGTATTGCGCGCAGACCTTGGGCAGCACCTGCCAGATCCAGTACGGGAAGCCTGAGTTGCGTTCGCCGCCGGTCGAGCCGTACATGAAGTGGCGCTCGATGTCGGGGTAGCTGACCGGTTCGTCGGCCGAGAAGCGCACAAAGAGCGCGACCGCCGCCGTGATCGGCACGAGCAGCAGCGCGGCGAGGATCGCGAAGGCGTGGCAACACCAGCGCTTTGCCGGCGCTGCGGGGGGCGCCGCGAGCAGGGGGGACGAACGGCGCACGGTCATCTTCGCACTCCTTAACCCGGCAGGCAGGGAGGAAGGGTTTCGTAGTTGTCCGGTTTCGGCACAGGGCCGCGGCCGGCGAGTTCCGCGGCGTAGGCCTGCAGCGTCGCGAGCTCGCTGCTCGCGGCCCAGGTCGCCGGGTCGGCACCCAGTCCGCGCAGCGCCTGCAGCGGCGGCATCGGCGTCTTCGGGCGGGCCTCGGGCGGCAACTGCCACATCGCGAGGCGATAGCGGATGCGCGCCGCGCAGTGGGTCAGGCGCGCCTGCGCGGCCGCGCTGCCGCCTTCCAGGAAGTTCGGTGGCGTGCGCGTCGAGGTCTGGTGGCAGGGCGTGCAGTAACGCTGGAAGAGGCCTGCGAGCGGCACCGGCGGGGGCTCGGCGTTGCGGGTGGGCGGGATGGCCGTCCGGGCTTGGCGCAGGGTCGGCGTCCGTTGGCCGAGCTGCGCGAGCAGCGCCGGGATCAGCCGGTCGCGGCGAAAGGGGCCGGCCGCAAAGGGGCCGCCGTCGGGCGCCGCGGCGAGCGTCGAGATGGCGTCGGCGACGGGGTCGAAGTTGGCCGTGCGGAGATTGCGATGGGCGAGCGCGGCCTTGATCTGCGCGAGGTCGCCGTCGTCGAGGAAATCGGCGAGCCCTGCAATGGTCTCGTTGATGCGCAGCGTGTCGGGCTCGGTCCAGACTTCGAGCGGCCCGCGCGGGGCGAGCGGCTCGAAGCGGGCCGGGATGTTCGCGAGCGCGGCGGAGATCGCGATGACGTCGCCCGGCAGCGGGTCGCGGTTCGGGATGTTCGGGTCGGGCAGCGCGAGCCCCCGCGGCCAGTGCGCCCGCCAAGCCGCTGCGAAGGCCGGGACGATCGCGTCGCGCAGCCGTTCCGTCTGTTCGTGGCGGCCGGTCGCGCGATAGCGCAGGGCCGCCTCGAAGAGTGCCGCCCGGCAGCGCACGCCGCGCGCGTCGCTCCCGCAGCCGTCACGCCACAGCGTCTGCCACAGCGCGAAGCGGTTCGCCCGTGCGACGGCGGCGTCGATCGCCGCGGGCAGGTCGATTCCGCGACGCACGGGAACGCCCTCGACGCTCTCGCCGAAGGCGAGCAGGCGCGCTGCGACGGCCGGATTGGCGTTCGTTTCCTGCCACAGTGGACGCGAGAAGATCGGCGCGTGGTTCTGATGGCAGGACAGGCACACCGCGCGCGACGCGTAGGTGAGGCGCGGCGTGTTGCCCGGCCGGTAGTCGTGCACGAGCTGGAATTCGAAGCGCGCCGCGGACTCGTTGTAGCTGATCACTTCGATGACGTCGCTGCCTTCGACGTAGCCGAGGTAGAGCCGGTCGCGCTGCAGCGGGCCCTCTTCGTCCGGCGCCATGCCCGGGTCGCCGGCCATCGCGGCGACGATGCGTGGGCGGCGGAAGAACTCCGGCGCGGCCGCGAGGCGTTGCAGCGAACGGCCGATGGGAATCAGCACGCGCACGATGCAGCGGCCGTCCGGCAGATCGGGGCAGCGCGCCGTGCCTTCGAGGCGCCGCAATAGGTTTTCGAAGGGGAAGGGGATCGCCGCCGGGCCGCCTAATGCCGCAACGCGCTGGTCGAAGAGCGACGCCCCTTCCTGCGGGAGGTCGAAGCCGTAGACTTCGGGCGCGATCGCCCAGCCGGGCGCCTGTTCTGCGGCGGACGCACACGTCCCCGTGCCGACGCCGGCGAAGGCCGCCGCGAGCATCAGCACGTAAGTCCGGATCGCGGCGCGCATGGCTGACGGTCGGTCCGGGCGGTCGCGCTATTTCGCCGCGACGACGACCCGCTTCTGCGTGCCGCCCCAGCAGTCTTCCTGCACCTTGCCGGTCTTCTGGAAGGCCGGCCCGTCGCGCTCGGCGATCTCCTTGTTGTAGAGCACGAAGTTCAACGCGAAGACGCGGTCCATGTAGGCGCGCCCGAGGTAGAGCCCGGGACGCACCATGCGGATCTCGTCGCGCACCATCAGCCCGCGCCGCCCGGCGAGGAAGTCCGGCTTCTCCTGGTAGCCCGGCAGCTCGTCGGTGAAGGCGTAGTCGATGATGATCGATTCGCGGCGCGAATCGAGCAGGCTCTGGCCGCAGTAGAGCTTGGCGGGGAAGAGCAACCACGCGTCCTTGCCGCCGACCGTGATCTTCTTCGGTTCGCCGTCGACGAGGCCGATCTTGCGGAAGACGTCGAGATCCTCGATGCGGTTCCTGAGCACCCGCTCGTTGCGATAGAAGACCTTGCCCTTCCACAGCGTCTCGCCGACCTTGTCGATGGCGATGCCTTTCAGGTGCAGCGCGAAGCCTGCGAGCCCGCCGACGATTTCTCCCGCCCGGAGCTTGCCGCTGTCGCCCTCGGGCAGCACGATGCTGCCGTCGAACGCGCCGTCCGGAATCGGCCCGGCGGAGAGCCGCGCGTAGATCTGGTCGAGCTGTTCCTGCTTGAGGCGCGCGAGGTTTTCCGGCGTGATCTTCTGGAGGTC
>NZ_DATFAO010000037.1:0-22071 GCF_035254505.1 Aromatoleum sp. | reverse complement strand
ACGCGCGCCGCGATGGGCGACGCGCGCGTGCTGGTGACGACCACTGAGCTCTACAAGCGGAAGGTGCAGGGCTTGCGCTCGCGCTTGCCGGGGTTGCGTCACGTGATCGTGGTCGGTGACGAAGCCGGCGACGAAGCCGGCGTGCACGGATGGAACGAGCTGATCGATTCGGCCTCGAACGACTACACGATTGCGCCAACCGCTGCCCAGGACATGGCGCTGCTCCATTTCACCAGCGGCACGACCGGACGGCCCAAGGGCGCGGTGCACGTCCACGAGGCCGTGGTGGCGCATGTGGCGACCGCGCGCTACGCGCTCGACCTGCATGAGGACGACGTGTTCTGGTGCACTGCCGATCCGGGCTGGATCACGGGCACGAGCTACGGGATCATCGCCGCACTGTGCAGCGGCGTCACCAATGTGGTGGTCGAGGCCGAGTTCGATGCGCAGGCCTGGTATTCCGTGCTCGAGCGCGAGCGGGTGACCGTCTGGTACACGGCGCCGACCGCCATCCGCATGATGATGAAGCTGGGCGCCGACGCCGTGCGCGGCTACGACCTGTCGGCCCTGCGGTTCATGGCCAGCGTGGGAGAGCCGCTGAACCCGGAGGGCGTGGTGTGGGGCCAGGAGGCTTTTGGCATGCCGTTCCACGACAACTGGTGGCAGACCGAAACGGGCGGCATCATGATCGCCAACTTCGTCGCGCTGGACATCAAGCCGGGCTCCATGGGCCGGCCCCTGCCCGGCATCGACGCGGCCATCGTGCGGCGCACCGACGACGGCGGCGTGCAGCTCATCGCCGATCCGATGGTCCAGGGCGAGCTGGCCCTGAGGACGCCCTGGCCGTCGATGATGCGCGCCTACCTGCACGAGGACGAGCGCTACCGCAAGTGCTTCGCCGGCGGCTGGTACCTCACCGGCGACCTGGCCCGGCGCGATTCGGAGGGCTACTTCTGGTTCGTCGGCCGAGCCGACGACGTCATCAAGTCGGCGGGCCACCTGGTCGGACCGTTCGAAGTGGAAAGCGCGCTGATGGAGCACCCCGCGGTCGCCGAGGCCGGCGTGATCGGCAAGCCCGATCCGATCGTGGGTGAAATCGTCAAGGCGTTCGTGGCGCTCAAGCCCGGGTTCGAGCCTGGCGAACGGCTGCAGCGCGAATTGCTCGGCCATGCGCGCAAGCGGCTCGGCGCTGCCGTGGCGCCCAAGGAGATCGAATTCCGCGTCAACCTGCCCCGCACGCGCAGCGGCAAGATCATGCGGCGGCTGCTGAAAGCCCGCGAGCTCGGGCTGCCCGAAGGCGATACCTCGACGCTGGAGGCCGGCGCATGAACGCGACGAAACGCAAACCCAAGGCTGCCGCTGCGGAACGTTCCTTGCCGCTGCAGCTGCTCGCCGACATGCTACGCATCCGCCGCCTGGAGGAAAAGTGCGCCGAGCTCTATGGCGCGCAGAAGATCCGCGGCTTCCTGCATCTCTATATCGGCGAGGAGGCCTGCGCGACCGGCGCGACGCACGCGCTCGCTGCCGACGACAACGTCGTCGCGACCTATCGCGAGCACGGTCACGCGCTGCTGCGCGGCGTGCCGATGGACACGATCATGGCCGAGATGTTCGGCAAGGCCGCCGGCTGTTCGCGCGGGCGCGGCGGTTCGATGCACCTGTTCGACGCCGCACGGCGCTTCTACGGCGGCAACGCGATCGTCGGCGGCGGCCTGCCGCTCGCGGTCGGGCTCGCGCTCGCCGACCGCATGCAGGGCATCCGCCGCGTCACGGCCTGCTTCTTCGGCGAGGGCGCGATGGCCGAGGGCGCCTTCCACGAGGGCATGAACCTCGCCGCCTTGTGGCGCCTGCCGGTGCTCTTCCTGTGCGAGAACAACCTCTATGCGATGGGCACGGCGCTGATGCGTTCGGAGTCGCAGACCGACCTGTGTGTCAAGGCCGCGAGCTACAAGGTGCCGACGCTGAGGGCTGACGGCATGGACGTGCTCGCCGTGAACGAGGCCGTGCGCAAGGCCGCCGCCGAAGTGCGCGAGGGGGCGGGGCCGTTCTTCGTCGAATTGCAGACCTACCGCTTCCGCGCGCATTCGATGTTCGATCCGGAGCTCTACCGCGACAAGGTCGAGGTCGAGGCATGGAAGGAGCGCGGGCCGATCCACAACTTCTCGGCGAAGCTCAAGGCGGCGGGCGAGCTCACCGAGGAGGCCTTCCTCGCGCTCGATGCGGAAGCCGAGGCGGAAGTCGCGCATGCGGTCGCGTTCGCCGAGGCCGCGGGGTGGGAGCCGGTGGCGGATCTGCTGAGGCATGTCACGAGCGGGGAGGCGCAGCGATGAGGATCAGCTATCGCGAGGCGATGCGGCTCGCGCTGCGCGAGGCGCTGGAGTCCGATCCGCGGGTGTTCCTGATGGGCGAGGATGTGGGCCGCTACGGCGGCACCTACGCCGTGTCGAAGGGCTTTTACGACGAATTCGGGCCCGAGCGTATCCGCGACACGCCGCTGTCCGAGCTCGGCTTCGTCGGTGCCGGCATCGGCGCGGCGCTCGGCGGCATGCGTCCGGTCGTCGAGATCATGACCGTCAACTTCAGCCTGCTCGCGCTCGACCAGATCGTGAACAGCGCCGCGTTGTTGCACCACATGTCGGGCGGGCAGGTGTCGGTGCCGCTCGTGATCCGGATGGCCACCGGCGCCGGGCGCCAGCTCGCGGCCCAGCATTCGCACAGCCTCGAGAACTGGTATGCGCACATTCCGGGGCTGCGCGTGCTCGCGCCGGCGACGATCGTCGACGCACGCGGCATGCTCGCGCCGGCGCTCGCGGACCCCGACCCGGTCGTGATCTTCGAGCATGCGCAGCTCTACAACATGGAAGACGAGCTTCCCGACGACTGGAGCTGCGACATCGAGCGCGCGGCGATCCGCCGCCCGGGCAGCCAGGCGAGCATCATCGCCTACGGCGGCAGCGTGCCGAAGGCACTCGACGCGGCAGACGCGCTCGCGCGCGACGGGATCGATGTCGAGGTCGTCGACCTGCGCGTGCTGCGCCCGCTCGACGTCGCCACGATCGCCGAGTCGGTGGGCCGCACGCATCGCGCCGTCGTCGTCGACGAGGGCTGGCGCAGCGGCAGCCTCGCCGCGGAGGTCGTTGCGCGCATCGTCGAGCATTGTTTCTACGAGCTCGACGCGCCACCCGCGCGGGTGTGCAGCGAGGAAGTGCCGATCCCGTACGCGAAACACATGGAGGATGCGGCGCTGCCGCAGGTGCCGAAGATCGTCGCGGCGGCCAGGGAGGTGCTCAATGTTTGACTTCATGCTGCCCTCGCTCGGTGCCGACATGGACGAGGGCAAGCTGATCGAGTGGAAGGTCAAGCCCGGCGACGCGGTGCGCAAGGGCCAAGTCGTCGCGATTGTCGATACCTCGAAGGCTGCCGTGGATGTCGAGATCTGGCAGGACGGGACGGTGTTCGAACTCCTCGTCGAGCCGGGGGAGACGATTCCGGTCGGCACGGCGCTCGCGACGCTGCTCGGGCCGGGCGAAAGCCCGCCGGAAAAGGGTACCCCAAGGCGCGGTGCTGCGGCCGGGGGGGCCGCGGGGGAGACCGCGCGCCTGCGCATCTCGCCCGCTGCACGCAAGCGCGCCGAAGCGCTGGGCGTCGCGCTCGCAGACCTGAAGGGAACGGGGCCGGGCGGGGCGGTCACGCTCGCCGACGTCGAGGCCGCCGCGGCGAAGGCCGGCGCCCGGACGCCGCCGGAACTCCCGAAGGGGCCCGCAGCGGCGACGGACAAAGCGGCCGAGATGCGGCGCGCGATCGCCGCGGCGATGAGCCGCTCGAAGCGCGAGATCCCGCACTACTACCTGCTCGAAACGATCCCGATGGCGCGCGCGCAGCAATGGCTGGCGCAAGCGAACGAAGGCCGGCCGATCACCGAGCGCCTGCTGATGGCCGTGCTGCAGCTGAAGGCGGTTGCGCTCGCGCTGGCGAAATTTCCCGAGATGAACGGCTTCTTCCGCGACGGGGGCTTCGAAGCGGTGAAGGCCGCCCACATCGGGGTCGCGATCTCGCTCCGGCAGGGCGGCCTGATCGCGCCGGCGCTGCACGACGTCGCGGACAAGCCGCTCGACCGGCTGATGCGCGAGCTGACGGACCTCGTCAAGCGCACCCGCGCGGGTTCCTTGCGCAGTTCGGAAATGTCGGACCCGACGATCACGGTGACGAACCTCGGTGAGCAGGGCGTCGAGTCGGTGATGGGAGTGATCTATCCGCCGCAGGTCGCGCTGGTCGGCTTCGGCCGCCTTGCGCCGCGTCCGTGGATCGACGGCGACGCGCTCGTCGCGATGCCGGCCGTCACGGCGAGCCTGGCCGCCGACCACCGAGTGTCGGACGGTCATCGCGGGGCGCTCTTCCTGGCCGAGTTGCGCGAGCGCCTGCAGCAACCGCAGGATCTGTGAAGGGGGACAGGAATGACGGACACGCATCCCGAACTGCGCGCGAATCTGATCGCGATCCTCAGGACCATCGCGCCCGAGGTCGAGCCGGACGAGCTGCGCGACGATCGCCCGCTGCGCCAGCAGGTCGATCTCGATTCGATGGACTGGCTGAATTTTCTGATCGGCATCAGCGCGGCGTTGAAGGTCACCATCCCCGAGGCGGACTACGGACGGCTGGCGACGCTCGGCGACCTCGTCGCCTACGTTCGCGCGAAGCTGGGCTAGGCTGAAGGCTGTCGATTTGCATACGACGGTGAATCTGCCGGTCCGCGAAGCGTCGCCGCCGCAGGCATCCGCTGAAGCCGGAATTGGAGGATGTTTTCCCGCCTGTTCGGCAAAGTGAGCGGGTGGGGGCGGGCGTAATCTGGCGTCGTGGGGCAACAGGATGCCCCGGTCGCCGGAGGGCACGAAAATGGACATCCAATATCTGGAATGCGACTTCGAGGTCATCGACCTCGACGAGCAATCGGAACCCGATTATGACGCGGCCGACGAGGCCGCCGCGCGGGCGGAGGCTACTTTCATGGCGTGGTTCACGGACTTGAGCGGCCGCTCCAGCGTGCAGGCCTCGACGAACTGAGCGCGTCCAACGCGCCGTTTCGCCACCGGTTGGGGCTTATGCCCAAGTGGGTGAGCGAGACGGCGCAGCGCGCGCGGTGCCGCTGCCGGCCGGCCGCGTTGCAGCCTCTTCGAAATCCATCTTTCTCAAATAAATACAGATCTTTACTGACGCGCTGAGGATTCCGTCTCCACGTGGTACGGCGCATGCATAGTGAAGGACAGGGCATGCAAGAGGTGCCTTGAGCAGCGAGCGTGAGACAGCGCTCGCAGTTGATCCGACACCCGCAGGAGACAGAGATGAACACCACCGCGCAAAATCTGGCCGCCATGGCCGCCGTGCTTGGACTGTGTATTTCGAGCGCCTATGCCGCGAACGCTCCCGATCAGGGAGGTGGTACCGGGATTTCCGGCGTCGTCGTGGAAAGCCCGCTGGCCCGCAAGGGGGCCGACGATCCGCGCCCTGAGCCGGGATGTGACGATCACGGCACCGACCTGTGCCGCAGCGAGCTCGCGAAGAAGGGCGCCGACGATCCGATGCCGCAGCCCGGCTGCGACGATCATGGCACCGATCTGTGCCTGACGCCGGCCACGATCGAAACCTGAAATAGACCCTTTCGGCCGGCCTTGCAGCTCGGAAAGGCCGGCTTTCCTCCTCCGTCCTGCCTCCTCTCGCGGTCCATCCGCGGAGGAGGCTACGTTTGCTTGCCAGCGGCATTTGACCGACGAGGTCCTGCTCGGCGACACTCGTCGGCAAGCGTTCCCGAGGGGGTCGGAGATGAGTGACGGCGATGGTGTGAAGCTTCCCGGTGTCGATGCCGCGCTCGCGGAATCGCTTGCGAAGATCGAGATCCCGCCGCGTCCGGCGATCCTGGATCATGTGATGGCGGAGATGCAGGCCGACGAGCCGGACTACCGTCGCCTGTCGAGTCTGATCACGTCCGACGTCGGCCTCGCGGCGTGGCTCGTGAAGACCGCCAACGCGCCGATCTTCGGCTTCCGCATGAAGGCGACGACGGTGCGTGATGCGCTGATGCGGCTCGGCCTGCTGATGGTGCTGCGCACGGTCGCCGCCTATGGCGTGCGCCAAGCGCTGCCCGAGAACCCGGCGCTCGCGGGATTCTGGGACACCTCGGCGCGCGTCGCACATCTGTGCGCGTGGCTTGCGCGTGAACTCGGGATCAAGGAAGGCGTCCGGGCCGAGGATGCCTACACCTACGGACTGTTCCGCGATTGCGGGATCGCGGTACTGATGCGTGTGAATCCGGACTATGCGGCGACGCTCGCTCAGGCGACCGGCGAGCCCGTCAAGGCCTTTACCGAAGTCGAGTCGGAGCGCCTGGGCCTCAACCATGCGATGGTGGGCAGCATCATGGCGCGCAGCTGGTATCTGCCCGAGCCGATGTGCGAGGCGATCCTGTTCCACCACGAGCTCACCGCATCGCCGCTTGTCGGGCTGTCGCGCGCCGGTTATCGGCTCGCGGCGCTGGCACAGTTGGCGGAGTGGCTGCAAGGCAGGCACTCGCTCGCGGTCGAGCGCGAATGGAAGAAACAGGGCGGCGCGGTGCTCAGCCGGCTGGAGCTGACGCCGGAGCGCGTCGAGGCGTTGCAGTCGGGCGCGACGGACGTGCTCGCGCAGATGGAGTGAATCGGGGAGAGGCAGGACATGGACCATGAGCTCCGCCGTCGCGGGCGGATCGGCGGCGCAGCGTCGTCGCGTTTTCTGTGGATCGCGCTGGCGATCGCCTTGCTGGTGATCTTCTGGCAGCAGCTGCCCTTTATCGGGACGGCCTTGGTACCGACGAAGAGCGAGCCGCGAGTCGTGGCGGCGCGCGGCGATCTCGCGGCGGACGAACGCAGCACGATCGAGCTCTTCGAGAACTCGCGCGGCTCGGTCGTGTACATCACGACTTCGTCGCAGGTGCGGGACTTCTGGACGCGCAACGTCTTCACCGTGCCGCGCGGCACCGGCTCGGGCTTCATCTGGGACGAGGCGGGGCACGTCGTCACGAATTTCCACGTGATCCGCGAGGCGAACGAGGCGACGGTTAAGCTCGCCGACGGGCGCGAGTTCCGTGCGGCGCTGGTGGGCGTATCGCCGACGCACGACATCGCGGTGCTGCGCATCGGCGTCGGCTTCAAGGGGCCGCTGCCGGTTCCGATCGGCACGAGCCACGACCTGAAGGTGGGGCAGAAGGTGTTCGCGATCGGCAATCCCTTCGGCCTCGACTGGACGCTCACCACCGGCATCATCTCGGCGCTCGACCGTTCGCTGCCGGGCGAAGACGGCCCGTCGATCGAGCATCTGATCCAGACGGACGCGGCGATCAATCCGGGTAACTCGGGCGGGCCCTTGCTCGATTCCGCGGGGCGCCTGATCGGGATCAACACGGCGATCTTCAGCCCCAGTGGGGCGAGCGTCGGGATCGGCTTCGCGGTGCCGGTCGATACCGTGAATCGCGTCGTGCCCGAGCTGATCGCCAAGGGCAAGTACATCCGTCCGGTGCTCGGGGTCGCGATCGACGAGAAGATCAACGAGCAGCTGACCAAGGCGCTGGACGTCAAGGGCGTCGTGCTGCTGCGAGTCGGGCCGGGCACGGCGGCCGCCGAGGCGGGCCTGCGCGGCGCGACGGTGACGCGCGACGGCGGGGTGATTCCGGGCGACATCATCGTCGAATTCGAGGGCAAGCCCGTGGAGTCGGTCGGTAAGCTCCTGGCGCTGATCGACGACTACAAGATCGGCGACACGGTGAAGCTCACGGTGCTGCGCGATCAGGCGAAGCGCGAGGTGAGCGTGACGCTGCAGCCGGGCACCTGATCGGCAGGCCTTCAGGAGTCCGCGAGTGCGCCGGCGAGGTCGTCGAGGATCTCCGCCCGATGCGCATCGCCGGCCTGCGCGCGCAGCCGCGTGAAGCGGGCGAGCAGCACGATCTGGCGGACGACGGAATCGTACTTCCGCCGGCTGCGCGGGATCTGCGCGATCGCATCGTCGTACAGACTCGCGAGGTGCGGGCCGTCTTCGCTGTCCAGACCATCGAAGAGACGCGCTGTGAGTTCGGCGTCGGCCGGCTTCACGGCGTTGAAGAAGTCTCCGCTTTGCGCGAAGAGCCGGCGCGCCACTCGGGCGCAGGCGTCCGCCTGGCGCGCGACCTGGTCGTGGCGGGCCGGGTCGTCGGCTTCGAGCAGCAGCCAGTCGAGCTGCAGGCGGTTGATCATCGGGTAGGGGTCGAAGTCCGGCTGGTCGGACGGGCATTCGGCGCTCGCATAGGCGTTGCGGGCTTCCTCGAGGATGGGGCGGACGTCGGCCCAGCTCCCCGTGAGGGCGACGACGGCGGCCTTGCGCTTGAGCGCGCTGCCGAGCACGGCGTAGCGCTCCATGTTTCGGACCGGTGCCGATTCGCCCGTACAGGTGTGGCTGGTCGCGAGCGCGATCAGCGCTTGCAGACGGCCGATCGCGGAGTCGATGAGCTTGATGTCGCCGATCGCTTCGCCGCGTCGCGCTTCGAGATTGGCGAGTTGCTCGATGATGCGCACCGGCACGCGGCCGGCGAGGTCCTGCGCGGCGAGCGCGCGGGCGTACGCGACGCAGGCGTGTTCGAAGCCTTCGCTGCCCAGTTCGGCGTAGATCGAGCCGACCGCGGCCTGCACTTCGGGCAGGTTTTGCCATGCCGGCGGGACGTGGCCGAAGACCGCCGCGAGCTGGCGCTCGACGGCGGCGACGCTGCGCCGGTCGTAGCCGAGATCGGTGCGCAGGGCGCCGAGCATGTCCACGAGCTCGATCGGCGAGATGAAGCCGGTCGGAACGGATTCCTTCATGTCGTCGGTGGGCGGGTCGAGCATGTACTGCGGATCGCCGTAGGCCTGGTAGGCGCCCCATGTGTTGCACAGCGGGTACTGCTCCCAGGTCGCGAGGCGGGCGGTGAAGATGGCCTTGCCGAAGGGTTGGCTCTGGCGCACGAAGGCTTCGAAGAAGCTCCGCGCGAAGAGGGTCGCGGCGTCGTCGTTGACCTGCCAGCCGGCCGCGACGACGCAGCGCACACCGATCTCGATCAGTTCGCGCGCGAGGCTGTAGGCGAGGCGGTTCGCCGCTTCGGGCGCGACGCTCATCGCGCCGAGGTGGCAGCAGTTGAGGAATACGAGCTCGGGGACGATTTCCATCTGGCTGACTTCCGCCGCCGTGAGCAGCATGCCGTCGGAGAGCACGACGCCGGTGCGGGCCTTGCCGTCGCGCGCCTCGGTGTGGAAGACGCCATGTCCGGCGATCGCGAGGACCTTGCAGGGCTGGCGGAAGAGTCGCGCAAAGATTTCGAGTGCCTCGAGCCCTTCGCCGTAATTGACCTGGTAGCCACATTCGCCGAGGAGGTCGCGCACGGCTGCCCCTTCGGCGGCGGCGCCGGGAAGATCGGGCAAGTGGTTGTCGGGCTCGGGCGGGACGGGTTCGGGCGCCTTGCCGAACTTCGTGAAGAAGCCGCGGGTCGAGGGGTTCGCGATCACGCAGGCGACCTTGCGCGTGACGCTCAACGGGTTGCGGCGGTAGCGGGCGGTGGCGAACTGGCGGACCATGGCGGTGCGTACCACCATCGGCAGGTCGTCCGCCTGCAGCATTTCCCACGGCAGGTTGGCGGTATAGCCGTCGACGACGAGCACCAGCTGGTCGGCTTCGCGCGCGCTCGCCTTGAAGTCGAGTGGGACCATCAGCTGGAACAGCGTGCGCGCGAGATCGGCGTCGTACTGGTCGTGCGTGATCGCGTTGCCGACCAGCGCCTCGATGAGGCCGGGCTGGCGCTGCTGGACGAGGCTTTCGGCGCGGGCGCGCTCGGACAGGAAGACGTACTTCAGGAATTCGGCGACGGGTTCCCCCGTGACGGTTTCCGTGAGCGGGGCGGGCGGCTGCGTGACTGCGACGGGGAGGTTCTCCGGCTGATCGGCAGCAGTGACGAGCAGACGTGGCCAATAGTCGGAGCGCGCGGAGACCGACAGCCGCGGGCGTGCACCTTCGCCTTCGTAGAGCATGTCGGCGGCGTCGATGCGTGCTTCGAGGCGGCGCAGCTCGCTCGCCATGCGTTGCGGCAACGCGCTGACGGCACGCGCGGCGCTGAGCGCGGTGTCGAGGTAGAGCTCGATGAACTCGAGGCGCGCGATGCGCAGGTGCGTGAGCGGCATCGCTTCGGCGAACTGGCGGTTCGCGGCGAGGACACCGCGCACGATCATCTCGATCGAGTCGTCGACGCTGATGTGCGTCGTCGAATTGAAGCCGATCAGCAGGCTCGCGAGCGTCAGTTCGCTGTCCGCGAGATCGGTGTCGGCGGCCGGCTCGTCGCGTTTCGCGCCCTGGCGGTCGTGCGCCACCAGCAGGAAGCGCAGGACGCCGGCGCGCACGGTCTCGGCGATGTCGGCCGCGGTGAGCGCCCCGAAACGGCCGAGGCCGACGATCACCGCGCCGCGCCCGGTTCCGCGCAGACGGTCTTCGTTGCTGCGGGCCTGCAGCACGAAGGCGCTCGATCCGATGTCGCCGGCGTAGACGCCCAGTCGTTCGCGCTGGCGCAGCGCGCCGCCGACGAGGTAGCGGTCGATCGTGCCCTCGGCGCCCGAGATCGCGTCGCCGAGATAGTGGCCGCAGAGCAGCGGCTGGCGGGCGAAGCGCAGGTCCATCGCGGTGACGCAGACCTGCAGCGGGCGGATCGCGGTGACGGGCTTGCGCCGGCGCGGACGTGATCCGACGACGCTGCGTGCGAGTTCCTCCTCGGTCGGCAACACCGGCGGTGCGGCGTCGTAGGGGAAGGGCGCGGCTGCGGTGCCGCGGCTCGCGGGCAGGCGGCCGAGTCGTGTCGTGGCGCCGGCCTGCAGCAGGTCCAGGATCGCGGGGAAGTAGTCCTCGGTGTTCGCGAGCGCGCCGTGATCGACGGGCATGTACCAGCTCTGCTCGGGCGGCAGGTTGCCGAGGCGGCCGGAGGCCCAGCTCACCGAGCCGTCGCCTTCGGGCGTGCCGAGCATCTTGAGCTGCCCGCCTTCGTCCGTGAGGCCGCAGGGCGTCTTTTCGGACTGTCCGAAGACGTAATGCACGCGCTCGACCGGGTTGGGCGCGTCGTTCGACGTGAGCGGTCCGTCCCACAGTTCGCGGGCGAGCGCGAGGGCGTCGGCCGAGGCGTGTCCGGCGATGCCGTCGCCGAACCAGCGGTCGCGGTTCGCGGCGGCGAGCTTGGGCCACAGGTCGGCGACGAGGTAGTCGTCGTGCAGGCTCGGCGCGCCGTCGACGAATTTGGGCCGCGGCAGGAGCTGCAGCGCGCCGGGGAAGCCTGCGACGATGTCGAGCACGGTCTGCATGCCGTGCACGAGATCGAGGCGGGCGAGCTGGCGCATCGTGCTCGACTTGCCGAGCAGGGTTTCGACCATCAGGTAGGAGCCGTTGTTGGGCGTGCCGAGCATGACGAAGCGCCCGCCCGAGCGCTTGGTCAGCGCCTCCCACAGGTCGGGCCGGCGCGCGATCATCGTGCGGCAGACGAGGCCGCCCATGCTGTGGGCGAGCAGACGCACCGGCTGGTTGGGATGCTCGTCGAGGGCCTCTTCGAGCGTTGCGGCGAGACGTTCGGCCGCGTCCCCCTTGCCTTGTATGGGCTGGCGCCAATCGTAGGGGAAGCGGATGACGCGGTGCGTTGCTTCGAGGAACTCGGCGAGCTCGCCGTAGAACATGTCGAAGAGCGACTCTTCATGCACGTCGCGTTTGTCGATGCGGATCTTGGGCAGTCCGCCGCTCGCGAGGTCGAGGAAGTCGAACCAGACGCGGTCGCCGTCGCCGGGCTTGTCGGCGGCCTTCCGGATCTCAAGGTTCGACCCCATGATGCCGGGCAGGAAGATCACGACGGGACGCGTATCGGCCGCGGGCACGCCGCGGCTCGCGGCGCTGCGGCGCGCTTCGGCGGCGGCCGGTTCGTGGCGCCGGACGATGGCCGCGAAAGTCGGCACGGTCGCGGGGTCGTCGGCGGTGAGCCAGTCGCGCAGCGCGGCGCGGGTGTGGCGGTTGGTGAAGTAGCTGAAGTGGTTGACGGACGCGCCCTGGTCGAACACGTAGCGCGCGTCGTTGCGGGTCGCGAGGCCCGCGTACATCGAGTCGGTGTCGACGACGAGGTCGTTGTCAAAGCGGTCGAACAGCATCCAGTCGGTGAACATCACACCGAGGCGCTGGAGGACGTTGCCGCCTTCGATGTCGCCCGCGATCACGCCCATCGCGATGCCTTGCTTGCGTTGTGCGCCAGCGAGGAGGGTACTCATCGGCGCGTCCGTGAGCATCGCCTCGATGCCGGGGACGATGCGGGCGTCGATGCGCTTGTCGGCGATCTCCAGCACGATGCGCTTGAAGGCCGACAGCACGGCGCCGCCCGCCGGGCCGGTGACGGCGCCGACGAGCTTGCCCATCAGGCTCAGCAGGCCGGAGAGGAATACGTCGAGATTGTCGGAGAGCAGCCGCGTGCCGCGCGCGGGGCTGGCGACGCGGACGTAGCGCTCGATCTGGAAATTCTTGGCGGCGAGTTCGTCGCGAAGTGCCTTGAGCGACGCCTGGTCATGCGCCGTGACGAGATCGCGCAGGCGTTTCTGGCGCGCGCTCTCCTTCTCGTTGGGCGGGGGCAGGTGACGGTAGGCGGCGATTGCGTCGTCGCCGAGACCGGCGAGACACAGCAGGTCGCCGACGAGCCCGCCGCGCGAGTGCGTGACGACCGACAGGCGGGCGCCCGCCGGAAGCGTGCGGGCGAGCTGCAGCGCGTTCTCGATCGGGCTTTCGGAGAAGGTGCGATGCTCGAAGCCGAACACGCGGTCGCCGAAGCGGCGTGCCAGCGCTTCCCAGTCGCCCCGGGCGGCGGGAGTGCGCAGCTCCTTGAAGCTGCCGAGCGTGTGCGAGCCGGTGCCGTGGATGAAGAGCAGCATCGGACCCTCGGCTGCCGCGCCAAGGCGCGTGTCGCCCGGGGCGCAGCGGTCGCCGGCGGATAATGCGCCGCCGTCGCGCCAGTGGTAGATGCCCGGTTCGCCCGCGAGCTGGTTCTCGATCGCCCACATCAGCGCCTTGGCGCCCAGCCAGGACGCGCTCGCGTCGGCCAGATCCTCCGCCGGCTCGCCGAGCCATTCCTGCAGCCATTCGAGCGCCTTCTCGCGCGCGGCGTCGGTGATCTCGTCGGGCGTGAGCGAGAGCACCGACAGGCCGGACCACAGCCAGTCGGTGAGGCCGCGGGCGGTCGCGCCGGGATCGCGCAGTGCGGCGAGGTCGATCGAGCCATCGTCGCGGACCGCCTCGGGACGCACGCGGGCGAGATCGTCGCGCAGCTTGTCGGCGCGGATGAAGACGGTGCTGCCGTCCGTGGCTTCGAGGGCCACGAGGTTTGCGCGGGCGACGCGGGGCGACGCCGTGGGGCCGGCGTCGCGCCCCAAGGCCGACAGCGTGTAGGCGGCTTCGACGTGGACGACGCCGTCGAGGAAGGGATCGGCGAGGGGCGCTGCGCCGCGGCTGCCCGCCTTCAAGGCCGGGGGCAGCGTGGGCGTCTCTCGGGCGGCGCCCGGCAGGTGGAACTGGATGTTGTTCGACTTCCGGCTGGCGGCCATCCGCGCCTCCTCTCTGTCGGGGTGGGGCCCCATGTGCCGGGTCGCAGGCTGTCGTGATCGCGCCGCGGCTTTCGACGCGCTGCAGCGGCCTTCCCGGCACGCGCGCGCATATTTGTTTTGCTTAACTTGGTTTAGAAGCCGCGCGAGGCTTTGTCAAACCGGGAGCGCGCAGGCGGCACCCGTGGCGGGCGGGAAAAGCTCAGGCCGCGTCGTTCTGGACGTCGGTGGGGTCGTCGAAACAATCGATCAGCGTGACGACGACGTTGCGGGAGGCGGTACGGAACTTGAGTCCGGTCAGCGTCCGCCGGGCCGACGAGCGATAACCTTGTTCGAAGTCGGCAACGATCTGGCCCGCAAGCATGTGGAATTCGCGGTGAACGCGGTCGAGACGTTGCAGCCTATCGTCGGGAATGCCGGCATTGCGCTCGATCCAGCCGCCCAGCGGGCAGCGGTGGATCGAGCTTGCATCGTCGATATCCACGGCCATTGCCGAGGGACGCCCGGCGACGTACTCATTGAGACGTTTGCGCCAGTCGAGGTGCGACTGGATCGCGTTCTTGAGGTCCAGCCCGTTGCGCGTCCAGTGTCCGCGCGTCAGGAAGGTGGCCAGCTGGGGCGAGCGCTCGCCCAGCAAACGGCGAAGCCAGTCTTCGATGTCGAGGTCGTCGTGACGCAGCGCGGTGAGGAAGCGCGTTTCCTCGAGGCTCGCGCCGTCGACCGCCGGCAGCAGGAAGTGGCGGCCGAGGAGGACCTCGAACTCCTGCGCGGCGACCGGCCTGCTGATGAAATAGCCCTGCAGGTAGTCGCAGCCCAGATCGCGCAGGAAACTGACCTGCTGCTCGGTCTCGACCCCTTCCGCGGTGACGCGCAGATCCAGGCTGTGCGCCATCGTGACGATGGCTTCGACGAGATGCGCGTCGTTGCGGTCGTCGGGGCAGCCGCTGATGAAGCTGCGGTCGATCTTGACGATGTCGACTGGAAAGCGCTTCAGGTAGGACAGCGACGAGAATCCGGTGCCGAAGTCGTCGAGCGCGTAGCCGATGCCGAGCGCTTTGATCGCGCGCATGCGCGTCTCGATCGTCTCGCTGCCGCCCATCAGCACGGATTCGGTGATCTCGACGAGCAGGCTGTCGCGGTCGAGGCCATACTCGTGCAGCACGTCGCCGACGAGGCCGGGCAGGCTCGCTTCGCGGAACTGCACGCCGGACATGTTCACCGCCAGGCGCAGCGACGGGTAGCCGAGATCGCGCCAGCGCCGCGCCTGCCGCGCCGCCTCGCGCAGCGCCCATTCGCCGATCGCGATGATCAGGCCGCTGTCCTCGGCAACCGGCACGAACTCCAGCGGCGAAACCGCGCCACGCTCCGGATGGTCCCAGCGGATCAGCGCCTCCGCGCCGACCAGTTCGCCGCTGTCGGCGTCGACGATCGGCTGATAGTGCAGCTTCAGGGAGTGCTGGTCGAGCGCGACGCGCAGGTCGGCCTCGAGCTGCATGCGCGCGAGCGCATCCGTCTGCATGTCCCGCGAGTAGAACTGCAACCGGTTCTTGCCCGCCTGCTTGGACTTGTACATCGCGATGTCGGCGTTGCGGAACAGCGTCTGCACGTTGTCGCCGTCGTCCGGGTAGACCGTGATGCCGACGCTGCCCGAGATGCGGTGCGCGATCGTGCCCAGCTTGAAGGGCTCGCGCAGGATGTTGACCACTTTCTCGCCGACCGCGTGCAGGTCGTCGGCATGCAAGAGATCCTGCACGACGATCGTGAACTCGTCGCCGCCGAGGCGCGCCACCGTGTCCTGGTCGCGTACGCAGGACGTAAGGCGGTGCGCGACCTCGATCAGCAGCTCGTCGCCCACATCGTGGCCGAGCGTGTCGTTGATCCACTTGAAGCCATCCAGATCGAGGAAGAGCACGCCCACCTGCGTATGCGTGCGGCGCGCGTGCGCGAGCGCGTGGTCCAGCCGGTCGGCGAGCAGGCTGCGGTTGGCCAGGCCGGTGAGCGCGTCGAAGTTCGCCTGGCGCCAGATCGCCTCGTCCTGCTGCTTGCGCAGCGTGATGTCGTTGAAGAGCGAGATGTAGGCGGCGATCTGCCCGCGCTCGTCGCGCACCGTCGAGATCGATTGCCACTGCGGGTAGATTTCGCCGTTCTTGCGGCGGTTCCAGATTTCGGATTCCCAGCGCCCGGCCGTCGCGAGCGCCTGCCACATCTGCTCGTAGAACGCCCGATCGTGCTTGCCGGAACGCAGGATCGCGGGCGTCTTCCCGATCGCTTCGTCGGCGGCGTAGCCGGTGATCTCGGTGAAGGCGGGGTTCACGGAGGTGATCACGCCCGCCGCGTCGGTCGTCATGATGCCTTGCGTCGAAGCATCGAAGACGACCATCGCCTTGCTCATCTGCGTGATCAGGCGCTTGCGTTCGGTCACATCCTGCAGGCTCAGCTGGATCAGCGTGCGGTCGCGGTGGCGGAAGCTCGTGCAGCGCACTTCGGCATCCCACATTTCGCCGTCGGGGCGGCGATTGTGCCACTCCATCAGCAGCGATCCGGCCGCGAGGCATTCGCTCAGGCGGCGCTGCGCCAGCTCTTCGGACGGCGTGCCGTCGGCCTGGACGGACACGACGAAGTCGAGCGGCGAGCGGCCGATCAGCTCGTCGCGATCCTTGCAGCCGTAGATCGCGACCGCGGCATCGTTGCAATCGACGAAGCGGCGCGTCTGCGGATCGACGATGGCCTGCGGAATGAAGGAGCGTTCGAACAACGTCTTGGTGTACGTCTCGCTGTCGAGCAGCGCCTGTTCGGCCCGCTTGCGCTCGGAGATGTCGTTCATCAAGCCGACGAGATAGGGCGGTTCGCCACGCTGCGCCCTGACGCGCGAAATCCGCAGGTCACTCCAGTACAGCTCGCCGTTCTTGCGCCGATTGAGCAGCTCGCCCTGCCAGCTCTTGCCGGTCGCGACTGCCTCCCACAGGCTCGCATACACGCTCGGGGGCGTCCGGCCGGATTTCAGTATCGACGGGCTCCTGCCGCGCACCTCCTTTCGCGAATAGCCCGTGATCGCCTCGAAGCCCGGATTGACGTAGCGGATCGACGCGTCCGCGTCGGTGATCAGGACGCCGGACGTGCTGGCGTTGAGCGCCGCGCGGAAGATGCGCAGGCGCTGCGCTGCGCGGCGCCGCTGTTCGAGCAGGATGACGATGAGCAGCACCAGCAGCAGCGTCGCGAATTCGATGTACATGCCGGACAGCACGCGCCAGCGCAGCTCGGCGAGTCTGATCAGATGGAAGGCTGTCCACGGCGCGTGCTCCAGCTCGACGGTATGCAGCAGCCAGCCGTCGATCGGGGTGTAAGTCCCCTTGGTGGCGGGCAGCAGGCCGGCGATGTTCTGCGCGATCGGTTCCGGCAGCGCGGCATCGACCTCGCGGAGCGTGTCGTTGCCTGGCCGGACCAGCTCGGGGTGGGCGATGAGTTGTCCGTACTGATTCGCGAGGAAGGGCTTGCCGATATCGAGGCCGGAGCCCGAAAGGTAGTCGTTGAGTGTGGTCAGCGTGATGTCCAGCGCGACCATGCCGCGGAAGCGGCCGCTCGCATCCGACACGGGCGCCGTCACCGACGCCATCAGACCCTTGCCGGCCTGGTCCACGTAGGCCTTGCTCCAGCGCACGAGCCGCTGCGGATTGTTCGGCGGGGCGGTGTCGACGAAAACCGGGTGCGTCAGCATGTCGTCATTCCAGTGGAGGAAATCCCACTGGTTCTCAAGGGGATAGATCGAGACGAATCGGTTCGCCGACGTGTAGTAAACCCATGAGGCCTGTGGGATGTTCTGCGTGACGCGGCGGAACAGGGGGATCAGATGCAGCGCGGCCTCGATTTCCTGCGTTGTCTCGACGGGCAGGGTGTTCAGATCCCCGCCCCCGACGAGGTAGGCCGCAAGCTCCGTCGGCACGGGAGGTTCGCCCTTCAGGCCATAAGTGGCGCCATCGGGGCTGCGCACCAGGGCGGCCCGGACCGGATGGGGAGGTCCGCTAGAGTCGTGGAGCAGCGCACGTTCCGCTTCGACGCGGAGCAGCGCGACGTGATCGTTCGCGGATTTGGCTGTCGCGTCGATCGACTTGGCCGTTGCCTGCAGGCTTTCGTCGGCCAGCCGCAAGATGGTCGCCATGCGATACGACCACTGCCCGTACAAGCCGAACGCCGCCAGGCCGAGGACCAGGGCGTAGGAAAGCATGACAACGCGGTTCGGCTGCGCAAGTTTCACTCGCCACCTATCTCGCCCGATCGATGGGCTGCCTCCATCAATCTAACTGAATTAGACGAAAGGCGTAATTAGCCATAGGCCCGGCGTGGGAAATTCGGCACGACCGACGTCATTTGACCCGCCGGTTTCGGATCAGCGGGGTAGTCCGCCGTTTTCGCGTGTGCGATTGACGAGGCGGCGCAGCAGCGCATGGGCCAAGCGCCCACCCGTCGAAGCGATCGCGGGCTTGCGATAGCTGAGGAACACCGTCTGCGGCTTGGCCGGCAGGGTGTAGAGCGCGATCGTCAACGGGCAGAGCGCGATGTTGTGGCGATCCTCGGTCACGAGGCGCGCCGAGATGCGCGCGCTGCAGAAGGAGAAGATTTCCGCGTGTTCGAAAAAGTCCGCGCGGTGGCCAAGGTCGGGCGCGGTGCGCGCGAGCATCTCGCCGAAAGGGTTGATTCCCGGCGGGGCGAGGCCTTCGTCGACCATCGCATCGAGCAGCGCGGCGCGCGCGTCTTCATAGGCGATCGGCTGCAGGGCGTGGACGACGACGCCCGGGGCGGCAGCGCGTGCCGCGGAGCCTGGGAGGCCGAGCGCGAGCAGGCCGGCGAGCAATAAAAAACACCCCGCCCGAAGCCATCGGGCAGGGTGCAAGTGGTCTCCGTGGAGGATGGGCACGGATACGTCAGAAGCGGTAGCTGGCCCTCGCGCCGGCGTACCAGCTGCGGCCCGGGCCGGGTTCGTAGAAGCGTCCGTTGCCGTCGCCGACGATCACGGAGGCGACATGCTGGCGGTCGAAGAGGTTATCGACGCGCAGCAACTGGCCGAAAGTCCAGGCGCCGCTGTGCTGCTCGGTGGCGAGGCGCAGGTTCGCGAGCGTGTAGGCCGGCGCCGTGTGTTGGCTGTTGGTGTCCTCGACGTAGACCTTGCCGCGGTATTGTGTTTCGACCGCCGCGGAGACGCCCTGCATCGGCTTCCATTCGACTTCGGCGTAGGCCGACAGCGCCGGGACGCCGGGCAGGCGCTTGCCGTCGCCGACCGCCGTGCCGTTGGACACAAAGGCCTCGTCGTAGATCGCGCGCAGTCGGGTGACCGAGCCGCGGGCGCGCCAGTAGGGCGAGATCTCGGTGTCGGCGGCGAGCTCGAAGCCCTGGCGCAGCGTGCTGGTGGCATTCTGGAACACCGTGCGCCCGCCGAGGTTGCTCGCGACGACGAGTTCGTCTTCCGTGCGGATCTGGAACACCGCCGCATTGACGCGGGTGTTGTCGCCGACGAAGGCCTTGGCGCCGAGCTCGTACTGCTTGCTGGTGGAAGGCTTGAGGTTGAAGTTGAAGCCGTCCGATGCGCCGGTGCCGGAGTAGGAGAGTTCGGCGAGCGTCGGCGTCTCGAAGCCGCGTGCGGCGCTGGCGTAAAGATTCACGGCCGGCGTGAGCTTGTAGAGGATGCCGACGGCGGGCGTCGTGCGTTTGTAGCTGACGTCGCCGCTGTCGTCGGGATTGCCGGCGCGGATGTACTGGTCGTCGACCTCGAACTTCACGTCGCTGTGGCGGACGCCGGCCTGCAGCGTCCATTTCTCGATCTCCCAGCTCGCCTGCACATAGGGGTCGAGGCTCGTGACGGTGTCGGTCTCATGGCGACGCTCGCGTCCCTTCACGCCGAGCGCGGTCGGGGCAGTGGCGGTGCCGAGGAAGTTCTCGAAGCCGCGGCGCGCGTCCTCGGATCGGTCGTAATCGATGCCGCCGGTGAGTGTCAGTTCGCCGGGGCCGGCCGCGAGTTTCTGGATCCAGCGCGCCCCCAGGCCCTCGAAATCGCGGTCGAATTCGACGACGCCGCCGGAGTGGCGCGGGCGCGTCGCGATGTTCTGGAAGGTCGGCGCGATCGCCTGGTATTGGGTGACGCTACGCTCGCCGGCATAGGCGGTCAGCTGCAGACGACCCGAGCCGAAGCGGCGCTCGTAGGTCACGCCGGCCTGCTGATGGTCGATCGATTTCCGGGTGTCGAAGGTCTCGGCGACGGTCTCGACCGAGCGCGGATCCTGGCGATAGTGGGCCCAGGTCAGGCCCAGCGGGTCCTGCGTGTCGTCCTGCTTGAGGGCGCTCGCGACGAGTTCGAGCTTGCTGTCTTCGTCGGGCTTGACGCGTACCTTGGCGAAAGCCTGGTCGCGGGTCGCAGCGCTATGGTCGCGGTAGCCGTTGGTGTCGAAGCGCGAGACGTCGACCAGGTAGCCGACACCGTTCTTCTCGCCTTCGGCGCCGAGGTTGATCTTGGTGGTATCCCAGGAGCCGCCGATCACGCTGCCGTACACCGACGGCGGCCCTTTCGGGTCGCGCGAGAAGAGCTGGATCACGCCGCCCGAGGCGTTGCCGTAGATCGTCGAGATCGGTCCGCGCATCACTTCGAGGCGCTCGGCGGTGTCGAGGTTGAAGGTCGCCGCCTGGCCCTGGCCGTCCGGCGTGCTGGCGGGGATGCCGTCGGTGATCAACTTGATGCCGCGCACGCCGAAAGCCGCGCGCGAGCCGAAGCCGCGCACCGAGATCTGAAGGTCCTGCGCGTAGTTCTGGCGGTTCTGCACGACGAGGCCGGGCACGCCGTTGAGCGCTTCGGACGCATTTACGCCGAGGTTGCCGGCGCGCACCGCCTGCGCGTCGACCGAGTCGATCGAGAAGGGCAGGTCGAAGCTCTCGGTTTCGACGCGGCTGCCGGTGACGACGATCGGGTTCAGCGTCGGCGTTGTCTCGGCCGCCATCGCCGCCACTGCCGGCACGGCGCCGAGACCCGCGAGCAGTGCGAGGTGCAGAGGGCGGAGGCGGGTCGGCGGCGTGGCGTGGCGGCGCATGGCGGTGTCCTGTAAGGATTTGTGAGATTTTCCGAAGAATGGCTCCCACTATAGGAATCGCACCGGCCGCCGGCTTCGCTAGCCCTGCTGATTACTCCTACAGAAAATCATGAGATTCACCGCGCGGCTGTCAGTGCGCCCCGGCCGCGCTGCTCGCGTCCGCCTTGCCCGTCACGGGACGGCTCAGCCAGATCACCGCGGTCAGCGCGAGGAAGAGGATGCCGGCGCCCCAGAAGAGATCCGTGGCCGACAGCATGTAGGCCTGGCGCGTGACCTGGCGCTCGATCATGCCCATCGCCTGCGCCGGGTCCAGCCCCAGCGCGGACATGCCCTGCAGCGCCTGTGTGGTGGGGGCATCGTAGGCGGTGAGGTGTTCGACCAGATGCGCGTGATGCATCGCGGCGCGATCGTCCCACATCGTCGTCGAGATCGACGCGCCCATGCCGCCCGCGGTGATACGGAAGAAGTTCGACAGGCCCGCGGCGGCGGGGATGCGCTCGGGCGGCAGGCCGGACAGCGTCAACGCCGTGAGCGGGATGAAGAAGGTCGCCATCGCCGCGCCCTGCACGAGCTGCGGGATCACGATCGCCATCATGTCGGCGTCGGTATTGAAGCCCGAGCGCATGAAGGCGGTGGTCGCGAAGACGATGAAGGCAAAGCTCGCGATCAGGCGCGGATCGGTGCGCGGCAGGATGCGGCCGACGAACGGCGACAGCAGCAGCGCGAAGACGCCGATCGGCGCGGTGACGAGGCCCGCCCAGGTCGCCGTGTAACCCATGAACTGCTGCAGCCACAAGGGCATCAGCACGACCATGCCGAAGAAGAGGCCGTAGGCGAGCGACACCGAGACCACGCCGGTGGCGAAATTGCGCCGCTTGAAGAGCGTGAGATCGACGACCGGGTGGCGGTCGGTCAGCTCCCAGACGACAAGGAAGCTCAGCGCGACGACCGCGACGACAGCGAGCGTGACAACTTCGCCGGACGCGAACCAGTCGAGCTCCTTGCCCTTGTCGAGCATGATCTGCAGCGCGCCGACACCGACGACGAGCAGCGCTAGCCCGATGCCGTCGATCGGGAGCTTCCGCGTCGCGGACTCGCGCGTGCGCATCAGCCGCCAGGTGAGCCACGCGGCGATAAGGCCGAAGGGCACGTTGATGTAGAAGATCCACGGCCACGTGTAGTTGTCCGAGATCCAGCCGCCAAGGATGGGGCCGAGCACCGGCGCGACCAGCGTCGTCATCGACCACATCGCGAGCGCCATGGCGGACTTTGCCTTCGGATAGCTTTGCAGCAGCAGCGCCTGCGACAGCGGGATCATCGGCCACGCGACGGCGCCCTGCAGCACCCGCGCCGCGATCAGCATCTCGAGGCTCGTC
>NZ_DATFAO010000036.1:0-23469 GCF_035254505.1 Aromatoleum sp. | reverse complement strand
GCATTCTGATCGAATCGGTGGCAGGCGAGCGTCCGCCGAGGGCGCCCGGTCAGATCCGGGAGGGCGATCCGATCCGCTCGATTCTGCCCGGAGAGGCGCCGCCGCCGGCGTCTTCAGCCGGCGGTAACGAGGCCCCCAGATAGCGCCGTTCAGGACAGCGACGAGGGCTTGAGCTTGATCGCCAGCGCCATGCCCTTGCGGGCGCGGCGGTGGACGAGGCCGGCGAGCTGCGCCGGCTTGAGTTCGACGGCGGCCGCCTTGTTGCCGCGGCCGATGCCTTCGACCTTCAGCACCGCGTCATCCGCCGGCACGGCGACCGCAACCAGCGCCTCGCCGTCGTCGAGCGCCATCACGATGACGCCGCGGCCGCCGGCCTGCACCTTCATCTCGCTCCTCACGAAGACGAGGATGCGGCCGTTCTCGGACACCGCGGCGATCTTGTCGCCGATCACCCGCGCCGGCACGAGCACCTTCTCGCCCTTTTCGAGCGTCATGAAGGCCTTGCCCGCGCGCTGGCGACTGGTGGCGTCGCCGAGCGTGCAGATGAAGCCATAGCCGCCCGAGTTCGCGAACATCCACGTCGATTCGGGCTCGGCCGTGAGCACCTGCGCGAGCTTGCCGCCGTCCTGGAACTCGACGAGCGTCGCAACCGGCACGCCGTCGCCGCGGCCTCCGGGCAGATCCGACACGCGCACCGTGTAGGCGCGGCCGTTGGTGTCGATGACGAGGAGCGGCCAGGTGGTGCGCGTTTCGACCACGACGAAGGCGAAGTCGCCGGCCTTGTAGCTGATCGCCGCGGCGTCGATGCCGTGGCCCTGGCGCGAGCGCACCCAGCCGTTTTTGGACACGATCACGGTGACGGGCTCGTCGGCGACGGCGAGTTCGGCGGGCGCGGCGGCAGCGACCGTCTCGATCACGGTGCGGCGGTTGTCGCCGTATTTCTTTGCGTCGTCGGTGATTTCCTTGAGGATCAGGCGCGTCATCGCGGCGCGGCTGTCGAGCAGGTGCTGCAGGCCGTTGCGCTCTTCCTTCAGCTCGTTGAGCTCCTTCTCGATCTTGAAACCTTCGAGGCGCGCGAGCTGACGCAGGCGGATCTCTAGGATGTCCTCGGCCTGGATGTCGGTGAGGCCGAAGGCGGCGATCAGGGCGGGCTTGGGCTCGTCCGACTCGCGGATCACGCGGATCACTTCCTCGATGTGGAGGAAGGCGATCATGCGGCCTTCGAGGATGTGGAGGCGGCGATCGACTTCATCGAGACGGTGGCGCGTGCGGCGATCGACGGTGACGTAGCGGAAGTCGATCCACTCGCGCAGGATCTGCACGAGGTTCTTCTGCTGCGGCCGGCCGTCCCGGCCGATCATCGTCATGTTGAGCGACGCGGAGGTCTCGAGGCTGGTGTGGGCGAGCAGCACCGCCATGAACTCGTCGCGGTTCTGGCGGGACGAGCGGGGCTCCAGCACGATGCGCACCGGGGCCTTGTCGCTCGACTCGTCGCGCACGGTCTCGACGACGCCGAGCACGAGTTGCTTGAGGTTCTTCTGTTCCTGGCTGACTTCCTTCTTGCCGGCACGCGGCTGCGGGTTGGTCAGCGTTTCGATCTCGGCGAGCACGCCTGCCGCCGAGACGCCGTGCGGCAGCTCGTCGACGATCACGCGCCACTGGCCGCGGGCGAGCTCTTCGACGTGCCAGCGTGCACGTATCCTCAGGCTGCCGCGCCCGCCGGCGTATGCGTCGCGGATCGCTTCGGGTGAGGAGATGAGTTGTCCGCCGCCGGGGAAGTCCGGGCCGGGGATCAGCGGCAGGATCTCGTCGAGGCCGGCCTCCGGGTTGCGGATCAGGTGGCAGGCGGCTTCGGCGACTTCGCGCAGGTTGTGGGGCGGGATCTCCGTCGCCATGCCGACCGCGATGCCCGAGGCGCCGTTGAGCAGCACGAAGGGCAGGCGCGCGGGCAGGAGTTGCGGCTCTTCGAAGGCGCCGTCGTAGTTCGGCACGAAATCCACGGTGCCGCGGTCGATCTCGGACAGCAGGAGTTCGGCGATCGGCGTCAGGCGGCATTCGGTGTATCGCATCGCCGCCGCGGAGTCTCCGTCGCGCGAGCCGAAGTTACCCTGGCCGTCGACGAGCGGGTAGCGCAGCGAGAAGTCCTGCGCGACGCGCACCATGGCGTCATAGACGCTGGAGTCGCCGTGCGGGTGGTATTTACCGATGACGTCGCCGACGACGCGCGCCGACTTCACGTGCTTCGAGGTCGACGACAGGCGCATCTCGTTCATCGCGAAGAGGATGCGGCGCTGCACCGGCTTCATGCCGTCCTCGACCTGCGGCAGCGCGCGCGACTTGACGACGCTCATCGCGTAGGCGAGATAGGCGCGCTCGGCGTAGCGGTCGAGCGCGAGGGTGCCGTCGTCGGGAGGCGAGGCGTCGTTGTCGCCTGCCGCGGGCGGAGCGGGCGGCGCCGGTGGCTCGGCGTTGAAGAGGTCCAGCGTGTCTGTGGTCATGGAGCGGTGCGTCGAAAAGCGATGAGGGGGGCATGGCGGGCGGGCTGTCGCCTCAGGATCGCGGTCAGTGTATCCGCGACGAATTGCGCCGGCGCGCTGATCGGCTTACAGTTTTTGTAACCGCCTGCCAGCGGCAGCGCGCATTCTGGCAGCGTTCCGGGCCGAAGTTCAAGGATGTCGAGCTTTGCCGCGCCTCTTGCACCCTATCGACCTCATCCATGAACCTGCGTTTCGTCGAAGCCTTCCTGTGGGTGGCGCGCCTGAAGAGCGTGACCCGTGCCGCGGACAAGCTGTGCCTGACCCAGTCAGCCGTATCCAGCCGCATCGCGAGCCTCGAGGAGGAGCTCGGCGTGCCGTTGATCGACCGCCGCGAGCGCCACTTCCGGCTGACGAACTCTGGTAACCGTTTTCTGGTCTTCGCGGAGCGCCTGCTCGACATCCAGCGCGAGATGAAGGACGAGCTCGGTGCGCCCGAGCCGCAGGCGATGACGCTGCGCATCGGCGGCATCGAGTCGGTGCTGCATACCTGGCTGATTCCGCTCGTGGAGCATCTGCGCCGCACCCAGCCGCACATCGAGTTCGAGCTGACGGTCGAAATGACGCCGGTGATCACCGAGCAACTGCGCCGCGGCAGTCTTGATCTCGCGTTCGCGGCGATGCCGGCTGCGGGTGACGGCATTCGCGTCGAGGAGATGCCCTCGCTGGAAATGGTCTTTGCCGGTCGGCATCGGGATGCGGAGCGTCCCGGGCGCTGGACGCTGCCGGAGATCCTTGCCCGCGACGTGCTGACCTTTCAGCGCGGCTCGCAGCCGCATGTCGCGTTGATCGAGCTGATCCGCCGGGCGGGGCTGGAGAGCGGGCGCATCCACACGATCTCGTCGATCTCGGCGCTCGTGCGCATGGTCGAAGGTGGTTTTGGTTTCGCGACGCTGCCGCGCGCGACGGTGCCGAGCCTTGCGAAGGGGACGGACCTCGCGGTGCTCGACGCCGAACCGCAGCTCGCGCCGCTGCCGATCCATGCGTCTTACTGGGCTTACCCCGGTGCGCCGCAGCTGGAGGCCGCGGTGCAGGAGGCGATCGCCTTCGTGCGGCGCTTCCCGATCGACGGCATCCTCGCGGCCGAAGCCGCAGCCGAGCTTCCGAAAAAGCGTGCGATCCATCGAAAAAATCGATGACGTCACAACGAAATTTTGCGTTTGTCTAGCTTCCGGCCCCCGCCGATACTTTTGTTACGACGCGACGACAGCGTCGGGCAAAGCACAAGGAGGGGATTCGGTGGAATTGAATCGTGACGGCGCGCTTGCGTGCGCTGAGCAACTCAAGACGGGCGCCGCGGCACGGCAAGCGATCCGTGCGGGACAGTGGATCTCGCATACGAGCGGGCTCGCGCCGGGCTATGTACAAGGCAACGTCGTGATCCTGCGCTCGCAGGACGCGGACGACTTCCTGCGCTTCTGCCAGCGCAATCCCAAACCCTGCCCCTTGCTGGCGGTGTCCGAGCCGGGCCAGCCGCTGCTGCCGACGCTCGGTGCCGATGTCGATATCCGCTCCGACGTGCCGCGCTATCGCGTCTGGCGCAAGGGTGAACTCGTCACCGAGCCGACTGCGATCGGCGAGCTGTGGCAGCCGGACTTCGTCACCTTCGTCATCGGCTGTTCGTTCTCCTTCGAGCAGGCGCTGCTCGACGCCGGCATCCCGCTGCGCCATGTCGCCGAGGGGCGCAACGTCGCGATGTATCGCACGAACATCGCGACGACCCCGGCCGGCAAGTTCCACGGACCGCTTGTCGTATCGATGCGACCGATGACAGCGGCCAATGCGATCCGCGCCATCCAGGTCACCTCGCGCCTGCCCAATGTGCATGGCGCCCCGGTGCATTTCGGGGATCCGGCCGAGATCGGCATCGCGGATCTCGCGCAGCCCGACTTCGGTGATCCGGTCGAGATCCGGCCGGGCGAAGTCCCCGTCTATTGGGCCTGTGGGGTGACCCCCCAGGCCGCGGTGATGGAAGCCAGACCCGAGCTGTGCATCACGCACGCGCCGGGATTCATGCTCGTCACCGATCTCCTCAACCACCAACTCGCATTTTCCTGAACAGAGCTTGTTTTCGTCGCACTCCGGCACAGACCGGGGGCGGCGTGTGTCGAACCACCGCAAAGGAGATCCACCATGTGGATTAGTGAGACGAGCAGCAACGAACGTAAGACCCTGACCGCGGCGTTTGCCGGCTATGGCGTCGATGCGTTCGACTACATGATTTACACCTTCCTGATTCCGACGCTGATGGCGGCGTGGTCGATGAGCAAGGTGGAGGCCGGCTACATCGCGACCGGCGCGCTGATGACTTCGGCGATCGGCGGGTGGGCCGCGGGCATCCTCGCCGACAAGTACGGCCGCGTGCGCGTGCTGCAATGGACCGTCATCTGGTTCACCGCGTTCACCTTCCTGTCGGGCTTCACGAATTCCTTCGGGCAGCTCTTCTTCACCCGCGCGATGCAGGGCTTCGGCTTCGGCGGCGAATGGTCGGTCGGCGCCGTGCTGATCGCCGAGATGATCGAGCCGAAGAATCGCGGCAAGGCCGTCGGGCTCGTGCAGAGCAGCTGGGCCGTCGGCTGGGGGATCGCGGCGATCGCGTTCTGGGGCGCGTATGCGCTGATGCCGGCCGAGCAGGCGTGGCGCGTGCTCTTCTGGATGGGCATCCTGCCCGCGGTGCTGATCTTCTACATCCGCCGCAACATCCATGATCCGGAAGTCTTCCACGTCGCCCGCGCGAAGGTGAAAGCCGAAGGCGGCGGTAACTTCCTCGAGATCTTCTCGCCGCGCCTCTTGCCGACGACGATCTTCGCGAGCCTGCTCTCGACCGGCATGATGGGCGCCTACTATGCGGTCACGACGTGGCTGCCGACCTTCCTGAAGGTCGAGCGCAAGCTGTCGGTGCTGGGCACGAGCGGCTACCTGCTGGTGCTGATCGTCGGCTCCTTCATCGGCTACCTGACGAGCGCCTGGCTGTCCGATCACCTCGGCCGCCGCCGCTGCTTCATGCTCTTCGCGTCCTGCGCGGCCATCCTGGTCTATAGCTACACGCTGCTGCCGATCAACGACACGATGATGCTCTTCCTCGGCTTCCCGCTCGGCTTCTTCCTGTCGGGCATCTTCTCCGGGATGGGTGCCTTCCTCGCCGAACTCTTCCCGAACGAGCTGCGCGGCTCGGGCCAGGGCTTTTGCTACAACTTCGGCCGCGCGGTCGGTGCGACTTTCCCTGCGCTGGTGGGTTACCTGAGCACCAGCATGCCGCTCGGCGAAGTGATCGGCATCCTCGCGGCGGGGGGGTATCTGCTGGTGATCATCGCCTGCCTGCCGCTCCCGGAAACGCGGGGCCGGGACCTGGTTTTGCAGAACTGAGCAAGCTTTCTCTCCGGTCGCAAGGATCCCCCCGCCGTCGCGCACGGCGGGGCCGTGGATCCGACGCATGCAAATCACTGGGCGCGAGCCCTCCCCAGCGGAATAATCCCGCCATGACTATTGATCTCGCACATCCGCAGCCGCGCCTGCTGAGTGTCGGCGACGCCGCCTGGACCGTGGAGTTCGGCGACGGCATCGACCCGGCGATCCACGGCCGCGTGCTCGGCTTCTCGAGCCTGCTCGACACCCTGTCCGCCGACGGGCGTCTCGAGGGCGTCGTCGAATGGGTCCCGACCTTTCGTTCGGTCACCGTCCATTTCGACCCGCTGCGCACCGACGCGATGGCGCTGCGCGAGCTGCTCGCGGAGCTTGCCGGCAAGAGCGGCAGCTTGTCGGCCGCCGGCTGCCGCTGGCAGATCCCGGTGTGCTTCGACGCGACCTGCGCGCCGGACCTCGACGAGGTGGCGGCTGCGAAGGGCATGGGGCGCGGCGAGATCGTGCGCCTGATGACGGAGACGGTCTTCACGGTCTACATGCTCGGTTTCCTGCCCGGCTTCCCCTACCTCGGCGGCCTGCCTGAGGCGCTCGACATGCCGCGGCTCGCGACGCCGAGGAAAGTCGTGCCTTCGCGCTCGATAGCGGTTGCAGGCCGCATGTGCGCCGCCTACCCGTGGGAAAGCCCGGGCGGATGGCGCCTGCTCGGTCGCACGCCGGTGCGCCTCTTCGATCCGGCCAACGCGCGGCGGCCGGCCCTGCTCGCGCCGGGCGATCAGGTCGTGTGGCAGGCGATCGGCCGCGAGGCCTTCGACGCCCTCGACCGCGAATGTGCGGCGGGTCGCTTCGATCTGTCGTCCTTGCTGGCGGAAGGAGAGGCGGCATGAGCGGCGTCGTCGAAATCGTCGATTCGGGCCTCGCCGTCAGCGTGCAGGATCGCGGCCGCACCGGCTACCGCAACATCGGCGTGCCGGTATCCGGCGCGCTCGATCCGGTGCTGATGGCGGCGGCGAATGCGCTCGTCGGCAACCCGTCGGAAGCGGCAGTGCTCGAAGTGGGCTTGAGCGGGCCGTCGCTGAAGGCGCTGTCCGGCACGGTACGCGTGGGTCTTTCCGGCGAGATGGGCGCGCAGCTTGTCAATACGCGCGGCCAGGTGCTGAAGGTCGCGCCGGGGCGGACAGCGACGCTTTTCCCGGGCGACATCCTGCGCATCGGCGGGGTGTCACATGGCGTCGGGTACGTCGCGCTTTCAGGCGGTGTCCAGGTCCCGGAGCAGCTGGGCAGTCGTTCGACTTATCTGCGCGCAGCGATCGGCGGCGTGCAGGGCCGGGCGCCGAAAGCCGGTGACCGCCTGCAATGCGAGGCCGTGCGCGGCGATCCGTGGCTCGAGTCGCGCGCACGCGCGCCCTGGCATCACGAGACGGGGCCGATCCGCGTGATCCTCGGTCCGCAGGAGGACCACTTCACGCCGCAGGCGGTCGCGAATTTCCTGACGCGGCCCTACGCGGTGACGCGCGACATGGACCGCATGGGCCTGCGCCTCGACGGTGAAAAACTCGCGCACAACGAGAAGGGTGCCGAGATCGTCTCCGACGGTGTTGCGCCGGGCACAATCCAGGTGCCGGCAAACGGTCAGCCGATCGTATTGATGGCCGATTGCCAGACTTCGGGCGGATATCCGAAGATCGCTACCGTGATCCGTGCGGACCTGCCGCGTCTCGCCCATCTGCGGCCGGGTGACGAACTGCGCTTCGTTGCCGTCAGCCACGCCGAGGCCGCCGAGGCCGTGCGCGAACAGATGCGGCGGCTCGCCGACTGGGTCAGCGCGATCCAGACCTTCCGCCCGCCCGGCGTCATCGACGAGGCGGCCTTGTACGGCGCGAACCTGATCTGCGGCGTCGTGCGCGGCGACGAATGGCAATTGCATGGCGTCGAGCTTTCCCACCCCTTCGGAGTACAGCATGGCTGAGCGCATCAACCTCAACGCCGACCTAGGCGAAAGTTTCGGCGCCTGGCGCATGGGCGACGACGCGGCGATGCTGGAGATCGTCAAATCGGCGAACGTCGCCTGCGGGTTCCACGCGGGCGATCCGCTCGTGATGCAACAGACGGTCGCGACCGCGAAGCGCTGCGGCGTAAGTCTCGGCGCGCATCCGGCCTTCCCCGACCTGCAGGGCTTCGGCCGCCGCCGTATGGACCTGCCGCCCGCCGAGCTCGAAGCGATGCTGATCTACCAGATCGGTGCGCTCGCCGGCATCGCGCGCGCCGAAGGCATGACGGTGACCCACGTCAAACCGCACGGCGCGTTGAACAACATGGCCTGCGCCGATGCGAAGCTTGCGGCGACCGTGGCGCGCGCGATTCGTCGCCTCGACCCCGAGCTGATCCTGCTCGCCCCGGCGCCGTCGCAACTGGCGATCGCCGGGCGCGAGGCGGGCCTCAAAGTCGTCGAGGAAATCTTCGCCGACCGTGCGTACCTGGACGACGGCAACCTCGTGCCGCGTTCTCAACCGGGGGCGATGATCCACGGCGCGGACGCGTGTCTCCGCCACGTGCTCGACATACTCGACGCCGGCGCGCTGATCTCGATCAACGGCAAGCGCCTGCCGGTGACGGCGCAGAGCATCTGCGTGCATGGGGACGATGCCGAAGCGGTGGCGACGGCGCGCGCCTTGCGCGACGGCTTGCAGCAGGCGGGTTACGAGCTGGTGTCGATCCCCGAGCTCTAAGGCGCTGCGGGGAGCGCGAGCAGGCGTGCGACCGCGTCGGCGAAATCGTCGGCGACGAGGGTCGGTCGGATCGCCGGGTCAGCGTCGTCGCCGGATCTGAATTTTCCGGTGCGCACGAGGATCGCCGGAATCCCCGCGGCCAGCGCTGCACCGACGTCGTCGTGCAGGTCATCGCCGATGACGACCGCATCGGCCGGTGCGACGCCCATTTCGGCCAGCGCCGTGTGGAAGAAGGCCGGCGCCGGCTTGCCGGCGATTTCGGCCTGCACGCCGCTGCTGAATTCGAGCCCGGTGACGAAGGCGCCCATGTCGAGCGACAGCCCGTCCTCTTCCATGAAATAGCGGTTCCTCGCCATCGCGATGAAGGGTTTTCCCTCCATCAGCAGGCGGAACGCCGCGTTCAGGCAGGCATAGTCCAGAAAGGGGCCCATGTCCCCCATGACCACCGAGTCCGGGTTCTCCGCACTCGGTCCGATCTCCTCGGTGAGGTCGGGGTGGATGAGGTACAGCGGCTTCAGGTCGCGGCGTGCGACGAGTTGCTGTGCCGCATGCGGCGCGGTGTGCAACTCGTCCGCTTCGATCGCAAAGCCCATGTCGCGAAGGCGCGCGACGAGCCTGCGACGCGGCGTGCGTGTGGTGTTGGTGAGAAAGCGCAGCGGCAGCCCCGCGCCACGCAGCTTCGCGAGGGCCGCTACCGAGCCGACCACGGGATGGTCACCAACGTGCAGCACCCCGGCCAGATCGATCAGCAAGGCCCTGGGGTGTAGTCCGGAAGGGGCGGGCATGGCCGGCTCCTGGGTGTGAGTGGCGGGGCGCTTCCGTTATAGCAGGATCGGTGAAGCAACAGGGCAAGTCGCCGCGTGCACAGGACGAGGCGAGGCGCTCCCACGTCCCGAGCACGCAAAGATCACCTCGTTGCCGGTTCCAGACGCAGCAGGGTGATTTCCGACGGGGCGCCGAATCGTTTGGGGGGCCCCCAATAGCCCGTGCCGCGGCTGGTATAGATCCATAGTCGCCCCAGCCGATGCAGGCCCGCGGTGAAGGGCTGCTGCAAAGGCACAAACAGGCTCCACGGCCAGAACTGGCCGCCGTGTGTGTGTCCCGAGAGCTGCAGGTCGAAGCCGGCTTTCTCGGCCGCCGCTGCGCTGCGGGGCTGATGGGCGAGGAGGATCTTGGGCACCACGCCGGCGGGCGATCCCGCCAGCGCGCGTGCCGGGTCGCTGGCTTGGGCCGGATCGAAATGGCCGGCGCTGTAGTCGGTCACCCCCGCCACCACGAGGGCGGCCCCATCATGCTCGATCACTGCGTGCTCGTTCATCAGCACCCGCATGCCTAGACGCCGAAACTCGGCGATCCAGGGCGCGGCACCCGCGTAATACTCATGGTTGCCGGTGACCGCGAAGACGCCGTGCCGTGCCCGCAGGTCGGCCAAGGGCGCGATGTGGGGGCGCAGGCGCTCGACGCTGTCGTCCACCAGGTCACCGGTGATGGCGATGAGGTCCGGATGCAGGGCGTTGAGCCGTTCCACCACGGCGGCCACGTAATCACGCTTGATGGTGGGGCCGACGTGGAGATCGCTGATCTGGGCGATGGTGAAGCCATACAACGGTTCGCGCAGGCCCGCGATGGGCACGGCCACGTCGGCCACACGGGGAATGCGTCGGGCATTGACGTAGCCGACCAGGGTCACCAGCAGGGCGAGGACCGCGACCGCCAGAGCGGAAGCGCCACGCCAGGCCGCCGGCAGCATGATCAGCAGGACGTCGCGCAACAGCGTCAGCACCAGCAGCGAGGAGAACAAACCCATCAGCAAGGCGCCGATCCAGCTGATGCGATCCGCCGCATCGGGCGAGCGGATCAGGAAACGCGCAGCCATGCCGAAGGGAACCAGCAGCGACGACAGGCACAGGAAGATCACGCTCGCCGTCCACCCCGTACCGCTCAGGCCCAAGTCCGGGAGCAGGCGCCAGCCGATGTAGAGATGCAGCAGCGCCGCCAGCCCCAGCACCGTCGCCAGGAAGCGGCGCAGGCCCGGCCGCATGCCACGGCTGTGGTCGTTCCGGCTGCTCATGCTTGCGCTGCCTCAGGCTTCATTTCCTTGGATACCACGAATCGACCTGGACCGGGCGGTCCGACCGAGGGCATGCAATCAGACGTCCGCCTCGACCGTGTCGCCCTTTTCCTCCATCCACGCCCGCCGGCCCGAGGCCTCGCCCTTGCCCATCAGCAGCGTGAACATGCGCAGCGTGTCGTCGAGCGCCTCGGCGCGCACTTTCACCGGCAGCACTCGGCGCGTCGCCGGGTCCATCGTCGTTTCGCGCAGCTGGTCGGGGTTCATCTCGCCCAGGCCCTTGAAGCGGCCGACTTCGATCGCGTCCGGCTTGAAGCCTTCTTTCTCGACGCGGTCGCGGATCGCTGCGAGCTCGCCATCGTCGAGCGCGTAAAGTCGTCGCGCCGGGCGCTTCTTGCCCTGCGCGGGGACGTCGACGCGATAGAGCGGCGGCTGCGCGATGTAGATGTGGCCGCGCGTGATCAGTTCCGGGAAGTGACGGAAGAAGAGCGTCAGCAGCAGCGTCTGGATGTGCGAGCCATCGACGTCCGCGTCCGACATGATGACGACTTTGCCGTAGCGCAGCCCCGAGAGGTCGGGCGAGCTGCCCGCGGCATGCGCATCGACGCCGAGCGCGACGGCGATGTCGTGGATTTCGGCGTTCGCGAGGAGCCTGTCCGGATCGATCTCCCACGCGTTCTGCACCTTGCCGCGCAAGGGCAGGATCGCCTGCGTCTCCTTGTTGCGCGCCATCTTCGCCGAGCCGCCCGCGGAGTCGCCCTCGACGAGGAAGAGCTCGTTGTCGGCGATGTCCTCCGACTCGCAATCCGACAGCTTGCCCGGCAGCACTGCGACGCCCGAGGTCTTCTTCTTCTCGACCTTCTGCGCGCTCTTCTGCCGCGCGAGCGCCTGCTTGATCGACAGCTCCGCGATCGCCTTGCCGGCCTCGACGTGGTTGTTCAACCAGATCTCGAAGGGGTCGCGCATCATCGACGACACGAGTTTCACCGCCTCGCGCGAGTTGAGCTTTTCCTTCACTTGGCCCTGGAACTGCGGGTCCAGCAGGCGCGCCGACAGCACGAAGCTCATGCGGCCTGCGACGTCGTCCTGCTGCAGCTTCACGCCGCGCGGCAGCAGCGCGTGGTGCTCGATGAAGCTCTTCACCGCCTCGAACACGCCCGCGCGCAGGCCGCTTTCGTGCGTGCCGCCCGCGACCGTCGGGATCAGGTTGACGAAGGATTCGCTCGGCACCGAGTGCTCGAACCAGCCGATCACCCACGCCGCGCCTTCGCCCGGCGCAAAAGTGGAGTCGTCCTTGTCGGCGTATTTCTCGGCGGTGTAGAGCGGCGCAACCGCTTCGACGTCGCCCGCCTGCTCGCGCAGATAGCCGGCCAGCCCGTCCGGGTAGGACCAGGTCTTCGTCAGCGGCGAGCCGCTCGCCTGCTCGATGTCGAGCCGCACCGACACGCCGGAGAGCAGCACCGCCTTCGAGCGCAGCAGACGTTCGATCTCGTTCTGCGGCACGCGCGGATTTTCGAAGTACTTGCCGTCCGGCCACACGCGCACCCGCGTGCCGGTCTGGCGGCCGCAGTCACCGACGACCGAAATCGCGCCGATCTTCTCGCCGCCCTCACTGAAATCGATGCGATGGATCTTGCCCTCGCGTTTGACCTCGACCTCGACGCGCGTCGACAGTGCGTTCGTCACCGCCACGCCGACGCCGTGCAGACCGCCCGAGAAGGCGTAGGCACCGTTGCCATCGCGCTTGTCGAACTTGCCGCCCGCGTGCAGCCGCGTGTAGGCGAGCACGACGACCGGCACGCCTTCCTCGGGGTGCAGGCCGACCGGGATGCCGCGGCCGTCGTCGGCGACGCTCACCGAGCCGTCCAGATGCAGCGTCACATGGATCTTCTTCGCGAAGCCGCCGAGCGCCTCGTCGGCGGAGTTGTCGATGACTTCCTGGATGATGTGCGCCGGCGAGTCGGTGCGGGTGTACATCCCGGGCCGTTCGCGGACCGGTTCGAGTCCCTTGAGGACGCGGAAGGACGATTCGTCGTATTGCTTGCCTGTCATGGTGTCTGCGCTGTGTTGCGGTGCCGCGAGGGGCGGAGGCGTGCAAGGATAACCGGAGCCCGTCAATCTGGCACTCCGGGATGGTAAGTAAGGGTGCTACTGGCCGCGCATGAAGAAGCGGTCGAGCTCGGCCATCGTGAGCTGCGTCCAGGTCGGGCGGCCGTGATTGCACTGGTCGGCGCGCTCGGTCGCTTCCATGTCGCGCAAGAGTGCGTTCATCTCCGGAATCGTCAGGCTGCGATGCGCGCGCACGGCGCCGTGGCAGGCCATCGTCGCCAGCAGCTCGTTGCGCCGCGCGGTGACGACTTCGGAGGCGGGAAACTCGCGCAGCTCCTCCAGCAGCTTACGCATTAGCTCGCCGACCGGCGCGTTGGCGAGCAGTGCCGGCACGCTGCGTACCGCGAGTTCCTGCGGGCCCGCCGGCGCGACTTCGAAGCCCATGCCGGCGAGTACCTCGACGCATTCCTCGGCCGCTGCCATGTCCTTCGCGCTGACCGAGAAGATCGCCGGGATCAGCAGGCGTTGCACCGATGGCCGGCCGTCGAGCACGGTCTTCAACTTCTCGTAGAGGATGCGCTCGTGCGCGGCGTGCATGTCGACGAGCACGAGGCCTTTCGCGTTCTGCGCGAGGATGTAGATGCCGTGGAGCTGCCCGAGCGCATAGCCGAGCGGGGCGGAGTCGTCGTCGGGCTGCGGCAGCGGGTTTGCGGCCGGTGCCGATGCCGCATTCGCCGGACGGCTGCTGGCGGGTGCGAAGGCGGCCGGGCGGAAGCCAGCATCGGCAACCGGCGTGGAGGCCGAGGCACCCGGTTCGCGCGCCCTGTCGACGAAGTCAAAATAGCTGCGGCTCGCCGACTCCATCGCGAGCCGGCCCTGCACGGGCGGTGCGTCGCGATAGCCGCCGAAGCCCTGCGGGCGCGGTGCCATTCCTGTCGTCGCGTTTTCGCGTACCGGATCGCTGCCCGAGGCTTCCGCCGCGACGGGCGCTGCAGGCTGCTCCATCGTCGCCGCCGCACGGCCTGCCAGCGCCGCGCCCGACTCGGCGAGCGCCCGCGTCAAGGCATGGAACACGAACTGGTGGATCGCGCGCGACTCGCGGAAGCGCACCTCGATCTTTGCCGGATGAACGTTCACATCGACGCCGGCAGGATCGAGCTCGAGAAAGAGCACGTAGGCCGGATGACGCGCGCCGTGCAGGATGTCGGCGTAGGCCTGGCGTACCGCGTGCGTGAGCAGCTTGTCGCGCACGAAGCGGCCATTGACGAAGAAATACTGAGCGTCGCGGCTTGCGCGCGAATAGGCCGGCAGCGAAGCGAACCCCGACAGGCGCAACGGCCCCGCGTCGGCATCGATCGCGCGCGCCTGCGTGAGGAAGTCGTCGCCCATCAGTGCCGCGACGCGGCGGCCATGGTCACCCGGCGGCAGCCGATGCACGACGCGCCCGTTGTGCGCGAGTTGCAGGCCGATGTCCGGCCGTGCGAGTGCGACGCGGCGGAACATCTCGTCGCAGTGCGCGTACTCGGTCCCTTCCGACTTCAGGAATTTGCGCCGCGCCGGGGTGTTGTAATAGAGGTCCGCGACATCGACGACGGTGCCCGCGTTCAGCGCCGCCGGCGCGAGGCTGCGCTCGGTGCCGTCGATGCGCCACGCGTGCGTGCTACCATCAGCACGGCTCGTCAGTGTCGTGCGCGCGACCGCCGCGATCGCAGCCAACGCCTCGCCGCGAAAACCCATCGTGCCGACCCGCTCCAGGTCGTCCAGATTTTCGATCTTGCTCGTTGCGTGACGTTCGAGCGCGAGCGCGAGTTCGTCCTTCGCGATGCCGCAGCCGTCGTCGGCGACGCGGATGCGCCGCACGCCCCCCTGTTCGAGCTGCACGTCGATCGCCCGCGAACCCGCATCGAGCGCGTTCTCCAGCACCTCCTTGAGCACCGAGGCCGGGCGTTCGACGACCTCGCCTGCAGCGATCTGGTTGATCAGGAGGTCGGACAGCAGGTGGATCGAAGGCATGGGCGGGCGCCGAAGGAGAATGCAACCCTAGATTATACGGAGTCACTCGGGCAGCAAGCGGTCTCGCCGCAGCCTTCTACCGTCCCGCGGGGTGGGGATCATGGCGCGCTTCCGGTATCATGCGCGCAAGCAAATCGCCCCGAACGGCGCCGCCATCCGACGTCCGTGTCTTTCGGAACCGGACCCGAATCCGGCCCGCGTCCCTGGCCACGCAGGAACCAAGTCTCCGAAGAATCTGTCAATGAAGTCCATCGTCATCCTCATTTCCGGCCGCGGCAGCAATATGGAAGCCATCGTGCGGGACCAACCCGCCGGCGCACGCATCAGCGCAGTGATCAGCAACCGGGCCGATGCCAAAGGGCTCGAGTTCGCTGCGGCCCACGGCATCGTGGCCGAGGTCGTCGACCACAAGGCCTTCCCGTCGCGTGAAGCCTTCGACACCGCGCTTGCCGCGGCGATCGATGCACATCGACCGGATCTCGTGGTACTCGCCGGCTTTATGCGCGTGCTGACCGACGGCTTCGTGCGTCATTACGAGGGGCGGCTGCTCAATATCCACCCGTCGCTGCTGCCGTCCTTTCCCGGCCTGCACACGCACCGACGCGCGCTCGAAGCCGGGGTCAGGATTCACGGCGCGACGGTGCACTTCGTCACCCCTGCCCTCGATTGCGGCCCGGTCGTGATCCAGGCCGCCGTCCCCGTGCTGTCGGACGACGATGAAGACCGCCTGTCCGCGCGCGTGCTGAAGCTCGAACATCGGATCTATCCGCAGGCCGTGCGCTGGTTCGTCGAAGACCGGCTGACGATCACGACCGAAGGCCGCGTGATCGTGCGCGACGAGCCGGCGGGCGAAGCCGGCTGGATCGTGCCGGCGCTCGATATCGCTCCCGGAGTCGAGGCATGCGGCAGTCCACAAGCCTGATCCTCGCGACGGGAGCCTCGTTGCTCCTGCACGGACTCGTCCTCGGCGTGCCCGGCTGGGAGCCGTTCGCGACGAGCGAGCCCAAGGAGCCGCCGGTTTTGCACGCGACCCTTGCGCCGCTGCCCGAGCCGGTTGCCGCCGTGACGGTTCCCGTCGCCCCGCCGCCCGCGCCGGACGTCCCGAAGCGGCCCAAGCCTCGTCCTAAGCCCACGCGGCCTGCCGAGGCGGCGCCGGTGGTTGCAATGGCCGACTCGTCGGCGGAGCCCGCGAATGCGACGCCGGAGCAAGCGCCGCCGCCCCCGTCAGCTCCACCCGCCGAGGTCGCCGCGGCCGCCGAGGTCGCCGCGGCCGCCGAGGAGGCCGCTCCGACCACGTCCGAGGATACGGCCTCCGCGGCTCCTGCAAGCGGAGCTCAGGACTTCAAAGGCGTCAGCATCGCCGGCTGGCCGCGTCACGGCAGCATCCGCTTCCGCACCTCGATGGGCGAAGGCGGTTTCGTCGTCGGCGAGGCGCGCCACGAGTGGGCGCACGACGACAAGCGCTACTCCATGTCGGTCGCCTTGCAGACGACGGGCATGGTCGGCATCTTCCGTTCCTTCCACTACGCCCAGCGCAGCGAGGGCGCGGTCGGTCCGGAAGGTCTGCGCCCGGAGGCCTTCTCTGTCGAGCAAAGCTCGAAGGATCCCTCGAGCGCGACCTTCGACTGGAGCGCCGGCCAGGTCAGCCTGCACCGCGGTCGCGGCCGTTCGGACCGCACGGCGCCGATCCATCCCGGCGACCAGGACCTGCTGAGCCTGTGGCACCAGATCGGCATCGTCGGTGCCAGCCGGGACGTCACCGAGCTCACCGTCGTCAGCGGGCGTGAAGCGACCCCGGCAGCGGTAACGGTCGTCGGTGCCGAAGTTCAGGCCCTGCCCATCGGGCGACTCGACACCCTGCGCGTGCGTGCCGCCGCACGCGACGGCCGGCTCACGATCGACATCTGGCTCGCCAACAGTTACGGCATGCTGCCGGTGCGTATCCGTATCGTCGACGAAAAGGGAGAAATCCTCGACCAGCAGGCCATCGAACTGCGTCTGTCGCCGCCCGGCAGCGCCGCGGAAGGCGAGGGCGGCGCTGCGCTCTCGGACGAGCGAAACATGATTGAACTGAGGGCGGAAGACCATCCTCCCGTCCGCCAACCCTTCGGAAACTGAATAACAATGGCGAAACACGAAGAGGCTGCATCGCGCAGCCTGCTGATCCATGCTGCGCAAGTCCTCAAGGCGGTCCTGAGCTTCGAATACCCCGCCGACGCCGTCCTGTCGCACCACTTCCGCGAGCACCGCGAGATCGGCCACCGCGACCGCGGATTCATCGCCGAAACCGTCTACGGCATCGTCCGCCGCCTGCGCTGGCTGCGCCGGCTGGTCGGCGAGGACGCCCGTCCGCGCGAACTCGTGCTCGCCTGGCTCGCTCGCGGCGAAGGCTGGCCGATGCGCCACTTCGAAGGGCTGGCCTCCGCCACCGAGCGCGACTGGATCGCCGGAATCAAAAGCAAGGAGCTCGACGAGGGCACGCTCGCCGAACGCGCCGACCTGCCCGACTGGCTCGCCGAGCGCCTCGCCGCGACCCACGACGAAGCGGCCCTGATCGACCTCTCGCACAGCCTCAACCGTGCGGCGCCGCTCGACTTGCGCGTCAACGTCATGAAGAAGGATCGCGAAGCGGTGCTCGAGGCGTTCAAGTTCAACGGCATCGACGCCAAGCCTTGCCCGTATTCGCCGCAAGGCATCCGCCTCGCCGGTAAACCCGCGCTGCAGAAGCATCCGCTCTTCCTCGACGGCTCCTTCGAAGTGCAGGACGAGGGCAGTCAACTGCTGGGCTACCTCGTGCAGCCCAAGCGCGGCGAACTCGTCGTCGACTTCTGCGCGGGCGCGGGCGGCAAGACGCTTCAGCTCGGTGCCCTGATGCGCTCGACCGGCCGGCTCTACGCCTTCGATGTCGCGGAGAAGCGTCTCGCCAAGCTCAAGCCGCGGGCCGCCCGCGCCGGGCTGTCGAACGTCCACCCGGTGCTGATCGCCCACGAGCGCGACGCCAAGGTCAAGCGCATGGTCGGTAAGGCGGATCGCGTGCTCGTCGACGCCCCCTGCAGCGGCCTCGGCACGCTGCGTCGCAACCCCGACCTCAAGTGGCGTCAGACACCCGAATCGGTCGCCGAGATGGTCGTCAAGCAGGGCGCGATCCTCGAATCGGCCGCGCGTCTCGTGAAGCCGGGCGGCCGACTGGTGTATGCCACCTGCAGCCTGTTGACGGAAGAAAACGACAACGTTGTCGATGCCTTCCTCGCCGCGCATCCGGAATTCCAGCTGCTCAATGCGGCCGAAGTGCTCGCGAAGCAAGGCATCACGCTCGACACCGGCGAACGGCTGCGTCTGTCGCCGCGCACCCATGACACCGACGGCTTCTTCGCCGCGGTGATGGAGCGTGTCGCGACCGATGCTTGACGTGGGCCCCGACGCAGGACGTATGCGGCACCAGCTGCTGGGCGCCGTCCTCGCGGTGGCGGCGCTTTGCGGCGCGTCCTGCGCGACGGCCAATCAACTGCTGCCCGCCGAAGGCACCGTCGAAGTCGCCTTCACCCCCGCCGGCCAGCCCGAGGCGCTGCTCGTCCGCGTCATCGGGCAGGCGAGGTCCAGCATCGAGGTGCAGGCCTACGCCTTCACCAGCCGGCCCATCGCCGCGGCGCTGATCGCCGCCCACCGCCGCGGCGTTCGCGTGCAGGTGCTCGCTGACGAGCGCATGAATCGGCGCGGCACGGGCAACGTGCTGCCCGACCTCGTTGCCGCCGGCATCCCGGTGGCGTTCGAGACGCGCTACGCCGCCGCCCATAACAAGGTGCTGATCGCGGATGCGGCCGGGCCTGCCTGCACGCTTGCAACCGGCTCTTTCAATTTCACCCGCGCCGCGAGCACCCGCAACGCAGAGAATCTCATCGTCCTGCGCGACAACTGTCCGCTTGTGCAGGCCTATCTGGAAAATTGGCAACGCCATCGCGAGGATGCCTCGCCGGTTGCCGCCGATTACTGGACTTTCGAACGATGACAGAAGACATCCGCGTCGCCGCGATGCTGACCGACATCTGGAGCGACCTGCAGAGCCCGGTCGTGCTGTGGCAGATCGGTGCCATCATTCTCAGCCTGGGAACCGCGTGGCTCGTCGAACGCGCCGCGATGCGCCGCGTCGGCGAGGCGACCGACGACGAGTCGCGCATGCGTCGCCTGAGCCGCAGCGGACTGCGACGCGTCCTCTTCCCGCTGACCGCGCTGGCTGTCGTGTTTGCCGCACGCGCCGTGCTGCACAAGTACCACAATGTCCATCTGCTCAACCTTGCGGTGCCGCTGCTGACGTCTTTCGCGGCGATCCGCCTCGTTGTCTTCGCCGTCCGGCGCGCGATCGGCTGGGCAACCTGGCTCGCGAGCTTCGAGCGTGTGTTCGCATCGCTGGCGTGGGCCGTGTTCGCGCTGCACATCCTCGGTTGGTTGCCCGACGTGCTCGATGCGCTCGACAGCGTCTCCTTCAATACCGGTTCGCAGAAGCTGTCTGTGCTGGTCTTGTTGCAGGGCGTCGCCATGGTGCTCGTCTCGCTGCTCATCGCGCTCTGGGCCGCCGGTGCGCTGGAGCGCCGCCTCAGCGCGGCGGCCGGCCTCGACGACAGTGTGCGCCTCGTGCTGTTGCGCGTCGCCAAGGCGCTGCTGCTCGTCGTCGCGGTGCTGGTCGCGCTGCCGATGGTCGGGATCAACCTCACGACGCTGTCGGTCTTCGGTGGCGCGCTTGGCGTCGGCCTCGGCTTCGGCCTGCAGAAGATCGCCGCGAACTACGTGTCGGGTTTCATCATCCTGCTCGACCGCTCGCTGCGCATCGGCAACCTGATCACGGTCGGCAACGAGCGCGGCGTCGTCACGCAGATCAACACCCGCTACACCGTGCTGCGGGCCGGCAACGGCGTCGAATCGCTGGTGCCGAACGAAACCCTGGTCGGCTCGGTGGTGCAGAACGAGACCTATACCGACACCCGCATCTCCGTGCCGATCAACTTCCAGGTGGGCTATTCGACGGACCTGGAGCGTGCGCTCGTGATTCTCGTCGAGGCGGCGAAGGCCCAGCCGCGCGTCCTGCCCGATCCTACCCCGAAGGCCTTCGTCGTCAGCTTCGGCGACAACGGCATCGACCTGCGGCTCTCGGTGTGGGTGTCGGATCCGCAGGAGGGAACGCTCGGCGTCATCTCCGAGATCAACCTGACGGTGTGGCGCAGCTTCCGCCGCGAAGGCATCGAGATTCCCTTCCCGCAGCGCGAAGTGCGCCTGGTCCCGCCCGAGGTCGCCGCTGCGCTGCCGGCGGAAACGGTCGCTGCGGCGGCAGCCGGGGGCGGCTGAGGCCGGCGCTAGTCGGCGGCGTCTTCGCGCAGCGCGTCCGCCCAGCAGTTCGGCGTCTCGAAGAGGCGCACGCGCTCCAGGCGCAGGTGGTTGCCGTAGGTGTCGCGATACAGCGGATCGAGAATGCGAAAGGCCTCGCTCGCGAGGTTTTCCGCGGTCGGCACGCAGTCGAGCACGACCGTCTTGTGGCCCGGCATCGACGCGAGGAAGTCGATGACGGCATGATCCCCGCGATAGGCGAGGAACGCGTGGTCCCACTCATCGACGATATGCGCCTTGGCGACCGCCTTCACGTCGGCGAAGTCCATCACCATGCCGTTGACCGGCTGGCCCGCTGCATCGATGACGCCGCCCGACAAGGTGATCTCGAGCGCGTAGCGGTGGCCATGAAGATGCCGGCATTGACTGGCATGATCCGGAATCCGGTGTCCGGCGTCGAATTCCAGTCGGCGGGTGATGCGCATGATTGACCTCGCAAGTGCAAGAGCGGGATTATAACATTCGCCCGAAAACCGACTCCCGATGATGACCATGTCCGCCAGCGACGCCCGACTCAGCACCCGCAATCACGACCGTGACTTCGCCGGCTTGACCTACGTCTATCCTGTGCTCTCGCGCCGTGCGGGCGGCGTGTCGGTCGGGATCAACCTCAACCCGAACAACGCCTGCAACTGGCACTGCGTCTACTGCCAGGTGCCGGACCTCGTCCGCGGCTCCGCCCCGAAGATCGATCTCGCGGTACTCGAAAGCGAGCTCAGTGGATTCCTGGAGGCCCTGGTGCATGGCGACTACATGACGCAGCATGTCCCCGAAGGGCTGCGCGTGATCCGCGACATCGCCTTCTCCGGCAATGGCGAACCGACGAGTGCCGCCGAGTTTGCCGATGCCGTACAGATGGCCGCGCGGCTGCGCGCGCAATTCGGGTTGACGGACGTTCCGCTGCGCCTCATCACCAACGGCAGTCTGATGGGTCGCAGCATCGTGCGCGAAGGCGTACGCCGTCTGGGTGAGGCCGGAGGCGAAGTCTGGTTCAAGGTCGATGCGGGCACGAACGCCGCGACGCGCCGCATCAACGGCGTGTCGCTCGACCCGGCTGCGGTCGCGAGACGACTTCAGACAAGTGCTGCGCTCTGCACGACCTGGGTCCAGACCTGCATGTTCCGTTGGGACGGCGAACTGCCGACGGAGCAAGAGCTGGATGCCTATCTGCGGGTGCTTGAACTGGCGGGGGTGGAACGATTGGCGGGCGTACTGTTGTACGGCGTTGCGCGCCCGTCGATGCAGCCCGAAGCGCAGCGTGTCTCGCCGCTTTCCCCCGAAGAACTCGAGTCGATTGCCGATCGTATACGTAAAAAAGGGCTGACGGTCCGCGTCAGCCCTTGAATGTCGGCTGCAAGGCCGATTACCGCGACTTCGTCTGTTCCTTGCGCTTCGCGCGAGCTTCTTTCTTCAGGGTCTTGAACATTTCGGGGTTCGAGGCCTTCAGGAACTCAGCCACTTCCACGTCTTCCTTCTTGACCTTGCTGATGTCGATCTGCTCGATGTGCACGAGGCGCAGCAGTGCCTGCACGGGACGAGGGATATTACGACCGCTTTCATAGCGGGAGCCGCCGCTCTGGGTGACGCCGATCTTCGACCAGAACTGGGACTGGTTCATGCCGAGCTTCCGGCGAATCTCGCGGACATCGAAGGTTTCATTGCTTTTCATGACTGGGTCCTCTGTTGTGAAATCAATTGCGATATGTGCTTCGGCTACGCACTTTCGTGCTCCTACGACTTAAGTCGTATGGTGACCCAAGTATAGATTACTATCCCGTGCAAATACAATTAAAAAAATGTCACAGCAAGGGTTAGCCACAATCAATACGTGGTGAAGCTGCGCCTGATGTCTACCGAGGGATTGGATCAGCAAAAATCCGTGGCTTTCGTTAGAATGTTTCGTTTTATCCACAGTCACTTGGATACGACGATGGCACTGATAGTTCAGAAGTACGGTGGCACCTCCGTGGGTAACCCGGAACGCATCAAAAACGTCGCTCGCAAGGTGGCGAAGTTCCAGGCGGCCGGCAATCAGGTCGTGGTGGTGGTTTCCGCGATGAGCGGCGAGACCAACCGCCTGATCGCGCTGACCAAGGATGTCGCCGCGAGCCCCGACCCCCGCGAACTGGATGTGGTCGTGTCCACCGGCGAGCAAGTCACGATCGGCCTGCTGTGCATGGCGCTGCACGACATCGGCGTCAAGGCGAAGAGCTACACCGGCGGCCAGGTGCGCATCCTGACTGACAGCGCGCACACCAAGGCACGCATCCTCAATATCGACGAGGCCCCGATCAAGAAGGATCTCGATGATGGCAACATCGTCGTGGTCGCCGGCTTTCAGGGCGTCGACGAACATGGCAGCATCACCACCCTCGGCCGCGGCGGTTCGGATACCACGGGCGTGGCGCTGGCCGCGGCGCTGAAGGCCGACGAATGCCAGATCTATACCGACGTCGACGGCGTGTATACGACCGACCCGCGCGTCGTGCCGGAAGCGCGCAAGCTCGACAAGATCACCTTCGAAGAGATGCTCGAACTCGCGAGCCTCGGATCGAAGGTGCTACAGATCCGCTCGGTCGAATTTGCCGGCAAGTACAAGGTCAAGTTGCGCGTCCTCTCGAGCTTCGAGGAGCAAGGGGAGGGCACGCTCATCACTGTTGAGGAAGATCAGAACATGGAACAACCCGTCATCTCCGGCATCGCCTTCAATCGCGACGAGGCCAAGCTCACGGTGCTCGGCGTGCCGGACAAACCCGGCATCGCCTACCAGATCCTGGGGCCGGTCGCTGACGCGAACATCGATGTCGACATGATCATTCAAAATGTCGGGCACGACGGCACGACGGATTTCTCCTTCACCGTCAGCCGGGGTGACCTCGACAAGGCCGTCAAGGTGCTCGAAGGCGTCAAGGCGCACATCGGCGCGCGCGCGATCGCCAGCGACAAGACGATGGCCAAGGTGTCGATCGTCGGCGTCGGTATGCGCTCGCATCCGGGCGTCGCGTCGATGATGTTCCGCACGCTGGCCGAAGAGGGGATCAACATCCAGATGATCTCGACCTCGGAAATCAAGATCTCGGTTGCGATCGAGGAGAAGTACCTCGAGCTCGCTGTGCGCGTGCTGCACAAGGCCTTCAATCTGGAAGTCGCACAATAATAAGGTTTGACCAAAGAGGCATACATCGCTATGATGTAGGGCTCTGACGATGGAGAGTTGGCCGAGAGGTCGAAGGCACTCCCCTGCTAAGGGAGCATACGGGCTAAAACTCGTATCGAGGGTTCGAATCCCTCACTCTCCGCCAGTCGAAATGACCGAACCCGCGCTTGTCGCGGGTTT
>NZ_DATFAO010000035.1:0-19465 GCF_035254505.1 Aromatoleum sp. | reverse complement strand
TGAGCCCCTTCATGATGCCGATGACCGGCGCGAGCAAGGCGCCGAAGGGGAGTTTCAGGAAGTGGCCCGCTTTTTCGCCTGGGCTCCTTTTCTGGGCGAAGTCGGCAAACCAGTTCACCATCCTGTCGTTATAGAGCAGCGGCGCGCGCGAGAGCGCGTCCACGCCGCCCGCGAGCACGAGGCTCGAGCGTCCGGCGAGGATGGCGTTGATGCCCGAGTCGAGCGCCTGCATGCCGGAGGCGCAGTTGCGCATCACCGTCCAGCCCGGCACCTTGCGCCCGCAGCCCATGCGCAGCGCAACGACGCGGCCGATATTGACCTCGTCCGGCGACGGGCTCGCACAGCCGAGGATCACCTCGTCGAGCTCGTCCGGCGCAAAGCGTTGCCGCGCGAGCAGCGCCGCTCCAGCCGCAGTCGCGAGGTCGGCCGCGGCAAACGGTCCCGGCGCGTTCCTCGCCTTCAGGAAGGGCGTGCGCGCGCCGTCGATGATGTAGATCGAACGAGTCATGGTCTGTCGTATCTCGCGCTGGTATGTGCGCTGGTGTTCTTTAAGCGGCCGCCGGCATCGCCTTGCCAGTTGCAGGCTCGATTTCGGCGAGCACCTCGCGCAGCCCGAAGTCATAGGGGAAGTCATCGACACGGATCACCTTGTCGCGCAGCTCGCCGCGGCGCTTCAGGAGCGCGAACTCGTCGGCGCTGATCACACCTGCGTCGAAAGCGCGCTGCCAGATCGCATCGACTCCGCCGCCGACCAGCAGCCCCGGCTCGAAGCGCCCTTCCTTCTGCGCGCGCCGCACCTTGGCCTCGACCGGCTCGGCCTCGACGGTCGCAAGCAGCGCCGCCTCCAGCGAGCCAGCGGGCTCCTCCAGATCCTTCGGCAGATACACGTCTGAGGTGAGACGGTCGCGCGTCGGCGAGGGTTCGATCAACAGCTTCGCGACCTCGTGGCCGAGCTCGTCGGAGGGCACGACATAGGGTCGGCCGAGCGGGAACACGACGACGCGGCGCAGCAGCGTGGCCAGGAATTGGTTCGGGAAGTTCGCGATCACGCCCTCGAAGGCGTTCTGCGCGCGGAACATGCAATCCCAGATCGCCCAGTGCATCAGCGGCGCATCCGCCGCCTGCCGGCCTTCCGCCTCGTAGCGGCGCAGCACGGCGGAGGCGAGGTACATCAGCGACAGGATGTCGCCGAGGCGCGCCGAGAGCTTCTCCTTGCGCTTCAGCGCGCCGCCCATCGTGCCCATCGAAATGTCGGCGATGAACGCGAACGCCGCCGAAAACCGCGTCAGTTGCTGGTAATAGCGCCGAGTTTCTGGCGCGACATTCTCCGGCACCGTGACGAAGTGCGATCCGGTGATCCCCATCACGCAGGCCCGCACCGCGTTCGATACGGTGTAGCCGATATGGCCCCAGAAAGCCTTGTCGAAGAGCGCCAGCTCGCCCCGCTGCGCCGCGTGCATCTCGTCGAGCACGTAGGGATGACAGCGGATCGCGCCCTGGCCGAAGAGGATCAGGCTACGCGTCAGGATGTTCGCACCCTCGACCGTGATGCCGACCGGGATCTGCTGGTAGGCGCGGCCGAGCATGTTCTGCGGCCCGAGGCAGATGCCCTTGCCGCCGACGACGTCCATGCCGTCATTGACCGTCTGGCGGGCGCGCTCGGTGACGTGATACTTCACGATCGCCGACACGACCGAGGGCTTCTCGCCGAGGTCGACGGCGCCCGCCGTCATCACGCGCGCCGCATCGCTCAGATAAGTGTTCGCGCCGATCCGCGTCAGCGCCTCCTCGACGCCTTCGAAGCGGCCGATCGCGGTCTTGAACTGGTAGCGCACGCGGGCATAGGCGCCGACCGCGCGGGCCGTCATCTTCTGCATGCCGGTGTTCGAGCCCGGCAGCGAGATCGAACGGCCAGCGGCGAGGCACTCCATCAGCATCCGCCAGCCCTGGCCCGCCATCTGCGGTCCGCCGATGATGAAGTCGAGGGGCATGAACACGTCGCGCCCACGGATCGGACCGTTCATCCACACCGCGTTGAGCGGGAAATGGCGGCGGCCGATATTGACGCCCGGGTGATCGGCCGGCACGAGCGCGCAGGTGATGCCGAGGTCCGGATTCGCGCCGAGCAGGCCGTCCGGGTCGTACAGCCGGAAGGCCAGGCCGAACACCGTGCACACCGGCGCCAACGTGATGTAGCGCTTGTCGAAGGAGACGCGCATGCCGAGCACCTCGCGCCCCTGCCACTCGCCCTTGCAGACGACACCCGAATCCGGGATCGAAGCAGCGTCGGACCCCGCCCAGGGGCTCGTCAGCGCGAAGGCCGGGATCTCCAGCCCCTTTGCAAGCCGCGGCAGATAATGGGACTTCTGCTCGGGCGTGCCGTAATGCAGCAGCAACTCCGCCGGCCCCAGGGAGTTCGGCACCATCACGGTCACCGCCGGCGCCGACGAGCGCGTCGAGAGTTTCGTGACGACCTGCGAATGCGCATAGGCCGAGAAGCCTTTGCCGCCATACTCCTTCGGGATGATCATGCCCAGGAAGCCCTGTTCCTTGATGTAGCGCCAGGCTTCGGGCGAGAGGTCCTGGCGCTGCGTCGCCTTCCAGTCGTCGGTCAGTCGGCAGAGCTCGCTCGTCTCCTTGTCGAGGAAGGACTGCTCCTCGGGCGTGAGCTTGGGCCACGGATACGACAGCAGCTTAGCCCATGCCGGGCGGCCGCCGAAGAGCTCGCCTTCCCACCACACCGTACCGGCTTCGAGCGCGTCGCGTTCGGTCTGCGACATCGAGGGCAGCGCGGCGCGGAAGGCGCGGAAGATCGGCCGCGTCACGAAGCGGCGACGCAGCGGCTGCAGCAGGAAGATCGCCGCGAGCGCCGCAAAGAGCACGAGCACGGTGCCCGTCAGTGCGCTCGGCCAGCCCGCCGCCCACCCGAATCCCGCAAGCCACGCGAACCCCATCCCTGCCCAGGCAAAAAAGGGCGCTCGCCCGTAGGCGAGCGCGCATGCCAAGGGAGGGAGCAAAGCGATAAACCACCAGATCATTATCGTCTCCTCGATGTCATCCCGGTCCGGCCGCCTCCGCTGTCGTCGCCGCGTTCTATGCGCGGTCGTCCGCCTGGCCGGACTGTTCGTTTCCTACTGTCTGCGTCTGGCCAGCCCGCCGTCGTCGTTGCCGTTCTCCGTCCCCGGCAGGGGCGCGCGCAGCCCACCGAGCAGGAAGGACATCAGCCGCGGCATCAGGCGCTCGGGGTCCGCGTCGTCGAAACTCCCGGCGAATAGCTGCAGCGCGTCGGTCCCCGCGATCGCGTAGGACATCGCCCCCATCATGAAATGGAAGCGCCACAGGATTTCTTCCCTCGGTACGTCCGGCAGCGCGCGGTACAAGGCCGCCAGGAAGCGCTCGACGACCTCGGCGTATTCCTCGGCGAGAAACTGGCGCACGAAGCCGTTGGGCTCGGTGTAGGTTCGACCGAGCAGACGCATGAAAGTGTGGCCGCCGTTCGCGGTATCGGCCGCCATCTCCAACGAGGTGCCGAAGAAGGCGTGCACGATGCGGCTCGGTTTCAGCGGCGCGCCGGCCGCCTCGGCCTCGGCAATGTCGAGCGCAGCCAGGCGCTGACGGTTGAGGTCCGTCAGCCGGCGCCGGAACACTTCCTGGATCAGCGCGTCCTTCGTGCCGAAGTGGTAATTCACCGCCGCGATGTTCGCTTCCGCGAGCCCGGTGATCATGCGCATCGACGTCGCCTCGAAGCCGTGCTCGACGAACAGCGCCTCGGCCGCATCGAGGATGCGGTCGCGGGTTTCGGGGGCGGGGTGACGGCTGACGGTATCGCGCATGGGAAATACCTAAATCAAACACTTGTTTTAATCATACGTTTCATTGATGGAGTGTCAAGGAATTTTGATGCTGCGGCCGCACATCCGAGCCGGCTCCTGCCAAAGGGCGCCGGTTGTCCCCCCGGAAGCGCGCCACTATGATGAAAGCAAACATCGCGATGCCTCCGCGATGGCGCGGAATCGACATGAATCCCTTCAAGCGACGCACCGCCCTGCGCATTGCCTCGGTCAGCGCGCTGCTCGCCGCCGTGGCGAGCCCGATCGCGTGGCTCGTGGCGCACGAGAATGCCGAGAAGGCCACCGTTTCGCTGGCGATGGAGGAGTCCGGCCGCCTCTTGCATCACCTCGGCGCGGTCACGCTGATCGGGCCGGATGCCCAGACCCAGGCGCGCAACGCTGCCGCGATCCTCGCGGGCGGCTTGTTCGACATCGCCGAGATCTACGATCGCGAAGGCCGCAACCTCGCCTACGCGATGACCGAGGAGGGGCGCACGGTCGAGGCACAGCTTTCCTCGCACCCGAATCCCACGTATCGCAAGGCCTTTCACGAGAGTCTGAGCCTGAAGGACGGCCGCTGGGTGCTGCGCGTCTTCGTGCCCCTGCGCGCCGCGACGCCGCTTGCGGCGGACGAGGTGACGGGCTATTTCGAGGGCGTTCGCGTGGTCTCGAACTGGCAACGCCGCGAGATGTTCGACCACGCGCTCAGCGCGGCCTTGATGGTCGGCTTCGCGTCGCTACTGTGCGGCGCGGCCATCTACCCCGTGGTCGTGCGCCTGTCGGCCGACAACGAGCGAAAGGCACGCGAAATCCTCGAATCCCACATCTCGATGATGGAGGCGCTGGGACGTGCGGTCGCCAAGCGCGACGCGGAGACCGGTGCACACAACTTTCGCGTCGCGTGGATTGCGGCACGCATCGGCGAGCGGCTCGGGCTGCGCGGCAAGGCGATGCAGTCGCTGATCGTCGGCAGCTTTCTGCACGACGTCGGCAAGATCAGCATTCCGGACGCCATCCTGCTCAAGCCCGGCCGGCTCGACGCGGAAGAGGCGAGGGTCATGCACACGCACGTCACGCATGGCGAGGAGATCGTGTCCGGCATCACCTGGCTCGACGAGGCGAATGCGATCGTCTCCGGCCACCACGAGAAGTGGGACGGCTCGGGCTATCCACGCGGCGTCGCGGGGGAGGCGATTCCTCTCGGGGCGCGGATCTTCGCCGTCGCGGACGTCTTCGATGCCCTGTGCTCCGCGCGTCCCTACAAGGAGCCGATGCGCTTCGACGCGGTGATGAGCATCCTCGCAAAGGACACCGGCAGCCATTTCGACCCGCGGGTGATGGCCGCCTTCCGCCCGATCGCGCGGAAAGTGTTCGAACGCCTTGCCGGATCGGACGAGGACGCGGTACGCCGCCTGCTCGAAGCGCGTATCCGGCGGCATTTCGGACTTTCCTGAGGGCAGGACCGCCGTTCGGTCTCAGACCGAAGGCGCCGCCGTCCGTGACAGCCTGGGGTCCGCTGCGGGGTGGAACGCCAGACGCACCGTGACGGGGAAGTGATCGGACGGATAGCGCCCGTCCAGGCTGAAGCGGTCGACCATCGCCGTCTCGGTCTGCAGCTGCGGCGAGGCGAGGACCCAGTCGATCGCCTCCAGCGTCTGCGCGCGCCCGTAATCGTGGTAGCTGCCGCCGTCGACCGCGCAGTCCTGCAAGGCTTCATGCAGCAGGCCGCCCGCCGTGAGCTCGCGAAAAGCCTCCGAATCGCGCTCGATATTGAAATCGCCCGTGACGACCGCAGCGGCGTCGCGCGTCGCGGCGCGCAGCCAGCGATGGAGTAGCCGTGCCGACTCCTCGCGCGCCGTGCCCTGGTAGTCGAAATGCGTGTTGACGAAGACGAGCGGCGGCGAGTGCTCGGCACGCAGCTGCAGCCTGACCCAGCTCGCCGTGCGCGGATAGGCCGCGCCCCAGGATTGGCAGCCGGGTTTGTCGGGCTCGCTGCCGAGCCAGAAATGGCCGCGCTGCAGTTCGTCGAAGCGGCCGCGCCGGTACATCAGAGGCGCCATCTCGACCGCCGAATCGCCGTCGCCGCCCCGGCGCACACCGACGAACTCATAGTCGGGCAGTGCCGCGCGCACGAAGGCCGCCTGTTCGTCGTCGCGGCATTCCTGCAGACCCAGCAGATCCGGATCGAAGGCGCGGATGCGCTCAATGACGAGCTTGCGGCGATTCGCCCAGCAATGCACGCCATCGGGCGCCGACGCACAGCGGATGTTGAAGGACATGACCTTGAGCGGCATTTTTCCCTCGGCTGTGGAGCGGACTGAAGCGCAAAATTCTCTTACCCGCACTGGGGAGCCGCCGTCTGCACGCCGTTCTCCCTACCGGTACTTTAGTCACGGTCGCGGGGCCGTCCAGTGAGTTAGTCTAGGCACCATAACAATACGCTTCACCTGACAAGGGCGACACGATGAACGTCGCAGCGATCGGTAGCGCTCGCGCGCACTTGCCGCAGATCTTCGGCCACGCCGATGCCGCCGACGCCTGCCGCCCTCCGGCAGCGTCGCGGCGCCGCTGTCCGTCTCCCAGCGGGTCGGCACACTGATGCGTCCCTCCGATCTGCCCCGCCCGCCCCGTCCCGTACGTCCGACGCACGCGGTGCGCCGCTTCGCCGCCCTCACGCTGCCGTACTGGAAATCCGAGCGCCGCTGGACGATTGCGTTTGTCACGCTGATGCTCCTGCTGCTGACGATCGGCCAGGTCGCGCTGGTGATCTGGACCAGCTACTGGAACCGCGGGTTCTTCGATGCACTCGAGGCGCGCTCGCTCGACGACCTGACGCGCGAGATTCTCGTCTTCTCGGTGATCTTGGTCCTGACGATGGCCGTGACCGCGCTGCACATGAAGGCCAAGCGCTGGCTGCAGCTCGACTGGCGCCGCTGGGTCACCGCACAGCTCGTCGAGCAGTGGATGACCCGCTCCCGCCACTACCGGCTGCAATTCCTGCAGGGCGAGCACGACAACCCCGACCAGCGTATCGCCGAGGACATCCGCATCGCCATCGAATCGACGATCAGCCTCGCCCACTCGCTGACCTATTCGCTGCTCGTGGGCTGGATGTTCATCGCGATCCTCGCCGACCTCTCAGGCAGCACACCGCTGCCGGGCAGCACGCTCGAAGTCCCCGGCTACATGGTCGTGCTCGCTTTCGCCTACGCAGGCGCCGGCGCACTGCTCGGCTATCTCCTCGGCCGCCCGCTGGTGCGCACGACGAACCGGCTGCAAAGCTACGAGGCCAACCTGCGCTTCAGCCTTGCACGGGCGCGCGAGAACTCCGAAGCGATCGCGCTGACGCACGGTGAAGGCATGGAACGGCGCATCGCCACGCGGCTCTTCGGCGATATCGCGCAGGGCTGGGATCGTCAGACGCTCGCGTACCTCGGCATCGTCTCGTTCTCGACCGCCTACGGCAACCTGATGCCGATCTTTCCGATCCTCGTCGCGGCGCCCAAGTTCATCGCCGGCGCGATGACGCTGGGGTTGCTGATGCAGGCCGCGCAAGCCTTCGAGCGGCTTGCTTCGGCGCTGTCGTGGCCGATCGACAAGCTCGGCGAAATCGCGACCTGGCGCACTTCGGCGGGCCGCATCGTGAGCCTGCACGACGACATGCTGCGCCTCGACGACATCGACCAGCACAGCGAGCCCGCGCGCATCCGGATCATGCATTCGACGCGCGCCGAGCTCGAGCTGCACGAGCTCGCCCTCGACACGCCCACCGGCGAGCCCCTCATCAGGGGGCTCGATCTGCACGTGCGGCGCGGCGAGCGGGTCCTCGTCGCCGGCGACGCGCAGGTCAAGCTTGCGCTCTTCAAGGCAGTCGCGGGTCTGTGGCCCTGGGGCAGCGGCGAGATCCGGCTACCCGAGGGGCAGGAGATGATGTTCGTGCCGCAGCATCCCTTCCTGCCGACCGGCAAGCTGCGCGACGTGTTGTGCTACCCGCAGCCCGCGGCGCGCTACGCCGACGCCGAACTGCACCGCGCGCTCGAATGCGCCGGCATCGACTGGCTCGCGCCGCGACTGGACGAGGCCGACGACTGGAACCACGTGCTCCCGCTGCGCGCCCAGCAAAGGCTCGGCACCGCGCGGCTCTTCCTGCAGCAGCCGGCCTGGGCCTTCCTGGAGGATATGGCCGGCGCCTTCGACACGAAGGACGACACCGGCGTCATGGAGATGCTGCACCACGAGCTCCCCAACACGACGCTGCTGTCCGCGAGCCGGCACAGCGGCCTCACGCACTTCTTCGACCGGCGGCTGGAGCTGCACCGCCTCGGATCGCGCATCGGGAAGAGCTCGGCGGGCGAGCACAACGACCAGCCCGCCGATACAGCCTCCTCAGCGGAAATCGGACGGTAACCAGCCCCGCTCGACACAGTCGCGGAAACACCACGCCGGCGTCGTCTCGGTCTTGTAGCTCCAGAAGAACCAGCCGAGGTACTTCTCGAATGCGAGCAGCTGCGAGGCCGCGTAGCCCCGGTTGGCGACGTCCTGCTGGAACTCGTCCATGTGCTCCAACGCGTGGTTGAACGGCCCCTCGGCCCACAGCGACACGACCTCCAGATCCAGCCCGAGGCTCCATTCGCCGCACACCGCCGGCAGACCCAGCTCCGCGTTGATCGCATCGGCCTCGTCGCGCCACTCGCCGCCCGCCTTGCCCATGTGGGCGAAGATGTCCGAGTCGATGTCCTTGCGGTCGAAGCACTGGTAGCGGTGCAGGTCGAAGATCACGTTGCGGTATTCGGGTGCCTGCATGAAGCCGGCGTATTCGCGGAAGGAGCGGAAGCCGTCGTGGAAGACGACCGCCGTGCGCTCGGCAGCACAGTGCTTACGGATGCGCTCGTAGGCGGCGAGGTAGAAATCCTTCAGGTAATCGGTCGGCACATCCCAGCGCGGCTCGTTGAGGCATTGGATCGCATACAACGCGGGATGCGCCCGGTAGCGCTCGGCGATGCGTTCGAGCACCGACAGCGCATGTTCGAGGTACTCGGGCCGCGTGTGCCACTCGCACACCCCCATGATGCCGCCGTTATCGAAGCCGTTCTGGCAACCGGGCGCCGCATGCAGGTCCAACATCACGCGGATGCCGAACTCCGCCGCCCAGTCCATCGCCCGGTCGAGCACGTCGATGCCGCCTTCGACGAAGGGATGCGGATTGCCGCCGTAGCTCCGGTGGTAGGGATAGTCCGGCCCGAAGATCCAGTGCCCGTACGGGATGCGCACCGCGTTCAGACCGCGCGCCGCGATCCACGCGAAATCCTCGCGCGTGATCCAACTGTCCCAATGTGCCCGCAGCCGGCCGGCCGCCGCCGGGCCGAGCTCGGCGCAGAAGGTCGTCTCGTCGGTCGCCTCCAGCCCCTCGAAGAGGCTCGGCACCATCCATTTTTCCAGCAGCAGCCAGCTTCCGAGGTTCACGCCGCGCAGTTTCGGGCTCGTCGCATCCATGATCCGGCCTCCGTTCGTTACCGCCGACACTCCGATGTGCAGCCCGCCGCCACGTTCGGCAGGAGCCGCGTCGCAGCTCACTTTAGTCCGCAACATGCGCTGCGTCCCTGCCTTTTTGCACACAATCGATTGCATAACTGCGGCAGACTGCCAATGTGCGATGCATGCTCGGGAGGCTCCCAAATGCAGACCAGATGGTGGCAGCAAGCGGTCGTCTACCAGATCTATCCGCGCAGCTTCATGGACAGCGACGGCGACGGCATCGGCGACCTGCCGGGCATCCTCGCCCGGCTCGACTACCTGCAATGGCTCGGCATCGACGTGCTGTGGCTGTGCCCGATCTTCCGCTCGCCCAACGACGACGGCGGCTACGACATTTCGGACTACTGCGCGATCATGGCCGAGTTCGGCACGATGGCCGACTTCGACCGGCTGCTCGCCGAAGCGCACAGCCGCGGCATGCGCGTGATCCTCGACCTCGTCATCAACCACACCAGCGACGAGCATCCGTGGTTCGTCGAATCGCGGTCCTCGCGCGACAACCCCAAGCGCGACTGGTACTTCTGGCGCGACGATCGCGACGGAGGTCCGCCGAACAACTGGGAAAGCATCTTCCGCGGCCCCGCCTGGGAGTACGACGCGTCGACCGCCCAGTACTACCTCCACCTCTTCACCCGCCGCCAGCCGGATCTCAACTGGGAGAACCCGCAGTTGCGCGAGGCCGTCGCCGCCATGATGCGCTGGTGGCTGGACAAGGGCGTCGACGGCTTTCGCATCGACGCGATCACACACCTGAAGAAGCAGGCGGGCCTGCCAGACATGCCGAATCCGCAGGGCCTCGCGCAGGTGCCGGCCTATCCCTTCCATATGAACGTCCCGGGCATCCTCGACTATATCGACGAACTGTGGCGCACGGCACTCGCCGATCGCGACGTGATGACCGTCGGCGAAGCGAACGGCATTGGCCCCGACGGCGCGGAAGTCTGGGTCGGAACGAAGCGCGGACGTCTGTCGATGGTGCTGCAGTTCGAGCACTGGCACCTCTGGTCCAACGCCCCGCGCGCACCGCTCGACGTCCGTGCCTTGAAGCGCATCCTCGGCCGCTGGCAGACCGCGCTTCACGGGCGCGGCTGGAATGCGCTGTATCTCGAAAACCACGACCTGCCGCGTATCGTCTCGCGCTGGGGCGATCCGGGCGAATATCGCGTCCAGAGCGCCACCGCGCTTGCGACGATGTACCTCCTGATGGAAGGCACGCCCTTCATCTACCAGGGCCAGGAGCTGGGTCTGGCGAACGCCGAATTTGCGAGCCTCGAGGAGTTCCAGGACACCTACGCGCACAATCGCATCGCCGAGATGCGTGCACAGGGCCTATCGGACGACGCCATCCTCGATGAAATGCGCCACACCGGCCGCGACACCTCGCGCACACCGATGCCTTGGGACAACGGCCCGAACGGCAGCTTCACGAGCGGCCGCCCCTGGCTCGCCGCGCACCAGGATTTCCGTGCCCTAAACGTCGCCCGCCAGCAGGACGACGGACATTCCGTGCTCAATTACTATCGCGAACTGATCGCCCTACGAAGACGCGAACCGGTGCTGCTCGACGGCCGCTACAAGACGCTCGCGGGCCGCAGCACGAAGCTCTACGCTTACACCCGCGGCGGCGAAAACGATCGCATCGCCGTGATCTGCAACCTCAGCGGCGCGCCTGCGACCTACCGGCATGCCAGCTTCACACTGGATCGCTCGGGACTGCTGCTCGCGAACCAGGAGGTCGCCGCGCACGGCCCGGCCAAGTCGCTGACGCTGCGGCCATGGGAAGCACGCGTCTACCGGATCGGCACGACCTCGCCTGTGTGACCGCCTGCGGCGGTGCCGCGGTCGGCCAGCGCCTCGGCATCCGCCGCCGCCTCGACCATCGCCGCCGGCAGCCCCTTCGTCGGCTTCACGCCGAGCTGCTTCAGCATCTCCGCCTGCCGGATCACGTTGCCGCGCCCACTCGCGAGCTTGTTGTGCGCCGCGTGATACGCCTTCTGCGCCTGCTCGAGACGGCCCCCCAGCGACTCCAGGTCCTCGACAAAGCCGACCAGCTTGTCATAGAGCTCCGCCCCGCGCCGCGCAATGTCCTGCGCGTTGCGGTTCTGCGCCTCCTGCCGCCACAGGTGCGCGACCGTGCGCACGACGAAGAGCAGCGTCGACGGACTCACGAGCAGCACGTTCTTCTGCCACGCGTCCATGAAGAGCTCGCGGTCATGCGTCACCGCGAGCATGAAGGCGGGCTCGACCGGCACGAACATCAGCACGAAGTCGAGCGACTTCAGCTCGTAGAGCGCCTGGTAGTTCCGGTCCGACAGCCCCTTGATGTGGCCGCGTACCGAATCGAGATGCCGCTTGATCCACGCCGCGCGTTCGCCCTCGTCCTCGGCGGTCACGTACTCCTCGTAGGCGGTCAGCGACACCTTCGCATCGACGACGAGATGGCGGTCCTCCGGCAGATGGATCACGACGTCCGGCTGCGCGCGCGTGCCATCGTCGCGCGTATGGCTCTCCTGCACGTCGTACTCCTCGCCCTTTCTCAGGCCCGAGGCCTCCAGCACGCGTTCGAGGATCAACTCGCCCCAGTTGCCCTGCGTCTTGCTCGATCCCTTCAGCGCACGCGTCAGGTTCTTCGCGTCCTCCGACAGCGACTGATTCAGCTCCATCAGCTGCCGCACCTGCTCGGCGAGCGCGCTGCGGTCCTTGCCCTCCTGGACGTAGACCTGCTCGACCTTGCCCTGGAACTCCTGCAGCCGCTGGCGCAGCGGATCGAGCAGCTGGCCAAGGTTCGTCTGGTTCTGCTCGGTGAAGCGCTTCGCCTTCTCTTCGAGGATGTCGTTGGCGAGGCTCTTGAATTGATCGGAAAGCGATTCGCGCGCCGCCGTCAGCAGCGCGAGCTTTTCCTCGGACTGACGACGCTCGGCATCGAGCCGCGTCGTCATCTCGGCGAGCTCCGCATTGAGCCGGTTCGCGAGCACTTCGGCCTGCTCGCGCACGCCCTTCTCCGCGCCGAGTTCCCCGCGCACCGCCGCCAGCACCTCGCGCTCGGCCTTCAATTCCGCCGCGAGCTGCGAATTCACGCGCCCGAGGTTCTCGCGCAGATCCGCGCCTTCGCGCTGCAGCGTCGCGATGCGTGCGAGCGCTTCGGCCAGCTGCTGCTCCAGCGGCGCCACGCGCGACGCCCGCTCGGCAAGCTGCGCCCGTTCGTCGCGCACGACATCGAGCGCGTTGCGCCAGTCGCCCGCCTGCGCGCGCAGCGCCTCGAACTGCGCCTGCGTCTGCCCCCGCTCCTGCTCCAGCGAACGCGCCCGTTCCACCGCAGCGGCAAGCTCGATGCGGACCTCCGCCCGCCCCTGCTCGATCGCGGCGGCAATGTCTTCCGCACGCCGCCCGCGCAGCACGAAGACGACGATCAGCGCACCGACCGCGACGCCACCGAGCGCCGCGAGCAACCAGAGAATTACACCCAGAGACTGGCTTTCCATCATTCCATGACCTTGTGTTTCGGATCCGCCTCCGCGCATCGCGCGAAGGCAAGGCGAGATGGTACCGGGTTGCCGCGGGCTGCGGCGGCAACGGTTAGAATTGAAACATGAGACGCGCACCCGCCACCGCCCTGCCCGGCCCGGAACCGACCGAACGCCACGACTGGCAGACCCTCAAGAGCCTGATCCCCTACATCTGGGCCTACAAGGTCCGGGTCGTATTCGCGCTGTCCTGCCTGATCGCCGCAAAGGGCGCGAACGTCACGGTGCCGATCATCTTCAAGAAGCTCGTCGACAGCCTCTCGCTGACCGGCCAGCAGGCGCTGATCGTCGTCCCGGCGGCACTGCTGCTCGCCTACGGCGTGCTGCGCTTCTCGACCTCGATGTTCACCGAGCTGCGCGAGATCATCTTCGCCCGCGTCACCCAGCAGGCGGTGCGCGAGATCGCGCTGCAGGTCTTCCGCCACCTGCACGCGCTATCGCTGCGCTTCCACCTCGATCGCCAGACCGGGGGCCTGACGCGCGACATCGAACGCGGCACGCGCTCGATCGGCTCGCTGATCAGCTACACGCTGTACTCGATCCTGCCGACGCTGATCGAGATCAGCCTCGTCATCGGCATCCTGCTCGTGCAGTACGACGCGGTGTTCGCGCTGATCACCCTCGGAACGCTCACACTCTACATTTTCTTCACGGTCCGCATCACCAACTGGCGCACCACGCTGCGCCGGCACGCCAACGAGCTCGACTCCGCCGCCAACGCGCGTGCGATCGACAGCCTGCTCAACTTCGAGACCGTCAAGTACTTCAACAACGAGGACTACGAGGCGCGGCGCTACGACGAGCAGATGCAGAAGTGGACCAACGCCCAGGTCAAGAACCAGATCTCGCTCTCCGCGCTCAATATCGGCCAGGCTGCGATCATCGCCGTCGGCGTCACCACGATGATGTGGCAGGCCGCGAGCCGCGTCGCCGCCGGCACGATGACGATCGGCGACATCGTGCTCGTCAACGCCTTCCTGATCCAGCTCTACATCCCGCTCAACTTCCTCGGCGTGCTCTACCGTGAGCTGCGCCAGGCGCTGACCGACATCGAACGCATGTTCGGCCTGATGCACCAGCACCGCGAAGTCGCCGACGCGCCCGACGCACAGGAACTCCCACGCGGCCCCGCCAGCGTCAGCTTCGAGCATGTGAGCTTCGCCTACGACCCGAACCGGCAGATCCTGCACGACGTCGATTTCGAGATCCCCGCGGGCAGCACCGTCGCGGTGGTCGGCCATTCCGGCTCGGGCAAATCCACCCTCGCGCGCCTCTTGTACCGCTTCTACGACGTGCAAGGCGGCGCGATCCGCGTGAACGGCCACGACCTGCGCGCCCTCACCCAGACGAGCCTGCGCCGCGCGATCGCGATCGTCCCGCAGGACACCGTGCTCTTCAACGACACGCTCTACTACAACATCCAGTACGGCCGCCCCGAAGCGGGCCGCGCCGAAGTCGAGGCCGCCGCCCGCGCCGCCCAGCTCACCGATTTCATCGCACGCCTTCCGGCCGGCTACGAGACGCGCGTCGGCGAACGCGGCCTGAAGCTCTCCGGCGGAGAAAAGCAGCGCGTCGCGATCGCGCGCGCGCTCTTGAAGAACCCTGCGATCCTGATCTTCGACGAGGCGACCTCGGCGCTCGACTCGAAGACCGAGAAGGCGATCCAGGCCCAGCTCGAACAGGCCGCCGAAGGCCGTACCGCGCTCGTCATCGCGCACCGGCTATCGACCGTGATGAACGCGGACGAGATCATCGTGCTCGACCAGGGCCGCATCGTCGAACGCGGCACCCACGTCGACCTCCTTGTGCGCGACGGCGACTACGCCCGCATGTGGGCACTGCAGCAACAGGAAAGGGAAGAGCCGTCCTCGTCGAACGACCGCGCGAATGACGTCGCGCATGACATTGCCAATCCGGTAGACTAGTTGCCCCTCCACCGAAATATGACAAGATCCACCTGATGGAAGCGATCCGGGCGCCCGCCTACCTGTACGAAGTCCTGCTCTTCCTGACCCTCGCGGGCGTGCTGATTCCGCTGCTGCAGCGGCGCAGCATCAACCCGGTGCTCGGCTTCCTCGCGGTGGGCATGATCGTCGGCCCGTTTGGCCTCGGCCACTTCACCGCCACCTCGTCCTGGCTGCGCTACCTGACCTTCTCGCGCCAGGAAGACGTCGCGATCTTCGCCGAGTTCGGCGTCGTGTTCCTGATGTTCATGATCGGCCTCGAGATGTCGGTCGACCGCCTGTGGGCGATGCGTCGTCTCGTCTTCGGCGCCGGCAGCCTGCAAGTCGGCCTGTCGGGACTCGCGATCGGCGGGATCGCCTACGCCTTCGGCAACAGCCTCGAATCCTCGGTGGTGCTCGGGCTCGTGCTCGGCTTCTCGTCGACGGCCGTCGTGATGCAGCTCCTCACGCAGCGACGCGAGCTCGGCTCGCCGCTCGGGCAGGCGACCTTCTCGGTGCTGCTCTTCCAGGATCTCGCCGTCGTGCCGCTGCTCGTGCTCGTTACCATCCTTTCGCAAGACGGCAACGACAGCTTCCTCAACCTGATCGGGATCGCCGCGCTGAAGGGCCTCGTCACCGTCGCGCTGATCTACTTCGTCGGCCAGCGCGTCGTGCGCCCGCTCTTCCACCAGATCGCCGTCAACCGCCAGTCCGAATCCTTCATGGCGCTCACGCTGCTCACGACGCTCGGCGTCGCGGTGCTCACGCGCGCCGCGGGCCTGTCGATGGAGCTCGGCGCGCTGCTCGCGGGCCTGTTGATCGCCGAGACTGAATTCCGCCACGAAGTCGAAGTCACGATCGAGCCCTTCAAAGGCCTGCTGATGGGCCTCTTCTTCATGTCGGTCGGCATGGGCATCGACGTCAGCGCGATCCTCGCGAAACCGCTGCTGCTGCCGCTGTCGGTAATCGGCGTGCTGGCGATCAAGAGCGTCATCGTCACGATCCTGTTCCGCGTCTTCGGCCTGTCCTGGGGCCGCGCCGTCGAAGGCGGCATCATGCTCGGACAGGGCGGCGAGTTCGCCTTCATCATCATCGGCATGGGCCTCGCGGTCGGCCTCATCGACCCCAAGGTCGGCCACTTCATGCTGCTCGTCGTCGGATTGTCGATGCTGATCACGCCGCCCTTGACGCTGCTCGGCCGCAAGCTCGGCGACGCGATCGATGCACGCCTCGTCCACCAGCCTGCGGCCGAGGAGCCTGTCCTCTCGGGCCTGAGCGGCCACGTGATCATCGCGGGCTACGGCCGCGTCGGACAGCTGATCGGCGAGCTGCTTACCAAGCAAGGCATCCCGCACATCGCCGTCGAAGCCGATGCCAAGCTCGTTGCCCGCCTGCGCGCACGCAAGGCCCCGGTGTATTTCGGCGACGCGAGCCGCCCCGAACTGCTGCGCCGCTTGCATCTCGAACGCGCCGTCGCCGTCGTAGTGACGATGGACCGCAGCATCGCCGCCGTGCACGCCGTGCGTGGCGTCCGCGCGACCTCGCCGAGCATCCGCATCGCTGCCCGCGCACGCGACGAGGTCCACGCCAAGTCGCTACGCAACGCCGGCGCCAGTATCGTGATCCCCGAAACGCTCGAATCCGGCCTGCAACTCGCCGGCTCGGTCTTCGACACCGTCGGCGTCTCGGGCGAGGTCTCGGCGCGCCTGCTCGAACAGGAACGCGCCCGCCGCGCCGTCGCCTACAACGGCACCTGACCCTCCCTTCGAGACGCCGCCTATGCCCCGTACCGCCCTGCCGAACCTCGCCCTGATCGCCACCGGCGGCACGATCGCCGGCGCCGCCGCTTCCGCGACCGACGTCGTGGGCTATACCGCCGGCACGCTCGGCGCCGACACGCTCCTCGCGGCCGTCCCGCAACTGCGCGAGCTCGCGAACATCCGTGCCGAACAACTCTTCAACCTCGACAGCAAGGACATGGGGCCGGGCCACTGGCTCGCCCTCGCGCAACGCGTGCAAGCGCTCGCTCAGGACGACGGGATCGACGGCATCGTCATCACCCACGGCACCGACACGCTCGAAGAAACCGCCGCCTTCCTCGCACTGACCGTCGTAACGACCAAGCCGGTCGTGCTCACCGCGGCGATGCGCCCCGCCACCGCGCTGTCCGCCGACGGCCCGATGAACCTGTACGAAGCGGTCAGCGTCGCGGCTCACGGCGAAAGCGTCGGACGCGGAGTGCTCGTGAGCTTCGCCGGAGAAATCCACGCCGCGCTCGGCCTGTGCAAGTCTCACATCCAACGCCTCGCGGCCTTCGTCAACGACACCACCGGCCCGATCGGCCGCAGCCATCCGGTGCGCTACTTCGCCCCGGTACCGAGCGGCAAAGCCGCACGCTTTGCGATCCCCCCCGAAGCGGCTCCGCTGCCCCGCGTCGACATCCTCTACGTCGGCGCCGGCACTTCGCCCGATCTGCTCGACATCGTGACCAGCGCCGGTGCAAGAGGCATCGTGCTGACGCTGGCCGGCAACGGCAGCATGCCGGCCACGTGGGAAGACGCCGTCCGGCGCACGACCGCCGCCGGGATCCCGGTCATCCGCGCCTCGCGTGCCGGTGCCGGCGGAGTCGGCCCCAAGGCCCAGGACTCGGACTGGGGCACCCACGCGGCCGGCGGACTCCCCGCCTCGCAAGCGCGCGTCGCACTGATGCTGGCCCTCACCAGCCCGAACTCGACGACGCTCGACCGCCTATTCGGCAGCTATTAACCGGCAACTGAATAAAGCCGTATGTGCTACGCCCGTCGCAGGGCGTTGGCAGAGCTTCACCAAGCTCAGGCCGAACGGTGATCGCTGGGCTGATCACGAAGCCACAATGCCGAGAACCCAGCACGGCAAAGCCCCCCGGGAACACCTACATCCCGTAATCCTCACCGCCCCCCGCCAGCGCAATATCCACCATCCGCCGCGTCAGATGCGGCGCAAAGAGCTCGATGAAGGCATACACATACCCGCGCAGATAAGCATTGCGCCGCAACCCGATCCGAGTCGTGCTCGACTCGAAAAGATGCGACGCATCCGCCATCCCCAACCCCCGATCGGCCGCAGCATCGAAGGCCATCCGCGCAACGATCCCGATCCCCAGATCCATCGCCACATAAGTCTTGATCACATCCGAATCGAGCGCCGTCAGCACCACCTTCGGACGCAGCCCGCGCCCCAGGAACGCCTTGTTGATCAGACTGCGTCCCGTGAAAGCATCGTCGTAAGTGATGATCGGATAGCGCGAAATCGCCTCCAGCGTCAGCGGATGCTCCTTCAGGATCGGATGACGGGGCGTGGCGACGATGCAGCGGTTCCATTGATAACAGGGCAGCATCACCAACTCGTCGTACTCCGAGATCGCCTCCGTCGCGATCGCCAGATCCGCCTCGCCCGACAGCACCATGTCGCACACCTGGCGCGGATTGCCCTGATGCAACTCCAGCTTCACCTGCGGAAAGCGCTGCATGAAGTCACGCATGATCGCCGGCAGCGCATAACGGGCCTGCGTGTGCGTCGTCGCGATCGACAGACGTCCGGCGACCTCGTTGGTAAACTCCGCCCCCACCTGCCGCAGATTGTCCGCGTCGCGCAACATGCGTTCGGCGATCGCCAGCACCTGCTTGCCCGGCTCCGTGACGTCCACGAGACGCTTGCCGTGTCGCACGAAGATCTCGACGCCCAGCTCGGCCTCGAACTGGCGGATTTGCTTCGAGACGCCCGGCTGCGACGTGAACAAGGCGTCCGCCGCCTCCGACACGTTCAGTCCGCGGCGTGCCACCTCCTGGATGTAGCGCAGTTGCTGAAGGTTCATGAGGCCTCCTTATAACCAAAATTTCTTAAAGTCTAACGCAAACAATCTTTCTTGACTTACGCTTACCGCTTACGATGCAGCGCACCATAGGAAGGGGCTGGATTCAATGGATTTTGGGTATACCGCTGCCGGATTCGCAGTCGGCGCCATCGTCGGTCTAACCGGCGTCGGCGGCGGCTCGCTGATGACGCCGTTGCTGGTGCTGCTGTTCGGCATCCACCCCTCGGTCGCCGTCGGCACGGACCTGCTCTACGCGGCCATCACCAAGACCGGCGGCACGCTCGCGCACGGCCTCAAAGGCAGCGTGGACTGGACGATCACCCGTCGCCTCGCCTCCGGCAGCCTCCCCGCCGCAGCCCTGACGCTGATTCTGGTCGGCAAGTTCGCCCCCGGCGGCATCGAAGGTGCGGCCAGCCTGATCAAGGTCGCGCTCGGCTTCGCACTGCTGCTGACCGCCGTCGCACTGATCTTCCGCAAACAGATCCAGGGCTACGCCATCAAACGTTTTGGCGGCGAACCGAACGCGAAACGCACCGCGGCGCTGACCGTCCTCACCGGCGCCGTGCTCGGCGTGCTGGTGTCGATCTCGTCGGTCGGTGCCGGGGCGCTGGGCGTCACTGCGCTGTTCTTCCTCTACCCCGGCCTGCCCGCGCTGCGCATCGTCGGCTCCGACATCGCCCACGCCGTGCCGCTGACCCTGGTGGCCGGCATCGGCCACTGGATCCTCGGCAGCGTCGACTGGTTCCTGCTCGGCAGCCTGATCACCGGCTCGCTGCCCGG
>NZ_DATFAO010000034.1:0-78285 GCF_035254505.1 Aromatoleum sp. | reverse complement strand
AGGCAACAAGGCAAAACGGCAAGCCGGTATTGATGCCGTTGCAAAAATCAGCAGCCCACTTAATGGGGAGTGCTGTGACCAATGCGAAGATGACTATTAATGTGATCATGACAGCGGGGAGGTTCCAATAAGGGCTAACGTGTTGTAGACAGCAGAGTTGCTGCATAAGTAAGTTGCGTGCTGCATAAGCTGGCGCGCACGTCACCGGTAGATGCCATTGTAATCATATCCATATCGACCATGCGACGCTTATGAACAGCATCCACAACACGCCGAAACCCGCCGAGACCCCTCAGCGGGTGTTGGCATCCCGCCCTACCGCACCTGCGGCAAAATTTCACGCACGAGCTCGGCAGGCCGGCACAGCCGGGTGCCGAGGGGCGTTACGACGATCGGTCGGTTCATCAGGATCGGATGCGCGACCATCGCGTCGATCAGGTCGTCATCGGTCTTCGCCGGATCTCCCAATCCCAATTCAGTGAATAGCGCCTCCTTGCTGCGGATGATCTCCCGCACCGGCAGTCCGCTGGCGGCGATCAGGGCGACGAGTTGCTCGCGCGTCGGCGGGGTCTTGAGGTACTCGACGACTCGAGGCTCGGTGCCGCTGTCGCGGATCATCTGGAGGGTGTTGCGGGAGGTTCCGCACTTGGGGTTGTGGTAGATCGTGATGTCGGTCATTGGGACGGCCTCTGTATTGGGGGTTAAGGGTATTTTTGGCCGAAAGTATGCCCGTCGTTTCCGGAAGTAAGCAACCTGTACTCGATGCCATCGTCTTGCTATGAATTCCAGATGAATTCCGGTTAGCACCTCAACGCGTGGGGAGGATGGCACCATGAAGAACATCGTGATCTGCTGCGACGGCACCTGGAACACTCCGGACGAGAAGGACGGCGGCGTGCCGGCACCCACCAATGTGGTGCGCCTGTATAACGCACTGGCGGAAGCGGACGCCGCCGACGTTGGCCAGCACAAGTACTACCACGCGGGAGTCGGGACGAACGGTTCGTGGTGGGACAAGGTGATCGGGGGCGGAACCGGCGTGGGGCTGGAGCGCAACGTCATGAGCGCCTATCGGGAGCTCTGCGATTATTACGAGGACGGGGATCGCATTTATCTGTTCGGATTCAGCCGCGGCGCTTATACGGTTCGAAGCCTGGGGGGACTCGTTTCGCTCTGCGGCTTGCTCGATACCGATGGGCTGGAGGACCCGGAGATTTGGACGCGGATTGAGCACGTCTTTCAAAAGGGTTATCGCCGCAAGACCGAGAGCCTTGACGACTGGCAGAGAAAGGATTGGGAATTCCGCGAGAACGGCGGCGGCCATCGAATCCCGATCCGCTTTCTCGGCGTCTGGGACACGGTGGGCGCGCTCGGCATTCCCAACGACATGGCCTTCCTCAATCTGATCGACAACCTGCACGATTACACCTTCCACGATACGAATCTGAGTGCGTCGATTCAGACCGCGCGCCATGCGATCGCGCTGGATGAACGCCGCGCGAGCTTTCAGCCGACGCTGTGGAATCCACAGCCAGGCCAGGATGCGCTGGAGATGTGGTTCCCCGGAGTCCATTCGGATGTCGGCGGCGGTTATCGCGAGACCGGGCTGTCGGATGCGGCGCTGGCCTGGATGATCTCCGAGGCAAAGGCGGCCGATCTGAATTTCAATTCCGGCATGATCGATCAGATCAAATCCGATTATCTCGGCCCCCTGCACGACTCCTGCTGCGGCGTATTCAGCCTTCTTCCAAGTCAGCCGCGCGGCGTGCCGATGTTGCAGGCGGCTGAGAATATGCACCCGTCGGCGGTCAACCGTGCGAAGAATCCGCCCATCCATCAATGCCCGTATCGGCAGGCGCGAACTTTCACGCTAGGCACTCCGCTCACCATCGACATCTTCGCGGCTCAGCCGTGGAACGACACGGGGCTTTGGTTGGAGGCGGGGATCACCTACACATTCTTCGCCAGCGGCGAGTGGATGGACAGCTCGATCAAGTGCGGACCGGACGGGGCGGACGACGGCAAGTTCCAACCCGCAGAACTCGCGCAGATCGCCGGGAGTGCGCTGGGGTGGGTCGAGAGCGTGTACAAGAAGCTCGCCCGGAATAGCGAGGCGGATTTCCGCTTCACGAAGCGCCACGAGGACATGCCGTGGTTCTGTCTTGTCGGAGCGATTGCGAATGGAGGTGGCGTCGACGCCAAAGGACACACGGTTCCGCACGAGGCCTTCGCAATTGGCGACGGCGTGACCTATACCCCTAAGAAGTCGGGGTATTTCTATGCCTACGCGAACGATGCCTGGAACTGCTATGGCAATAATCGTGGGCGGGTGCAACTGACGATCAGATAGCCGTCTGCTGCGGCGGCGGCATGCACGATTCATCAGGAGGATAGATCATGGCACTCGAATTTGCGGGGATGGCGCGTCCGATCGATAGTGAGGGCTTTGAAGGGGCGGCAGAAAACCTTGGCGTGCGGGCGGCTGAGTTGTGGACGGTGGTCGGCGTCGAAACGAGCGGTTGCGGATATCTGGAGGACCGGCGGCCGACGATCCTCTTCGAGCGTCACGTCTTCAGCAAGGAGACCGGCGGGCGATTCGACGCGAAGCATGGCGATATCAGTAACCGGCGCCCGGGCGGCTATGGCGCGTCGGGGAGCCACCAGTACAAGCGGCTCGCCTCGGCGATCGCCCTTGATCGGCGGGCCGCGCTGCGCAGCGCCTCCTGGGGAATCGGCCAGATCATGGGATACAACGCGAAGATGGTCGGATTTGCGGATGCCGAAGAGATGATCGAAGCGATGTCGGCCTCGGAAACCGCGCAGTTCGACGCGTTGGCGGCCTTCATCCGGGCGGCGAAACTGGACGGTGCCCTGCGCACGCATGACTGGGGGCGCTTCGCCGCGGGTTACAACGGGCCGAATTACCGCATCAACAACTACGATACCCGCCTCGCCGCGACCTACCAGCGCTTCGAGCGCGGCGCCTTGCCGGACCTGCAGATTCGCGCGGCGCAGCTGTATCTCACCTTCCTCGGCTTCGAGCCGCAGGGTGTTGACGGCATCATGGGCCGCTTCACGCGTTCGGCGATGAACGAATTCCAGAGTCAGGCGGGCATTGAAATCACGGACTTCGTTGACGACGATACGTTTGCGGCGCTGAAGAAGGCGGCGGTAGACGGCTAGCGAACCTGGAAGCGATCGACGCTCAGGCGCAGGTTTTCCGCGAGTTCGGTAAGCCTGAGCGCCGAACTCCTGACCTCGCCGACCGCCACATTGTTGGCGTCGATCATTTGCGATATCTGCTCAATCTTGGTCGCGACTTCGTGGCTGGCGCCCCGCCCTTGTTCGGAGAGGGAGCCGGGGCATGGGCATGGGCATGGGCATGGGCATGGGCATGAGCACTGTACTTTATGCGAATCGCCTGCTATCAAGACGAGAGGCATTGCCTGGGCACGACTGTCGCAGGTGGATACCCGGCCAACGCACTGACGCTCGGGGGGCTCCGTGAGGAATATCGTGATTCGTTGTGTCGGCGGGGGTGATTCATGCCGCGGCTAGATACAAACGGAGGGCATGGCCGGATCAGAGATCTCGCAACATATCGGCGTTGATTAATGCCTAATACTCTTTCCAGATGACGACGATGTACGCCGCAACGGGCCCGGTGGGAACGCCCCTATACAGGGCGATCCTGACGCTCACCGTAGCCAATATTTTGGCGCTCATAATTTATCTTTGGGCCTCTCATATTTCTGCGATCGAAGGCAACGCTATCAAGGTCATCTTTTTGGCGTCCGGTGTCACCATGTACGTCTATGAACTCCACAGCCCTCGGACAAACTGGCCTCCTGTTCGAATGTGGCAATGGCGTGCCTTTTCGTTCACCACAGTTCAGGCTTTGATCGTCTATTACTCCGGATCATTATGGGATAACTGGTTACTAGAGAAGCGACCTTGGGACATAGGTGTTAACGGGTCCCTCGCCGGAACGCTCGTCGCTTTTCTTGTCATGACCCTCGTAAGCTACTGGCAGCACCGTATCAAACACATGATCCCGTTCCTGTGGAGATATTTGCATCAGATACATCACAGCCCAAGACGACTGGAGCTGTTAACCAGTTTTTACCGGAACCCGCTCGAGATATTCCTCAACATGTTCATCATGAGTGCTGTCTTGTATCTCGTAGTCGGTTCGACCAGGCTGATCGCAGCCGACACCGTTCTCCTTCTTGGCTTGGCAGACATGTTCTACCACTGGAACGTGCGCACCCCTCGCTGGCTTGGGTATCTCATCCAGCGGCCGGAGGCTCATTGCGTTCATCATTGTCAGGGTGTCCACGCGTACAACTTCGGCGACTTGGCCATCTGGGACATGTTGTTCGGAACTTTCAGAAATCCTCTCGACTTCCGTGGAGAGTGTGGTTTCCCTGGAAACGGCGAGGAGCAGCTTCTCGAAATGGTGATTGGCCACGACATGTCGTTTGGGAAGCATTTGTACGAAGCGGTCAGGACAAAAACCACTGATACACATTGACCGCCAAAATACGCAGGTGCCAATGAGCACGACCGATTTGCAGATACTCTCGCCGCTGGCTGCCGGATGGCTCGTATTGCTGCTGATCTCTCTCACGTGGTATCTGGATCTTTGTCTGCTCCTGACGCATCGTCCAATCCACGGTCGCTGGTTCATCGATCAATTCATCCGTGAATTAAGTTTCACGTTTATTCTCACGGCTTCGGTCCCCGCGCCCGTCCTGATCGTGTTCTTCTTGATTCTTTTTGTATTCATTCTATTCGCCCATATCTATCAGAGGGCGTTTCTCAGCCCTCTGTCTTTTACGACCATCAGACGTCAGTGGACCGATGGAGCGGCAGCTGTGTCTCTGGAGTTTCTGAATACCATACCTGACATCTTCATTCGCGCTACCGCGCTCTTTATGTTCAAGGCTGTTCTCCTGTGGGCATCCTTCGCATATTTCCCGGTGCCGTATAAGGTCAGGCTGGCGCCACTGTGCGTTGTGCTTCCCCTTTTCGCGCTAAAGACTATCCAAGCCTTTAATGAAGTCCAACGACTGACTCGTGGCTGGGCCTCGCCGATACACCTTGTGCCACGCTATGGTTATGTCTTGGTATGGCTTAACGAGTTTCTGTACCTTCATGACGATGATCTGCTCAGGGAAGCCCTTGAGGCGAGGGAACTTGTACAGGATCGAATCACACCGTTTGAGGGCCCCCTTTCACTCCCCAGCCATTTCGTCATGCTCCAGGTCGAGAGCTTGGCGTATGCGGTATTGAACAAGAAGGCTTGCGACACAGAAATAACGCCGTTCCTGAACAGAATCAGCAAGCAGTCGATGCTGTTCAAGACTCAGGCAATTCATATGAATGGGTCGTGCGACGCCGATTTTACTTTACTGCATGCCCATCGCCCCGGAAGCCGAACGGCGACCTACCGCCTCCCCGGCTACCCCCATCATGATTCACTTCCGCATAAGTGCAGATCTATTGGAATGCCGTTATCGTTCCTTCATGGCCAAAAGGGCGCCATGTTCAATCGCGGCGAAGTTTTCAAGACCATGGAATTCGAACATCTCCTCTTCGGAGAAGATATGAGGAGGGAACTGGCGATCGCGCAAACAAAAATGGGAGGAGTGCCGGATCATTATGTTTTCGATCTCGCTGCGGACCTGCACCTTAACAGCCCCGGGCCTCGCGCGTCATTGATTGTAACTGTCAGCTCCCACACTCCGTTTCACGATCTGCCGCCTGACTTCCGAAGCGATTTTTTGTCGACAAATACAGAACAGCAAGACCGCTATTTTCATTCTCTGCGCTATTTCGATCAGGCTCTTGAAAGCTTTGTTCAGAAGCTCCCAAACGGAACGGTATTCGTAATCTTTGGTGACCACGAACCACCTGGCATTGCTGTCTGTACGGACTGTGCCCAGTCGAACGGTTCCTTCAGCCCCGAGGGCAGAACGAAGGACTTCGTTCCGGCAATCGTTTATCGCAAAGGCACTGACTTGGCGGCACTTCAACGGACGCCAAGCGAAATTGCACTCTCGGGAGAGTTAACCATGCTCGATCTGGCCACCTGGATACACGCCTGGTTCGATCCGGACAGGGAAGCACAGGGCCCTTCGATTTCGAAGGCGCCCGCCGCGGACAACCTCGAAGTGCTCTCGACCCGCTCTCTCGAACCCACTGAGGAATGACAGTCGATCGGTTCATCAGGATCGGAGACACGACGGGAGCAAGGACGTCATCACCATTTCGTGTTTCCGCAAATAAGTGTCGAGTGGGGGCATGGTGCTTGAATTCGCGACGGACTTGGGGCGCGTGTATAACGCGCGCCCGAAAGCGGGGGATGTCGCGCCTCGATGGTCCGGCCCTATCGTACCTGGAAGCGATCGACGCTCTGTCGCAGGTTCTCCGCGAGTTCGGTAAGCCTGACCGCCGAACTCCTGACCTCGCCGACCGCCACATTGTTGGCGTCGATCATTTGCGAGATCTGCTCGATCTTGGTCGCGACTTCGTGGCTCGCAACCCCTTGTTCGGAGAGCGAGGAGGAGATGTCGTTGACGATGAGGACCAGCGATTCCGAGCTTTGATTGATCCGATTGATGGCATCGCCGGCTTCGTCGGAAAGGCTCACGCCTTCGTTGGCTTCCTTGACGCTGGATTCCATCGCGGCGAAGACTTCGAGCGAGCTTTGCTGGATGTGCTCGATCAGTTCGGAGATCTCCTTGGTCGAGCCCTGGGTCCGTTCCGCGAGCTTCCTGACCTCGTCGGCGACGACCGCGAAACCGCGGCCCGCCTCACCCGCACGCGCCGCTTCGATGGCGGCATTGAGCGCGAGCAGGTTGGTCTGATCGGAGACTTCCTTGATGACGTTAACGATCGACGAAATCGCCTCGGACTGCTTGACGAGCCCCTGCACGACAGAAGCCGAGCTGTTGATCGTGACCGCGATCGCCCTGACCTTTTCGCCGGACGCCCGGATGGTTCTACCGCCATCTGCACACAGGGCGCGTGACGAATCGGTCTTTTCGTCCGCCTCCTTGGCCGAGGCCGAGATGTGATTGACGCTGACGCTCAGTTCCTCGATCGCCGACGCGGCCGAAGCCGCTGCCGCGCTTTGACGCTCGGACGCACTGGCCACCCGCTCGGCGCTGTGCGAAAACTGCCGGGAGGCGTCCACCAGCTCGTCTGAATTGCGTTTGGCCTTGCCGATCAGCTCGCGCAGGCTGTCTTGCATCGTCCCCAGCGCACTCATCAACGCGCCCACTTCGTCGCGCCCTGTGACACGCACTTGGGCGCTGAGATCGCCACTGAGGTCGCCCCGCGCGATGCGGTTGGCAACTTCGACGGCGCTGCGCAGCGGAGCGGTAATCGAACGCGCGATCAGCATCGAGATGAATCCCGCCGCAACGAGCGCCGCTGCCGCGGTCGCGATCATGAATTTCTGAGACGAGTTGCCGGTCGCCGTGGCTTCGGCCGCGTCCTTCTTGGCGAGTTGCTCCTGCTGATGGATGTCGGCCTGAAGCGACTTGATGTAGGGAATCTGCGTCGGACGCACTTTTTCCAGCAGCGCGGTCTTCGCCTCGGCCAGTTCGCCCGCTTCAGCCAGTTTCAGGAATTCCTCTTCGGGGCCGAGATAAGCCTGTCTTGCGGTCTGGACTTCCTCGAAGGTCTGTCGATCTTCGCCGGTGAATGACATCGCCTGCAGTTTTGCAACGGCTTCGGCCGCCTGGTCGCGGTTGCGTCGGATTTCGGCGAGTTGCGCCTTGACCTGCTTTTCGTCGTCTATGAGAACAGCTGTGCGCATGCGCCCGGAGCTGTCGAGCACGGCGAACGACAGATCGTTGACCAGCATGAGTTTGACGAGGTGATCGTCGATGACGCGGTTGACCTGGCCTTCGTAGCGCGATACCGCGAGGATGCCGGAACCGGCGATGAAGGCGAGCAACAGGGCGAGACTCGCGAAACCAAGCAGGAGTCTGGTCGCGATTTTGAGATTGTTCATTTGGGGCTCCAGGGGCGCGACTTGTTCTTTTCGTTATTGCGGCTGCGCCCATTCTAGCTATCGCGTTTGCCGGCAATGTGTCGAGCAGATGTGGCAAACAGTCCTTATTCTGACGAACGCACCGACGATCTCGTTGCGCCGTCGCGGTATTCGCCGGGGCTCACGCCGGTCCACTTACGGAAGGCGCGGTAGAAGGCGCTGTGCTCAGCAAAGCCGAGCGCGCGCGCAACGTCCTCGACGGACAGGCGGGAGTTGCAGAGGAAGTCGATGGCGTAATCGCACCGCAGGTCGTCCTTGATGGTCCGGTAGGAGGAGCCTTCCCGTTCCAGTCGCCGGCGCAGCGTGGACGGCGTCGTGCGCATCGCGGCGGCGAGAGCGTCGAAGGTCGGCCATTCGGCCAACTCGATCCCGGAGAGCCGGGCCCGCACCCGTGCGACCGCCCCACCCCGGCTGCGGTACTTCACGAGGAAGTTTGCCGGCGCTTGTCGGAGAAATTCCGTGGCTGACTTTGCATCGCGGATCACGGGCAAGGCGAGCGAGCGAACGTCGAGCACGAGGCGGCTCGCCGGCTGCCCGAAGGCCAATGGGTCACCGAAGATGAGGCGATATTCCGCAACATGCGGCGGCGCCTCCTGACGGAAGGCGGTTTCCAGAATCGGCAGGCGGCGCCCGGTCAGCCACGATGCCAGTCCGTGCAGGATGACGAAGAGCGTGCCGTGCGCGAACAGACGCGTCGCAGTCGTACGGTCTGCCAGCGTGAGCACGGCGCGCTGGCCTTCTATGGTCAGCGCACCGCAAACGTCGTCCAGCACGAGCGAGAAGAAGCGAAAGGCACGCCCCAGCGCGTGGCCGAGGTCCGTGCAGTCCAGCACCGCATGACACAGGATCGCAAAGCTGCCCGAGCGCATCGGGTGCGAGTCCATGCCGAAGAATTCGTCGCCGAGCGCCACCGCGACGGCATGCCACAGCGCGCCGTATTGCTGCGGCGATACGCGCGCCATCGGCCGGTCCAGCAGATCCGGCGCGATGCCCGCCTCAACCATCAGCGCCGCGGTATCAATTCCACGTTGCTGTGCCTCGAGCAGCGCGTCGGCAACGAAACAGATCGAAATCGTGCCCTTCTCGACTGACACTTGAGCTCCCCTACAAGGACATGACTGGCAAAACCTGTCACGTATTTTGAGCGATTTCGGCGTGGGAAGGCAGGCCCCCCCTCCCTAGACTGCACAAAAAACCAAACTCGACAGAGACATTCACTTGGAGGAGAGGCGATGAACGTCAATGACCTGGCGGTGCATGCGGCAGCGGATTACCGGGATTTTTCCCGCAACTTCCGGCTCGCTGATTTGGCGAAGGAGTTTTCCGGCGACTTCGAGATCGGCATCAACGCCGCAATCGAATGCTGCGACCGCCATTGCGGAGAGGGGCGGATCGCGCTGAATTGGGAAGGACAGGACGGTCGCAGCCGCAGCCTGAGCTTCAAGGAGTTGCGCGACCTGTCGTGCCGCTTCGCAAACTATCTGGTCGATCTCGGGATCAAGCCCGGCGATCGCGTCGCCGGCCTGTTGCCGCGCATCCCCGAACTGCTGGTCGTGATCATCGGCACCTGGCGCGCCGGGGCCGTGTATCAGCCGCTGTTCACGGCCTTCGGGCCGAAGGCAATCGAATACCGCGTCGGATCGAGCGAAGCGAAGCTGATCGTCACCGACTCGGCAAACCGATCAAAGCTCGACGACGTGGCGAACTGCCCGCCGATCATGACCGTCGCCCGCGACACCAAACAGGCAGGTGTGTCGGGCGAGATCGACTTCCACCGCGAACTCGGTCGTCAGAACGACATCTTCAAGCCGGTGGCCCGCAGCGGCGAGGACGCTTGCATGATGCTCTTCACCTCGGGGACGACCGGCCTGGCGAAGGGCGTCGCCGTGCCGCACAAGGCGCTGAGGGCGATCCACATGTACATGCGCTACGCGGTCGATCTTCGCCCGAGCGATGCCTACTGGAACATCGCCGACCCAGGCTGGGCTTACGGCCTCTACTTCGGGGCGATCGGCCCCTTGCTGCTCGGCAAGGCCGCGACCTTCTACGACGGCCCGTTCTCGGTCGATAGCACCTACCGCATGATCGAGAAGTACGGCATCACGAATCTCGCCGGGGCGCCGACGGCCTATCGCCTGCTGATCGCGGCCGGCGCGGAAGAGGCCAGGCGGGTGCGCGGCCGCCTGCGTGTCGTCAGCAGCGCGGGCGAACCGCTCAATCCTGAGGTGATCCGCTGGTTCCGCGACCATCTGGGCTGCCCGATCAACGACCACTACGGCCAGACCGAGATCGGCATGGTGCTGTGCAATTTCCACGGGCTGGCGCATGAGATCCGCGCCGGGGCCGCGGGACTGCCGATCCCCGGCTATCGCCTTGCGGTCGTCGATGAAGATGGCAACGAGGTCGCGCCGGGCGAGCAAGGCACCCTCGCCGTCGATCGCGAGCAGTCGCCGCTCTACTACTTCCAGGGCTACTGGCGCCAGAACACCAGCGCCTTCGTCGGCAAGTATTACCTGACGGGCGACACGGTGGAGCTCGGCGAGGACGGCAGCATCGCCTTCGTCGGCCGCGGCGACGACATCATCACGTCGGCGGGCTATCGCATCGGGCCCTTCGACGTCGAAAGCTGCCTGATCGAACACGCGGCGGTGGCCGAGACCGCGGTGGTCGGCAAGCCGGACCCCGAGCGCACCGAGATCGTGAAGGCCTTCGTCGTGCTCAAGCCGGGCTACGAAGCATCCCCGGCGCTTGCCGAAGAGCTGCAGCTGATGGTCAAGCGGCGCCTTGCGGCGCACGCCTATCCGCGTGAAGTCGAATTCGTCGCCGAACTGCCGAAGACGCCCAGCGGGAAGATCCAGCGCTTCCTGCTGCGTCGGCAGGAAGCCGGCGGCAACGTTTGAGCAACGCACCTAATGGAGACTCGAATGATCGATCCCGTAGTCATCGTGGCAGCCCGCCGCACCCCCATCGGCGCCTTCCAGGGGCAGTTCGCCTCCGTCACCGCGCCGCAACTCGGTAGCGCCGCGATTGCCGGCGCGCTCGCCGACCTCGGAGACAAGCTTGCCGACATCGACGAGGCCGTCCTCGGCTGCTGCCTGATGGCTGGAGTGAAGCAGGCACCGGCCCGTCAAGCGGTGCTCGGTGCCGGTCTTCCGCAATCGGTGCCGGCGACGACGCTAACCAAGATGTGCGGGTCCGGCATGAAGGCGACGATGCTGGTGCACGACATGCTGCTCGCGGGCAGCTGCACGGTCGGCCTCGCGGGCGGCATGGAATCGATGTCCAACGCGCCTTATGTGTTGTCGCGGGCGCGCGAGGGCTATCGCCTCGGCCACGGCGAGTTGCTCGATCACATGTTCCTCGACGGCCTGGAAGACGCCTACGAGGGACGGCTGATGGGCTACTACGCGGACGTGTCCGCGAGCGAACATGGCATTTCCCGCGAGCGCCAGGACGCCTACGCGTCCGAATCCGTACGCCGTGCCCAGCACGCGGTCGCGAGCGGCGCATTCCGGAATGAAATCGCACCGGTAACCGTCGTCGGCAGAAAAGGCAGCATCGCGCTGGCGGACGACGAGACCCCGGGCAAGTGCGATATCGCCAGGATCCCGCAGCTGAAGGCGGCGTTCCGCAAGGACGGAACGGTGACCCCCGCGAATGCCTCGTCGATCTCCGACGGCGCCGCCGCCCTGGTGCTGATGCGCGAATCCGAGGCCGTGCGGCGCGGCCTCGCCCCGCTTGCCCGCATCCGCGCCCACGCGACGCACGCGCAGGCGCCGGGCCAATTCACGACGGCTCCGGCAACCTCGATTCGCAGCGCCCTGGCGAAGGCCGGCTGGCGGATCGGCGACGTCGATCTGTTCGAGATCAACGAAGCCTTTGCCGTCGTCACGCTGCTTGCGATCGACGAACTCGACCTGTCGCCGGACAAGGTGAACGTGAATGGCGGCGCCTGCGCGATGGGCCACCCGATCGGCGCGACCGGCGCACGCATCCTCGTCACGCTGATCCACGTCCTGCGCAACCGCGGATTGAAGCGCGGCATCGCGAGCCTGTGCATCGGCGGCGGCGAAGCGACGGCCGTTGCCGTCGAAATCCTGTGATACGGAGCGAACCATGATTCTGAACCAGGAACAGGAAATGATCCGCGACTCGCTGCGTCAGTTCGCGAGCGAGCGCCTCGCGCCGTTTGCCGCCGATTGGGACAAGCACCACACCTTTCCCCGTGAGGCGCTGAAGGAGTTGGCCGATCTCGGCGCTCTGGGCATGGTGGTGCCGGAGCAATGGGGCGGTGCGGGCCTGGATTACGTGTCGCTGGCGTTGGCGATCGAGGAGATCGCCGCGGGCGACGGGGCGACCTCGTCGATCGTCAGCGTGCAGAACTCGCTCGCCTGCGGCATCACGCTGAATTACGGCAGCGAGGTGCAGAAGGATCGGTATCTGAAACGCCTCGCGAGCGGCACATGGCTCGGCTGCTTCTGCCTGACGGAGCCGCATGTCGGGTCGGATGCCTCCGCGATCCGCACGACCGCGGTCCGCGATGGCGATGAGTGGGTGATCAACGGCGTCAAGCAGTTCATTACGACCGGCAAGAATGCGCAGCTCGCGCTCGTGTTTGCGGTGACCGACAAGCTTGCCGGCAAGAAGGGCATCTCGTGCTTCCTCGTGCCAACCGATACAGCGGGTTTCCAGGTCGCGCGGACCGAGGACAAGATGGGGCAGCATGCGTCCGACACGGCGCAGATCGTGCTGGAAGACTGCCGCGTCCCGGCCGACCATCTGCTCGGCAAGGAAGGTGAGGGATACCGGATCGCGCTCTCCAACCTCGAGGCCGGTCGCATCGGCATCGCCGCGCAGTCGGTCGGCATGGCGCGGGCCGCGCTCGAGGCGGCGGTGAAGTACGCGAAGGAGCGCGAGGCGTTCGGCGTGCCGATCGTCAAGCACCAGGCGGTGAGCTTCCGGATCGCCGACATGGCGACGCAGATCGAGGCAGCCCGCCAGTTGACGCTGCATGCGGCGACGCTGAAGGACGCCGGCCGGCCCTGCCTGAAGGAGGCGTCGATGGCGAAGCTCTTCGCCTCCGAGATCGCCGAGCGTGTGTGCTCGGACGCGATCCAGATCCACGGCGGTTACGGCTACGTGTCGGACTTCCCCGTCGAGCGCATCTATCGCGACGTGCGGGTCAGCCAGATCTATGAAGGCGCGTCCGACATCCAGCGGATGGTCATCGCGCGGGCGGTCACTGCCGACTGACGCCGACGAACGGGAGAACCGCAAATTCGGCGAGCGGCCGCGGCCCGGTCACACGGAAACCACCGCCGATTATTCGCCGCCCTCCAACAACCCCAGCAGCTGCGCCCGCCGTACCACGTGTTTCCGGTTCGCCGCATCGAGCTTGCCGAACAGGTTCTTGAGGTGCCACTTCACGGTCTCCTCGCCGACGCCCATGGCTTGGGCGACCTCCTTGTTCGAGAGGTTGCGGGCGAGGAGTTCGAGGACTTCGCGCTCCTTGGGCGTGAGCACCATGCTCGGCAGGGCGCGTGGGGCGTTGGCGTCGCGCGGGGCTTGCGGCGCGGCGGGACGCAGGACGCGAGCGACGGCAATGCTGCGGCCGGGTTCGGGGTGGCCGGCTTCGTCCAGCGAGAGGCTGCGGGCCCAGTCGGCGATGGCGGGATGGGCGTCGACGAAGACACGGGCGAGGCCGTAGGTGTGGGCGAGGTCCAGCGCTTCGCGCATCAGCTCGCGGCCGTGCAGACTGTTGCGGTCGAGCACGTAGGCACGTAGCGCCATGTTCTCGATGGCGGCGCGGCCGAGCTTGAGGCCTTCGGCGAAGGGGGTGGCGCATTCGAGCGCAGCGTGGGCGGCGCGCCAGTCCTGGGCGGCGATCGCGGCGTTGGCGTGGGCGGTGGCGCGCTGCAGTTCGACCATGCGTTTCCACACGGGGCCCCGAGTGCCCTCCTCGCGTGCGAGGATCTCGTCGATGCGCTGGGCGAGCGCGCGGCAGGTTTCCGAACGGAAGCGGCCAGCGTGCATCCGCACCTGTTCGGCGAGGCTGACGATGCACAGGCGCGGCATGTTGCGCGTGGCGCCGATCGCGAAGAGCGTCTCGAGGAGATCCAGGGCACGGTGTTCGATGCCCTGCGCGGCGGCGATGCGGGCGGCGGTGCGATAGGCGAGCAGCGCCGTTTCGGGGGTGCCGGTGCGCTCCAGCACGTCGAGCCGGTTCGCGAGCAGCGCCGCGGCCTCGTCGACGCAGTCGCTCTCGTAGGCGACGGTCGCGAGCAGCGCCGCGAACATGCACGTGAGCGGATGACGTCGCCCGAGCGATTCGTCGGTCATCGCGAGCGCGGGGCGCAGCACGTCCGCAGCGAGCCGCAACTGCCCTTCCCACAGGTAGCTCAGCGCGGTGATGAATTCGCCCCAGCGCGCGGCATAGGCCGGGGTGCCATCGTATTCGGCGCGCGGGGCCTGCTGTTCGTGACGGCGCGCGAGTGCCGGGTCGCCACGCAGGATCGCAAGCGCCGCGAGGCGGTTGGCGTGCATCTGCAGCAGGCGCGGCTCGCGCGTCGGGGGCGCGTCGGCCCAGGGCTCGAACAGCGCAATGAAGCGGTCGGGCTCGTCGGCATAGTAGGCGGCACCGCTCGCGATCAGCGCGCACTCGTAGCGCAGCAGGGCGTCGACATCCGGTGCAGCGAGAATGTGCTCGACGAGACGTTCGGCCTCGTCGTGGCGCTCGCTCACCGCCAGCACCCACGCGGCGGCGAGACGTAGCCGGGGACGGCGGTCGAGTTCGGCCTCGGGGAGGAGTTCCACCCATTCGAGCACCATGCCGAGCTGCCCCTGCATCACGGCGTCGTAAAGGCAGTGTTCGGCGAGATCGTAGGCGGCATCGCGATGTCCGGCGGCGAGCGCGTGACGCGCCGCCTTTTCGAGCATGCCGTGTTGTTCCAGCCAGCGCATCGCGCGCAGGTTCAATTCGACCCGCTCGTCGGCGGGCCATTCGGCGAGCCGCGCGCGCATTGCGTCGCGCGCGAGGGTGTGCAAGCGGCACCATTCGCTGTCGTCGGCCGCGACGAAGACCGGGATGTCGCGCATCAGGCGCGCGATGCGCTCGGCGGCATCGGCCTGGCCGGTGAGGGCGGCGCACAGGTCGGGGTGCAGCATGTCGAGGATGGCGATGCGCGTCAGGAAACCCGCATCGTCGGCGGAAAGGTTCGCCAGCAGGCCGCTGAGGAGTTGCTCCTGAAGGTTGCCGCCGCGCGCCGACATGGCCTCGACAACGGCGCGCGCGTCGCTGCCGCGTTCGAGCGCCGCGAACGCGAGCTGCAGGCCGAGGGGCCAGCCTTCGACGGTTTCGTGGATGCGCGCGCAGGTATCGGTGTCGACCTTGGTGCCGAAGCGGTTGCGGACGAGGTTCAGGGTTTCGTCGAGGCGAAAGCGCAACGACTCGGCACCGATCAGCAGGCAGTAGCCATAGGCGCAGAGGTCGGCGACTTCATGGTCGAGCCCGCTGCGCGAGGCGACGACGAGCCTGAGGTTGGCGGGCGCGTTGTGCAGCAGGTAGGACAGGATCGCGAACGCGCCGGGGGGCAGGCGCTCGGCCTCATCGACCATCAGCACGAGATCGAGCGAGGTCTGCGCGACCTCGGCAAGCCACGCGGTGACGCCTTCGAATTCGCTCGCCGATGCCCCAGCGCCTTCGATCAGGATGCGACCGAAGGCGGGCCGGCCGCAGCCGGAGCGCACCGCGTAGACGAGGCTTTGCAGGAAACGCTCCGGGTCCGACTGCTCGTCGGCAGAGATCCACGCGACCGCTGCGCCCCGCGCGAGGATTTCCCGCCGCCACTGCGCAAGCAGCGAGGTCTTGCCGAAACCCGGAGGCGCCTGGACGACGACGACCTGACGATCCCGGAACGCTTCGTCGTCGAGACTGAGCCGAGGGCGCAGCAGCAGGTGCCGCGGCGCACGGGGCGCGGTGGTCTTGAGCACGAGTTCCGGCAGCGCGCTTGCGCCGATCGCAGAGGTCATGGATGTTCCGAGTCGTTCTTATCCGGCATGTGCGCGATGCGCCATTGCAGCTTATACCGACGCCCGCGGGAGGGGGTGTCGAATTATAGGCATGCCCCCGAGGGGGGGCCTCCCCCCCTTGTTCGAGGGGGGTACGACGATACTCGCGTGACTAACATCCGACTCAAGTCATCCCTCGAAGCAAGGAGAGCGGCATGGAATTCGTTGATGTCTGCGCACTGGAAAGCATCGCCCCCGGCGGCTCGCGGGCCGTTCGTGCAGGCGGTCGCGACATCGCGCTGTTCAATGTGGACGGCACCGTGCATGCGATCGAGAACGCCTGCCGCCACGGCGGCGCAGCGCTCGCCGGCGGCAAGCTGTGCGGACGGATCGTAGCCTGCCCCGCGCATGGATGGAAATACGACGTGACGACCGGCGCGCATTCCATCGCGCCCAGCCTGTCGGTCGAGAAATTTCCGGTCGAGATTGTCGACGGCAGAGTCCGCATCGCGACTGTGAACGCAACACAAGAATCCATCTGAACCGCTCCCAGGGAGGCGCCATGTACCGCCATCTGCTCGTGCCCATCGACGGCACCGATCTTTCGACGGAAACCATCAGCAACGCCGTCGAATTCGCCCGCACGCTCGGCGCACGCATCACCTTCTTCCACGCGCAGCCCGACCACGCGGCGGCGTTCAGCGGCGAAGCGGAGATCGTGCGTATGACCTCGCCGGCAGACTTTGCCTATGCCTACCAGGGTCGGGCGCGCGAGCTGCTGGCGAAAGCCGAATCGGCGGCGCGGGCGCTCGGCGTACCCTGCGATTCCGCAACCGCGGTGAGCGATTCGCCGTACCGCGCAATCATCGCCGCGGCGCAGGACGCCGGCTGCGACCTGATCTACATGGCTTCCCACGGACGGCGCAGCAGCATCGGCATGATGCTCGGTTCGCAGACGCTGAAGGTGCTGGTGAACGCGGGGATGCCGGTGCTCGTGGCCGCCACCTCGGAGCCGCCCGCGACCTCGCAGGCGATCGGCATCATCCGCGACGAGCATCGTTCGCTCGCCGCCGTGCTGCATGCATGGCTGCACCTGCTCGATAGCGAAAATACGCAACCGAGCGCGCCGCAGGAGCCGCCGCGCGGCGAGCTGATGCGCGCGATGATTCATTACATCAAGACCTTCCCGGTGGCGCTGCATCACCCGAAGGAAGACGAATACCTGTTCTGCAAGCTGCGCGAGCGTACCTCCCGCTTCAACGCGGAACTCGACGAACTGGAGCGCCAGCACGAGCGCGACCACCAGATGCTGGACGAGCTCGCGACGATCGTCGAGCGGCATCTCGCGGGCGAGGCGGACGTCGCGGCGGTCAAGGACACCGTGAGCCGCTACGCGCACTTCATCTGGGAACACATGGGGCGCGAGGAAGGCGTGATCCTCCCCGCCGCGCAGCGCTACCTGACGCCTGAGGACTGGGACGAGATCAGCGCCGTGTTCTCGGAGAACGGCGACCCACGCTTCGGCGGCGATGCCGACGCGGAGTTCAAGCGCCTTTTTTCGCGCATCGTGAATTTCGCGACGTCGTCGGACCGGAAATAAAGAGCTTTACTTCAAACAACACGCGGCCCGCTTCGCGCCGCACACAGGAGCACAACATGGCCAATGCCATTCGAATCCACGAGGTCGGCGGTCCGGAAGTGATGCGCTGGGAATCCATCGAAGTCGGCGCGCCCGGCCCCGGCCAGGTCCGCCTGCGCCACGAGGCGGTCGGCCTCAACTTCGCCGACACCTACTTCCGCACCGGCCTCTATCCGATTCCGCTGCCGAACGGCTTGGGCGTGGAAGCGGCCGGCGTGGTCGAAGCGATCGGCGAAGGCGTGACGAACGTCGCCGAGGGCGACCGCGTGACCTACACAGGCTTCATCAACACGCTCGGCGCCTACAGCACCGCGCGCATCATTCCCGCCGCGCCGCTGATCAAGCTGCCGGATGCAATTTCGTGCGAGACCGCGGCCGCGATGACGATGCGCGGCCTGACCTCGGCCTACCTGATGCGCCGCATCTGGCCGCTCCAGGCGGGCGACACGATCCTGCTGCACGCAGCGGCGGGCGGCGTCGGGCTGATCGTTTGCCAATGGGCGAAGTTGCTGGGCCTGACGGTGATCGGCACCGTGTCTTCGGAAGAGAAGGCGGCGATGGTGCGCGCCCACGGCTGCGATCACGTGATCTTCTATCGCCGCGAAGACGTCGCCGCGCGCGTTCGCGAGATCACCAACGGCGCAGGGGTGTCGGTGGTGTTCGACAGCGTCGGCAAGACGACTTTCGAAGGCTCGCTCGCCTCGCTCAAGCGCCGCGGCCTGATGGTGTGCTTCGGCACGGCCTCCGGCCCGATCGAGGCTTTCAACCCGCAGCTGCTCGCGATGAAGGGCTCGCTCTACCTGACCCGCCCGGCGCTCGCCGATTTCATCAGCACACCGGAAGAACGCGACGCGCTCGCCGGCGAGCTCTTCGATCACGTCGCCGCCGGCCGCATCAAGATCGAGATCAACCAGCGCTATGCGCTGCAGGACGCCGTGCAGGCGCACCGCGACCTGGAAGCCGGCAAGACGATCGGCTCGTCGATCTTCACCGTCTGACCGAATACAAAAAGAACACGTCCCGCAGAGAGATAACGAAAAACCCACGGACACATAGGAGACAGGTTTCATGAATCAGACGACTCAGGACAGACGCGCAGCGCCGGCCTTCGTGCGGCCAAGCGTGCTCAACAGCTCGGTGAAGTTCGAGCCGCTCACCGCCAGCATCGGCGCCGAGCTGCTCAATGTGAACATCGGCGACGCCTCGCGCGACCCGGCACTGTTCGCCGAGATCAAGGCCCTGCTGCTTGAATACAAGGTGCTCTTCCTGCGCGACCAGGACATCACGCGCGGCGAGCACGTCGGCTTCGCCGAGCGCTTCGGCAAGCTCGAAGACCATCCCGTCGCAGGCAGCCATCCCGACTATCCGGGCCTCGTGCAGATCTACAAGTCGCCCGACCAGCCGATGGACCGCTACGAGAACGCCTGGCACACGGATGCGACCTGGCGTGAGGCACCGCCGATGGGCTGCGTGTTGCGCTGCGTGGAGTGCCCGCCGGTGGGCGGCGACACGATGTGGGCGAACATGGTGCTCGCCTACGAGAGGCTGCCCGAAGATATCAAGGCGAAGATCGCCCAGCTGCGCGCCCGCCACAGCATCGAGGCCACTTTCGGCGCCGCGATGCCGATGGAGAAGCGGCTCGCGCTGAAGGCGCAGTACCCGGATCCCGAACATCCCGTGGTGCGCGTGCATCCGGAGACAGGCGAGAAGGTGCTGTTCGTGAATGCCTTCGCGACCCACTTCACCAACTTCCACACGCCGGCGAATGTGCGCTTCGGCCAGGACTACGCGCCGGGCGCCGCCGAGTTGATGCAGTACCTGATCCGGCAGGCCTTCGTTCCCGAATACCAGGTGCGTTGGCGCTGGAAGCCCAACAGCATGGCGATCTGGGACAACCGCAGCACCCAGCACTACGCCGTCATGGACTACGCGCCCTGCCACCGCAAGATGGAACGCGCCGGGATCATCGGCGACGTGCCCTTCGGCCCTGAAGTCGCCGCACGCTGACCCCGACGCTCACCCCATAGAGACCACCCCAAGGAGTATCCAGATGAATTTCCTCGACGGATCGCTGTTCCCCGAAAACCAGCAAAAGCTCGTCATCACCGCCGCCCCCTACGGCCCCGAATGGGCGCCGTCCGACTTCCCGGAAGACATTCCGGTGACGATGGAAGAGCAGATCCAGAAGGCGGTCGATTGCTACAACGCCGGCGCCACCGTGCTCCACTTGCATGTGCGTGAGCTCGACGGCAAGGGCTCGAAGCGCCTGTCGAAGTTCAACGAGCTGATCGACGGGATCCGCGCCCGCGTGCCCGACATGATCATCCAGGTCGGCGGTTCGATCTCCTTCGCGCCGGAAAACGACGGCGAGGCCGCGAAGTGGCTGTCCGACGATACCCGCCACATGCTCGCCGAGCTGACCCCGACGCCCGATCAGGTGACGATCGCGATCAACTCGAACCAGATGAACGTCGTCGAACAGATGTGCGAAGCCGACGTTGCCGGCACCTCGCTCGCCGAACCGGCGATGTACCAGGCCTACCGCGAGATGACGATTCCGGCCGGTCCGGGCTGGGTCGAAGAGCACATCCGCCGCCTGTCCGAGAAGGGCATCCAGACCCACTTCCAGCTCGCGACGATCTCGCAGCTCGAGACGGTCGAGCGCATGATGCGGCGCAACGTCTGCAACGTGCCGCTAATCCTGACCTGGGTCGCGATCGGCGGCGGCTTCGATGCGCCGAACCTCTACAACCTCGCGAACTTCGTCCGCGCCTGCCCGGACGGCTCCGTGCTGACGCTCGAGACCTCGATGCTCAACGTGCTGCCGCTCAACATGATGGCGATCGCGATGGGCCTGCATGTGCGCTGCGGCATCGAGGACAACATCTGGACCCAGCGCCGCGACCGTAAGATGGGCAGCGTCGAGCAGATCGAGCAGCTCGTGCGCATCTCGCGCGAATTCGGGCGCGATATCGCCAACGGCAAGGAAGCCCGCGAGATCTACAAGATCGGCACCTTCTACAAGGACGCCGACGAGACGCTGGCGAAAAACGGCTTCGCGCCGAACCGCAAGCCGGGCCAGATCGGCTTTCTGCAGCACGCGGCGTAAGCTGTAATAGGTAGTACGAGCAAGGGGTCATCTCGGCCCCTTGCCGCCAAAAAAAGATAAGAGGAGACACGCTTGGCCGCCTACATCGCCCAGGCCCTGCCGGAGGCAACGCCTGCTGCCCCGACCGCGCCACGTACCTACGCCTGGATCGTCTTCGCGCTGACTTTCGGACTGCTGCTGTCCGACTATATGTCGCGCCAGGTGCTCAACGCCGTATTCCCCGTGCTGAAGGTCGAATGGAGCCTGAGCGATACCCAGCTCGGCTCGCTCTCCAGCATCGTCGCGCTGCTCGTCGGCCTGCTCACCTTCCCGCTGTCGGTCGTCGCCGACCGCTGGGGGCGCGTCAAGAGCGTCACGCTGATGGCCGGGCTGTGGAGCCTCGCGACGCTCGCCTGCGCGATCTCCGCCAACTACAACCAGATGTTCATCGCGCGCTTCTGCGTCGGCGTCGGCGAAGCCGCTTATGGCAGCGTCGGCATCGCGCTGATCCTGAGCATCTTCCCCGCCCATCTTCGCTCGACGCTGAGCAGCGCCTTCATGGCCGGCGGCCCGGTCGGCTCGGTCGTCGGCATGGCTTTCGGCGGCGTGATCGCGGCAAAATTCGGCTGGCGCTGGTCTTTCGGCGCGATGGCCGGCTTCGGTCTCGCGCTCGTCGTCCTCTACGCGCTGATCGTGCGCGAGAGCCGGCTGTGCCCCGCCAATGGGTCCCGCCGCACCGCGCAGACGGCCGCCCGCCCTGGTCTGCGGACCATCTTCTCGGGGCTGTTCTCGTCGGCGTCGGTCATCGCCGCCTATGTCGGCAGCGGGCTGCAGCTCTTCATCATGGCCGCAATGCTTGCGTGGCTGCCGAGCTTCCTCAACCGCTACTACGCGCTGCCGACCGACAAGGCCGGCGTGGGCGCCGCAGTGTTCATCCTCGTCGGCGCGATCGGCATGGTCGTCTGCGGCATCGTCACGGACCGCCTGAGCCGTTCCGCGCCAGGACGCAAATGGACGATCGCGATGACCTACTCGCTGGGCTCGGCGACCCTGCTGCTCATCGCCTTCCAGCTCCCGCCCGGGCCCGCGCAACTCGTCATGATCGGCGCCGGCATGGCAATGGTGGCCGGCACGACCGGGCCCGCGGGCGCGATGGTCGCGAACCTCACGCATCCGTCGATCCACGCGACCGCCTTCGCGACGCTGACGCTCGCCAACAACCTGCTCGGCCTCGCCCCCGGCCCCTTCCTCACCGGCTTCATCGCCGATCGCATCGGCCTGATGGGCGCGATGCAATTCGTGCCCCTGATCGCGCTCGCCGCCACCGCCGCGTTCGCGATCGGAAAGAGCCACTACGCCGAAGACCTCAGGCGCATCGAGGCAATGCAGCGCTGACTTTCCAACCCCGATTCACGATAAAACAACGATGAAGACCTTCCCCACGATCCTGTTCGTCCCCGGCCTGCGCGACCACGTTGAAGAACACTGGCAGACCATCCTCGAAAAGAAGCTCAAGGCAAAGCAGATCGATGCCCGCTCGGTGCCGCCGCTCGAACGCGACAAACTGAGCCGGGATGCGCGTGTCGCCGCGCTCGATAAGGCACTCGCAGAAATCGACGGCCCGGTGATCCTCGTCGCCCACAGCGCCGGCGTGATGATCACCGTGCATTGGGCGCAACAGCACAGCCGGCCGATCATGGGCGCGCTGCTCGCCACACCGGCCGACCTCGAATCGCCCTTCCCGCCCGGCTATCCGACGACCGACGCGCTGCGCGAGAATGGCTGGCTGCCGATCCCGCGCAATCCGTTGCCTTTCCCGAGTATCGTCGCCGCGAGCGAAAACGACCCGCTGGGCAGCATCGAGCGCGTCACCGAGCTCGCCAAAGCCTGGGGCAGCCGGCTCGAAAACGTCGGTTCCGTCGGCCACTTGAACCCGGCAGCCGGCTTCGGCGAATGGCCGCTTGCGGAAAGCTTCATCCGGGAACTGGTCGACAAGTAAGAAGCCCACTCGTCATCCATACTGTCACTACAGATGACGAGTGAGCGGCGATGAACACCGAGCCAGGCACCGAGCAGGAAGGCGACCGGTCCGAGCCCCCCGAGGTCGACACCTCCTGGAACGTCCAGGAACTGGTCTTCCGGACGCTCGTCGACATGGTGCCGGACCGCATCTACGCCAAGGACCGCCACAGCCGCTTCGTCTTCGCCAACAAGGGCGTGGCGTACTACATGGGTACGACGCCCGAGGCGATGATCGGCAAGACCGACTTCGATTTCTACCCCCCGGAAATCGCATCGCAGTACTTCGCCGTCGAGCAGGAAATGCTCCGCTCGGGCGAGCCGCTGATCGCCTTCGAGCAAGTCGTGCCCGATCTCAGCAGCGGTGCGACGGGCTGGCTGCAGACGACCAAGATGCCCTTGCGCGACCGCGAGGGTCACATCATCGGCATCGTCGGCGTCGGTCGCGACATCACGGAGCTCAAGCGGATCGAGACGGAGTTGCTGGATCGCAACGAAGATCTGACGGAACTCAACACCCGGCTGCGCCAGACCCAGGAGCAGCTCGTGCAGTCCGAGAAACTCGCCTCACTGGGACGAGTCGTCGCCGGCGTCGCGCACGAGCTCAATACGCCGCTGGGCAATGCGATGACGGTCGTGTCTTCGCTGGAAGAACGCCACCGGGAGCTGGAGGCGCTGGTCCAGGGCAACCAGCTTCGCCGCAGCGACCTGCTTTCGGTGATGGAGGCGACACTGAGCGGGTTGGATCTGGTCCACCGCAACGTGACGCGGGCAGCCGACCTCGTGCGGGACTTCCGCCAGCTCGCGATCGATCCCGCAAGCGACCTGCAAAGCCGTTTCGACCTGGCGATCGTCATCGACGAGGCGCTGGAAACGATACGGCCGCGTTTCAAGCGCACGCCCTTTGAACTGCGCACGACGCTGGAACCCGGCATCGTGATGGACAGTTTCCCCGGACCGCTGTGCCGCGTCGTCACAAACCTGGCCGTGAATGCCCTCGTCCATGGCTTCGAGGGCCGCACCGAGGGCATCGCGCACGTCAGTTGCAGTCGGCTCGACGCGACGCACACGAGACTCACCTGCTCGGACAACGGCGTCGGCATGAACGCCGAGATATGCAGGCACATCTTCGAACCCTTCTCCGCGCCCTCGCTCGGCCAAGGAGGCGCGGGGCTGGGTCTCTATGCCGTGCACGGCATCGTGACGGGACTCCTCGGGGGGACGATCGGGTTCCGCAGTTCGCCGGATCAGGGGACTACTTTCGAGGTCGTCTTGCCGCTGACCGCGCCGCAGCCATAGGTTGCCGGCAAATCGCCCATTCCCGGTCACTTCACGGCGATGACGACGTGCGCCTGGATCTTGCCATCGACGGCGCCGGTCCCGAATCGAGCCGCGATGGCGGCCGCCGCTACCTCGGTGGCTTCCTCCAGGCGTGAGGCATCGCGGGTTTCAATCTCGTTTCTCAAGGGTGTTCCCTCGCAGTAGGCGACTGCCGGGATGCGGGGAGATGTGGCGCGGCTACGCGCCGCAACGGTGTGGAACTGAGGCGGCATGCTGAATCCGCCCTGCTCCACATCCTGTTCGATGACTTGCCGGTCGTAATAGCCGTGCGGCGTTCGCGCGAGAAAGCGCGGTGGGTCTTCAGGAAACATGGCTGCGACCGCACTCGTCACGACATCGGCAAATTCGTTTTCGGCGATCTCGTCCCACACGCTGAACATAAAGACGCCGCCTGGCCTCAGTACCCGGCGCGCTTGTGCGAAAGCTTTGGATCTGTCGGGAAAGAACATCGCGCCGAACTGGCAGACCACAGCATCGAAGGACTCATCGTCGAAGGGCAAGTGCATCGCGTCCACCTGGCGCCAATCGACGGGACGCCGCGTGCCGACGGCCATCGCGTGGTCGAGCATCGCCTGATTCAAGTCCGTCGCAACGATGGCGACCGTTTCCGGCAGTTCAGCCGCCAGAGTGCGAGTCACTACGCCCGTTCCCGCCGCGATTTCGAGCACGCTAGAAGAAGGGCTTACCTGCAGTCGACTCACCAGATCCGCAGCATAGGGTTCGAAGATGAGCGGCACGAGACAGGTGTCGTACAGCCTTGGAATAGAACCCGCAAAGCGCTTGTCGTCGTCAACATTCGCCATGTCTCGCCCCGATTCGGTACGTTCAGATTTTCAATAGACAGCCGGGGCAAGGGATAGTTTTGATCCCCGATCAGCTTCCCTCCTTCTCCAGCTCTTCGAAGAGCCAGTCCTGGAAGCTGCGAATCTTGGGTAGATCGGCGCGCGACTTGAGCAGATTGAAGGTGTAGCCCTGCACCTTCGGGCCGTCCAATCCGAAGGGCGCGACGAGTCGGCCGGTCTCGAGTTCGCGTTGGGCCAGCAACAAGCTCTCGAGGCACACCCCCAGACCGTCGACCGCAGCGCTGATCGCCATGAAGGAGCGGTCGAAGCGCGGGCCGCGCGAGATGTCCAGCTGCACCTTGCGATGCTGGCGCATCCAGTCCCGCCAGCTCACGAGGCACACCTCGCTGTGGATCAGCGTGTGCTCGCGCAGATCCTCGGGGCTGCGGATCGGGTGCGGCCCGTCGGCGAGTGTTGGCGCACATAAGGGCACGATCGTCTCCGCAGGGAAAGGCAGGACCATCGTGCCCGCCGGCTGCAAGCGTTTCGTTCCGTAGCGGATATCGATATCGACCCCCTGCATCAACAGATCGGGCGGCGGCGGATAAGAGGCGTTCAGGCGCACATCGATGTCCGGGTGCGCCGAGCTGAAGCGCGCGAGTCGCGGCATCAGCCATTGCGTCGCGAAGCTCGGCGTCGAATGCACCGTGAGGATGTCGCTCTTCGCGGTACGCCCGAGCTCGCGTGTCGCCATCTCGATGCGCGAAAAGGCCGCGGAAACCTCCTCGGCGTAATGCCGCCCAGCGTCCGTCAGCACGACCGCGCGATGCACCCGATGGAAGAGGCGAACGCCGAATTGCTCCTCCAGCAGCTTGATCTGATGGCTCACCGCGGAAGGCGTCACGAACAGTTCTTCTGCTGCAAGTGCAAAAGAAGACAGCCGCGCGGCGGCCTCAAATGCCTGTACTGCCTTGAGAGGAACGCGATTTTGCACTGCAACACTCACATGAATTTAGTTCACCTATCTCTCATGATTATTCGTTTGAGCAAGAAAAATCAAGGGAATAAGCTTTCTCCCACTCGCCGGACGCATTCGACCAAGGCACGGCGACCCCTCGGAGCCCCCGCTCCAACCGAGAGAAACGATTCCAAAGGAGAACTGCGTGGATACCAGCGTAAGAGCCGCCCGCGCCGAGCTTGCCCAGCGTGCGTACCGCATCCGCCGCAATGCGCTGCTGATGGGCGAAGTGCAAGGCCAGGGCTACATCGCCCAGGCGCTCGACATCGCCGACGTGCTGGCGGTGGCGTATTTCGGAGCCATGAATTACCGGCCTGAAGATCCGGCCTGGGAAGGCCGCGACCGCTTCCTGCTGTCGAACGGCCACTACGCGATCGCGCTCTATGCGGCGCTGATCGAGGCCGGCATCGTGCCGCAGGAAGAACTCGAGACCTACGGCAGCGACGACAGCCGTCTGCCGATGTCGGGCATGGCGAGCTACACGCCAGGCATGGAAATGTCGGGCGGCTCGCTCGGCCAGGGCCTGACGATCGCCGTCGGCCGCGCACTGGGGCTCAAGCGCAAGGGTTCGAAGTCCTTCGTCTATACGCTGTTCTCGGATGGCGAACTCGACGAGGGCGCGATCTGGGAAGGCCTGATGTCGGCCGCCCACCACAAGCTGGACAACATAATCGCCATCGTCGACGTCAATAACCAGCAGGCCGACGGTCCGTCCTCGCAAATCATGGCCTTCGAGCCGCTGCGCGAAAAGATGGAAGCCTTCGGCTGGTTCACCCAGCGCATCGACGGCAACGACCTCGATGCCGTGATCGCCGCCTTCGACGCCGCGCGCAACCACCCCCTGCCCCAGCCGCGCATGATCATCGCCGACACCCTCATGGGCTGCGGCGTGCCCTTCCTCGAAGCGCGCGAAAAGAACCACTTCATCCGCGTCGAAGCACACGAATGGCAACTGGCCCTCGAAGCGCTGGAAGCCGGGAGGAAAGCATGAGCACCGCCGCCGCACAGAAACCCAAGCTGAAGACCTCGGCGATGATCGCCTCGATCGCCGGCGAAGGCCAGCGCACCCAGGCCGCGCCCTTCGGCCACGCCCTCGTCAAGCTCGCCGCCGAGCGCCCCGAGATCGTCGGCATGACCGCCGACCTCGCGAAATACACCGACCTGCACATCTTCGCGCAGGCCTACCCGGACCGCTTCTACCAGATGGGGATGGCCGAGCAGCTGCTGATGGGCGCCGCGGCCGGCTTCGCACATGAAGGCGCGATGCCCTTCGTGACCACCTACGCGGTCTTCGCGACCCGTCGGGCCTACGACTTCATGCACCAGACGATCGCCGAAGACGATCTCAACGTGAAGATCGCCTGCGCGCTGCCGGGTCTCACCACCGGCTACGGCCCGAGCCACCAGGCCGCCGAAGACCTCGCGCTGATGCGCGCAATGCCGGGCATGACGATCATCGATCCGTGCGACGCACTCGACATCGAGCAGATGGTGCCAGCGGTGGCCGAGCACAAGGGGCCGGTCTACATGCGTCTGCTGCGCGGCCAAGTGCCGCTGGTGCTCGACGAGTACGACTACAAGTTCGAGCTCGGCAAGGCGAAGCTCATTCGTGACGGCCGCGACGTGCTCGTGATCTCGTCCGGGATCATGACGATGCGTGCGCTGGAAGTCGCGAAGACGCTCGAAGCGGACCGTGTCGACGTCGCCGTGCTGCACGTCCCGACGATCAAGCCGCTCGACGTCTCGACGATCCTGCGCGAAGCGGGCCGCTCCGGCCGCCTCGTCGTCGTCGCCGAGAACCACACGACGATCGGCGGCCTCGGCGAAGCGGTCGCTGCCGAACTGCTGCGTGCCGGCGTCACCCCGCAGTTCCGCCAGATCGCGCTGCCCGATGCCTTCCTCGACGCCGGCGCCCTGCCGACGCTGCACGACCGCTACGGCATCTCGACCGCCGTGATGGCCTCGACCATCAAGACCTGGCTCGGCTGAGCCTGACCCTCCCGAAACAATCGCATGCGCCCTGCGGGGCGCACACAGCAAAGGAAAGACACGATGAGCAATTCGCTTCTCCTCGAAGGCAAGGTCGCGATGATCTCCGGGGCCGCCTCTCCCCGCGGCATCGGCCTGGCCACTGCACGGATGTTCGCGGAGCACGGCGCGAAGGTCGTGGTGCTCGACCTCGACGAAAGGGCTGCCGCCGAGGCCGCCGCGTCGATCGGCCCCGAACACCGCGGCTACGGCTGCAACGTCGCCGACCGGGACGCGTGCCAGAAAGCAGCCGACCGCGCGGTCGCCGAGTTCGGCCGCATCGACATCCTGATCAACAACGCCGGCATCACCCAGCCGGTGAAGACGCTGGAGATCGACCCGGCGAGCTGGGACCGTATCCTCGACGTGAACCTGCGCGGCGTGCTGTACCTGTCGCAGGCCGTGATTCCGCAGATGAAGAAGCAGCAGTCCGGCTCCATCGCCTGCATGTCGTCGGTGTCGGCGCAGCGCGGCGGCGGCATCCTTGGAGGTCCGCACTACTCCGCGGCGAAAGCCGGCGTGTTGGGGCTCGCGAAGGCGATGGCGCGCGAATTCGGCCCGGACAACATCCGCGTCAATTGCGTCACGCCCGGCCTGATCGACACCGACATCACGAGCGGCAAGCTCGACGACGCGAAGAAGGCCGAGATCGCCGCGACGATCCCGCTCAACCGCCTCGGCAAGGCCGACGAAATCGCGGGCGCCTACCTGTTCCTCGCGTCCGAGCTGTCCGGCTACATCACCGGCGCCGTGATCGACGTGAACGGCGGCATGCTGATCCACGGTTGACCCGACCGACAACGACTAGAAAGATCCCCGCAAAGGAGGAGTGCATCATGACAATTCGCGACAACGACCGTAAGGTGATGGATCGCCGCACATTTCTGAAGACCGGCGCGACGATGGCCGCCGCGCTGCCGCTCTTCAGCATCTCCACCCGCCCGGCCTCGGCGGCCGAGTTCAACTACAAGCTCGCGACCGGGCAGGACCCGACGCACCCGGTCAACGTCCGCGCCCAGGAGGCGCTGAACCGCATCCGCGAGGCAAGCAATGGCCGCCTCGACATCAAGCTCTTCCCGGCGAATCAGCTCGGTTCCGACACCGACCTGCTGTCCCAGGTGCGCAGCGGCGGCATCGAATTCTTCAACCAGTCCTCGGCGGTCCTCGCGACGCTCCAGCCCGCGGCCGGCATTGTGAATACCGGCTTCGCCTTCCCCGACTACGACACCGTCTGGCGCGCGATGGACGGCGAACTCGGCAGCTTCATCCGCGGCAAGATCGGCGAATCTGGCCTCATCTCCGTCTGCCGCCCGTGGGACAACGGTTTCCGCCACGTCACCTCCTCGACGCGCGAGATCCGCAAGCCGGAAGACCTGAAAGGCTTCAAGATCCGCGTACCGCAGGCCCCGATGCTGACTTCGCTCTTCAAGGCGCTCGAAGCGGGTCCGGCGCCGATCAACTTCAACGAGTTGTACTCCGCGCTGCAGACGAAGGTCGTCGAGGGCCAGGAAAACCCGCTGCCGATCATCGCGACCGCCAAGCTCTACGAAGTGCAGAAGTCGATCAGCCTGACTTCGCACGTCTGGGACGGCTACTGGATCCTGGGCAACCGCCGCGCCTGGGAACGCTTGCCGGCCGACCTGCGCGCCATCGTCGAACGTGAGTTCGACCGCTCTGCCGCCGACCAGCGCGCCGACATCGCGCGCCTGTCCGCGGCCTTGCGCGAAGACCTGAAGGCCAAGGGCATCGCCTTCATCGATGTCGATCGCCAGGCCTTCCGCGCCGCGCTCGCCAAGACCAGCTTCTATGGCGACTGGAAAGCAAAGTACGGGGATCAGGCGTGGAGCCTGCTCGAGAAGTACGCCGGAAAACTGGGGTAATGCCATGGCCGCCGTTCTGCAAGTTCATGCGATAGAGCATCGGCATCCCGCCCTTGCGGTCATCGATGTCGCCATCAGCCGTGCGGTGGAAGTGGCGGCCGCGCTGCTGGTGGTAGCGGAAATCATCGTCCTGCTGACGGGGGTGACGAGCCGCTACCTCTTCCACACTCCCATCATCTGGACCGACGAGCTCGCCTCGATCCTGTTCCTGTGGCTGGCGATGCTCGGCGCAGTGGTCGCGCTGCGGCGCGGCGAGCACATGCGGATGACCGCACTGGTCGGCATGGTCCCGCCCAAGGTGCGCACCTTCCTCGAGACGCTCGCCATTGCGGCACCGGTCATCTTCCTGCTTCTGCTCATCCACCCCGCCGTGGAGTTCGCTCAGGAGGAGGCCTTCGTCACCACTCCGGCCCTCGAACTGTCGAACTCTTGGCGCGCAGCGGCCCTGCCGGTCGGATCGGTGCTGATGCTGGCGATGGCGGGCCTGAGGCTGCTCGGAGTGGAGGACTGGCGGTATGCGGTCGGCGCGCTCGGGGCCGTCGTGGCGCTCGCAGGCGTCATGATGCTGCTCGAACCCGTGCTGCGCGACCTCGGCAACCTCAACCTGCTGATCTTCTTCGTCGGCCTGGTCGCGCTGGGGGTGCTGTCCGGAGCGCCGATCGCCTTCTGCTTCGGCCTCGCGACGCTGGGCTATCTGGCGCTGACGACCGACACCCCTCTGCTGGTCGTCGTGGGGCGGATGGACGAAGGCATGTCACACCTGATTCTGCTGTCCGTGCCGCTCTTCGTCTTCCTCGGCCTGCTGATCGAGATGACAGGCATGGCGACGGCGATGGTGGCCTTCCTCGCGAGCCTGCTGGGCCACGTCCGCGGCGGCCTGTCCTACGTGCTGCTCGGAGCGATGTACCTCGTGTCCGGCATCTCGGGCTCCAAGGCGGCGGACATGGCTGCGGTTGCGCCCGTGCTTTTCCCCGAGATGAAGGCGCGCGGGGCCAAGGAAGGCGACCTCGTGGCGCTGCTCGCGGCGACCGGCGCGCAAACCGAGACGATCCCGCCCAGCCTCGTGCTCATCACACTGGGCTCGGTCACCGGCGTCTCGATCTCCGCCCTCTTCACCGGCGGCATGCTCCCGGGCGTAGTTCTCGCGATCACGCTGTGCGCGGTCGTGTGGTGGCGCTACCGCGGCGAGGACATGTCGAACGTGCGGCGTGCTACTCGTGCCGAGATCGGCAAGAAGCTCGTGATCGCGGTCCCCGCCCTTGCGCTGCCCTTCGTCATCCGCGCTGCGGTCGTCGAAGGTGTCGCGACGGCGACTGAGGTCTCCACGATCGGCATCGTCTATGCAGTGCTCGCAGGCCTCTTCATCTACCGCCAGTTCAAGTGGGCACGTCTGCTGCCGATGCTGATCGAGACGGCCGCCCTGTCCGGTGCGATCCTGTTAATCATCGGCACCGCGACGGGCATGGCCTGGGCCCTGACGCAGTCGGGCTTCTCGGCACAACTGGCGCAGGCGATGGCCGGACTGCCGGGCGGTGCAGCGATGTTCATGGCCGCGTCCATCCTCGCCTTCATCATCCTGGGCAGCGTGCTGGAGGGGATCCCCGCCATCGTGCTCTTCGGGCCCCTGCTCTTCCCGATCGCACGCCAGATGGGCATCAACGACGTGCAGTACGCGATGGTCGTGATCCTGTCGATGGGCATGGGCCTCTTCGCCCCGCCTTTCGGCGTCGGTTACTACGCCGCCTGCGCGATCAGCCGCATCCGTCCGGACGAAGGCATGAAGCCCATCGTCGGCTACATGGTCGCGCTGCTCGTCGGCCTGATCCTCGTCGCCGCGGTGCCCTGGATCTCGATCGGCTTCCTCGGCTGACCGTCCGCTCCCCCGCGCGCCCAAACTCCGCCACTCTCACCGGCACTTCCCGCAAGGGCGGTGCCGGTGCCACGTCCCCTGCCCATCAAAGCACACGCCCATGTTCTTCCAGATCGTCAGCATCGTCTTTCCGATCTTCGGGGTGATCGTCGTCGGCTACCTCTACGGCCGGCGGCGCCGCCCCGACATGATCGCGACCAACCAGGTCAACATGGACATCTTCGTTCCCGCGCTGATCTTCTCGGCGCTGGTCGGCCGCTCCTTCGAGTTCGCCGAAGTGCGGATGATCGCGATCGGCGGCGCACTCATCGTGCTGGGGTCCGGTCTGCTCGGCTGGCCGGTCGCCCGGCTCGCGGGCTGCTCGCCCAAGACGCTGCTGCCGCCGATGATGTTCAAGAACGCCGGGAACATGGGCCTGCCGCTCCTGCTGCTGGCCTTCGGGGACAAGGTGCTGCCGGCCGCCGTCATCCTGTTCCTGATCGAAAGCGTGATGCATTTTTCGATCGGCACCTACTGGCTCGGCCACAACGTGAACATCTGGCGCCTGTTCCGCGATCCGGTCTTCGCCGCGGGAACCGCCGGCGTGCTCGTCAGCATGTCGGGCGTCGCGCTGTGGCCGCCCTTCATGTCTGCGATGAAGATCATCGGCGACGTCTCCACCGGGCTGATGCTGTTTTCGCTGGGTGTGCGGCTGAACACCGCTCCTTTCGCGGAATGGCGAATCGGTGCAGTCGGCGCGATCGCGACGCCGGTCACCGGCATGCTGGTCGCGTGGGTGTTCTGCGTCGCATCCGGACTGTCGTCGGCGGAGAAGGACGTGCTGCTGCTCTTCGGCGCCCTGCCCCCGGCGGTCCTGAACTTCATGTTCGCCGAACGCTACGGGCAGGAACCGCAAAAGGTCGCGTCCATCGTGATCATGGGAAACCTGGCGGCGCTGGTCGCGATCTCGGCGGCCCTCGCGATTCGTCTCTCGTCATGAAAAAGACGCCCCGGCCTGCTGAAGCCGGGGCGGAAAGATTCGGTGGGAGCCGAGGAAATCCACTGGAGGTTGGGCCCACCGAACGAGAGGCGGAAGCGGATCTCAGAACGGCATCCACACTTGCGCGAGCAACGCGCGCGTCTCGGGCACGTTGCGGCCGTCGACGGTTTGCGAGAAGCCGACCGACCAGGTCACGGCATCCTTGTGCGTGACCATGACGCCGGCGCCGACGTTCCAGACATGGGAGCTGTTGTTTTCATTCCGCAGGTAATCGGTCGACAGGTAAGGCGTCACACGCATGTTCGACTGAGTGACGTTCTTGAAGTCGTAGCCGAGCCGCCCGTTCAGGTGGTACTCGTCCTTCGGCTTCGAGATCGAGCTCCACCGCGGGTCGGCCGTGTGGTAGCCGACGACCGCTTCGATGTTCCAGTTGTTGACGTTCAGGTCGTAGAAGCCGCGCAGGTAGTAGTCCCACATGTGGCTGTCGAGCTTGGAGCTGATCGAAAAGGGCGTGCCGATCAGGATATCGAAGCCGATCGTGCTGTCCGGGGTCGGCTTGGTCCAGCCCGTAAGGGCCGGGATCACGCTGCCGACGCCGGAGAGATTGAAGCCATTGGAATCCTTGATCCTCAGTTCATAGGTGTTGAGCGAGAACGCGAAGGCCCAACTCGACGCCGGATCGAACTTGAAGAAGTGCGGCAGGATCGTGAAACCGAAGATTGTGTCGGTGTCGACGCCGGTGTCGATGCGCTTGCCGCGGTCGTCATAGGCCTTGCTCGTCGAGTTGTAGAGCAGCGTCTGGCCGGGGAAGTTGAAGGGCTGGTCGAACTGCGTCGGCAGGTCCCAGTAGTGAGGCCGGTAGTGATGGCCGAGAACGATTTGCGCGTGGGCCGCGCCGGCGGCGCCGAGCGTCAGTCCGGCGATCGCTGCCGCCTTCATCAGCTGACGCTTCGAGCAATGGGTCTTTTTCATGTTCTCCTCCTTGAGCGGATGTAATGCGGGCCTTTTGCGGCCCTTCTTGGGAAAAAGGGGGCCCGTCCCACTCGCCGGGGCGAGTGGAGCGAGGGAATCGGTGACTGGAAGGGTTCGAGTGGCGCGTCAGGCGATTTGCATCGCCTGCCTGCGCTGCACAGCTTGCGAGAAGAAGCGCGACCCCCGGGCTACATGCGCCACAAAGTGATGAGGACTGACACCGTCAGCTGACCGCCGAGGCTGCGGCTTGCGTCTTAGCTCGGCTGTTCAGCGCATAGAGCGCCGCCCCGACCGCCGCGGTTGCCGGCGCCGACCAGGCCGCTACCGGTGCCGACGCCTGCAGCATCAGGATCCCGAACGCTGAGGAGACCAGCCACGTCCCGAGGGCGAAGTTCCCGTTCAACGGCGCCCGGCCAAGTTGGTCGCCCAAGGTCGCCGGGGTGTCCCGGGAATCGCGCATCGAGTAGATATGCACCAGCGCGATCGCCACCCAGGCCACGACGAACGTCCCCTGGTAGGCCAGCGCCTGCAGGATGAAGTGGAACACGTTCTGCAGCATCAGGAAGTAGACGATCACGCCGACGACGACCGCCCAGACCATCCGGTGCAGATAGAGGCCGAATGCCGACTGGAAGAAGGCCTCCATGTTCACTGACGACAGATAGAAGTTGGCCGTATTGATGCGGGTCTGGCTGACCCACACGAAGGCGAGACCCGCCAGCCCCATCAGCTTCAGCAAACCGAGCACGGCCGAGACTTCGCTGACGCCTCCTTCAAGCGGAATCGTCCCCGCGATGAAGAGGCCGACGAGGGCATTGACCAGGAAGGTAAAGGCATAGAACACGATGCCGAAGTTGACCTTGGCGTGATACTCCGTGTCCTCCGGGCGCCCCAACCGCGCGAAATCCCAGGTGTACATCATCAGGATCCAGACGCCCATGAAGTACGTGAAGCACTGCCACCAGCCGTCCTCAGGCGCTCCGCCGGCAGGCCCGAGTCGGAGCCAGGCATCGCTGTATCCATATTCCGCAAGTGCCATCCCGACGGCCAGCACGATCCCGATCAGGTAGAACGGCAGCAGGATTCCGTTGAACCGGTCGATAAAGTTCTGCACGCTGCCGAAGACCAGCGGCACGCTGTAGCAGACGACGACGAGGTAGGCCCACTTCAGCTCCAGGCCCGGCCAATAGGCATTGATCGCCACCGCGATCACCGAGCCCTCGAACACGGCGTAGTAGATCGCCGTGGCACAGAAGATCAGCGTTGCGAGACGCGCGCCGACCTTGCCGAACACGAGCTGGGAGAACTGCGCGACCGACAGGCCGGTGCGAATCGAAAACCGCGTGATCGCGGCGTTGATGACCGCAAATGCCACCGTCGACAGCGCGAGCCCGATGAGGACGTTCTTCGTGCCCAGCGTGAGGGCCAGCGTCGCGGGCACCATCAGCCAGAACATCGCGCTGCACAGCGCCCACCAGGCCATTGTCAGCCCGCCCTTGCCCATCCGCTCGTTGTGCGGAACCGGTATCGCCGCGAAGTCCTCGTGGTCCTCGTTCGGGCTTAGTTCAATCTTGGTCGTCACAGTGGTCTCCTTTGTGTGGTTTCGTTTTTTTGCGCCTGGGCGTGCGGACCCGATGAGCGTGGGCGCGCCACCGGTCCTTGCCGTCGCCCCGATCGAAATCGCGAGCAAAAGCGTCCCCGTGGCGGCCCGAGCCGCATGTCCCAGCTGTGTCTCTTTAGGTTTTGTTGTCCGCGCTGCGCTACGTCGCGGGGCTGCTTCAGGCGGCGACTGCTTCTGCTTCGGCTGCCGCGAGGCCTGAACTCGCTGCGGCCACCTCTCTGTCTTCGAGCACATACACGCCGCTCGCATCGAGCGACGCGACCCATCCGGGCTCGATGACGATCGAGGTCGTGACCTCCTCGATCACCCCCGGACCCTGAATCTGCATTCCCGGCTCGATACCTTCGTCGTCATAGACCGGCGCGAGCACGCTGCGGATCGCAGCGCCGTGGCCGAACACCATCTGCCGATGCTCCTTCACCGGCGCGGCCGACGACACCTGCTGCGACACCACGCTCGCCGTCTTCAGTGGTGGCACGACGCCCGACACCGTCGTCTCGATGTTGACGATCTCGACGACGCCTTCCGGCTCGCAATACGTGAAAAGCTCCTGATGCCGCTGGTCGAAGCGGCGACGGATCTCCTTGAAACTCTCGGCATTGACCGACATCAGGCCGATATCGACCGTGCATTCGTGCACCTGGCCGAGATAGCGCATGTCGACCGAACGCTCGATACGGATGTCCCGCGTCTTGAAGCCCTCGGCCTGCAGCGCGCAGATCGCTTCGCGTTCGAGGTCATGGAAGCGCTGGTCGATGCGTTCCCAGTCGGCATGCGGCCCGACGCGCATCGGGCAGGCCGACATCTTCGTGTACTTCACGTTCGAAAGGATCTGGCCGAAGGCGCACAGCCCGGACGCGAGCTTCGGCACCAGCACCTTCTTGACGCCGATCTCGCGCGCGAGCGACGCGATGTGCAGTGCCGTCGCCCCGCCCGCCCCGATCAGCACGAAATCGCGCGGATCGTAGCCCCGCTCCACCGACACGCGGCGGATGCCATTCACCATGTTGTTATTGACGATGTTGAAGATGCCGTGCGCCGCGTGTTCGACCGAGATGCCGAGCGGCTTCGCGATCTTCTCCTCGATCGCCCGCCGCGCTGCCCCCCCGTCGATCTTCACGCGCCCGCCGAGCAGGTAGGACGGATTGAGGTAGCCGAGCACGACGTTCGCATCCGTCACCGTCGGCAACTCGCCGCCTCGCATGTAGCACACCGGCCCCGGATTCGCACCCGCGCTCTGCGGCCCGACGTTGAGCAGGCCCATCGAGTCGATCCACGCGATCGAACCGCCACCCGCCCCCAGCGTCTCGACCTGGATCATCGGCGTGCCGATGCGGTAGCGCAGGAAGTCGATGTTCTTGCTGAGGTTGGTCTTGCCGTCCTTCGTCAGCGTGATGTCGAAGGAGGTGCCGCCCATGTCGACGGTGATGATGTTCTTGATGCCCAAGGGCCCCGCGACGTGCATGCCCGCGGTCGGCGCCGATGCCGGCCCGGAGTTGATCGCATTGACCGCCCTCGACGCCATCACGTCGCGCGCCGCCATGCCGCCATTCGACTGGTAGTAGCGGATCGGCGCCGTCACGCCGAGGCCGACGAAGAAGTCGTCGATGCGGCGCACATAGCGCTCCAGCACCGGCCCGAGGTAGGCATTCACGACCGCCGTCGAAGTCCGCGTGTACTCGCGCATCTGCGGGAAGACCTCGATGCCGACCGACACATACACGTCCGGCAGCATCTCGCGCACGATCTCCGCGGCGCGCCGCTCATGCACGTCGTTCGCGACCGACCACACGAAGGACAGCGCCACGGCCTCGACGCCCTCGGTACGGAAGCGCTCGCAGGCCGCGCGCACGTCGTCCTCGTTCAGCGGCGTCTGCACCGTGCCGTCGGAGAGCACACGCTCGCGCACCCCATGGCGCAGATAGCGCGGCACCAGCATCGTCGCCGGCGGATACTTCGCGTCGTAACGGTAGCCCTCTTCCTTGTGGCCGAGCCGGATCTCGATCGAGTCCTCGTGCCCCGCCGTGCAGATCAGCCCGGTCTTGACCCCCTTAAGCTGGATTAGCGCATTGAGCGCGACCGTCGTGCCGTTCACCAGCAGGTCGCAGTTATTCAGGATCTCCGGGATCGGCAGCCCGAGCGCTTCGGAAATCTGCTGCAGCCCGTCGGCGATCGCCTTCGTGCCGTCCTCGGGCGTCGAAGTCGCCTTGAAGAGCTTGACTTGGCCCTGGTCGTCGGCCAACACGAAATCGGTAAAAGTGCCCCCGGCGTCGATGCCCAGGCGGAAACGTTTGCTCATTGCTGTTCTCCTCTCTCTTCTTGTCAGATCGCCGCTGCGCGCAGGCGCTTGGTCTCGTCAGCCATCACGCTGAAATCCTCGGGCGACACGGCCACGCCGTAGTCCTTGCGCGCCGCCTCGAAGGACACGAAGCCGTTGCGCACATCGGACGCGACCTGCTCGGGATCGCGATCGAAGGCATTGCCCCAGCCGCCGCCGCCCGGATTGATCGCCGCGACCCGCTGGCCGTCCTGGATCTTCAGCACGACGTTCTTCCTCAGCGTGTCGGTCACCTTCTCGCCGACCTTCAGGTCGATGCGCGCGAGCTTGCTGTCGAGCACATGGTTGTGCGCCCCGTTCGCGCCCAGCGAGGCGTACTTGCGCCCCTCGCCGAAGCTCACGACCGTCATCTCGTGGCCGATCGGCTCGACCTCCCACTCGGTCGCGCAGCCGCCGCGATACTTGCCCGCGCCACCGCTGTCCTGCACCAGCCCGTAGCGGTGGATCACGATCGGATAGGAGTATTCGAGGATCTCGATGTCGCCCGAGGTCAGCGCGCCGAAGCAGCACTGCGGTCCGCAAGCGTGCCAGCCGTCCATGTGCGCCGTCGCGCCCGCCCCGGAGATCAGCGACGCGAGCACCATCGTCACGTACTCCTCGTTGTTGCGCGCATCGAACCCGGCGATGTTGATGCCGCTCGCGTGGCCCCACGAGCCCACGGCGCGCTCGGGCGCCGCCTTCTCCAGCGCGAGACGCACCGCATCGGCGAGGGTTTCCATCGGCGTCGTCGTGCAATTCACATGCGGTGCCGGTTCCACCGCATTGCACAGCGTCCCCTTGGGACCCAGATCGACCGTGATGCAGCGATACAGCCCCTCGTTGTACGGCGGATCGACCTGAGTGAACATCATCAGTCCGAGGAACACGCCCGAGATCGAGTTGCCCTCGTAGGAGTTGATGAAATACGGGATCTGCGGCGGGCTCGAAATCGCGATTGCACACTCGTCGCCCTTGATCGTCACCGACGCCGAGATCGTGATGTCGCCGAAGCCGTGACCGGCATCCTCCAGCACCGCGCTCGCGGCGTAGGTCCCGTCCGGCACCGCGCGGATGATCTCGCGCATGTGGCGGTCCGCCATGTTCATCAGCTCGTCGATGCAGTCGCGCACCGTCTGCACGCCGTACTTGTCGAGCAACGCGATCAGGTTGCGCTCGCCGACCGTCACCGCCCCCAGCTGCGCGCGCAGATCGCCTTCCTGATCGCGGCGCGAACGCACGTTGGCGAGGTAGAAATTGACGACGTCCTTGCGCTGCCGCCCTTTCTCCCAGAATTTCACGGGCGGGATGCGCAGCCCTTCGGCGTAGATCTCCTTCGCATCGGGGTTGTAGCCCGCCGGCACCGGCCCGCCGATGTCCGTGACGTGGCCCTTGCACACCGTCCAGAACACCAGCTCGCCCTGATAGAACACCGGCTTGTACATGCAGCAGTCGAGGATGTGGCTCCCCATGCTGCCCGGGTCGTTGTGATAGATCACGTCGCCTTCGTGGATGTCGTCGCCGAAATAGGCGGCGACATACTTCATCGCCGGGATCAGGCTGCCCAGATGAATCGGGATGTCCTGACCCTGCAGGATCATCTCCGGCCGGTGGTTGAAGATCGCGTTGCTATAGTCGTGCGCGACGTTGAACACGCTGGAGCGCGCCGTCTTCTCGAGCGTCAGCGTCATCTCGCGCTGCGTCGTCTCCAGCACGCCGCGAACGACGGCCAGGGTGATCGGATCGACCTTTCTCGTCATTGCCTCTTCTCCATTCCCTCTCACGGGGTTGAGTTGTCGTGAGTGAAGAGTAAGTCGGAGGCAGATGGGCTTACAGATACACGACGTCGATGATCGGAGCGGGGTGTACTGCCGGCGGGGGCAGTACACCCGTCGCGCTGCCGTACCTGCTGCGGGATCTGAAGATCGATCGCCCCGATCAGGTGTGGGCCGCCGCCCGGAGAAGCCGACGGACGCTCTCATGCCGGTCGGCGGACGTTAGAATGTGCCCTCAAGCTATCGGCGACGCCGGCAGTCTCGGATTGCTGTCGCCGGGAAGCTGACGCCAAGGCACGCCCCCCCATCAGCTGCGTTGCCGGGCCGACTACTGTCCAAGACAGTCCAGTACCGCCACTGCCAACAACGGGGGGCCGCCGCGCAGGTGCTACTTGACGAATGACCCGGGTATCGACCGCCGTCTGCCTGGGACGCAAAGAGGGGGTAAGAATGACCGATCACATGCCTGACGACCTGTCTGCCGCCGGTAGGGACATGAGGGCCTACACCGACGACCTGCGTCCTCGGCACGGCGTGGTGCGCAACGTCGATGGGGAGTGGGTGCTGCTGAGGCACGAACTGGTCGTGCTGGCCGCGCTGAGGGATGATCTCTTCTCCAGCGCGGTGTCGAGCCATCTCCATATCCCGAACGGCCTGGATTCGACCGAGCATACGGCATACCGGGAGCCCCTGGACCGCTTCCTCACCCCGGAGGCGCTCGCCGCCTTCCATGACAGATTTCGTCAGGTGGCGGCCGACCTGGTCGCGTCGCTGCCCAGGGACGTTGCCGTCGACGCGGTGTCCCAAGTGGGCGTCCGGTTTGCCGTTCGAGCGCAAAGCGCGTGGCTGGGCTGGCCGGCTGATCTCGAAGATCGCCTCGTGGCCTGGGTTGCCGAGAATCATGCCGCGACACGCTCGGGAGACCGGTCCTGGATGCGGCAGGTGGCGGAGTCATTCGACGAGCTCATCCGGTCTGTCCTCGAACCGCGCCGCGGCGCCGCACGCGACGACGACGAGACTCACGATGTCACCACCCAGCTCATGAGGACCAAAGTGAACGGCCGGCCCCTGACCGACGCGGAGATCGTGTCGGTTCTGCGGAATTGGACGGGTGGGGACCTAGGCTCCATCGCGCAGTGTGTCGGCGTATTGGTTCATCACCTGGCGACGCACCCCGCTGTCCAGGATCGTCTGCGCGCCGGCGTATCTGACGCCGAGATCGATGCCATCATCAACGAGATCCTTCGGATCGACGATCCGTTCTTGTCCAATCGCCGCGTGACGACGTGCCCCGTCACGATCGGGGGGGTGGAATTGCCGCAAGGGGCACGCGTGAAGCTGAACTGGACGTCGGCAAACCGGGACGAGGCGGCCTTCGGCGACCCGGACGCCATGGATCCCCAGCGCAACGCCGATCGAAACCTGGTCTACGGCATCGGAAGGCACGCCTGCCCCGGGCGCTGGCTCGCGACGCTGGAAATGCGCATCGCGTTAAAAGAACTCCTCGCCGCAACGTCGTCGATTGCACTGGAGCAACAGCAGCCTGCCGAGCGGGCCGTGTCTCCAGTGGGCGGGTGGGCCAAGGTGCCGGTCGTGTTGGCGTAGCGCCACCCGACGGTATAACCGCCATCAACCACAATTTCTTGTCCGTAGATATTCTTGGCCGCGTCGGAGGCGAGAAAAACGGAAGTCTCGGCAATGTCTTCCGGTTGCCCGAAAGCCCCCGGCAGGAGTCGAGCAGTGATCTTTTCAGCCACCGTCCCGAGTATTTCGGGCGGCAGCCCGACCGTTCCCCAAAGAGGTAAGCCGGGAAGCCGACGTGGGACTCGCGCAATCCCTGCGCTCCAAAGGTCGTCCCGGGGCCCGGGAATACGAACAAGAATCGTGGCGATGAAAAACAATTCTCACCGATTCACATCAAGCATGCCACCGAAGCCCGGCTTACCGGCTCGCCATCGGTGCGGCAACTCGCCGACCTGGTAAGGGAACTGCAGCAGCTCGAAGAAACCTTGAACGCCCACGAGGACGGCTGGCTGCAGCTTTCCGAGGAGATCGAAGCGGCAAGCCAAGTCGACACTCGAACTGCCGGGGAGCACGTCTTTTCGACCCGAAAACGGCGATAATAGCGGCCAATTCGTTTTGAACGCCTTATTGGATTCCCCCATGGAAATCAAGGTCAATTTTCTCGACAAGCTTCGCCTTGAAGCCAAGTTCGATGACTTCACCGTAATCGCCGACCAGCCTATCCGCTACAAGGGCGACGGCTCGGCCCCGGGTCCGTTTGATTACTTTCTGGCTTCATCGGCTTTGTGTGCGGCTTACTTTGTGAAGTTGTACTGCGACACGCGCAATATTCCGACCGAAAACATCCGGCTGTCGCAGAACAACATTGTCGATCCGGAAAACCGCTACAAGCAGATTTTCAAAATTCAGGTCGAATTGCCGGAGGATATCTCGGCCAAAGACCGGGAAGGCATTTTGCGCTCCATCGACCGTTGTACGGTGAAGAAGGTGGTGCAAACCGGGCCCGAGTTCGTCATCGAGGAGGTCGAAAATCTGGATGCCGACGCCCAGTCCTTGCTGACGCTGAATCCGGATTCTGAAACAAGCACTTATATCGTCGGAAAGGATCTGCCGCTGGAGCAGACCATCGCCAATATGTCGGGGGTTTTGGCGGGTTTGGGCATCAAGATCGAAATCGCTTCGTGGCGCAATCTGGTTCCCAATGTGTGGTCACTGCATATCCGCGATGCGCACTCGTCGATGTGTTTTACCAACGGCAAGGGAGCGACCAAGGAAAGCGCCTTGGCATCAGCGTTGGGCGAATTTATCGAGCGGATGAATTGCAATCATTTCTACAACGACCAATTTTGGGGGGAAGACATAGCCAACGCGGCGTTCGTGCATTACCCGAATGAGCGCTGGTTTAGACCTGGCCGCAAGGATTCGCTGCCGGCTGAAATTCTCGACGAGTACTGCCTGAAGATTTACAACCCCGATGGCGAGTTGCGTGCCTCGCATTTGTACGACACCAACTCCGGTAATGTGCAGCGCGGCATCTGTTCCCTGCCGTATGTACGCCAGTCGGACGGCGAGGTGGTGTATTTCCCGTCCAACCTGATCGACAACCTGTTTCTCAGCAACGGCATGAGTGCCGGCAATACGCTGGCTGAGGCGCAGGTGCAATGCCTGTCGGAAATTTTCGAACGGGCGGTCAAACGCGAAATTCTGGAAGGTGAAATCGCGCTGCCCGATGTGCCGCAAGAGGTGCTGGCGAAATACCCCGGTATTCTGGCCGGCATTGAGGAGCTGGAAAAACAGGGCTTTCCGGTGCTGGTGAAGGATGCGTCGCTGGGCGGGGAGTTCCCGGTGATGTGCGTCACCTTGATGAACCCGCGCACCGGCGGTGTGTTTGCCTCCTTCGGGGCACATCCCAGTCTGGAGGTGGCGCTGGAACGCAGCCTGACCGAGTTGCTGCAGGGGCGCAGTTTTGAAGGCCTGAACGATTTACCTCGGCCTACCTTTGAAAGCAACGCCGTCACCGAACCGAATAACTTCGTTGAACACTTCATCGATTCCAGCGGCGTGGTGTCGTGGCGCTTTTTCAGCGCCAAAGCGGATTACGGCTTTGTCGAGTGGGATTTTTCCGGCCGGGGAGAAAACTCCAATACCGACGAAGCCGCAACCTTGTTCGGCATTCTCGAAGAGATGGGCAAAGAAGTGTACATGGCGGTGTATGACCAGCTCGGCGCCACGGCCTGCCGCATTTTGGTGCCGGGTTATTCGGAAATTTATCCGGTCGAGGATTTGATCTGGGATAACACCAACAAGGCGCTGCAGTTTCGCGACGATATCCTGAACTTGCATGGCCTCGACGATGCCGGCCTGGAAGCACTGCTGGAACGTCTGGAAGACAGTGAGCTGGATGATTACACCGACATCATCACTTTGATCGGCATCGAGTTTGACGAAAATACGGCCTGGGGTCAGCTGACGATTCTGGAGTTGAAGCTGCTGATTCAGCTCGCTTTGCGGCAGTTTGAAGCGATGAAAGAGCTGGTGGAGGCTTACCTCCAGTACAACGAAAACACGGTCGAGCGCGGATTGTTCTATCAGGCCTTGAATGTGGTGCTGGAGGTACTGCTCGACGACGACCTGGAACTGGACGATTACGTGGTCAATTTCCGCCGGATGTTTGGCAACCCGCGCATGGATGCGGTGTTGGGGTCGGTGGACGGCAGCGTGCGCTTCTTCGGTTTAACGCCAACGAACAAGAAACTGGAAGGGCTCGATCGGCACCAGCGCCTGATCGATAGCTACAAGAAATTGCACATGGCGCGGGCCAAAATGGCGGCTTGATCCAGTCAGAGCACTGGGTCGGCATGGAGTCGCCGACGTCTTTTCCGTGGAACCAAAGGCCTGACGGATTCCACTAAACGTCATCCATGCCCGGAGGGTCCGCGAATGAAGGCGGTCGTCGTCATTGATCAGAACCAGAAGTGGTTCGAGATTCCGGACGCTACCGTTCTGACGGCGCGCCGATATCTGGCGGAACCGGAGAGCGGTAACGAAGGCGCCGTGCAGGTGCTCAACCTGTGTCGCACCGGCCGCTACCAGGGACGCGGCTACTACGTGTCGCTGCTCGCCGAGGCTCGCGGCCAGCATCCCATCCCCGACGTCAAGACTGTCGAGGACCTGCGGTCCGAGGCCTTCGTGTGCACGCTCGAAGCCGAGCTTCAACCGCTCGTGCAGGAAACGCTGCATCACGACGAGAGTGAGCGCTTCCAGCTCGACGTCTACTTCGGAATGCACGCCACTCACCAGGCGATCGCCGAGCAACTGTTCGCGAGGGTGCGCGCGCCGCTGCTGCGGGCGCTGTTTGTCCGCGCGGAGGGAAGCTGGCGCCTGGACGGCCTGCAGGCCCTGGGCCTTGCCGACATTCCGCTGCAAAGCCGCGCCTTTCTCGTCGATGCGGTGAGATCCTTCATGGCCGAAAGATCGGCGGCCAAGCGGCAAGGCGCCAACAAGGGCCAGCCGCGACTGGCCATCCTTTGGGACCCGAACGAGCCGCACAAGCCCTCCAACGAGGAGGCGCTGCAGCGCTTCGTGAAGGCTGCGCCGCTCGTCGGACTGGAAGCGGAGCTCATCGGCCCCGACGCACTGGAGCGCCTCCCCGAGTTCGACGCCCTCTTCAACCGCGCGAGCCCCGAGGGCATCATCTACGAGTTCGTGCGCAAGGCGGACTCACTGGGGATGCCGGTCGTGGACGATCCGGAGTCCATCCTCAAGTGCGGGAACAAGGTGTTCATGCAGGAGTTGCTGAACCGGCATCGCATCGCGACGCCGCGCACGGTGATCGTGCACCGCGGCAACGTGGACGAAATTGTTCCGACCCTGGGGCTACCCTGCGTGCTCAAGCTGCCGGACAGCGGCTTCGGACTCGACGTGGTGAAGATCGAATCCGAAGACAGTCTGCGCAAAGAAGCGGAACGCTTCTTCAACAAATCGGAACTCATCATCGCGCAGGAATGGCTGCCCAGCGACTTCGACTGGCGCGTCGGCGTGTACGACCGACGTCCCCTCTTCGTCGCCAAGTACTTCATGGCGCCCGGCCACTGGAAGATCATCCGGATGGACGAGGGCGAGCAGGAGATGGTCGAGGGCAAGACCCAGGCGATGACCATCGGCGAGGTCCCCGAGCAGGTGATCAACACCGCGGTACGCGCCGCCAACCTGATCGGCCGCGGCCTGTATGGCGCCGACCTCAAGCAGGTCGGGGATCGCGTCTATCTCATCGAGGTCAATATCAACCCGAACATCGACGCCGGCAACGAAGACCAGGTGCTGGGCGAAGCGCTCTACCGCGAAGTGCTCGGCGTGTTCGCGCGCCGCATCGCGGAGACTTCGGGCGGCGGTGCGCAACGCACAGGGGCGTGAGCGAATCATGGAATTTGTCGTAAACAGCGAGAACGTCGACAAGCAGCGCACGGGCTGCATCGTGGTCGGCGTGTACGAGGGCGGCACGCTTTCGCCCTCCGCGATGGAGCTCGACATCGTATCGGGGCGCGTCGTCAATGACGCGTTGCGCCGCGGCGACCTCGACGGCGAGCTCGGCACGACGCTACTCCTCACCCGGATTCCCGACGTGGGCGCCGAACGCGTGCTGCTCGTCGGATTGGGCCCCGAGGGGGAATTCATCGAGAGCTGTTATCACACGGCGCTCGGCGCGGCGACGCGGGCGCTCTCCACGACGGGCGCCACGGACGCGACGCTCTGCCTCAACGAGCTTCCGGTGGGTGGCCGCGACGGCGCATGGAAGATCGAGCAGGCGGTGCTTGCTGTCACGGACGGCATGTATCGCTTCGACACGCTGAAGAGTGAGCCGCCGAAACAGAAGCGCGCTCTCAGGAAGATCAGCCTCCGCGTCGCGGATCGCTCGGAGGCGCCGTTGGCCGAGGCGACGATCGATCGGGCGGTGGCAATCGCCGAGGGCATCACGCTCGCCAAGGATCTCGGCAACCTGCCCGGCAACGTCTGCACTCCGACGTATCTGGCCGATCAGGCGCGAGCACTCGGCAGCCTCCATGGCTTCGAGGTGAAGATCCTCGACCGGGAGGACATCGCGAAGCTCGGCATGAACGCATTTCTCGCGGTCGCGGGCGGCAGCCCCCAGTCGCCGAAGCTCATCATCATGGAGTACCGCGGCGCCGGCAGCGATGCGCAGCCGATCGTCCTCGTCGGCAAGGGCATCACGTTCGACACGGGCGGCGTCAACGTCAAATCGCCGTCGGACATGGAGGAGATGAAATTCGACATGTGCGGCGCGGCGAGCGTCTTCGGGGCGCTGCGGGCGGCCGCGCTCATGAAGCTGCCGCTCAATGTGGTCGGCATCGTCCCGGCCGCGGAGAACATGCCCGACGGCAACGCCATGAAGCCGGGCGACGTCGTCACGACGATGTCCGGCCAGACCGTGGAAATCCTCGACACCGACTCCGAAGGCCGCCTCGTTCTCGCCGATGCGCTCACCTACGCCGAGAGGTACAAGCCCGCGGTGCTCATCGACGTCGCGACGCTCACAGGCGCGATCGTAGCCGCGCTGGGCGAGATCGCGAGCGGCGTGTTCTCCCCCAGCGACGCGCTGGTGGGCGAGGTGCTCGAGGCCGGCGACCGCGCCTGGGATCGCGCCTGGCACATGCCGCTGTGGCACGAGTATCAGGAGACGTTCAAGTCGAACATCGCGGATTTCGCGAATGTCGGCCCGCGCGGCGACTGCGCGATCGCCGCCGCGTGCTTCCTTTCGCGCTTCACCAAGCGCTATCCGTGGGTGCACCTCGATATCGCCGGAACGGCGTCGACGAGCGGCGAGGACAGGGGCGCCACGGGCAGGCCGGTGGCGCTTCTTGCGCATTTCCTCACCGGCCGTGCGGCCGGGTGAGTGCCCGCACGGCGAGGCTCGACTGGCTCGCGCTAACCGACGGTATAGCCCCCATCGACCACAATTTCCTGTCCGTAAATATTCCTGGCCGCATCGGAGGCGAGAAAAACGGAAGTCTCTGCAATGTCTTCCGGTTGTCCGAAAGCGCCAGGCAGAAGTCGGGCGGTAATTTTTTCAGCAACCGTGCCCAGTACTTCGGGCGGCAGTCCCACCGTTCCCCAGAGAGGTGTCCCGATGGGGCCCGGCGCGATCGAATTGACGCGGATGCCTTGCGGAGCGAGTTCCGCGGCCAAGGTCTGAGACAGGGATTTCAGCGCTGCCTTGCTTGCACTGTAAATGGCCAGGCCAGGAAAACCGACTTGGGTAAGGAAGGTGGTGATGAATTGAATCGATCCCCCTTTGCGAACATGGGGGATGAACAGGCGAGCCGTTTCCGCCGCAGCAAAGAAGTTGACCGAAAACTGCGTATCGAAGGCCTCGGCGGTGCTGGCCTCGAAGGACACGACCCGCGCAATGCCTGCATTCGGGACGACGATATCGACGGCGCCGAATGCCTGGACCGCTTCATCCACGAGGCGCTTCAGGTCTTCGGATCGGGTCACATCCCCGGCGACGGCCTTTACCTGCCCGGGATAAGCCGCCTCCAGCTCCTGCAAGGCAGCAAGATTCCGTGCGAAAGCGACAACCTTGGCACCTTCCGCTGCGTATTTCTCGACAATCGATTTGCCGATTCCGCTACTGGCGCCCGTAACGACGGCAACCTTCCCTTCCAGCTTCCTCACCATGCTTTGCTCCAAGATCGTCCCGAGGCTCGGGAATGCGAACAAGAATGGTGGCGATGCACATCATTCTCATTGATGGGCATCAAGAAGAAGGGCGCCGTTACGATCAGTTCATCGCACCTGCTCGAACTGCTCGCGCAGGTTCTCCAGAGTGTCACGCTCGCCGCGGACATGGAAGAACGCGCCCTCGTCCTCCGCCCGCTCCTCCAGCACCTCGCAGTTCGCGTAGATGTCCTTGCGCCATTGCTGCGCCGACCACGGAAGGAAGAGTTCGGCGGCGACCAGATCCCGCTGGAAGAAGGTGACGATCTTCTGGCGCAGCTTCGCGACGTCGTCTGGGCGACGCGCGCTCATCACCACACAGTCCGGGTACTGCGCCCGCAAGGCCGCTTCGCATTCAGCTTGCGCGTCGGCATCGCCGACATGGTCGATCTTGTTGAAGACGCGCAGGCGCGGCAGCACGTCGGCGCCGATCTCTTCGAGCACGTGGTCCGTGACCTCCAACTGGCGCTGGAATCCCGGATCGCTGGCATCGATGACATGGAGCAGCAGCTCCGCATCCAACGCTTCGTCGAGCGTTGACTTGAACGACGCGACGAGTCCGTGCGGCAGGTTCTTGATGAAGCCGACGGTGTCGCTGACGAGCACCCGCGGCACGCTCTCCGGGTAAAGGACCCGCACCGTCGTGTCGAGCGTCGCGAAAAGCTTGTTGGCGACGAGCACTTCGCTGCCGGTGAGCGCCCGCATCAAGGTCGACTTGCCGGCGTTCGTGTAACCGACGAGCGCAACTCCGGCGAGGCTCTGGCGCCCTTGCCGTCGCGCACGCTGCGTCTTGCGCTCGACCTCCATCGCGTCGATTTCCTCTTGCAGCTCGGCGATGCGGTCGCGCACTTTGCGCCGATCCAGTTCGGTGTGCGATTCGCCCGCCCCACGGCCGCCCGTGCCGCTACGCTGGCGGCCTTGCGGCCCGGCGAGCTTCGCGGCCTCGCGCAAGCGCGGCGCCATGTAACCGAGGCGCGCGATCTCGACCTGCGCGCGTGCGGCGCGCGAGCGTGCATTGCGATGGAAGATTTCGAGGATGACCATCGTGCGGTCCATCACCTCGCAGCCCACCTCGACTTCGAGGTTGCGCGCCTGCGACGGCGAAATCTCGTGATCGACCAGGATCGCGTCGATCTCGTGCGCGCTGGCGGCGTTCACGTACTCATGGATCTCCTGCCGCTTGCCGACGCCCAGGTAGCCGTTCGTGTCGAAGCCGGAACGCTTCTGGATGAAGGTGTGGACGACGGTGATCCCCAATGTCTTGGCGAGTTCGCGCAGCTCGGTCAGCGATGCCTCGAACTCGACGTCGCTGACGTTAGGCAGTTGTACGGCCGCCACGACGGCGTATCGGGGTTTTTCCTGAACTTCCCTTTGCATTCGGAGATTGCGTCCTTCAGTGAGCAAGACCGGATAGTACACGTGCGCCCGCGGGCGCGCTGAACTCCCCGCGTTGACCTCCTGTATCGACTCGGGCAATTCCGTGCCAACGACGCCCCCAAAGGACGTATCCTTGCGTCCTTCCCGATTCGGTCGAACTTCGCAGTGCGGTTCCGCGCGCGCGTTCCTTTCCCTATCCGCCCGCCACTGGAATCCCACACCGGAGCCTTATTCCCATGATCACCCTCAAGGACGTCACCCTTCGCCGCGGCGCCAAGGTGCTGCTCGACAGCACCTCCGTCACGCTCAACCCCGGCGAGAAGGTCGGCCTAGTGGGGCGCAATGGCGCCGGCAAGTCCTCGCTGTTCGGCCTACTGAACGGCACGCTCCATGAAGACGCGGGCGACTTTCACATGCCGGCGGCCTGGCGCATGGCGCAGGTCGCACAGGACATGCCGGAAACGAGCCAATCCGCGACCGACTTCGTGATCGAGGGTGACACGGCGCTGCTCGCGGCCCAGCAGGAAGTCGCGGCGGCCGAAGCGAGCGACGACGGCGAGCGCATGGCCTACGCCTACATGGCGCTGCACGACGCGGGGGCCCACGACGCGCAGGCACGTTCCCAAGCGCTGATCCTCGGGCTCGGCTTCAAGACCACCGAACTATGCAATCCGGTGAACAGTTTCTCCGGCGGCTGGCGCATGCGCCTGCAACTCGCCCGCGCGCTAATGTGCCCGTCCGACCTGCTGCTCCTCGACGAACCGACCAACCACCTCGACCTCGACGCGCTGGTCTGGCTCGAAGCCTGGCTCAAGCGCTACACCGGCACCCTGGTCGTCATCAGCCACGACCGTGAATTCCTCGACGCCATCACCGACGTCACCGTGCATATCGACAACCACAAGCTGACGCGCTACGGCGGCAACTACTCCACCTTCGAGGACACGCGCGCGCTGCAGCTGGAGTTGCAGCAGAACGCCTACGCCAAGCAGCAGGACAAGATCGCGCACCTGCAGAAGTTCATCGCCCGCTTCAAGGCCAAGGCCAGCAAGGCCAAGCAGGCCCAGAGCCGGGTCAAGGCGCTGGACCGCATGGACAAGCTCGCGCCGGTGCTCGCGAGCGCCGACTTCACCTTCGAGTTCAAGGAACCGCTGAACCTGCCCAACCCGATGCTGGCGATGGAAGACGCCTGCTTCGGCTATCCGCCCGCGGAAGGTGCCCCGGCCGGCACGCCGCCGACGGTGATCGTGCGCGGCGTGAACAAGTCGGTGATGGCGGGCGAGCGCATCGGCATCCTGGGCGCCAACGGTCGCGGCAAATCGACACTGGTGAAGACCATCGCCCGCGACCTCACCCCCATCAGCGGCGTGGTCACCGAGGGCAAGGGGCTGCGCATCGGCTATTTCGCCCAGCAGGAGCTGGACGTGCTCCGCCCACAGGACAATCCGCTCGAACACATGGTGCGCATGGCGCGCGAAGGCCTGCCTGCCGGCCAGAGCGGCCGTGAGCAGGATCTGCGGACCTTTCTCGGCACCTTCAACTTCAGCGGAGACATGGTGCAGCAGCCCGTGGGCACCATGAGCGGCGGCGAAAAGGCCCGCCTCGTGCTGTGCATGCTCGTGTGGCAGCGCCCCAACCTGCTGTTGCTGGACGAACCGACCAACCACCTTGACCTCGCCACCCGCGAAGCCCTGGCCATGGCCCTCAACGAATTCGAGGGCACCGTGATGCTGGTCTCACACGATCGCGCCTTGCTGCGCTCGGTGTGCGACGAGTTCTGGCTGGTGGCGCGTGGCGGCGTCGAACCCTTCGACGGCGATCTGGACGATTACCAGCAATACCTGCTCGACGAAGCCCGCCGCGCCCGCGAAGAGCTCAAGGCCTCGCTCAAGAGTCCGAAGCATGAGCCCGCCCCGGCCCCGGCTGCGGCCAACCGGATCAGCCCGGAGAAGCTCAAGAACCTCAAGCGCGACCTGGGGAAGCTCGAGCAGACGATCCTGGAAGTCCAGGCGCGCAAGCACGCCACCGAAGCCCGGCTGGCCAACTCCCCCTCGGTGCAGGAACTTGCCGAACTGGGAAAAGCGCTGCAGCAGATCGACGAGAGCCTGAATGCGCACGAGGACAACTGGCTGCAGCTTTCCGAGGAGATCGAAGCGGCAAGCCAAGTCTGAAGGCGCGAGTCTCAATGTTGCAAGGCCTTGGAAATATCGACAAGGCTTGCCGGCTTTCGCAGGTAACCGTCGAAATCCGTCGCGACGCGCTGCTTGGTTACATCGTCGTCGTGTCCGGAGAAAGCGATCAAGCGTAAACTCGCTCCATAGACTTGCCGCAACCTTCGCGCGACCTCGAAGCCGTCCATTGTCGGCATCGTCAGGTCCACGATGGCCGCTTCTGCCGCAAAGGACAGACCGAGCGCTTGAGCCCCCTCATAAGCGACCTCGACGTCATGGCCGGATTGCGTCAGCAGGGCCGCCAGAGCGTCCGCTCCGTCTACGTCGTCGTCGATCACGAGAATACGCACTGTCGCTCCTGAGGATGTCGCTGGAATCCTTCCTACCTAGCAAAGCACGTTCCCGCCAAACGAGGTTTGCAACGTGAGACTTTCGACCTTCATCCTGGATAACCTTGAGCCCATCCTGAAGCAATGGGAGGATTTTGCGCGCTCGTTGCAACCGGGGCGACTCATGACAGTGGGCGGCCTTCGCGACGATGCGGAGCGAATGCTGCGCTTCATTGCAGCCGACATCGAGACCTCACAATCGCGGGCCGAGCAGCTGCAGAAGTCGGTCGGCCTGGGGCCGCTACTTGCCGATGGGGGCGACAGCGCGGCACACGACCACGGCAAAGCGCGTGCCGTGGACCACTTCACGTTTTCGGAAATGGTTTCGGAGTATCGGGCGCTGCGCGCTGCCGTCACACGCATGTGGCTCGACTCGGCCGGCATCGACCGCGAGAGTGTGGATCAGCTCGTGCGCTTCGACGAAGCGATCGATCAGGTTCTCGCCGAATCCGTGGTCCGCTTCGCTGCAACGCTGGAAAGGGAGTCGGACCTGTTCACCGCGTCGATCGGCCACGACTTGCGCAACCCGCTGAACTCGATCGTGTCGTCGTCCGAGATGCTGGCGCAGTCCCGTTTGTTGCCCGAGGCCGAACGCGCTGCAGCGAAACGGATTGCCGGGTCCGCGTTCCGCATGGCAGGCATGCTCGCCGAGCTGCAGGATTTTTCTCGCAGCCGCCTCCACGGCTTGATTCAGCTGTCGCTCGAGCATGCCAACCTGGCGCAGATATGCAGAGAGGTCATCGCCGAGATCGCCGCCACCCATCCCACTTATGCTCTGAAGTTCACCGAATCGGGCGACACCGCCGCAGTGGTGGACCGCAAGCGCATCGGCCAGTTGATTTCCAACCTCGTCGGAAACGCGGTGCAGCACGGGACGCCATCGGGCGAGATCTCCGTGAGCGTGCTGGGCGAGGAGCAGCACGTGCGCATGGAGGTGCATAACGAGGGACCCAAGATCGATCAGGCCCGCCTCGAAGAGATCTTCGAACCCTTGCAGCGTGCCGAGTCCGAGCTACCGCGGGTGCCGGGAAGTCTGGGCCTCGGGCTTTACATTGTCCGCCGGATAGCGGTGGCGCACGGCGGAGCGGTGAGCGTCACGTCGACCGAAGCAGCCGGGACAACTTTCGTCGTGCTGATTCCGCGAACGCCGCAAGACTGATTCCGTCTCGGCGGAAGGTCAGGGCAAGCCTCACGCGACTGCAGCAGCTCGCAGGCGCGCTACGTGCCGCCCGTGGAGCAGGTAGAACGCGCCCATGCATAGCACGGCAAGCGCCGCCATGCTCCAGTACAGGTTGCGATAGCCCATGTGCGAAATCGTCACGCCGAGCAGGTAGGGACCGAAGCCCAGACTGCCATCCATGAAGATGAAGAAAGTCGATGTCGCGAGACCCATGCGATGCGGCGCCACGACTTTGACGGCAACCGCGTAGAGCGCCGACTGCAGATTACCGAATCCGAGACCGATCAATGCGGCGGCCACCAGGAGCGACGTCCCGGTGTGCGCATTGGCCAACAGGGCCAATCCCGCCGCGAGTAGCACGCAGCACGGATAGACCACCACGCTGGACCCCTTCCGGTCCATCAGCCGCCCCGTCAGCGGACGCGAGCACAACACCACCGCCGAATACACGATGAAGAAGAAGCTCGCAGCAGTGACGAGATTGAGCTCACCCGCGTACACGTTGATGAAAGCGAGCACGCTCGCATAGCACAAGCCTCCCAGGAAGGTGACCGCGGCCACCGGAACAGCCTTGGTTTCGAGCAAGCGGCCGAACGAGAATTCAAGACCGCGGATTTCCTTGTGCGAGGGATCCATCTCCGGTACCTGCAGCCAGAGGGCCGCCAGCAGGCCGAGCACCGCGATCACCAGGCAGGTCACGAATATCCAGTTGAAATTGGCGTGCTCCAGCAGCCAAAGCCCCAGGAAGGGGCCGATGGCCGACGCCAGGGTCGTGCTGAGGCTGTAGTGACCGATGCCCTCCGCCTTGCGATCCGGCGGGATGATGTGTGCCACCGCCGTTCCAGCCGCGGTGCTGGCCACGCCCAACGCGAGGCCATGCAGGAAGCGCACGACGATCAGCGTCGACACCGAGTGGCTCAGGAAATACAGGCAGGCCGTCAGCGCGAACGCGGCCGTGCCGACGATCATCGTCGTCTTACGACCCAGGACGTCGATCAACTGACCAATGATCAGTCGCCCCGACAGAGTGCCGATGACGAAGATGCCGGCGACGAGTCCGGCCTCGCTCAACGACGAACCGTACGCATCGATGGCGTAGGCGCCGACCACCACGATCAGCATATAGAAGACGAGACACAAAAAGAAATTCACGCCCGAAACGATCAGGAAGTTCCGGGTCCACAGCGGTGAGGATTGCATGATGGGAAAATGTTATTTGAGATTGGCGAGCAACTGAGGGAAGACGGCGACTATCTGCTCCAGCGGACCAGGCGCGATTCCCGCGGTCACGCGCGTCTCCAGCGCAGTGATCTGCGCACGGCATTCCGCGTAAATACGCTCGCCTTGGGCGGTCAGCGCAAGCGACTTCTCCCGCCGGTCGCTGCCCGGTACGCATATCAGATACCCGAGTTCCTCCAGGCGCTGCACCCGGCGGGTGACGCCCGGTTTTTCGATGCCGTAGTAATTGGAAATCTCCACGAGCGAGGCTTGCGCATGCTCGTGCAGATAGAGCATCACTTGCCACAGCGAATAGGACAGCTCGTAAGGACGGAGTAACTCGTTCAGCGCCTGGATCAGCGGCCGATAGACGGACAGATAAGACCGGAAAAATCCTTGCATCGGATCGTATGGTTACCTTTGTTAATGGTTAACCAAAGCAACTATCTACCTGCGGGGAGCTGCTGTCAACCGCGGTGCGCGCGGTTGGAAATACATCGCAGGCACCCTCTGTTGAATCATCAGTGCCACAATCCCCCGACTCTTCCCCCGTCGGGACACTTCCCATGAACCATCTACGCACACGAGCCGTCCATGCCGGCCAAAAGCCCGACCTGGTCAGCGGCGCGATCGCGACGCCGATCACCCAGACGTCCGCCTTCGCGTACGGCACCCTCGACAATGGCGCCGCGATCTTTGCCGGCGAGGCGGAAGGCTATCGCTACAGCCGCTTCGCCAATCCGACGGTCAAGGCGCTCGAAGACAAGGTGGCGGACCTGGAAGGCGCGGAGGCCGCGGTCGCCTTCTGCAGCGGCACGGCCGCCGTGTCCTCGACCTTGCTCGCGTTGCTCGCTCCGGGCGACGAGATCGTGTTCCTCGGGCCGCTATACGGTGGCACGGAAAGCCTGTTCAACGCATTGGGCGCGCGTTTCGGCATCCGTGTGGTCGATGCCGCGGAGCGCGGGCTCGAAGCAAGCCTTTCGCCGGCCACGCGTCTGATCTGGGTCGAGACGCTGACGAATCCGACGCTGCACCTGCACGATCTGGACGCCGTTGCTGCGATCGCACGGCCCCGCGGGATCACGACCGTCGCCGACAACACGTTCTGCTCGCCCTGCCTGACCCGTCCGCTCGAACATGGTATCGACCTCGTGATGCATTCGATGACGAAATACCTGGGCGGTCACGGCGACAGCACCGGAGGCGTGCTGGCCGGCGCAGCACGGCTGATCGCCCCGGTGCGCGCAACCGGCCTCGGGCACGTCGGCGGCAATCTGGCTCCGCACGAGGCCTTCCTGATCCTGCGCGGCATGAAAACCCTCCCCCTTCGCATGGCGGCGCACTGCGAAGGCGCGGCCGAGGTCGCCGCCTTCCTTTCGTCGCACCCCGCGGTCGCCGCGACGCACTACCCGGGGCTCGCAAGCCATCCTCAGCACGCGCAGGCGCGCCGGCAGATGGAGGGCGGATATGGAGGTATCGTTTCGTTCGAGCTTGCGCGGGGAACTCGCCGCGCGGCGGGGGCTCTGCTGGATAACCTGAAGCTGTTCACCCAAGCGGTGTCGCTCGGGGATGTCGATAGCCTCGCCTGCCATCCTGCGAGCACCACGCACAGTTTCATCTCACCCGAGGCAAGGGCACGAAGCGGGATCGGCGAGGGCTTGATCCGACTCAGCGTCGGAATCGAGCATCCGCAGGACCTGATTGACGACCTGCGCGCGGCCCTCGCGGCGAGCGTTGCGGTCGCCTGACTATTGGACGGCCGCGATGGGTCGCAGAAACGATTTTTCAAAGAGGGGAACCAGGTCCTTCTCCTCCATGCTTGACCCGATGGTGCTGCCGATCATCCGGCCCTCGGCATCCAGCGCAGCGATCCCGAAGGAATGCTCGAAGTCCCCGTTGGCGATCTTTCGATACTTGAATTCGATCAAGGACGACAGTTCACGCAGATCGGATTCGTTTCTCGCCGTGATAAAGCGCCATTGCGGAAACTCGAGCGAATGTTTTCCAGCAAATTTCTTCATCGCGGCCGGCGTGTCGTGCGTCGGGTCGAAGCTGACCAACACGAATTGAATGTCGTTCTTCAAGTGCTCGGGCAGCATTCGCTGCAGCGCCTTCATGTGCGAGACGGTGGTCGGGCAGGAGAACTTGCAGGAGAGGTAGATCATCGAAATCGCCACCGGTTTGCCGGCGAGCGACGAGAGTTCAACCGTCTTTCCTGATTGATCGACCCACTTCGATTTCACCTGATAGATCGAATCGTTCGGCAGGTCGGCAGCAAAAGCGCCGGCCAATCCGATCGACAGGTTCAGCAGTAGCAGAATCAGTGCCTTGATCATTTGTTCCTCGCTTCCTGGACGCAGCGAAAGCCCAGGTTATTGATCGTGTATTTGGCCTTCAGGCTGCTTCGGAAACCGAAGCGCAAGAAGGCCGCGTAATCCGATTTGTCGGCCGCGTTGGCGGTGCCGGCGCCGCAAAACAAGGTCTTGTCGAGCGAACCGTCGGCTCTCGATTCACCGGTGACCATGGCCGAATTGAAATCCTGCGTCCATTCCCAGATCAGTCCGTGCAGGCTGATCACGCCGGTGCTGTTCTTGAATCCGGAAGTGACCGCGGGTAATACCTCGGGCGTCGGCTCCGAATACCAGTCCAGGATCACCTGGCGGATGTCGGCCCCCGGAATGGGGCGGGAGGCGACGTACTCCCATTCATTCACCGTCGGCAATCGCTTGCCCTGAGAGGCGCAATAAGCCTTGGCGGCAAACCACGAGACATTGACCACCGGGCTGTCGGCCGGTGCGTGCGAGCCCGGCTCGCTCGCCGATTGCCAGTGACGCAGATAATCGGATTCCGCAAAGAGCGGACTCAGCGACGATCTTTGCCACTCGGGGTGGCGTGCCACGAAGCCGCGGAATTCGGCGTTCGTGACCGGTGTGACATCCATGACGAAAGAATCGACACGAACGGGTTGCTTTGCCGAACCGTACAGCGGCGTAAATACGCCGCCGTCGATCCGGACTTGATCCGCGATGGCCACGCCGCCCTGCACGAGCAGAAGGAAGACCAATGCCTTTTTCATGTACTGACTTCCTTCGCTCGCTGATCGGCTTTCGCGGTGAGGTATGGCTTAGTGCTCGGCGCCCGACGGCTGACCAGCAGCCGGCTTGTTTGCCCGAACGGCTTTGACTTCGGCCGGGGTGATGACTTTCTTGGAATTGCCCCAGGAGTCATACACGTACGTCAGGACGTTGGCGATGTCCTCGTCGCTCAGCACCTGGGCCGGCATCACGGCGTTGAACTTCTCGCCATTGACGACGATTGCACCCTCGCGGCCGTGAACCACGGTCTCGATCGCGCGGTTCTTGTCCGCGTTCAAGAAGTCCGAATTCGCCAGCGGGGGGAAGGCGCCCTTGATACCGCTACCGGTGGCCTGGTGGCAGGCGAGGCAGTTATTGCCGAAGATCCGTTCGCCGAACTTGATGCGGTCCTTGGTGTTCTTGGCCAACACCAGCGGCGGCGCGTTGCCGTCCATCTCCTGAATACCGGAGCCTTCGGGCTGATAGACCGCATCGTTCTGCTTGCCGGAATAGATCACCTTGTTCTCCGGGCCGTCGACTTTCAGCATGCCCAACGCGCCCTTGTTGAAGGCACGGGTCAGCGCGTGGTCGACCAGGACGTAGGTGGCCGGCACATCGACCTTGAACTCCACCACGGTCGCACCGCCTGGGGGGACGATGGTCGTTTGCACGTTTTCATTGACGAACTTGGTTCCGCCTTCCGGGTAAACCTTGTCGAAGATCTCGCCGATGATATGGAAGTTGGAAGAGAGATTCGGGCCGCCGACGCCGAAGAACATGCGCACGGTTTCGCCGACCTTGGCCTTCAGCGCGTTGTCGCCGGCGATGGCGCCTACCGAGCCGTTGAAGACGACGTACGAAGGACGCTCGTCGACCGCCTTTTCCATATCGAACGGCTGAAGTCCGGGTTCGCCGCTCCTGCCCTTGGTATAGAAGTCGCCCTGCATGACGTAGAGCTCCTTGTCGACCTTGGACATGCCTTCCTTCGGCTCGACCAAAATCATTCCGTACATGCCGTTCGCAATATGCATGGCCACGGGGGCCGTCGCGCAGTGATAAACGAAGAGACCCGGGTTCAGAGCCTTGAACGAGAACACCGACGAGTGGCCGGGCGCGGTAAACGAGGCACCGGCGCCGCCGCCTTGGCCGGTGACGGCGTGCAAGTCGATGTTATGGGGAACTTTCGATGACGGATGGTTATTCAGGTGAAACTCGACTTCATCGCCTTCGCGAACCCGGATGAATTTCCCGGGGACTTTCCCACCGTAGGTCCAGAACACATATTCCACGCCGTCTGCAAGGCGCATCTTGGTTTCTTTGACCTCGAGATTCACGATCACCTTGGTCGCATGCTTGCGCGTGATCTGCGGCGGCACCTGCGGTGCATCGGTGAGAATTGCCTCTTCCTGTCCCTGAATTTCCTCCGCGGCATAGACCTGGGGGCCCGCCGCCAACAACAGCGACATACCGAGCAAACTGAGCAGCTTCATCGTCTTCCTTTCTATTGCGTTGTGAACGGGCGCGAATTTGGACGTCCTCGGCAAAATGGAAAATGATTTCAATCAAATTTGGAAAAATAGCCGTACTCGAGATGTGGTATCAGCTCGCATAGAGCGATAACGGAGGAGCGAGTCGTGCAAGTCGGCGGATTTAAAAGAATATTTCTAGAAATATTCTTAGCAATACAAGTCGGCGACCTATCGCAGCTCGCATAGTCGGAATAACCCGAGTGGGTTACGAAGGGATGCCTTCCTCCCCTTACACGGGCGAATTCCATCGGCGCACCACGCTTGGCGGAATCAAAAAAGGCCGCCCGGGCCACTGGATCGGCCCGGGCCGGCGAAGCTCCGGCAACGATTGGGAGGAAGGGGGTTACGACTGTTTGCCGGAGCGGGAGAGCTGGCGTCAAGCGCCGGTGTACGCCGTCTTCACGATCGTGAAGAAGTCCTCGGCATAACGGCCCTGCTCGCGCGGACCGAAGCTCGACGCCTTGCGCCCGCCGAAGGGCACGTGATAATCGACGCCCGCGGTCGGCACGTTCACCATCACCATGCCGGCTTCGACGTTGCGCTTGAAGTGTGACGCATGCTTCAGCGAGCTCGTGCAGATGCCCGCCGAGAGGCCGTACTCGGTGTCGTTCGCGAGCGCGAGCGCGTGCTCGTAGTCGGCGGCAGGAATCGCGCAGGCGACCGGCCCGAAGATTTCCTCGCGCGCGATGCGCATCGTCGGATCCGCGTCGACGAAGAACGCAGGCGACAGGTAGTGACCCGTTTTCCCGCGCGTCAAACGTTCGCCGCCGAAGGCGAGACGCGCGCCTTCCGCACGGCCGATGCCGATGTAATCGAGATCCTGTGCGAGCTGAGAAGCGTCGACGACAGGGCCGATGTCCGTGCCGGCTTTCAGCGCGTCATCGACCTTCAGTGCCGCGAGCCCATCGCTGACCGCCTTCACGAAAGCCGGATAGATGCCCTTCTCGACGATGAAGCGGCTGCTCGCGGTGCAGCGCTGGCCGGTCGAGTAGTAGGCGCCCTGGATCGCGCAGAACACCGCCTGCGCGAGATCGGCGTCGTCGAGCACGACGAGCGGATTTTTGCCGCCCATCTCGAGCTGCATCCGTGCAAAGCGCCGCGAGGTGGCGTCCATCACGCGACGGCCGGTCGCCGTCGAGCCGGTGAAGGTGATGCCGTCGACGTCCGGACTGTCCAGCAGCGCCTGACCGACCTGACTGCCCGGCCCCGTGACCAGATTGAACACGTCGGCGGGGAGCCCCGACCGGCTGATGATCTCGGCGAGCGCCCACGCGGAACCGGGCACCAGGTCGGCCGGCTTGAACACGACGCAGTTGCCGTGGGCCAGCGCCGGCGCGATCTTCCACGCGGGGATCGCGATCGGGAAGTTCCACGGCGTGATGATGCCGACGACTCCGAGCGCCTCGCGCGTGATCTCGACGTCCAGCCCCGGCCGCACCGACGGCAGCCGCTCGCCGCCGCAGCGCAACGCCTCGCCGGCGAAGAACTTGAAGATCTGTCCGGCGCGCGCCGCCTCACCGATCCCTTCGGGCAGCGTCTTGCCCTCTTCGCGCGACAGCAGCGCACCCAGCTCGTCCTTGCGGGCGAGGATCTCGCTGCCGATGCGGTCAAGCGCGTCGGCGCGCACCTGCGGCGTCGAACGCGACCACGCCGGGAAGGCCGCACGCGCCGCAGCGATCGCCTCCTCGGCGAGACCGCGGTCGGCCTGTGCGTAGTGGCCGACGATGTCGCTCGCGTCCGACGGATTGATGTTGGCGCGCACGCTCACGCCGTCGCGCCAGGCCCCTGCGATGAATAGCTGCTTCATGATCGTCCTCAGGTCCGGCAGCGCTGCACGAGCAGACCGACATCACGCGCATCGGCATTCGGTGCGGCGGCCGGGATCGACGGCACGATCGCCCGCGCCTGGATGCCGACCGGCACGTCGCCGATCGCCGCGACGGCGCCTTGGGTCAGCGCACCGAGCCCGAACGTGGATTGGCGTACGGGCTTGGCGCCCGCGGCATTCGAACGCTTGTCCATGTCCCTGTCCTCAGCCCTTCGCCATCAGGTCGTGCAGCACCGTTTCGATGATCGCGACACCTTCGCGCAGCACGCTGTCGGGGATCGTCAGCGGTACCATCACGCGGATCACGTTGCCGTAGCTGCCGCAGGTGAGCAGCAGCAGGCCGCGGTTGAAGGCTTCGGCCTTGAGCTTGTTGGCGAGGTCCGCCGAGGGCGCGCCGGTCACGGGATCGACGAGTTCGATCGCGGTCATCGCACCCAGCCCGCGCACGTCGCCGATGCACTTCAGCGATCCCGCCATGTCGCGGAAGCTCGCGCGCAGCGACTCGCCGATCGCGATGCTGCGCTGGCACAGCCCTTCCTTCTCGATCACGTCGAGCACGGCCAACGCCGACGCGCAGGCGAGCGGATGGCCAGCGTAGGTGCTGCCAAGCCCGCCCGGCGGGATCGCGTCCATGATGTCCGCACGGCCGACGACCGCCGAGATCGGCATGCCGCCGCCCAGGCCCTTCGCGAGCGTGATGAGGTCGGGAGTGACGCCGAAGTGCTCCATCGCGAAGAGCTTGCCGGTACGGCCGATACCGGTCTGGATCTCGTCCGCGACGAGCAGGATGCCATGCGTGTCGCACAGTGCGCGCAGGCGCTGGAAGAATTCCGCGGTGCCCGGCACGTAGCCGCCCTCGCCCTGCACAGGTTCGACGAAGATCGCGCCGATGCGCTGCGGATCGACGTCGTTCTTGAACAGTTTCTCGATGCCCTCGATCGCGTCGTCGACGCTCACGCCGTGATAGGCCGAGGGATAGGGCGCGTGATACACGTCCGCCGGCAGCGGGCCGAAGCCGGTCTTGTAGGGTACGACCTTGCCGGTCATCGCCAGCGCGAACATCGTGCGGCCGTGGAAGGCACCGTTGAACGCGATGATGCCGGCGCGTCCCGTGTAGGCGCGCGCGATCTTGACCGCGTTCTCGTTCGCCTCGGCGCCGGTCGTCATGAACATCGCCTTCTTCGGGGCGCTGCCGGGGGCGAGCTGCGCGAGGCGCTCGGCCAGTGCGACGTAGCACTCGTAGGCCGCGACCTGGAAGCAGGTGTGCGAGAACTTCTCCAGCTGGCGCGACACCGCGCCGACGATCTCCGGATGATTGTGGCCGGTGTTGACGACCGCGATGCCGGCGCAGAAATCGATGTAGCGCTTGCCCTCGACGTCCCAGAGCTCGGCGTTCTCGGCGTGATCGGTGAACACGGGGTGTGCGTTGCCGATGCCGCGCGGTACGACGGCTGCACGGCGGTTCATCAGGGAGGCATTCGTAAGGGCTGGGCTGGTCATGATCGGTCATCCTCGGGGTGTGCGTCGGTGAGGTGACTGTACGGGCCTGACTCCAGTACAGCCAGACACAAAGCCCCCAGATTTCGGCGTTCCTGTATGGCTCGTCAAACCAATACAGTCGCAGCACAGGCGTTTCCGATGAGCGATTCGAGAATCGCGTGACGCAGCACAAAATGCCCAGTACGATCACATCGCGCAGCGTCCAGCGAGCGCTGCACGTCCCCCAACGACCGATCCCAGACACCATGTCCGACACGCTCCACGACGCCTCTGGCTGCACCGCCTGGAATCCCGGCGTGGAAACGCGGATTCCGCGTGAGTTCCGGGCCCTCGAAACGATCTGCCGCCCGGAGTGTGCCTTTTCGTCGCCGCAACTCCTCGACGAGCTCGGCGCAATGACCGGGCTGCCGCCGGAGGAACTCGCGGACTTGCGCCCGGAGCGCCTTGCGCTGCATGAGCTGATCGTGCGCATCACGGCCGATATCGCGGTCGAGGAAGGCGCGTCCGAGGAGAACTTCGGCCAGAACTTCCGCGCCATCGCTCATCAGATCCTCGCCGATCACATCACGCCCAACGCGGACGTGATCAAGCGTGTGTACACCGACTTGCAGCGCGACGCCGGCGAGCGCGTACGCTCCCTGCTCACCGCAGCGCTCGGACATGTTCCGGAACCGCCCCAGCCGCGCTCCTTAATCGGCCGCCTGTTCCGCAAAGCGCCACCGCCATCGGTGCGCGCCGAAACCGCGGCCGAGCGAGAGCACCGCGTCATCGCCCGCTTCAAGGCGACGGGCCTTGCCGCCAGCGATCCGCTCGAACGTGCCGTATTCAAGAGCCTCTACCGCGTGCTCGGCACGATCGCGACGACGCGCACCACGCTCGGCGGCGATCTGGAAATGCTCGGCCGCCTCGTGACCCAGCACGTCTGCAACACCTACGGCAGCCGACTGATCGGCCGCACGATCGCACCGATGATCGACGCCGCGATCGAGCAACAAGGCTATACGCGCGTGCTCAACCGCGCGACGCCCGTGCTGATCAGCCTGAAGGGCGCCTCGGCCGCGGGCAAGAGCTCGATCCGTCCGATGATCAAGCGCGTGATGCGCGAAAGCGGCATCGAAAGCGACGGCTACGCGACGATCAGCCCGGACGTCTGGCGCCGGCTGCTGCTCGACTACGAGTCGCTCGGGCCGGCACGCAAATACGCCGGCCAGCTCACGAGCCGCGAAGTGATGGTCATCGACGGCAAGCTCGATCGCCACATCAGCGACAAGGCGCGGCAGGCGCAGGCAATTCCGCATCTGCTCGTCGACCGCTTCCGCTTCGACAGCTTCTCGAGCAAGCAGATTGCCCGCGTCCTGCACGAGACCTATACGCGCTACGTGTCGACGATCCACATGTACTTCATCGTCACGCCGCCCGAGGAAACGGTCGAGCGTGGCTGGCAGCGCGCGCTGGAGCGCGGTCGCTACAAGGCGGTGGAAGACTTCCTCGGGCACTGCGTCGAGGCCTACAGCGGCATGCCACGCATGCTCTTCAAGTGGCTCGCGCACCAGCCCATCGACTACCGCTACTACTTCCTCGACAACCTCGTGCCGAAGGGCACCTTCCCGACCCCGATCGCTTTCGGCAACCGCCGCGAGATGACGATCTATGACGCGAGCCGGCTCGTCGACATCGGCCGCTACGAACACATCAACATCCACGCGCGGAGCCGCGCCGAGGTGTATCCCGACGGCTACCGCATCGACATCACGCGCGACAGCGCCTTCCTGCGCAACTGCCTGCGCCGCATCCCGCTCGTGACCTTCCGCGACGGCCCCAACGGTGTGCGCTATCTCGAATTCCGCCAGGGCACGCCGCGCCTGCTCGACGGCAAGGTGCTCGATCGGCTCACGATCAACCCCTACTTCGCCGCGATCCTCCGCGAAATCGCGCCGAAGCTCGACACGAGCGCCTGATGCTGAACCTCGACCACGAGTCCGACGTCGCCCTCGTCACCCAGATCACCAGCGGCCTGAAGCAGCTCGTCGCCCAGCGCAAACTCGCGCAGGGCATGAAAGTCCCGTCGATCCGGCAGTTCGCACGCCAGCACGGCATCAGCCCCTCGACCGTCGTCGAGGCCTACGATCGGCTCGTCGCCGAAGGCGTCCTCGTTGCGCGCCAGAACACCGGCTTCTTCGTCCGCAGCGGGATTCGCGACCGGCAGGATCCGCGGGATGTGGCCACGCCGGCACGCAGCATCGACTTCGACGCCCGCTGGCTCGTGCGGCGGATCTGGGAAGGCGAACCGGCGAGCATCAAGGCCGGCTGCGGCTGGCTGCCCGAGAGCTGGCTCGACGAGGAAGCGATCCGCCGCAACCTGCGTCAACTCGCCAATCGCCCCGACGGCAATTTCACGAGCTACGGCCTGCCGAAGGGACTGGAAGCACTGCGCTGGACGATCAGCGACTGGCTCGGCGAACATGAGATCTGCGCTGGACCGGAATCGGTGCTGCTGACCGGCGGCGCGAACCACGCGCTCGCGCTCGTCACCCGCTGCCTCGTGCGGCCCGGCGACATCGTGCTCGTCGACGATCCCGGCTACAGCGTGCTCAGTTCGCATCTCTCGGCCTGCGGCGCGCGCATCGTCGGCGTGCCCTGGGGATCGCAAGGCCCGGACCTCGGCCAGCTCGAAGCCCTGCTGTCCGTGCACAAGCCGCGCACCTTCTTCACGAACCCTCGGCTGCAGAACCCGACCGGCGCCTCCTACTCGCCCGCGACCGCGCACCGCGTGCTGCAGCTCGCTGACCGGCACGACCTCACGATCATCGAGGACGATGTCTCGATCGAACTCGACACCCTGCAGCGACGCAGCCTCGCGAGCCTCGACCAGCTGCGGCGCGTGATCTACGTCGGCAGCTTCTCAAAAAGCATCTCGCCCAGCCTGCGCGTCGGCTTCATCGTCGGCGACGTGCCGCTGATCGAGGAACTCACCGCGATCAAGATGGGGATGGGCCTCTCGTCGTCCGAACTCACCGAGCGCCTGACGCAGGAAATCCTCACCGAAGGCCGCTATCGCAAGCACCTCAAGGGACTGCGCCAGCGACTCGGCGAAGCGCTCGCGCAGACCTGTCACCGGCTGGAGGACGCGGGCCTCGAAGTGCTGCTGCATCCGCCGGCGGGCATGTTCGTGTGGGCACGCCATTCGGCGTACGCCGATGCCGGTCGACTCAGCGCCGCGGCAGCCGAGCACGGCATCCTGCTCGCGCCGGGGCATCTCTTCTCACAGGAAGTCGGCCCGCTACCGTGGATGCGCTTCAATGCCGCGTTCTGCGGCGATCCGCGGCTCTACGAGTTTCTGGCCTCAGCCTAGCCCGAAACCCGCCCGCCCGGCTGCGGCGGCTCACCCGCCGTCTGCATGCGTCGCCGCGCAATCGTCATCCTGACAATCGTCACGGCATTGGTCAGGCCGATCACCGTCTCCAGCGCCGCGCCGCCGATCGAGCCGGACAGGATGTTGTTCGTGAGCCAGAGACTGGTGCCGAAGAGCAGCGTCACCCGCAAGGCGATGCCGTCAAGGAAGAACATCGCGAGCGTGCCGACCACCGACCCGGCGAGTGGAAGCAGTTGTTGCCAGTGCGTCACGACTGCCGCGCCGAAACCGATGTTGGCGGCGACGACGGCTGCGGCGACCCACGGCGAGCGCGTGAAGATCGAAAGCCATGATCGGACCGCTGAGATGCCCGCGCCGGCCGCCGCGGCAGGGTTGCCGAGCAGGCTGAAATGCACGACGTAGGTGAGGCTCAGCGCCACGACGAAATAACGCAGTCGCCTGTCGTCCCGCTGCCAGAAGGCCGTGATGCCGACCACGAAGGCGGCATACCCGAGCAGTTGTGCCAGCGAAAAAGGGTCCGACCCGGTCGCGCTCACCACCGCTGCCCGCAGATCCGCATGCGGGCAATGACACGGGCCGAAGCGCAGCTCACGCGGCCTTGCCGATCAGGAAAACGTGCTCCTGTGCCGGACACTTCCCCCGCAGGCCGCCGGGCACATCGACGGTTTCAAGGAGGGTCGAATCGGATCGATCCGCATAATGGTGGCGCACTTCCTGCGTGCTCACCGAAAACGGCGGGCCCGCCTGCGCGGTCTGATCGTATTCGTACGTGATGAGCAGTTGCGGCACGCCGTCCGTGATGTCGGTCAGATGGCGGGAGTAGCGGTGGCGCATGTCTTGCGGCAAGGCCACGAGTGCGGCCCGGTCATACACGGCGTCCACCGGTCTGAGATCCTTCGCGATCAGGTCGAAGATGTCTCCGACGTAGACGTCGATGTCTTCGGTCGCGAAGCGTTCGAGGCGGCCGACCCGCGAGATCTGCGGCTCGACGCCGAGTTCGGCAAACAATTGCTCGATCGCGACCCGGCTCAGCTCGGCGCCCGCGACGCGGCAGCCTTGCGAAAGCAGCCAGGCGATATCACGCGTCTTTCCGCACAAGGGGACGAAGACCCGGCTACCGGCAGCGACCGAAAGGTCTCCGAAGTACTTGACGAGAAACGGATTGATTTCATTCTGGTGAAACCCGATCTCGTTCTTTTCCCATTTCGCATGCCAGAAGCTTGGGTCCATCTGCAATATCCTTTGTGAATTCCGCGACAGCCACGATGGTCAATCCCGGTCGGCCGACGCTCTCGCAGGTGAGACGGGCTTGTTCACGACGTGTTCAGGCTCTGCGGCGCAAAGTGCAGTCATAGCCCGCAAGCCGCGGGCGCGGCACGAGTCCCAGACCTCGCCGACCTAACCAAAGGATGAAACGTCATGAAACTCCGCGAAACCGTATTCTTCAAGCAACTCGTTGCCGTCATCGTCGGCACCGTCCTGGTCGTCTCCACCTCCGCCTTTGTCTCGATCCCGCTCAGCCTCGCCGCGAGCGGAGCCGCGACGCACTTGTGCTGACCTGGCGCCCTACGACGCTTACGTGGGCGTCCCGGCCTTGCTTCGCTTGTCCGAGTACATCGCGCCGTCGGCGTGGCTCAGAAGCTGTTCGATGTCGAGTCCGTGCTCGGGATAGAGCGCCATTCCGACGCTCGCCGCAGCACGCAGCACGCGCCCGCCGAGATCCATCGGCGGGCTCATCACATCCCTGACCTTGTCTGCGACAGCCTCGGCATCCACAGGGCTATGCAGGTCTTCCAGCAGCAGGACGAATTCGTCGCCGCCGAGCCGCGCGACGGTATCGGTTTCGCGCACGCAGAATTGCAGCCGCCGTGCGACTTCCTGCAGCAACTGGTCCCCTACGGCGTGCCCCAACGAGTCATTGACCTGCTTGAAGTCGTCCACGTCGATATACAGCACCGCCATCCCCCGCTGGTTGCGGGCGCTGCGTGCGAGGGCAGACAGGATGCGCTCCTGGAAGAGACGCCGGTTCGGCAGGCCGGTCAGTTCGTCGTGCCGTGCGGCGCGCAGCAGTTCGGCCTTGAGCTGTGCGCGGTCGATGGCGATCGCGACCTGTTCGGAGACGAAATGCAGCAGCTCCTTGTCCCGCTCCGAATAATGGGTGCCGGGCTCGCTCTTCAGCACCAGCACGCCGATCGTTTCCTGCTGCGCCACCAGCGGCAGCGCGAGCGTGCACCCGCTCCCGGCCGCGGACATTTCGGTGCCGGACAGGGCCGCGAGCGCCGCGTCCCGCGTCGCCCCGGAAACTCCGCCGCACATGACCTGATCGCAGAAATGACAGGCGACCGGGACGTCGAGGACCGGCGAATTCCCGTGCTTGTCCATCTGATATGTGAAGCTGAGTTTCTTCGTGCGCCGGTCACAGGTCGCGAGGGCCAAGCCCGCCACCGGGACCAGCGTGGCAAGAATGCGGTGGATTTCGCGCAGCAGGACGTCCAGATCCGCGGCCTCGTGCGCAGCTTCGGAGATCGCGTAGGTTGCATGCTGGACGGCCTCCGCCTGTCTCAGCTCGGTGACGTCGCGCGCGACGCCGATCCGCAACCGGTCCTTCTCGGACCAGCGGGCAGACCACATGACGTGCACGCGACGGCCGTCCTTGCGCAGGTAGCGGTTCTCGAATCCGATCCGTTGATCGCCCGCAATCACGCGCGCGGCCTCTTCGCGGGTCCTCTCGCGGTCTTCCGGCACGACATAGTCGAACAAGCTACGCCCCGCCAACTCCTGCGGCGAATAGCCGAACATGCGCTCGCACGCGGCGTTCGCATAGACGATGCGCCCCTCGGCGTCGACGAGGAGCACGGTATCGAGGAGCAGGTCGAGGAAGTCCGGCAAGCAGCCGTCCCGCGTTTCCGTGGCCATCCCGAAAGGTTACTACCATTGCGTTTCAATGCGATGGAATCGCGATGCGGATTCCGTGACATTTGGCCGGATGATCAGGCGCGAAGCAGCTTTCTCAGGCCGCGGATAAGGATACCAAGCCCGGGCAGCTTCATGTAAAGCTCTTCGGATGGGTCCCAGTAGTCGCGGTGATAGCGCACCCTGCCCTCGGCGTCGAATCGGAGATAGGACACGCCGCGAATGAGTTGCGGGCTGTTTCTCGCGCCGAGTCGGGCCCGGAAGTGGAACTCCCAGACCAACATCGCCCCTCGCCCGTCGCCGAGCGGTTCCATGATGACAAAGCGCGGCTGGGAAACCCGCCGGAACATGTCGGCGAAGATGTGCTGGATCGCCGCCGCGCCGACGACTTCATTGAACGGGTCCTTGAAGTAGGCGGCTTCGGCGTAGAACTCGGGCAGCCGGACGAGATTTTCGGCCGTCAGCTCTTCGTAGAACTGGATCAGGGCGTCGAGGGCCATCTCAGCCTCCGGTCAAGCGCCGCACGAGCGGGAAGTACCATCGGTACGGCAGCAGCGCGAGGAGTTTCATCAATCGGGTGAAGCGTCTCGGGAAATGGATTTCGAAACGGCCGTCGGCGAAACCTTCGAGCAGGGCGATGGCCGCCTCGTCGGGCGCGTGCAGCGCCGGCATCGCGAAGTCGTTCTTTGCCGTCAGGCGGGTTGCGACAAAGCCGGGATTCACGACCCAGACTCCGATGCCCTTGGGTGCGAGATCGAGATGCAGACATTCGGCGAAATGGATCAGCGCCGCCTTGCCGGGGCCGTAGCACAGCGCTTTCGGCAATCCGCGATAGCCGGCGACGCTCGCAACGAAGGCGATGCCCCCGCCGGGCGGAAGGTCCGCGAGTACGGTCGCCGTCAGGCGCAGCGCGCCCTGAAAGTTGACCTCGATGACGCGCTCGGCAATGGCGAGGTCGAATTGCTCGACGGACATCGGAACGTAATCCCCGGCGAGATAGACGACGAGATCGACGCCGCCTAACGCGTCCAGGATCGCGTCGCGTGCGCGGGCCAGGCTCGCCGGATCGGTGGCATTGCAGGGAGCGAGGAGTACGTCGTCAAGTCCGAGCCGGCCAAGGCCGTCGGCACTGCGCGCCGAAAGGGCAAGACGGGCACCGAGGCGATGCAGTTCGCGAGCCGTGGCGGCACCGATGCCGGTCGACGCCCCCACGAGCCAGACGCGCTTGCCGCGCCAGTCCGAGATTGGGGGATTCACGGCTGCGGCGGCCTTTTGACGAAGGTCAGCGAGACCTCCCCGAGCCGGAAACCCCACTTCGACATGTAGGACCGGTTCAGCATCACCCGGTCATCCATCAGGAACATCCAGTCGTCGAAATCGACGTGGTAGACCTTGTCGTCGACGGGCAGCGCCAGTACGTAGCGCCAGCGCAGGGCGTTGCCGGCGACTTCGCCCACGGCCTCCCCGATCACGTCGTCGGCGCGCCCGCGGAAACTTCCGTCGGGCTGACGGATCAGGGTCCACTCGCGGCGCGAGCTTGTTCCGTCGGACCAGCTGAATTGCTCGTCGAGCACGCCGGTATCGCCGCTCCAGCGGGCTTCGATGAGGACGTGAAAGCGTTTCGTCACTTCGCCGGAGCGGCCCTGGAACATTCCCCACGCGTCGAGCGTCCCGTTAAGGTAGTCCCTGAGGTCGAGTTCGGGCCGTTCGGCCCGGTAGCGGTCGACGTCCGTCGACATGCAGGCTGTCAGGCAAAAGGGCAGCAGCGCAGCACCGAGTCGTTTCATGAGCAGATCTCCAGAAAACCACGCCAGCGCCACAGGAGCATTGCGGCGAGCGCCTTGAGCACGAGCGGCAGCAGCGCATAGGTGAAGCTCAGCGCTGCAAGGCCCGCAGAATCGCCCGGGGCATAACCGAGCCAGCCGAGCAGCGGCAGGGCCAGTCCGGCCGCGAGCGCGAGGTTGAGCTTCGCGACGAAGTTCCACAGGCCGAAGCAGGCGCCCGCCTGCCCCTGTCGTTCCCCGAGGTCGGCGGCGATGGCCGCGGGCAGCGCCAGATCGGCCCCGAGCGCGAGGCCGGAGGCGGCGCAGATGACGGCAAAGGGGGCGACGTCGCCGGACCCGAGAAAAATGCATCCGGCGAAGGCGAGGACGGCGAGTGCCATCGCGAGGAGCCAGGCCGCCGGGCGGCCATGGGCGGCTGCGAGACGAACCCACAGTGGCAGGGATACCGCGCCTGCCACGAAATAGAGCGCGAGCAGCGGACCGGCGAGTTCCTCGGCATGCAGCACGTCGGCGACGAAGAAGAGAAAGAGGGTCGCCGGCACTGCAGACGCGATGCCGTTGGCGAAGAAGATCGTCAGCAGGCGGGAGAAGGCGGGGTCGGCAAGCACGCGATAGGGGCTTGCCGCGGGTTCGCGCGGCGCATGGCGCAGCCGCGCCCCCTCGCCCACCGTCAGCGTGACGGCGGCCGACATGAGGAGGAGCGGTGGCAAGGCCCACGCGAGCCGGGCGACGCCTTCGGCGGAGTCTGACGCGATCATCGAGGGCAGCGCAGCGGCGAGTACCACGCCCGCGAGCCCGAAACCTTCGCGGGCAGCGGTGAGCCGCGTGCGTGCGGCGGAGTCGGGCGCGACGTCCGCGCCCCAGGCTTGATAGGCGACCGTCGCCGCGGAGAAGCCGAGGTAGGTCAGGGTCAGCGATGCGAGCAGCCACGCGGTCGGGTGAGAGACTGCGGGATTCATCAGAGCGACGAAACCGATCGCCAGCGGCACGAGCGCGACGACGAGCATTCGGCGTTTGGGCAGGCGATCGGCGAGACCGCCGAGCCAGGGATCGAGCGCCGCGTCGGCGAGGCGGGCGCCGAGCAGGATCACGCCGAGCAGCGTGAGGTCCATGCCGGCGCTGTCCGCATACAGCCTCGGGACGTGCACATAGACCGGCAGCGCGGCAAAGGCGAGCGGCAGCCCGAGCAGGCCATAGGTGAGGACGGGAGAGCTCATCGGCCGTCTCCCGATCGCCCCAGCAAGGCCGCCCGCAGCTCCGGTGCGCTCGTGCCGGCATCGAGCCAGATGCCGAAGAAGCGCCGGGCAAATGCGGTGTCCGCGATCTCACCGATGCCTCGCCCGTTATGCAGGAAGACGGCCCCGTCGGGGTGGTAAAGGCCGGTGATCGAATCGCCGGCAACGACATCGGGAAACAAGGCCCTCATCTGCGCGGCCCAGCGTCCGAGTTCGGCCTCGTCGCTGCCGAGCTTCTTCATCTCCTTGACGCTGGCTTCGACGATAACGGCGCCGCGAATGCTGCGGTGGTAATCGAGGCGCAACGCGAGCGGCGGCTGCAGCGGGTCGTCACCCGCCCACAGCGTGGCCTCGTAGATCAGCAGGCCCAGGCGCCGGAACGTTCCACTGCCCCAGCGCCGAAGTCCGGGCATCGGCTCAGGGCTGGCGAGCGCCGCCAGCGGCATCGCAAGGAGCGCCAGCAGCACGCGCCGCCGCTCATGCATGCGCGAGTTCGAACTGCACGACATCGACGCTTCCGGCGCGGAAGCCGGCTTCGCAGTAGCTGAGATACAGGCGCCACAGGCGGCGGAAATCCTCGTCGAAACCGAGTGGCCGGATGTCCGGCCAGCGCGCTTCGAAAGTCTGGCGCCATTCGGCGAGCGTGCGCGCGTAGTCGAGGCCGAAGGCGTGCTCGTCCCGCACGACGAGCCCTGCCCTCGCGGCTGCCTTGCGGAAGGCGCTGCGCGACGGAAGCATGCCGCCGGGAAAGATGTACTGCTGGATGAAGTCGGTCCCTTTGCGGTAGGCGGCGAACAGGTCGTCGCGGATCGTGATGCTCTGGATCACGGCCTTTCCACCGGGCTTCAGGGACCGCGCGACGGTCCGAAAATAACTCGGCCACCAGCGTTCGCCGACGGCTTCGAACATCTCGATCGACACGACATGGTCGAAGCGCTCCTGCAGGTCGCGATAATCCTGCAGGCGCAGCTCCGCACCCGGCACGCGCTGCTGCGCCCAGGCGAGCTGAGCCGGCGACAAGGTCAGGCCGGTGACGCGCAGTCCCCGTGCGACGGCCCGTTCGACGAAACCTCCCCAACCGCAGCCGATCTCGAGCACGTGCTGGCCGGACCCGGCGCCGAGGCGTTCGAGGATGCGCTCGTACTTCGCGCGCTGCGCGGCATCGAGCGAGAGCTCGCCCGCGCCGCCATACAGCGCGGACGAATAGCTCATCGTCGGATCCAGCCACAGACGATAGAAATCGTTGCCGAGATCGTAGTGCGCCATGATGTTGCGACGGCTGCCGTTGCGGCTGTTGCGGTTCAACCAGTGACGGATGCGGGCAGCGAGCAGCGGGCGCCAGGAGCCGTAGATCGCCCTCTTCAGCACTTCGCGGTTCGCGGCGAGCAGGGTCAGCACGGCCGTCAGGTCGGGCGAATCCCATAACCCATCGAGGTAGGCCTCGGCGAAGCCGATGTCGCCTCGCGCCAGCACCCGTCCGAACAGGGCTTCGTCATGAACTTGCAGCACGGCGACGTGCTCGCCATCGCCGAAGAGCGCGCTCGATCCGTCCGGCAGACGTACGTCGAGCCGTCCGCCGCGAAGGCCGTCGAGCAAGGTGAAGAGGACAGGAACGTCTCGCGAGCCCGGCGCGGTGCCGCAGAGGATCGTCGCAGTATTCATTTGGTCGATTTCCCGAGAGGTTCGGCGGCAGGCGCGACGGCATGCGCGCCGTGGAAGGGCACACCCTTGAGCCAAAGCCTGAGGGCCTGCCAGTGAATACGGACCATCACGCCCAGGGTCATGAACGGCATGCGCAGCAGGGCGGAGAGCAGAGCGCTGCGAGTCCACGGGCGGGGCGAACCGGAAATCGAGGTGCGCAGCAGTTCGCCTTCGGCATCGTCGTAATCGATGCGGGCTACCTGCACGCGACGTTCGAGCTGGAAGCGGAAGCGGTAGCCGCCCTGCACCTCGTTGAAGGGCGAAACGTGGAAGACCTTCTCGGCGTGCAGCGCTTCGCCCTCGGCGAGCGTTTTGCCGTGGCGGTGCAGCACGTAGCCGTAGGTGCCGCCGAAGGTGTTGTTGACCTCGACCAGGATCGCGACCAGCCGCTGGTCGCGGGCGTGGCAGTACCAGAAGCTCACCGGATTGAAGACGTAGCCGAGCACGCGGGGAAAGGTCTGCAACACCACTTCTCCGTCGTCGGGCAGGCCGCGCTCGCGCAGCAGGCCGCGAATCCAGGGCAACAGCGGGCTGCCGTCGCGCGGGCCGTGATCCTCGCTACGAAAGCTCAGCAGGTTGGGCCGATCGACGGAAAACACGCCACAGTTGGCCGACGCGAGGTCACGCAGCGGCAACTGCACATAGAAAACCGGATAGACGAAGTCGTTGATCCGCGGCCGCAGCCTGCGGTGCATCACTTGGCCGAAGAAGAGCTGCGGACGGAAGCCCATGGGCGCTCTCACGCGACCGCGACCGCGCGCTGCGGGTGCGCGGCACTGCCTTGCCAGGGCGCCCTGACGCCGAGCCGATTGGCGACGTTCACTGCCGACACGAGCCCGTCCTCGTGAAACCCGTAGCGGCCCCACGCGCCCGCCAGCCAGATCCCCCCCTCGCCCTGCACCGCGTCGAGCCGCTGCTGCGCGGCGATCGCCGGGCCGTCGAAGATCGGATGCGCGTAATCGAACTGCGCGATGACTTTTGCGTGGTCGGGCTCGCGCACGGGGTTCAGTGTGACGACGACGGGCGCTTTGAAGGGCAGCGGCTGAAGCCTGTTGATCAGATAGGACACGCCGACCGGCTGCCCGTCCGCCCGACCGGCCCCGGCAAAGTAGTTCCACGCCGACCACAGCCTGCGCTCCCGCGGCAGTAGCGCCGGGTCGGTGTGCAGCACCGCGCGGTTGTGCTGATAGCGGATTGCGGCCAGCACCTCCCGCTGCCCCTCACTCGCCGTGGAACCGAGGATCGTCTTCGCCTGATCGCCGTGGCAGGCCATGACGACGTGGTTAAAGCATTCGCTGCCGAGCGCGTGACCGACCCTGAGCCAATCGCCGTCCCGGCTGACCGAGGCGACAGGGCAAGCGAGCCGCACGTCATCGAGAGCCTCCGCGATGCGCGTCACGTATTCGCGGCCGCCCCCACTCACCGTGCGCCATTTCGGCCGGTCGAAAATCTGCAGCAGGCCGTGGTTCTGGCAGAAGCGGACGAAGGTGGCGAGCGGCATGTCGAGCATCTGCCCGGTCGGACACGACCAGATCGCGGCCGCCATCGGGAGCAAGTACCAGTCGGAGAAGGAACGCGAATATCGCCCCTCTTCGAGAAAGTCCCGCAGGCTGCGCTGCTCGTCCGGGTGCGTCGTCAGCCAGGCGGCGCTTTCGCGGTTGAAGCGCAGGATGTCCGACAGCATGGCCCAGAACGGGCGACGGAAGAGATTGCGCTTCTGGCCGAAGACGGTCGCGAGATTGCTTCCCGCCCATTCGAGTCGAGGCTCCTCGAGACTCACGGAGAAGGACATTTCGGACTCCGTACTCTCGACGCCGAGCAGCATGAAGAGCGCAACGAGGTTCGGGTAAGTCCGGTCGTTGAACACGAGGAAGCCGGTGTCGACCGGATGCGTGCGCCCTTCCAGACTCACGTCGACGGTGTTCGTGTGACCACCCAGATAGCTGCCCGCCTCGAACAGGGTCACGTTGTATCGATACCGCAGCAACCATGCTGTCGCTAGCCCGGATATGCCGGCACCCACCACCGCGACGCGCTCTCTGCCCATGCTGCCCTCCCTTTTGTTCGACCGTTTGTCCTAGACAAACTCGCCGTTGGTTCGTAAGATAGGGATGCAGATTTGGTTTGTCAACGTTTCGTCCAACTTTTGTTCAGGACAAATGAACCTACCCCCGTTTAACATCGCCGCCGTCGAACGTGACACCGGCCTCTCGAAGGACGTACTCCGCATGTGGGAGCGGCGCTACGGTTTCCCGACGCCCGAACGCGACGCGAACGGCGAACGGCTGTATCCGCACGATCAGGTCGAGCGGCTGCGTCTGGTCAAACGCCTGATGGATCAAGGGCATCGGCCGGGCAAACTGATGGGACTGGCAAGCGAGGAGCTGGCCGCGCTGGCGCGCCGGGCCCCTGCCCCGCGCGAATCGTCCTCAGCGGCGGTGGACGAGAAGCTCGACGAGTTGCTCGAACTGATCCGCCGGCACGATTCGGTCGGATACCTGCTGGCGATGCAGCAGCGGCTTGGACGGCAAGGACTGCAGCGTTTTGTCCAGGACACGCTTGCGCCCTTGACTCATGAGGTCGGCAAGGCCTGGGAAGACGGGCGCATCGAGGTCTTCGAAGAACATCTGTTTACAGAACTGACGACGCGCCTGTTGCGCCAAGCAATTGGGGCTCTTCCGGCCGGCTCGCGCCCGCGCCCGCGCGTGATATTGACCAGCGTGCCCGAAGAACAGCACGAGCTCGGTCTGCTGATGGTCGAGTCCCTGCTCGCCCTCGAAGGGGCCGAATGTGTCCCGCAAGGCACCCAGATGCCCGTGCTCGAAATCGTCCATGCGGCTGAAGCGCATCGCATCGACGTCATCGCCCTGTCCTTCTCGATCGCCTTCCCGCAAAGGCAGATCAGCGGACTGCTGCGACATCTGCGGCAGCTGCTGCCCGGCCACGTCGCACTCTGGGCAGGCGGAGAAGGGATCAAGCGGGCGACGCCGCTCGAAGGCGTGGATTACCTTCCCCTGCTGGCGGACGCTGCCGAAGCGACCGCCGCGTGGCGGAAAGCCCACCCCTGAAGCCGAGGACGGCAGAGGCTAGCGGCAGTCGGTCAGCCGATAGACGCCGCTAGGCTCCAACACTGCCCGCCAGCCGGCTTCGAGCAGGATCGTCGTCGTTGGCTCCTCGATCAGCGCCGGGCCATGGATAGCGACGCCGCAGCGGATCCGCTCGCCGTCATAGACCGGCACCTCGCTCGGCACGATGTCGTCGCCCTGACCGAGATACACCTTGCGCCAGCTCTTGACCGGGTCTGCCGCGGCGTCGACATCGTCGTGCCCGCAGGCGGGGAAATCCGGGAACATGCCATAGACCGTGCTCTCGATATTGACGATCTCGACCGGGCTGTCCGGCTCGCAGAAGGTGAAGAGACGCTGGTGGATCTCGTCGAAACGCTGCCGCAGCAGTGCGGCCGACTCGGGCAGCATGCGCCCCTTGCCCGCCGGCACCGTGCATTCCTGGATCTGTCCGACGTAGCGCATGTCGAGCGAACGCTCGATGCGGATCCTGTCGTCCGCGAAGCCCTCGTCCCGCAGCACGCGCAGCCCTTCGGCCTCGATGTCCTGGAAGAGCCATTCGAGCCGCAGGAAGTCGGTGTGCTCGTCGAGGCGGCCGGGGCAGGCGGCCATGTAGCTGTATTTGACGTCGGAGAGGACTTGCCCGAACGCGCACAATCCCGACGCGAGCTTGGGCACGAGCACCTGGCGGATGCCGATCTCGGACGCCAGTGCGGTGATGTGCGCGCCGGTGGCGCCGCCGGCCGCGACGAGGGAAAAATCGCGCGGGTCGTAGCCGCGTTCGACCGAGACGCGGCGAATGCCCGCCACCATGTTGGTATTGACGACGCGCACGACCCCGTAAGCGGCTTTCTCGACCGAGATCCCCAGCGGCTCCGCGATGTGACGTGCCAATGCCGCGCGTGCGGCGCCGGCATCGATCGGCAGACGCCCGCCGAGCAGCGCCTCGGGGTTGAGGTAGCCGAGCACGACGTTGGCGTCGGTCACGGTCGGCCGTTCTCCGCCGCGCTGGTAGCACGCCGGCCCGGGATTCACGCCGGCGCTCTGCGGCCCCACCGAGAGCATGCCGTAGCGATCGACCGCCGCGATCGAGCCGCCACCTGCGCCGAGCATCTCGACCTGGATCACCGGGATGCCGAGCCGGTAGCGCAGGAAATCGACGTTCTTCGCGATGTTCGCGCGGCCCGCGTGGCACAGCGTGACGTCGAAGGAGGTGCCGCCCATGTCGACGGTGATGATGTCGTCGACGCCGAGCGGACGCGCGACGAAAGTGCCGGCGCGCGGCGCCGCCGCCGGACCGGAATTGACTGCATACACGGCCCGGCGTGTGAATTCGGCGGGCGAGGCCATGCCGCCATTCGACTGGAAGTAGCGCAGGCGCGAGGCGCCGTCGTATTCGGCGAAAAAGCCTTCCAGCTCACGCACATATTGCGCGACCGACGGTCCCAGGTAGGCGTTGAGCACGGCCGTCGAGGTGCGCGTGTACTCGCGGATCTGCGGCAGCACGTCGGAGCCAATCGACACGTAGACGCCGGGCAGCAGTTCGCGGACGATCTCCGCTGCGCGCTGCTCGTGGGCGGTGTTCACACAGGACCAGACGAAGGAGATCGCGACCGCCTCGACGCCCTGCTCGCGGAAGAAGGCGCAGGCCTCGGCGACGTCGTTTTCGTTCAACGACGTCAGCACGGAGCCGTCGGACACGATCCGCTCACGCACGGGACGACGCAGGTAGCGCTCGACGAGCATCCGCGCCGGCGGATAGTTCGGGTTGTAGCGGTAACCCTCCTCCTTCTGGCCGAGCCGGATCTCGAGCGAATCCTCGTGGCCCGCCGTCGTCAGCAATCCGACCTTGGCGCCCGAGTGCTGGATCAGCGCGTTGAGCGCGATGGTCGTACCGTTCACGCACAGCTCGGTCGCGTCGATCAGCGCGCGGGCGTCGAGTCCCAGCGCCTCTTCAATCTGACCGAAGCCGGCCGTGAGCGCCCGCTTCGGGTCCTCGGGGGTCGATTCGACCTTGAACAGCCAGGTGCGCCCGCCGTTGTCGGCGAGCACGAAGTCGGTGAACGTCCCGCCGGTATCGATGCCCAGACGGTAGGTCACGGGGTCTGCGGAACTCATTGCGCACTCATCATCGACAGGTATTCAAAAAGCCGCTCGCTGTCGCAGTAGGCGACGTTGAAGCGGACCCACGGCGAACCGTTCGCGCCGGTGCAGAAGCCCGCGACCGGCGCCATCAGGATTCCCCGCACGTTGGCCTCGTTGCACAGCGGCTCCGGGTCGTCCAGGCCGGG